>NZ_CP108381.1:614166-1228333 GCF_035956715.1 Nocardia sp. NBC_01329 | reverse complement strand
TGGTCGTCGCCGGCTCGGAATCGAGCAGCTCGGTGAAGACCTGGGTGACCGTGGATTCGATCCGGACACGGTCGGCCGAAACCGGGGTCGTCGGAGGGCGCAGAACGAGCTCGGCGGTGTCCCCCACCTGCGCCTCGGCGATCACCCCGTGCGCCGTGGCTGCCGTGTGCAGCCGGCGTACCCAGTCGCCGGCGACAGTGGCGGTAGCCCCGTCGACCGCTTCCAGGCGCAAGGTGACAGTCAGCCCCAGTGCTTCCGCTTCGCGCGCCGCATACAACAGCCAGTGGTCGCCGGTTGGGTTCGTCGAATCGGCGGCGATGCCGGGAGTGTCCGCGAAACCTCTGGAGCCGGCGTTCCGGGTGACCGCAGTGTCGACGGGAACTCTCGAGTGCACCGCCCCCTGCATTTCCGGTGCGATGCGCGGGGGCATCGGCCCACCGTCGAGGGTCGTCTCCCGTGTATCCGGACGGGACCGGTCCGGTGATTCGGGCTCTTGTTCTACGCCGGACCGCCGGAAGGGATTCGGTAGCCGGGAGTGATCGACTTTTCCGTTCGAGGTCAAGGGCAGTGCCTCGACCGTCACCCAGCGGGACGGCACCATATAACGCGGTAGCAGACGTGCGGTGTGCTCGGCGAGTTCCGTTGTATCGAAGGGAGTTTCACCGGCGACCAGGTAGGCGACCAATTGCGGCCGGTCGTCCGCCCCCGGCACCGCGGCGGCCACCGATCGGCGCACTGCCGGATGCCGGGCGAGCGCGGCCTCGATTTCGCCGAGTTCGATGCGGTGGCCGCGCACTTTCACCTGCCGGTCGACGCGGCCGAGGAACTCGATGGTTCCGTCCGGCCGCCACTTGCCGAGGTCACCGGTGCGATACAGCCGCCGGTCCAGCCGCGGGTGGTGGATGAACCGCTGGGCGGTCTGCTCGTCGTCACCGACGTACCCGCGGGCCAGCCCCGCACCGCCGATGTGCAATTCGCCGGGGACACCTACGGGGCAGGGGTGCCCTTCTTCGTCGAGGATCAGGAAGAACTGCTCACGCAACGCCCTGCCGTACGGCACACTCGTCCATTCGGACCGCACCTCCTGCACCGGGTGACAGATGGACCAGATGGCGGCCTCGGTCGCACCGCCGAGGCTGATCACTCGCACGTGATCGCCGATCACCGCGCGGAGCCGCTCGGGCAACGACAGCGGTATCCAGTCACCGGACAGCAGGAGCACCCGCAGCGAGCTCAGCCGCGCCGCAGCAGCGGGATCGGCCTCGGCGTACTCGACGAGCATCTCGGCGAGCGCCGGTGCGGTATTCCACACCGTCACGCGATGGGCGCCCACCAGCTCGCACCAGTGGCCGGGGTCGCGCAGCCGGTCGGCGTCCGGAAGCACCAGCGCCCCTCCGGCCCCGAGCACACCGAACAGGTCGTACACCGATAGGTCGAAGCTGAGCGCCGACAGTGCCAGGACCCGGTCGTCCGGGCCGATACCGAAGCGGTCGTTGATATCGTCGATCGTGGTCCGTGCCGCACGATGCTCGATCGCGACACCCTTCGGCTCCCCCGTGGATCCGGAGGTGAAGATGACATAGGCCAGATCACTGTCCGCGACGGCTATGGGTTCGGCGACGGTGACCGCCGCGGGCAGGTCGTCGATCGGATGGACCCTGACGCCCTCGGGAAGCTCCACGACGCCGGAGACCAGGGCGTGCGCGATTCCGGCCCGGCGACAGACCGAGGCGATCCGCGTGGCGGGCCAGTCCGGTTCGACCGGCACGAACACTGCTCCCGCCCACAATGTCCCGTACACGGCGGCAATCTGTTCTGCGGACTTCGCCGCGACGACGGCCACTCGATCGTGCGGACGTATACCGGCTGCGAGGAGCCTGCCCGCTACCGCGCGCGCCCGGGCAGCCAGCTCACCGTGGGTGAGCGATCCCGCGGTGGTCACCACCGCGGTGGCATCCGGCCGCAGCGCGGTCCGGTGGTGCTGCGGTTGTACGAGCAGCCCTGTCCCGAGACCGTCCGGCAGTGCTCGCACCCCTTCGAAGTGGGGGTTCCAGCCGAGGTCGACTGTGTCCCAAGCATCCTCGTCCTCGGCCAGTCGCCGCAGCAGGCGTTCGTGGGCGGAGAGCATCCGCGTGACGAAATCCGGTGGGAATGCCTCGGTGACGGCATCCCAGGCCAGTCGCAGCCCGCCCGCTTCGTCCCAGACGATGTGATCGAGGGTGACCTGCGGTGTCTGCGATACCCCGAACGTCTCGTCACCCAACCAGCCCGCGGCCGGGCCGTCGGGTCTACCGAGCCCGACACCGCTGGTGAATACGACGGGGTAGCGCGGGGTGAGGTCGGCGGCCTGCTCGCGCTGCACCTCGACGCCGCTGTACGAGCGATGCTCCAGGTCGGCCCAGAAGCGTGAATTGACTCGCCGGGCGAACTCGGCGAAGCCCTGCCACTCTCCGGGGTTCACCTCGGGGATCTCGACCAGCGCGGTGGTGCTGAAATCTCCGACGACTCCCTCGGCCTCCACACTGTCGGGGCGATCGAAGAGCGTGGTGTTCAGGCAGAACGCTTCGTCGGCTCCCCACCGCGTCAACGTGACCCCGAAGGCCGCGAGCAGCACCGCCGTGGGGCTGAGACCGCGCTTTTTCGCGGCCGTGCCGAGCGCTGACCAGTGCTCCGGCGCCAATCGCGCCTCGTGCCGGCGGAAGCGAGCGCGGTGGATGGTCTCCGGGGCCACGGCATAGGGCAGTCGTGGTCCCGGCGGCAACGCCGGCAGACGTTCCTGCCAGTACAGGCGATCGCGCCGGCGACGCGATTCGTCGGTGCCGCGACGATCACGCAGAATTCGCAGGAACGACGTCGAAGGGCGTGGGAGGACGAGCTCGGGGTCGGCCACCAGCTCACCCCACTCCCACATGAGCTGGTTCCAACTCGCCATATCGAGCACGATGATGTCGAAGCCGATGAACAGCCGCAGCGCACCGGACGGCAGGATCGTCGCGTGGATGTCGTAGAGGGGCCATGCCGCGCAATCGCGGACCTGATGGGACTTCTCATCCCGTAACAGGGCCAGCGCCGCGGCGGCGTCGTCGGCGGAGCCGCGCAGATCGCCGACCCCGATCCGGTACCGCTGTCCCGGTGGCAGTACCCGCTGACGACCGTCGTCGGTGACGACAGCGCGCAACATATCGTGCCGGGCCACCACGTGGTTCCATGCCGCTTCCAGCGCGGCGATCTCGGCGTGCGGGTCCGCGGTGACGAAACGGGCGGGATCGCGGTCGTATTCGAAGTAATAGAAGGTGGCGACCCCGCCGAGCGGCATACCCGCTTCCCGGCCCACCCAGTACGAGGCCTGGATGGCGGTCAATTCCTCCTCCGTCACCGACTCGGTTGCCGGAGCTGACACCGCGACGCCGATCTCGGGCTGCACGGTCCCCGCGCCGTCGCGGCGCTTGTCGACCTCCGCGGCCAGCGACCCGACGGTGGCTCCCACGAAAGACTCCAGTGGTACCCGGATTCCCGTCCGCTCGGCCAGACGCAGGTGCAGACGCGCCGCGAGGAAAGAGTCCAACCCGTATTCCTGCAACGGAAGGTGGCCCGTGATGCCGTCCGCATCCATCCCCAGAACTGTCGCGGCGCATCGCCGCACTTCATCTTCTGTTGTCGGCATCTCCAGCCCTTGCTCGGCGAACTCAACGCGCTTACGCTAAACGACAATGACAACGATTTTCAACAATGGGAATGCGCTCGACTGCTACCGGACCCTGGGCAGATCGGGGTTGCGGGTCTCGCCGCTGGCACTGGGCACGATGGCCTTCGGCACCGACTGGGGCTGGGGAGCCGACAAGCTCGAAGCGCGGCGCATCTTCGACACCTACCTCACCCAGGGCGGCAATTTCCTGGACACAGCAGGCAACTACACCAACGGCACCGCCGAGGAATGGCTGGGCGAATTCGCCGCCGCCGATCGCGAGTCGCTCGTCCTGGCCACCAAGTACACCCTGCTGCGGCGCCCGACCGACCCGAACTCCGGCGGCAACCACCGCAAGAACATGATCGCCTCCGTCGAAGCCGCGCTACGCCGGCTCCGCACCGATTACCTCGACCTGCTCTACCTGCACATGTGGGACGACCTCACCCCACCGGAGGAGATCCTGCGGGCCATGGACGATCTGGTGCGCGCGGGAAAGGTGCTGTACATGGGTATCTCGAACACGCCCGCCTGGCAGATCGCACGGATGCAGACGATCGCCGATCTGCGCGGATGGACACCGCTCATCGCGGTGCAACTCGAATACAACCTGACCGAACGCACCACCGAACACGACATGCTCCCGATGGCGCGCGAGCTGGGTCTCGGCGTGGTCCCCTGGTCGCCACTGGCCGGAGGCGTACTCACCGGCAAGTACACCGAGGCCGACCTACCCGCGGAATCCCGTCGACCGATGCTGGGACATACCCGCCGAGATCTGATCGACGCCAACGGCGGTCTCACCGAACGGACACTGTCCATCGCGGCGACCGTAGTTCAGGTCGCCCGGCAACTCGGCCGGTCACCGGCGCAGGTGGCCCTCGCCTGGCTGTTGCATCGGCCCGGGGTCACCGCGCCAGTCCTCGGCGCCCGGACGCGCGCGCAGCTCGACGACAGCCTCGGCGCATTGAACTTGATCTTGGAAGACCACCATCTCGTCCGTCTCGACGATGCGTCCGTCGCCGCGCCGGGATATCCGCACAACGTACTCGCCCGCCCGATGGCCCGCCGGAGCATCTTCGGCGATATGCCGGTTCGGCCTGGCCCCCTCGGCTGAACTCCCTCCCACCCCGATCACGACAGGAAACCACGTTGGCATTGTTCGATCTGTTCACCGACCGCCTGCTGCGCAGACCTCGAGGCCCGCTGGCCCGGCTGATGTGGCGCGATATGAAGTCCCATCACGAAATCTTCCGCGACACGCTCGCGGAATTGCACCTCTCCGCCGACGACCATCTCCTCGAGGTCGGTTGCGGCGGGGGCACCTTCGCCGCGCGCGCACTCGAAAGCGGCTGCCGGATGACCACGGTGGACCACAGCGCCGATATGGTCGCGCTCACCGGATCGCGCAACAACGCAGCCGTCCGAGAGGGTCGGCTCGAAGTCCTCGAGGGCACAGCCGAGGCGCTACCGTTGCCGGACCAGCACTTCAGCTGTGTGACCGCGATGAACATCCTCTTCTTCGTCGATACACCGAAGACGCTGTCCGAACTGCACCGTGTTCTCCGGCCGAACGGCCGCGTGGTCCTGCACACGGTCGCACCCGACCCTCCGCGATCACTCATGCCGCCACCTGTCGCCCGGCGCGCGCATTTCCACTCCGACTCCGAACTCCGCACAATGCTGGAAACCGCCGGATTGGGCACGCCGCGGGTCCGGCGGGTGGACAACATCTTCCAGATCGTTACGGCCACCCGACCGGACTGATCCGAAGGGCCGGGCACGCCCACCGTGCCCGGCCCGGCGAAGCCCACGAACCACGGAAAGCACGGATGCAGAACCTGGCAGAGCCGGCAACATACCCCGGCCGGACCCTCCGGCCGCGACGCCGGTCCCCCCGACAACAAGCCGTGCCGGCCGCTCTGCGTACTTCTGGCGCCGTCAGATGTCGAGGGCGTCAAGGGCAGCCGCGCTCGATATCGTCGCGGCATGCGCTCTCGAAGAGGGTTCCGGTAATCATGGCGCGAGGAACAACGAAGTTCGTGTCGGTCATGTGGTGGTGAGCCAGGTGGCGATGTCGGTGACGACCTGTGGGTCGACATGCTGGGGCGGGACGTATTCGGCCGGTGTGGAGGGGCCGGTGCCCGGGAAGAACAGATGGTTGTCGGCGTCGTAGACGCGGATGGTCACACCGGCACGGCCCTCCAGCCCGGCCCGCCAGCGGGCCAGGTCATCGTCCACGGTGACCTGGTAGTCACGACCGCCCTGCAGGATCAGCATCGGTTTACCGACCGCCACGGCAGTCGCCACCGGGTCGTAGTCCCGCAAATCCAACCAATACGCGGCGGATAGTCCGAGCGGCAGTTCGCCGGCCGGTGTCGCCGGTGACAAGTCGGGCGCGTCGACCGATTCGGCCTGACGGGTGAGGGTTTCGATTGCGCTGCGTGCGGCGGCCTCGTTGTCGGGGTTCAGTGAGGCCAGGTATCGGGTGACCCGGACCGCCGCCCGGTGCATCGGCTCGGCGTCGCCGGCCATCAGGATCAGCCCTGCGACCGCGGGTTCAGCGGCGGCGACCCGTGGTGCGACCTTGCCGCCCATACTGTGCCCGAGTACGAAGACGCGCCCGGAATCCACCGCTGGATGCGCGCGCAGAGCACCCACGGCCGCCACCGCGTGGGGCACGTATTCGTCGGCCATGGTGAACCCATCCATATGGGCAGCCACGTCGCGGTGGGTGTGGGTGACCTTGTCGAACCGCAACACTGCGATGCCACGGCCGGCCAACCCCCAGGCGAGATCCTTCAGTGGTTTGTTCGAGCCGACGGTTTCGTCGCGATCGAACGGCCCGCCCCCGGCCAGCAGGACGACGGCTGGGCATCCGGTCGAACGCCTTGGTGCACTGAGGGTTCCGTGCACGGTGAACGGGTGAGGGCCGAGTGTCACGTCATGTTCTTCGAACTCCGTCTCGTCGGCGTAGGCGGGCGCCTGCCAGGGTTCGGCGGGCGGTGTCAGCTGGAGCCCCGCCAACCGGCCCGTCTCATCGACGACCAGCTCGATCATCAGCTCCCCGCGTTCGAGGTGGACGGGGATTCGCACCACTGTCGTTCCCGACGGCCCCGCCTCACCCACCGCTTCGCCGACCTCGGTGACCCGCCCGTGCCGCTGCTGCACCGAATCCCACGCATCGTGCAGGCTCCCAGACGACACCAACGCCTGCAGATGCGCCGCGAACCTCTCGTGCACCCCTGTAAAACCGTTGGCCCGCAGCAGTTCGACAACCTCGATGCCTGCCTGTTCTGCAGTTGTTGCCATCATCCGAAAGGATCCTCCTCATCCCGCCGGCAGCGCCATTCCCATCAGGGTGGCGCCCGCAGTCCAATATTCTCAACTTTGCAAACGGTATCAGAATTGAGATCATTGGGGGGTGAACCCTATGGAGTTGCTCGCGCACCCGGTGCGGCTGCGGATCGTGCACGCCCTGTCCGGAGGCCGTGTCATGACCACGTCGCAACTGTGCGCCTGTATGCCCGACGTTTCGAAGGCCACCGTGTACCGCCATGTCGACCTGTTGGCCGAGCACGACATTCTCGACCTCGCCGGTGAACAGCGCGTCCGCGGTGCGGTGGAACGCAGCTACCGGCTGCGCCGTGAACGCGCGGTGATCGACGCCGACACCGCCACGTCCGCGTCCGTCGACGACCATCGCCGTATCTTCGCCGTGGCGATGGCGACCCTGCTCGCCGAATTCCAGACCTACCTCGACAGTGACCACGCCGACCCGGCCGGTGACCTGGTCGGCTACCGCCAGCACGCGATCTGGCTCGACCGCGACGAACTCGCCGCATTCATCGCCGACCTCCGCGCTGTGATCGCACCCCGGGTAGCCCACCCGGCGACCACGGACCGCGAGCCATACCTGCTCAGCCCGATCCTGTTCCCACTGGCCTCCGAGCCCGATCGCACCGAAGACGCGTCATGACACACACCGAACACGCTCGGCAGCTACCGGAGTACGCCGCCCCAGAAGCCTTCGACGAGCACGACCTGATACTCGGTTCCGAGCCCGTTACCGTTCCCGGCACCCTCAGCATGCCCCGCGCCGACGGCCCGAGGCCGGGCGTGGTGTTGCTATCCGGGTCCGGTCCGACCGACCGAGACGGCACACTCGGCGACAACAAACCACTCAGAGACATCGCTTGGGGATTGGCCGACCGCGGTATCGCGGTCCTCCGATTCGACAAAATCACCTACGCGCGCCCCGAGCACATCGACGCGAAATTCACTGCCGCAGACGAATACGTACCCCATGCGGCAGCGGCCGTGGGTGCTCTGCGCGCACATCCAGCGGTGGATCCCGAGCGGGTGTTCGTGCTCGGCCACAGCCTGGGCGGGAGGATGGCGCCCCGCGTCGCCGCCACCGAACCGAGTGTGGCGGGCTTGATCCTCATGGCGGCAAGTGCACAACCGCTGCACTGGACGGCCGTCCGCCAGATCCGCTACCTCACCGAACTCGGTGGCGGCGCCTCCCTCCCCACGGTCGAAACCATCACCCGGCAAGCCCGATTGGTCGACAGCGCCGACCTATCACCGTCGACGCCGCGAGAGGAACTCCCCCTCGCGGCACCAGCCGCGTATTGGTTGGATTTGCGGGACTACGACCCGGTGGCGACTGCCGCGGCGGTCGGTAAACCGATGCTGATCCTGCAGGGCGGTCGTGACTACCAGGTCACCGTGGACGATGACCTGGCCCGCTGGCGGGCCGGGCTGGAGGGCCGTGCCGGGGTGACCATCCGCGTCTACGACGCCGACAACCATCTGTTCTTCCCGGGCACCGGCCCCTCCACACCGGCCGAATACGTCCCGCCCCAGCATGTCGACCCACAGGTCGTCACCGACATCGCCACCTGGCTCACCACCACATGACCGACACGAACTTCGTTGTTCCTCGCGCCCGTCCGGAACCCGATGAGATCGTCAGCGTTGCCGGTGGTCCGGCATCACGGGTGCAGCGCCGGCGGCAACGATATCTGGGCGGACCATGGGCAGGTTCGCGTGTGATGCGTCGGGCACCGTGACGCGCTCCACCCATGAGTGTCTTTCGGCGATATTGTCGTAGAGCCGCTCGCTCCCCTCCAGTTGCTGCCGTAGGAGGTCCGCGGGCACAAAAAGGCCTTGCTGCGCGTCTGTTCCGGTTGCGCTGATGAGTTGCGTCGGAACTTCGGGCAGCGGGCCTCCCTCCCGGAGCTCGTTGAGCAGGTGCGCCGCGTTCAGGCCCTCTCGGAACCCGACGGGGAACCGTTCGGTGCCCATGTGCAGGTCCAGAGCTGCTTTACCGATCTCGGCCGGGAAATCGCTGAAAGCGATTTCCATCGCGGTCCGTATCTGGTCGATCGCTTCCGCCGGAAGTTCGGGCATCTGCGCGTTTTCCGTAACGGGTGCCGCGCCGAATTGGAGCTCGGGCGGCACGAAGTCGTCCCAGTCCTGGTGCAGTGGATCGATCAGCACGAGCCGGGCGACCCGCTCGGGAAAGCGTTGCGCGAAGCGTTGGGCGTAGGCGCCCCCGAGGGAGTGACCGACCAGCGTCACGGCCGATTCGACTCCCAGTGCGGAGAGCAGATCAGTGATCTCGTCGGTGACCTCGTCCAAGGTGCGTGGAAGTGCTACGTCCTCGCTCCATCCGGTACCCGCACGGTCGTACAGCATCGGGGTGCAGTGCTCCTCGATCAGCTCGTACACCCGGTAGAAGTCCAGCCCGAAACTGCCGGCTCCAGGAAGGAACAGGATCGGATCGCCTGCGGGTTCGGCGCGCAGTGTCCACAGAGTCCGTGCGCCGACTGCGACGCGATCGCCCACCGGCCACGTGATTGGTATCGACATGTGAGAACGGTATCACCTTGTGAGACCATTGGAATATGGAGCTGGTAGAGGTTCTTCGCAACCCTGTGCGAATCCGCATCATCAACACCGTCATGGATGGCCGCGAGTTCACGGCCGCTTCGTTGCTGGATCGGCTACCCGATGTCTCGCGGCCGACGTTGTATCGCCAGCTCGCCGTGCTGCTCGATGCCGGAATATTGGTCGTGCATCGCGAAGAGCGGCGCCGCGGAGCAGTCGAACGGACCTACCGATTCGCACCCGGTGGCGCGGCGATGCCGCCCGCAGAAATGGCCGCATTGACCACCGACGATCATCAATCATTGTTCGCTGCAGCCATGAGTGTGCTGGCGTCGAGCTTTCAGCACTACCTGCACACCCCCGGCGCCGAGCCCTACCGCGACAACGTCTCCTACATCCAATTGCCCGTGTGGCTCACCGACGACGAACGCGCCCACCTCATAGCTCAGCTCCAGAAAGTCCTAGAATCGGTCGCCTCGAACGCACCGGAGGGTGAGCGACGTAAGTACCTCATCAGCCCGATCTTCTTTCCGCTACCGACGTGATGCGATGAATGGGGGCGTCGAGGTCGACCCCACGGGCGGTGGTCACCATTCGGCGGACATCCGCTTGTTCCGGCAGGGCGGCCTACCGGAGCGGCTCCGGTAGGCCGCCGCCTGGATGCCATCTCAGCGCTGCCTGCGGTCGAGCCCGCCGACCACGCGAACCGCCTCGGCAATGGCACGAAAGTCTTTGCGCAGGATGCTGCTGTGGTTGCTGGACACCTTGGTGTGAATCTCGATGTCGGGGTTGCGTTCGACTACCTTGTGCAGGCTCGCACGGATGCGTTCCTGCTCATCGCCTTTGCTGCCGAGTGAGGAGCCGGAGGCGTTGACGTAGCGGGTCGGCACGGTGATGTTGTCCATCACGGGCCCAGTTCACGCTCGCGTGCGATCTCGCCGAGCTCGATGTTGCTCTCGGCCATCTGCTCCGCGGTCATCCGCGGGGCCATGCCGATCGGGCGCAGCAGCGGCATCACCCAGCCCAAGCGGCGCCACAGCTTACACATGCCTTCTATATCGATCTCATCGATCCAGCCGTGTGGTTGCGCTCCGTCGACCAGGACCGCGCCGATAGCCCGATCGTTGCAAGTATACTGCACGCAAAACGGACAGGCCCGATAAAAAAACCTCTGACCTGCCCTTATGCAGTGGTCCCAGCTGGGATCGAACCAGCGACCTTCCGCGTGTGAAGCGGATGCTCTCCCGCTGAGCTATGAGACCGGGATGAACAGATTCCGGGAGCTTTTCGAAGCCCTCCGAACGAGAAGGAACTTTAACACGCACCACCCGTCCGCCACCAAATCACCCCGTTGTCGTTCATCTACCGAACTTCCGGCCACCGATCCACCCATGACCAATCCGAAGTCAGCCGCCGACGGTCCGCACGCCCACTACCCCACCCCTGCGTGGCCGAGAAATGACATGCATGTGATTTATGCACATCTACCAGGCGATTTGTGGGTTCCGTCGAAGGTGGGCTAATGTTCTGTCTCGCACCACGGAGGACCGAATGGCCGCCGGGGATGTGGAATGCGGATGTAGCGCAGCTGGTAGCGCATCACCTTGCCAAGGTGAGGGTCGCGGGTTCGAATCCCGTCATCCGCTCGAGAGGTAGGGCCAGGCGCAATGAATGCCGTCCCCCTTTGCGCGGTGGAGTGGCCGAGTGGTGAGGCAACGGCCTGCAAAGCCGTGCACACGGGTTCGATTCCCGTCTCCACCTCGCGCGATTAGCTCAGCGGGAGAGCGCTTCCCTGACACGGAAGAGGTCACTGGTTCAATCCCAGTATCGCGCACCAGTTCAGAACAGTCGAAGAGGCACTTTCCGGAATATCCGGAAAGTGCCTCTTCTGCTTTTCTCGGTGGCTATGCCGCGTAGCGGAGAATCCCGGCGATCTGCACGCCGTCGGGCAGATCATCGGTGCGGACGGCCAGCACCCGGCCACCGGTGAGCAGGACGCGGCGGCTGATCTCGTCCAGGATTCCGGGTGCGTCGATCTCGTCCGGCTCACCGAACGAGACCGTGCCGTCGGCGGATACGGTGCCGGGGACCGAGGCGTCGATATCGACGAGCAAGGTGTCGACAGCGCCCGCGACGGCAGCCCTGGCGAGATCGGATACGTCGGTGGCGGCCCGGCCTTCACTGCGGCGCCGGTTCAGCAGCTCGGTGAGCTCGGCCAGCTGCGCGGCGTAGTGGCGGTCCAGAATCGGCCGGGAGCGCTCGGCCAGCTCTTGGTCGGAGGCGTTTTCCGGGTTGCCGGGGATACTCTCGGCCAACAGGTTGTCGTAGCTGTTCACCGAGCGGAACAGCGAATCGGTCGGTTCGGTGGCGGCGAGGATCAGCGGAACGTGGCGGCCGGACAGGAAATCACGGAGTTCGGTATCGATGGCGCGGGCGTACTGGCGGACCCGCATCTTGCGGCCCTCCTCACCCTGAACCCGGCGTTTCGGAGCCCGATCGCCGAGACTGGCTTTTCCGGCGTGATCGGCCGCGCTGGGCGGCAGACCCGGTATCCGCACCGTGTACGCGGGTTTGTCGGCGGTCACCTCCACCAGGCGGACGCCGCCCTCGGCAAGCGCCAGCACGAACGCGGACTGCGGGAAGGTCACCGCGCGCAGCAGGCGTTTGAGGTAGAAGCGGTCACCTACCGTTTCGGAGGCGTTGAGCTCGTTGGGCAGCCGGTAGGTACGGATCCGCGTCGGGGTGGCCAGTACGACCAGGGTGCGCGACTGATAGCGCCAGAATTCGGCGTCGTCGATGTGGACGTCGAACTCCTCCTCCAGGGCCGTCCGGGCCTTGGAGTCGGTGACCTGGTCGAGCGCACGCCGGACCTGGTCCCCGAACGCGATCCGGTTGCGATCCGGGTTGGCCGAATCGGATTCGGTGGGGGTGTAGATCGAGACGCACCAATCATCGGTCGATGCCGCGAGCGCTTCGAGTTCGCCGCGGGTCGGGATATCGGTGTGCAGCACGAAATCCTCCACATCTGTCGGTCGGATCAGCGCGCCGGCATCCGGTGGAACCGTGTCCGAACTCTCGGCGGCCGGTCGTGGCGGGCTCGTCTCCGGAGATGCTTCGCGAAGGTCGCCGGTGGATCTACCGCCTCGGCAATCACTCGGCAAACTTCATTAGATCACAGGTCCGCGCTCTCCGATCCGCCCTCGCCGGGTTCGGCACGCCGCATGCCGCACCGAGGGAGGATCCATCGACTATCCGCCCTCCCGCGCAGGATGACGACGGGCTTCCGGCCTGCGCGGGAAGCCAGCGGCCCAGAGCTCGGACCGGGCCCCGTCCGGACTTCTGGATGGTCGGCGCCCTCGCGCACAGCTCCACCGGCCACCGGGATTGTCGGCGCACGCGGTTAAGCTGACCCGCACGAACTCGAGCCGGCCGGTCCGCCGGAATCCGACAGGGGGTGTGCGTGCAGACCGAACCAGCCCGCGACGTATTGCCGGACGGTCCGGCCGCCGCGGATACCGAGGACTTCTTTCCCGACGATCTGCGCGATCACCTGTCCTTCGGCATCGAGGAATGCGTGCACGAATTGGCGGGGCTCGTCGACGATTACGCGGTCGACCGGGAACGGGCCGGCACGATCCTGCGGCTGCGGCTCGGTATCTCCGGAGATCGCCCCGAAACGCTCACCCGGATCGGCGCGCGGCTGGACTTCTCCCGCGACCGTGCTCGCCAATTGCATACGAAGGCGGTCGGCGAACTGCTCCGGCATACGGCCCGCGCCGGACGGCTACCGGTCCCGGAGTACGCCCGGCGCTACCCCGTCGGCACCCGGGATTCGGTACTGACGCGGGCACTGCTGGCCGAAACCTACGCCACCGATACCGATATCGCCGTGAACGATCTGTCATACCTGAAACTGCGCCTGGCCGGGCATACCGCCACCGACGCGAAACGGGTCGCCGGCTTCGTCACCCAGCGCATCGTGGGCTGGCGCAAGAAGACCAACCACCTGCTGTCCCGTCTGCGCGCCGCCGGGGCACCCGCCGGGCCACCCGCACCGTGGACCTATCGGATCGATTGGCCCACGGGATTCGGTGGGCCCGCGCCGCTGCCCACCACCTCGGCCCGCACCTTCGATCTGGACGACGACGGTCGCGGCCGGTTCTATCTGCGCAAAGCCGGACGCGATATCGGATTCGACTCCGGACTGGAGGCCCGGCTCCTGCGCCTCTTGGACACCGACGACCGGATACACACTTTCCAGGAGTATCCCGACGCCGTCGGGTACGCGGTGGACGGTGAGGAACGGCTGCACTTCCCGACCGTGGTCGCCGAACTGACCGACGGCCGCCGGGTACTGATCGACGAACAACCGCTGGGATACCTCGGCTTCCACGGAAACCGGACGAAATCGGCGGCCGCGCGCCTCTGGGCCCACGACAACGGTTGGGGCTGGCTGCTGTGGACCGGAAGCGCGCTGGGCGAAGCCGAGCTCGTCGCTCGCCGGGTTCCCGGTGAGATCGAGGAACGTCTCACCGACCTGCTGGCGGCGGGGCCGGTCCGTCTGCCGGCACTACGGCAGCTGCGGGCCGACACCGGATTCGAATTCCTCGACCTGCTCACGCTGGTCCTCCGGAACGAATGGCGCTGGGAGCGTGCGCCTTTCCGCTTGGTCGCACGCTCCTAGACACGGTCGCGGCCACATCCCCGCCGCCCGCGCGCTGTACCAGCCACCACCGCGCCGCTGCACCGAGACCGGTAGCACCGTCCACCATCGGGCCCGGGCAGCCGCTCCGGACCGAGCGGCTGCGCTCCGGACCGGTTCCGCGCCGACCCTCAACCTTTCAGGGCTTGACCAACATGGTCGCCGCAATGAAAGTCGCGAGCAACAGCATCACGAACACGACGATCAACTGCCAGTTGTCGATGGTTTTGTGCAGGCGCCGGATAGTGTCCTCCAACGCGTGGTGCATCCGCTGCTGGTCGGCTATCCGGCGGTCCACCGCCGCCACCGCCTCGGCCTGATCCCGGGCACGCTGCGCGGTGCGCTCCATCCGGGAGACCGTTCTGGCGAGCTGCCGCTTCTTCTCCCGCATCGCCTGCCGCGCTACAGCCAGCGCGGTGCGCTGTGACATCAGTTCCAGACGCTGCCGCTCGAGCAGCATCGCCTGGGTCCTGGTGTGCTTCTCCCAGTCGGTCACAGCCGCCCATCCCTTCCTCACGTGATCGCGGTATCCCCACGCGACCTCACCTGCCACCCACTGCCGGAGGAATTCCCGCAACTCGTAGGGTCGTTCACCCGGCGCGACCAGACCTGCGGGACCGGTCTCCAGCATGCCGCTCACCGCGCGGTACTCACACGAGACGGGCGCGAGGTCGGCGATGCCGAGGGCGGGCAACTGGGACACCCAGAAACCGGGGGCGCACAACCACAGCACGTCCGCGTACCCCAGCGCGCGCAACCGGTCCGCATGTTCCTGCGCGAGTTCCTGAGTCAGTGGGCCGGTACGCACCTCGATCGCGAACTGCTCGGTGCCGCGCCGCCACCAGACGTCGACGGTGACAGGACCGGCGCGCCGATCCACCACCGCCTCGTCGGCACCGAACGCGAGTAGCCGACTAGCCAGCCAGTACTTGAGTCGCTGCGCGTCCCACTGCGACTCCACACAGCGAGCACAGCCGCAACCGTAACCCGATGTGGTCTTCTCCGCGGTGTCCGTACCCACCGGACCGTCGGATATACCCAGGTCGGACAACATCGTCCGGCGCCCACACCGTATTTCAGTCCGCCGCTTCGTCTGCATGCGACCACCCATCTAACCCGTCCCACCATGTCGGCCCGACACCACGCCGACATATCCAGGGTGCTCCACAAATGCCGGTCACCGCCAGGTTTCTGCCCAGCAGTTACCCAGATGGGACCCGCGCAACCTTCGCGCCCCGGGGTGTCCCGGTCACCGGATCGGCGGGTGCCAGGACCGTACGTACCAGGGTGCGCAACCACGCGTGCGCGGGATCGGGGGTGTTGCGCGGATGCCAGGCCAGCGAGATCGTCACTTCCGGCAGCGGCAGCGGTATCTCGAAGGGGCACAGTCCCAGGGCGGGCAGAGCGGTGGCCGCGACGACTTCGGGCGCCGGGCACACCGCGGCGCCGGAACGCACCGCCAGCAACGCCGTTGTCAGATCGGGGACAGTGGCCACGACGCGGCGGGTGCGACCGTGCAGCGCGAGCCTGTCGTCGATGGGACCGCGGGCGATACCGCGCGCCGAGATACTGATATGGGCCGCGGCGGCGTACGCGGCAACGGTGACCCTCTCGGTGACCAGCGGATGCTCGGGAGCCGCGACACCGATCAGCCTGTCTCCACGTACTCGTTCCACCCGGGTCTGCGGATCGGCCTGTGCGATCACCCCGACCTGGACATCGATCCGGCCGTCGCGCAGCGCGCTCACCGATGCGTCCGTATCACCGGGCACGAAGCGAAGAGTCACCCCGGGCGCGTGCGCGCGGACCTCGGTGAGCAGCCGGGCGGCGAGTTCGGGCAGCACCGCGTCGTCGACGTGCAGCGCGAACCCGCGCACCAGGGCGTTCGGGTCGACCGTATCGGGTTTGGCCAGCAACGCCCGGCCCTGTTCGACGAGCGCGCTCACCTCGAATCGCAACTCCAGCGCCCGCGGGGTCGGCACCAATTGGCGCCCGGCGCGCACCAGCAGCGGGTCGCCGTACACCCGGCGCAACCGGCCCAGGGCGCGGCTCATCGCCGGCGGTGAAGTGTTGAGCCGCTCGGCCGCTCGGGTGACGCTGTTGGTCTCGAGCAGGGCGTGCAACGCCACCAGCAGGTTCAGATCCAGATCCGGCACGGCCGGATCAGGCTCGGGAGGGCGAGCCGGTGGACTGTGCTTCGGGCTCGGTGGTCGCCGATCCCGCTTCGGTGGTCGCCGGTTCCGTTGCGGTGGTCGCGGACCCTACGGTCCCGGGTTCGCCGATCTCCGATTCGGTCGTCGCGGAGGCCGACTCCGCAGCTCCCGATTCCGGCTTCGGTGCACCGTCGTCCGGCTCCGTCGTCCCGGACCCCGGCTCCGGGCCGGTGGCTGCCGGTTCGGTGGCCCCCGTTACCGGATCAGCTGGTCCCGGTTCGACCGGGGTGGCTGCCGCCGGCTCCGCGGCCTGCGAAGCATCGACCGGCGGCGCCGGGTCGGCGGACTGCGGCTCGGGCAGCACAACCGGATAAGCGGCCGCCGCGGCCTGGGCCGCACGCATATCGAGCCGCACCGTCGGGCTGTTGGATCGTTCGGCGATACCCGCCGCCCGTTTCTCGGCCGCCGCCCGCCGGGCCGCGTCCGCGGCCCGCGCGGCCTCCACCGGCGACTGAGGGGCGGCAGTAGGCGACGGATCATCCGCGGGGTGGCCGTTGGGAGCCGGTGCTGCCGCGGCCTCCGGACGCGGCATATTCGGTGGCTGCGGCGCGGTCACCGGCCACCGGGTGTTCACCGGCTCCGGCGCGGTCACCGGCCGGATCTCGTTCGCCGATTGCGGAGGCGCCCCCGGCGCGGGCTGCGTGCCAGACCTCTCGGTAGGGCCGGCCGGTGGGCCACCGGGAACCTCGATAATCCTGGTCCGGTCGTCGGCCCCGGGGAGCGCCGACTCCGGCAGCCGCACGGTCGGGGGCTCGGATACCACCGGCTGTCCACCCGATGATTCGGGCCGGGCGGCGCCGGTGTGGATCGGCTCCGTCGCACCGGTGTGCGGTGGTGGTGACGGCGCGCCAACAGCGTTGTACGGGGCGGCGCCGGGGTCCTTCGCGACCGGTCCCCGTTTCCGGCGCGACACCGCCTTGTAGTCCCCGGGCCGGGCCGGGCGCACCCACTGTGCGATGCGTGCTGCGAGCGGAAGGTTCACTCCGAGATCGGCCAGCAATTCATCGATATCGCGAAGTGCGTAGGGAGTGACGGAGGCGCCGTGCGCGTGGTGACCGCCGGTGTACTCCTGCATCCAGCGCAGCCGGGCCTCGATCCGCTCGCTCATCGTCTCCGTGGGTGGCAGCGGCAGGCTTCTGCTGAGCAGGGCCGAGGTCCAGTGCGCGCCCACTTCCGCGCCCACCGCGCTCAGCAGTGACGAGTTGTAGCCGGCGAAGGTCAGATGCGGTACCTGCAGCGGCAGGATCTGCCGGTACAGGCGGAAATTGCCGTTGTCATCGGTGAGCTGACGCTGCACGTACGGAGTGAGGAAGGGAACTCGCTGCTGGAAACCGGTGGCGCAGATGACGATATCCGCTCGGACCAGGCGGCCGTCGGACAGTTCCGCGTACGGTCCGGCCTGGCTACCGCCCAGCGCGGCAACATCCGTCCCGCCGCAGACGGTGATACGGCCGGCGGCCACCTGTTCGGCGAAACCGTCCGCGACCAGGCCGAACGCAGCCTCATGCGCCTGCTCGAACCGCACCGGCGGTATCAGGCCCAGTTCCGCGGCACCGGAGCGCTGCGCCACGAGCGATTCGACGAGATCGAGGTTGCTCTCTCGGAAGGAGCGGCCCGGACCGTGCAGCAGCCGCTCGAACCGGCCGGGCTCGGGATGACGGAAATGGGCGGCACCGGTTCGGGTGAGCAACACTCGCTCAGCATCCAGTCCAGTGGCCAGGCGGCGCGGCATCTTCCACAAGAGCCGACGCGCCACCACCGTCGTCTGGGCGGCCACCCGGCTGATCTCGGTGGCCAGATCGCAGGCCGCGGCACCGTAACCGACC
Organism: Nocardia sp. NBC_01329; assembly: GCF_035956715.1. Taxonomy (NCBI): domain Bacteria; kingdom Bacillati; phylum Actinomycetota; class Actinomycetes; order Mycobacteriales; family Nocardiaceae; genus Nocardia; species Nocardia sp. NBC_01329. The sequence goes on along the minus strand of NZ_CP108381.1, from coordinate 1,210,012 downwards.
ACCACGACCGACCGGTCGCGCACCGCGTCCACATCCAGGAACTGGGTGCTGTGCCCCAATTGACCACCGGCGCGCCCGAATTCGGTCGCACCGGCGAAATCGGGCACCTCGGGTTCGCTGAACACACCGTTGGCGATGACGAGGTGATCGCAGGAAGTGCGGTGCACGCCGTCGAGGTCGCGGATCTCGAGCAACCAGCCACCGTCGACCGGATCGGCCGCGACCACCTCGGTGCGCAACCGGAGCCGATCGGTCAGGCCGAAGGCCCGCACGTAGCTCGCCAAGTACTCCTGCATCCGCGCTCCGTCGAGCACCCGTGGGTAGTCGGCGGGCATCGGATGGTCGGAGAAGTGGTAGGTGTTCTTGCTGCTCTGCGCGCGTAAGCCCGGGTAACGGCGAGTCTCGCTCCACACGCCGCCGATATCGGGGGCTCGGTCGAATACCTCGACCGCGAACCCATCCTCACTCAGGACCTTCGCGCAGACCAGACCCGCGATACCCGCACCGACGATTGCGATGCGGTTCCCGCTCCTCATGGGCGAGAGATTACGTCGGATGTGTCCGGCAGCAAAGCTGAAGGCTCCATTACGCCGATCACCGCAGGTCGCGGGAGGCCGGCCGCGTACCCGGAAGAGCTGTCCGCGCGTGCGGCCCCGCCCCGCCGGACCTGCGGACACGCTGGTGCCCCGACGGCCTGTGGTCTCATTGGAATATGACCACTGTCACCGTGGACCGGGCCGGACTGTGGGACGCCGAAGCGCTCAGCGATGTCGCCGCCGCGACCTTTCCACTGGCCTGCCCGCCGGGTTCGGATATCGACGATATCGAGGTGTTCCTGGCGGAGGTCCTCTCCGGTGAACGGTTCGGCGAATACCTGTCCGATCCGGCACGCACGGTACTCAAAGCCGTTGCCGACGACGAGATCGTCGGATACGCCATCCTGCACAGCGGCCCACCGGACGACCCGGAGGTGGCGGCGGCGGTCATCCTGGATCCGGTTCTCGAGATCAGCAAGATGTACGTGCTGCCCGGCCATCACGGGACCGGTGTATCGAGTGCGCTCATGCGCGCGGCGCTGGAGCAGGCTCGCGACGCCGGCTACGCCGGTATCTGGCTCGGCGTCAACCAGCAGAACCCGCGGGCACAGCGCTTCTACGCAAAATACGGGTTCCAGCAGGTGGGTACGAGAACTTTTGCCGTGGGACGTCAGGTACACCACGACTACCTGCTGCGCCTCGAATTCTGACGAGCGGTCTCAGCTCAGCATGCGCTGCTTCAGCGTGTCGACCTCCGCGGAGCTCAGACCGAGGCCTTCGCTCACATAGCGGTCGAAACTGCCGTAGCTGCGCGCGACCTGATCGAAGGCCGCATCGAGCCACTCCTGCCGCACCCCGCCCACCGGATCACCGGCCGCGGCGGCACGGTAGTTGTTAGAGAGTAGATAATCCTCGGTGACCGTGGCCCGATCCACCCCGAGCACCGTGAGCAGGACCGCGGCGGTCCAGCCCGTCCGGTCTTTACCCGCGGTGCAGTGGAACAGCACCGGCCCGGGCTCGGCGCCGGACTCGGCGATATCGCGCAGCACTCCGGCCACTGCCTGGTTCGCTCCCGGGGCGGTGATGAACGCCCGGTAGAGATCGTTGCCCCCGGCCAGCGTAGACATCAGTTCCGGCAGCGGGGCGGCGCCGATCATGTCGTACCAGTTGGCGCGGGCACCGACGGGCACCCGGTCCGGTCCCAGCGCACGCTCGTAGACAGTGCGCAGATCGTCGACCTCACGGACCCCGAGCCGGGTCAGTTCGGCCAGATCCGCCGGGGTGAGATTGTCGAGCTGATCGGTGCGGAAGGCGATACCGGTGCGTACGGTGCGACCGTCGGCGGCGCGGTACCCACCGAGATCACGAGCGTTCGGCGCCCCCACCAGATGCAGGGAGCGATCGATGGTGAGCACGTCACCGACCGCCGGTGGAGCGGCGACACCGGCCGCCACGGCAGGCCCGAACGCCACCAGGGCGCCGGTGAGAACAGCGGCCGCTACCCGCGCCGAACGATGAACCATGGCGGAACTCCCATCGTGCTCGCCGGCACCGCCGCGCGGCGTGCCCGACTCAGCAAACCAACCCATCGGTCGCGGGTCAACCGGAAAACGGCGCGTCGCCGCATGTCCCGGGCGGCGTGGCAACGCGGCCGGACGGGCCCGGCTATCGCCGGGCTGCGTTCAGGCCGGGACTTCGAAACGCGACAGCGCCAGCAACCGGGATACCGCGCGCAGGTACTTCTTGCGGTACCCGCCGTCGAGCATCTCCTGGGAGAAGATCTCGTCGAGTTTCGCGCCGGAGACCGTCACCGGGGTCCCCGCGTCGTAGAGACGGTCGGCCAGCACCACCAGACGCAGAGCCACCGCCTGGTCGTTCACGGGGTGCACGCCGGAGACGAACACCGCGGATACGCTGTCGATCAGTGCACCGAACTTGGAGGGGTGCAGCGTGCTCAGATGGCGCAGCAGGGCGTCGAACTCGTCCAATGTCGCACCGGGTGTGGCCGCGGCCCTTTCTGTCAGCTGCGCCTCGCTGCTCGGTTCGGGGGCGGGCGGCAGATCGCGGTGGCGGTAGTCCGGACCGTCGACCCGCACGGTATCGAAGATGGCACCGAGCTTCTTGATCTCGCGCAGGAAATCCTGGGCCGCGAACCTGCCTTCTCCCAATTGGCCGGGCAGGGTGTTGGAGGTGGCAGCCACCGACACTCCGCGCGCGGAGAGCTCGGTGAGCAGCCGGGAGACCAGCATGGTGTCGCCCGGATCGTCGAGTTCGAATTCGTCGATGCACAGCACGCTGTTCGCCGACAGCCGCTCGACCGCGTTGGTGAACCCCAGCGCGCCGACCAGGTTGGTGAGTTCGCCGAAGGTCCCGAACGATTTGGGCGCCGGGGCGCTGTGGAATATCGAGGCCAGCAGGTGCGTCTTACCGACGCCGAAACCACCGTCGAGGTACAGACCCGCACCCTGGGTCTGTTTCTTCTTCCCGAAGAACGTTTTCTTGTTCGCGGCCCTGTGGATGGCGGTGACCTTCTCCGCGAAAGCGCGGGCCGAGGCCACCGCCGCGGCCTGGCTGGGCTCGTTCGGGTCGGGGATGTAGGTGTCGAAACCGACCTCGTCGAACATGGGCGGCGGTACCATCTGGGCGACCAGCTGGTCGGCGGGGACCTCCGGACGGCGGTCGACGAGGCGCATCGGCATGGACGTAGCGTAATGACGTGGTGTGAGCTGTCGGTATGCAGCGTATCCCCGATGCGACCCAGCTCACAGACCTCGACGGCGACGAGCTCGCCGATCTGTACGCCTACCCGGGCAAACGGGAACAGAGTTGGCTGCGGGTCAATTTCGTCTCCAGTATCGACGGCGCCGTCACCGGCCCCGGCGGCGTCTCGGGTGCCCTCGGCACACCGGCGGACAAGCGGGTGTTCCATCTCCTGCGCGAATTGTGCGAGGTGGTGCTGGTCGGCGCGGGCACCGTACGCGCCGAGAACTACGGGGGCGCGCTAACCGATCCCCGACTGCGCCGCGATCTCTTCGGCCGGGGCATCGGCGGTCACGCCGACGGCACCCCGCCCCCGATCGCGATCGTGACCGCCTCCGCCGCGCTGGATCCCGAGCACCGGGTGATCACCACCGCCCGCACCCCGACCTTGATCCTCACCACGGCGGCGGCGCCCGCCGAGCGGAAACGCGCCCTCGCGGACGCGGGCGCGGAGGTGATCGAGATCGGTGACGAGGTCATCGAGCCGCGGGCGGTCCCGGAGGCGCTGACAGCGCGCGGGTTGCGCCGGGTGTTGTGCGAGGGCGGCCCGCAATTGTTCGGATCGTTGGCGGCCGAGGGCGCTGTCGACGAACTCTGCCTGACCACCGCGCCTCTGCTCGTCGGCGGTGCGGCACGCCGGATCTCGGTGTCCCACGAGGAATTCGGCCTGCGCATGACCCCGGCGCATCTGCTCTTCGACACGGACGGGACGATGCTCATCCGCTGGGTGCGCGGATGAACCCGCGGCGGCGGGAACTCGTGGCGGTGACGGCCGCGCGGGTGCGAGGCGTCCCGCTCGGGCGAATCCGATCCGGACCTGGCAGGGTGTAGCGCATGCGCTGGACTCGGGCAGTGGTGCCGGCCTCGGCACTTTTGATCATGATCGCCGGATGCGGTGCCGGTCCGTCGGACCGCCCGCACGTGGCCGTCGAACGTCCGCCTGTGGCAGGCGATTCCACTACGTCGGCCCAGGTCCCGCCACCACCCGCCGCCGAGGTCCCGAAGAAGGACCTACCCTGGCGCGATTGCACCCGCGAGACGTTCGACCGGTCCGGAATGGGTCCGGGACCCGCCGGCCTGGTGCTGGAATGCGCCGATTTCTCCACTCCGATCGACAGCGCGGGCACGGTACTGGGTAACTTCCGCGCCGGTGCGGTGCGTGCCCGGCTGCCGCAGACCCCGACCGACGCCGCACCGGTCGTACTGACCTCGGGTGTGGACCGATCCTCCGGCGCGACCCTCGCCGGTCTCGTCACCGGGCCGGCGAACGCGCTGCTCACCGCACACCCGGTGGTCGCGGTGGACCGCCGTGGTATCGGCACATCCCAGGCGATCGATTGCCTGCCCGCCGATATCCGAGCGGGCCTGCAGGACAATGCCCAGTTCAGCCCGGGCGGCGATCCGGTGACCGGCATGTCCGATCTCTCCCGCAACGCGACCATCTCCTGCCGTGACTTCCTGCAGCCCTACGACGGCACCTTCGACGCCGCGCACGCCGCCGACGATATCGAGCAGTTGCGCCGGGAGTGGGATGTCGACCACATCGCCGTTCTGGGTACCGGTAGCGGTGCGCTGGTCGGGATGGAGTACGCCCGCAAATACGGCGACCGACTGGCACGACTGGTCCTCGACTCCCCCACCCCGGTGGGGGTGGACACGATCACCCGGACCGAAACAGCGGTCCAGGGTGCAGAGGCCGCACTGAACGCGTTCGCGCAACAGTGTGCCGGGCTCTCCTGTTCGCTCGGACCCGATCCGCGCGCCGCTGTGACCGCGCTGGTGCAGAAAGCCGCCGACGGACAGCTGGGCGACATCTCGGCAAACGCGGTACGCACGGCCGTCACCGGGTTCCTCGGCAGCCCGCGGGCGGACCAGACCGGCCGGGTCGGCGAATTCGCCGACGCGCTGTCGGCGGCCGGTCGCGGCGATGTGGGGGCGCTGAAGGCAGTCATCGACAACCAGGAAGCCGCCACCGCGACCGACGGCCAGTTCGTCAACGGCTGCACCGACCTGCCGCAGACCCCACCCGTAACCCAGATCACCGATCTGACCGGCATCTGGGCGCAGAAGTACCCCGCGTTCGGACGCGCCGCCGCGCTGTCGATGATGGCCTGCTCGGCGTGGCCGGTCACCGATGCGCCGCCCGCGCTGGAGAAGTTCGAACTGCCGGTGCTGGTGCTCACCGGCGTCGGCGACCCGGTCACCGGGGCTGCCCAGGCATCGGTGACCGGCGCGCTCGGCGCTGCGGGCGCCCGGAGCTCGACCATGACCTGGCAGGGCTGGGGTCATCCGGTGAGCGCCCATTCCGGGTGCGCGCAGACCGCGCTCGTGGACTACCTGAGGGACGGCCGGTTGCCCGGCGACGGCACCGCCTGCCCGGCTTGAACGCAGCCCCTCGAAGGCGTCCCGAGCAGGACCCGAGGCGCGCCTGACCGGCGCGTCGAGGGTGGGCCCCGGCAACACCACGGCACCGCCCGGTGTACCGTGCCGTGGTGTTCCTTCGACAGCTCGAGCCCCGCACTGCTCGAACAACCGCCGACGTGATCCGGTTCGCGCTCTGGCCGCTGGCGGTCATGACCGTGCTGAACCGGGTGTTCATCAAGGCTGTCAACGGTTTCGTCACCGATGACTACAAGCCGGTCTACCAGGCTTCGCTGGACTTCCTGAACGGGCGTGAGGTCTACACGGCGAATTTCGACTCGGTGGACCCGCACTACCTGTATCCGCCGAGTGGAACCCTGCTGATCGCGCCGATCGCGGTGATCGACTACGAGAAGTCGCGCTGGCTGTTCATCCTGCTCAACGCTGTCGCCATCCTGATCGCCTGGTATCTGCTGCTGCGATTGTTCAACTACACGCTGCGCTCCATCGCCGCCCCGGTCCTGTTGCTGGCGATGTTCCTGTCCGAGACGGTGATCAACACACTGGTGTTCACCAACGTCAACGGATGCCTGCTGTTGGCGGAGATGCTGTTCCTCATCCTGCTGTTACGACGACGCGATGTCTGGGCAGGTGTGGTCCTCGGCCTCAGTATGGCCGTCAAACCGACGCTCGCACCGCTGCTGCTCATCGCGCTGGTGCGCAAGCAGTGGACTCTGGTCGCCACAGCCGTGACCGTGCCGATCGCGCTGACCGCCGTCGCCTGGCCGCTCTCGCGCGACCCGGAGCGTTTCTTCACCAGCACCGCACCGTATCTGTTCGAAACCCGGGACTACTTCAACAGCGCCATCCCCGGCAACGCCGAGTACTACGGGCTGCCGCCCTGGCTCACCTGGACCATCCGGATCACCATGGCCGTTCTGGTTCTGATCTCGCTGTGGATCCTGTACCGCTACTACCGTGAGGACGAACTCTTCTTCGTCACCACCGCATCCGGTGTACTGCTCACCGCCTCGTGGCTGCTCGCATCGCTGGGCCAGATGTACTACTCGATGATGTTGTTCCCCTTCCTCATGTCGGTGGTGCTGCGCAATTCCGTCCTGCGCAACTGGCCGGCCTGGCTGGCGGTGTTCGGGTTCCTGTCCTACGACAAATGGCTGTCGGACCGCTGGCCCGATATCGGCCGCAACCTGGAGTATCTGCGCATCACCTTCGGCTGGGGGCTGCTGCTGGTCGTCGTGTTCTGCGTACTCGGCGACCGGTACCTGGCCGCCCGCCGCGCCGGTCGGCTGCCGCACCTGGATCCGGTGTGGATGGCCGGCGCACCGGATTCCCGGGATACCGGCGTGGACGATTTCGCCGCTCCGACGCGACCGGGCCGGCGGCCCGTTCCGTCCGCGCCCGTCGACCCCGAACCCGCCGGTGCACGCGTCGCCGAGACCCAGACGGTACGCGGCTGACAGGAGACGCGGTGCGGTCCACGTATTAGCGTGGAGGTATGAGCTCCGAAACGGACGCGACCGACACCTCTCTACCCGCGCCGAAGATCCAGTTGAGCCCGCAGCAGTGGCGGGCGAAACTGGACCCCGCAGAGTACGCGGTGCTCCGCGAAGCAGGCACCGAACGGCCGTTCACCGGCGAATACACCGATTCCGAGACCGAAGGGGTCTACAGCTGCCGGGCCTGCGGTGCGGAACTCTTCCGTAGTACGGAGAAGTTCGAATCGCATTGCGGATGGCCGTCCTTCTTCGATCCGGCGGCCTCGGACGCGGTGCTGCTGCGCGAAGACGTTTCGCTGGGGATGCGCCGAGTCGAAGTGCTGTGCGCCAACTGCCACAGCCACCTCGGACACGTCTTCGAGGGCGAGGGGTACCCGACACCCACCGACAAGCGGTATTGCATCAACTCGATATCCCTGCGCCTGCACCCCTCGACCGGCACAGCGGAGTGACCTCACCGCCCGCCCAACGGAGGTAACGGCCGCCCGGCCGGCACGACCTCGGTTCCGGAGGTCGGGCCGGGTGGCCCGGATCAGGGCAGCGCGGCGATGAGCTGGTCGAGGTCGACCCGCGGCCCGGTGTAGAACGGGGTCTCCTCGCGGACGTGCATCCGCGCCTCGGTCGCGCGCAGGTCGCGCATCAGATCGACGATACGGTGCAGTTCCGGCGCCTCGAACGCCAGAATCCACTCGTAGTCGCCGAGTGCGAACGAGGAGACCGTGTTGGCTCGCACATCGGCATAGCCGCGCGCTTCCTTACCGTGGTCGGCGAGCATCTTGCGGCGTTCGTCGTCGGGCAGCAGATACCACTCGTAGGACCGGACGAACGGGTAGACGCAGATATAGTTTCCGGCCTCCTCACCGGCCAGGAAAGCGGGGATATGACTCTTGTTGAACTCGGCGGGCCGGTGCAGCGCCACATTGCTCCAGACCGGGGTGCTGGCCCGGCCCAGCTCGGTGGTCCGCCGGAAATCGGCGTAGGCGGCCTGCAGATCCTCGACCCGCTCCGCGTGGGTCCACACCATGAAATCGGCGTCGGCGCGCATCCCGGCCACGTCATAGACACCGCGTACCACGACCCCGCGGTCGGCCAGACCGTCGAAGAATTCGCGGGCCTCCTTCAGCGCCGTCGTGCGGTCGTCCCCCAGCACTCCGGGCCGCGCCTGGTACACGGAGAACATGAGATAGCGGATGGTGGAGTTGAGAGACTGGTAATCGAGTCGCGCCATGATCCCATCGTGCCACTCGCCCGATCGTGTACAGGGCGGGGCCGGGAGATCGAGTCTGCGACCGCACCGCCGTCGCCACGCAACGGGTAGATATCAGGCCGACGCCGCCGTAGCGCCGGCGGCGATCCGCGTCGCGGCGCGGGACGCCGCCGCGACGCAAGCCGGTACACCGACACCGTGCAGATAAGCCCCGGTTACCGCGAGATCGTCGAAATCGGCCAGCGCGGACTCGATCTCGGCGACTCGTTCGGCATGGCCGGGTGCGTACTGGGCGAGCCCACCGGGCCAACGCTGCACGACCGCGGAACGCGGGACGATCGGCACCCCTGTCACCGTTGCCAGATCGGCGGTGGCGGCATCGATCAGTTCGGCGTCGGAGAGGCCGAGCACCGTGTCGTCGCCGAAACGCCCGAAGGAGACCCGCACCAGCGCGGTGTCGCGGGCGGCCAGATGCGCCCATTTGCGGCTGGACAGGGTGAACGCCTTGGCTCGCAGCGACTCTCCGGTCGCGACCAGAACACCCGAATTCGGCGGCAGCGCGGTGTCCTTCGGCAACTCCAGTGCGACCAGGGCCGAGGACGACAACTCGATCCCGGCGGCCGCGTTCGCCGCCGTGGGAGCGATACCGACCAGCAATCGGGCGGTCACCGGGGCCGGAGTCGCCAGCACGACCGCCTCGAACTCGCCCAGCGGATCGATCGCCCAGCCGCCGGCTGTCCGCCGGATTTCTGTGACGGCAGTATCCCGGGCGGTGGTCGCCGCCGTATGCGCGGCCAGCGCGGCCAGCAGCGCGCCGTATCCGTCACGCAGCGCGCCGAACACCGGCGCGTTCGAGGACGGGGGCAGCGCCTCCGCCACCGCCTCGGTGAGCGACGCCGCGCCACGGTCCAGCGCGGCCGCCAGCGCGGGCAGTGCCGCCCGAACCCCGATAGAGCGGGCACTGCCCGCGTACACACCGCCGAGCAACGGGTCGACGCTGCGCGCCACGGTCTGCTCACCGAAGCGGTCGGCCACCAGCGAATGAACGTCGATATCGGCACCGGGCCGCCAGATGAGCGGGCGATCGGGTTCGGTCGCGATCCGCTCGACCGTCGCGGCGTCCACCAGCCCTTCGACAGCCGCGGCCCCGGCCGGAATGCCCATCAGGGTACGGCCGGGCAGCGGGTGGATACGACCCTCCGACCAGATCAGCGGACGCAACCCGGCGGGATGCACCAGCTGATCGGCGAGACCGAGTTCGCGCAGGAGTTCGGGGACCTCCGGCCGCCGCCCGACGAACGCCTCCGCCCCTAGGTCGACCGGCTCACCGGCGATCTCGCTGGTGAGCAGAACTCCACCGAGCCGGTCCCGGGTATCGGCCACCGTGATCGCGGCCGAATCCCCGAGCGCCCGGCGCAACCGGTACGCCGCGACGAGCCCGCTGATCCCCCCACCGACTACCGCGATTCTCATACCCCGGCCGGGTCGGCTCACAGTTCGTGGACCAGTTCGACCAGCGCGGTCAGCACGCCGGGGTCGGTCTCGGGAAGGACCCCGTGGCCGAGATTGAAGATATGGCCCGCCGCGCCCATGGCCAGCGCCGCATCCGCCTCCTCGGCGATCCGGCGTGCCTCGGACTCCACCACCGGCCAGCCCGCGAAGAGCACCGCGGGGTCGAGATTGCCCTGCAACGCTTTTCCGGCGCCGACCCGCCGCACCGCCTCGGTCAGCGGCAATCGCCAATCGACGCCGACCACATCGGCGCCGACCTCGCCCATCGCGCCGAGCAGTTCCCCGGTGCCGACACCGAAATGGATCCTGGGCACCCCGGCGTCGGCGAGCTCGGCGAATACCCGTTCCGAATGCGGGAGCACGTAGCGGCGGTAATCGGCCAGCGAGAGCGCCCCGGCCCACGAGTCGAACAGCTGTACCGCATCCACCCCGGCCGCGAGCTGGGCACGCAGGAACACAAGGGTGATATCGGTGAGGGCGCCGAGCAACGCGTGCCAGGCCGTGGGATCACCGAGCATCATGGCCTTGGTGCGCTCGTGATTTTTGCTGGGGCCGCCCTCCACCAGATACGACGCCAGCGTGAACGGCGCGCCCGCGAACCCGATGAGCGGGGTCTGCCCGAGTTCGTCCACCAGTAGCCCGACCCCGTCGGCGACCGCGCCCACTTCTTCGGGCCGCAGCCGCGGCAGTGCTTGCACGTCGGCGGCCGTCCGCACCGGCGAGGCGACCACCGGACCGACGCCGGGCACGATATCGAGATCGATGCCGGCCGCTTTGAGCGGAACGACGATATCGGAGAACAGAATGGCCGCGTCGACCCCGTGGCGCCGGATGGGCTGCATGGTGATCTCGCAGACGAGTTCCGGGTCGAAACACGACTCCAGCATCCCGACACCGGCCCGGACCTCGCGGTATTCCGGCAAAGAACGGCCTGCCTGGCGCATGAACCACACCGGGCGCCGAACCGGTGCGGCGCCGGTGGCGGCGGCCAGGAACGGGGCATCGGACAACCGGCGGCGCGTGTATGTGCTCATCACACGCCATCGTATGCGTCCCCGCACGCGTGTCCGCACACCACAGCCGGGATCACCGATCACCACCGATCCGCCGCCCTGGGCGGTGGGTGGGCACGCACCCGGAACGGGTTGCGCGGTGTTTACCACGAGCGGGCCCGCGCACGCAGCAACAACGGTCGCCCGGCGCGCCTCCGCACGCCCCGGGCGCTACGGGTCTACCGTCATTCCCCGTGACACCGCTCGATATCCGCGACGGCGCACCCGATGATGGGCCCGGCGACGAACCCGCAGCGTTCCGTGCTGCCGTCTCGGCGATGGGCGCCGCGTCCGTGCACCCGCGGATCGAGCTGTCCCCGACCCGTCCGCCGCAGCGTCTCGCCCCCTACTCCTACGCGCTCGGCGCCGAGGTGATCCACGAGGACTCGCCCGTCGTGCCGATCGATTCCGACGGGGACGCTTTCGGGCGCCTTATCCTCCTCCACGACCCCAACGGCGACGACGCCTGGCACGGCGTATTCCGCCTGGTCGCCTATATCCAGGCCGATATCGACGGAGCCCTGGCCGCCGACCCGCTGTTACCCGAGGTCGCCTGGAGCTGGCTGGTGGACGCCCTGGAATCCAGGGAGGGACCGTTCACCGCGCTCGGCGGAACGGTGACATCCACCAGTTCGGTGCGCTACGGCGATATCGCCGGTCCACCGCGCGCGCATCAACTGGAACTGCGCGCATCGTGGACCGCCCGCACCACCGAGATGCGGCCCCATGTGGAGGCGTTCGGCGAAGTCCTGGCCTACGCGGCGGGTCTGCCGCCGGCCGGGATCACCGATCTGCGCCCCTCCCCGGCCACCGATACCGACCGTGGTTGAATATCGGACGTGGCTCCGGCCACGTAGAGTGGCCCTTTATGCCGGTAGTAGAGGAGCCCGAACACCTGTCCGGTGACCACCCGGATGGTGGCACCGGCCTGCCTCCGGCGTCCGATCCGGGGCCACGGGGCGTCGCTGCCGATACGGCGTCCGATTCCGATACGGCCGAGTCCACGGCCGTCCCGCTGCTGGTTCCCGCCGACGGTATCCCCCCGGTCTGCCGAACCGCCGAGGCCGTGGCGGCGGCCGCCGAGCATCTCGCCGCCGGTACCGGGCCGCTGGCAGTGGACGCCGAACGCGCCTCGGGTTTCCGATACTCGTCGCGGGCATATCTCATCCAGTTGCGCCGCGCGGGCACGGGCACGGTGCTCATCGATCCGATACCGGTCGCCGACGCACTGCAGCCGCTGGCCGAGGCGATCAACGGCCTGGAATGGATTCTGCATTCGGCTGACCAGGATCTGCCCGGCCTGGCCGAGCTGGGGCTGCGCCCGGCGGCGCTGTTCGATACCGAGCTGGGGGGGCGCCTGGCCGGATTTCCCCGGGTCGGGCTGGCGGCCATGGTCGAGCAGTTGCTCGGCCGGGCATTGCGCAAGGGTCACGGCGCCGCGGATTGGTCCACCCGGCCGCTCCCGGAGGCCTGGCTCAATTATGCCGCCCTGGATGTGGAACTACTGATAGAGCTGCGTTCGGCAGTGGCCGCGTCGCTGGCCGATCAGGGAAAGACCGAGTGGGCGGCACAGGAATTCGAACATATCCGGCTTCTCGAGCCCTCCGCACCGAAACCGGACCGCTGGCGGCGCACCTCCGGTATCCATACGCTGCGCCGGGCTCGCCAGCTGGCGATCGTGCGTGAGCTGTGGACCACCCGCGACGCCCTGGCGCGCGGCCGGGATATCGCACCGTCGCGGATACTCCCGGATTCCGCGATCATCGCCGCCGCGAAGGCCGACCCCGCATCCATCGGACAGTTGCGGGAACTACCGGTCTTCGGCGGCCCGCGTCAGCGCCGCTACTCCCGGGAATGGCTCGGCGCGGTAGAACGCGCCCGGCTGTTGCCGGACGAGGAGCTGCCCCGGATGAGCCAGCCGTACGACGGCCCGCCCCCGGTGAACCGCTGGGAACGCCGCGATCCCGTGGCCGCGGCCCGGCTGGCTCGGGCTCGCGCGGTGATGACCCGGATATCCGAGCGGGTGGCGGTGCCGGTGGAGAATCTGATCTCCCCCGATCTGGTGCGCCGACTGTGCTGGGATGGCCTGCCCGATTACCGCAGCGACCAGGACACGACCGGCGGGGTTTCCGCGGCCGTCGAAGGTTTCCTGGAAACTCACGGTGCCCGGCCCTGGCAGCGGGAACTCGCCGCCGAGCCGCTCGCGGCCGCGCTGGCGGACCCGTCCGAGGACTGACGGAACAGGGGCCCAGCGAGGGTCCATCCGTCAGCCTGAATCGGCCGCACCCGGAGCGCTACCGGTCTCGTGTGCCGACGGTCAGGGCGCATCCAGCCAGCCGGTGACCCGGCGGGCGATATCGGGGGCGGTGAGACCGAGTTCCTGCCGTACCTGGGCGATGCTGCCGTGCTCGAGGAATTCCTGCGGGATGCCGATATCGCGCGCGGGTACGTCCAGACCCGAGGCCCGCAGCCGAGCCGACACGGTCGCCCCGATTCCGCCGTGCAGACCGCTGTCTTCCAGCGTCACCACCAGGCGGTAGTTCTCGGCCAGTTTGACGACGGTATCGGAGACCGGCAGCACCCAGCGCGGATCGATGACCGTCGCGGTGATTCCGTCGGCCTCCAGCAGCTCCGCAGCCTGCAGCGCGGCCGGTACCAACGCGCCGATGGCCACGAGCAGCACATCGCCGCGCTGGGCCTGTGCCGAAGGGCCCTCCCGGTCCGGCAGCCACAGCACATCCACACCGTCGAGCCGTTCCATCGCCCGGATCTCGGCGCCCACACTGTCCTTGGGGAACCGCAACGCGGTCGGACCGTCGCTCACAGCCAGCGCCTCGGCCAGTTCCTCGGCCAGGGTCGCGGCGTCGCGCGGCGCGGCGACCCGCATCCCGGGCACGATGCCGAGCAGCGACAGATCCCACATACCGTTGTGGCTGGCACCGTCGGCGCCGGTGATACCGGCGCGATCGAGTACCAGGGTGACCGGCTGTTTCAGCAGCGCCACATCCATCAGCAGCTGATCGAAGGCGCGGTTGAGAAAGGTCGAGTAGATGGCAACCACCGGATGCAGCCCGCCGAGCGCGAGTCCCGACGCCGAGGCCAGTGCGTGCTGTTCGGCGATACCGACATCGAAGAGCCGGTCCGGGAAACGGTCACCGAACGCGGACAACCCCGTCGGCCCCGGCATGGCCGCGGTGATCGCGACAATGTCCTCGCGGCGCTCGGCATGGGCGATGAGTTCCTTGGAGAACACCGAGGTCCAGCTGACCGCAGTCCCGGTGCTCACGGATTCGCCGGTGAGCGGGTCGATGGGTCCGCAGGCGTGCATCTGATCGGCCTCGTGGTTCTCGGCCGGTTCGTAGCCGTGCCCCTTCTGGGTAACCGCGTGCACGACCACCGGACCACCGAAATCCTTGGCGTGCCGCAGCGCCGACTCGAGGGCGATGAGATCGTGGCCGTCGACCGGGCCCACGTATTTGAGCCCGAGATCGCTGAATAGCTCCTGCGGACTCACCGCGTCCTTGATCCCGGCCTTCACGGCGTGCACCATCGAATACGCGGAATCACCGACGCCCGGAATGCTTTTCAGGAAGCGGCGGCCCGTGTCGAGCATATGCTCGTACACCGGCTGGGTACGCAGCGCCGTCAGCCGATCGGCCAGCCCGCCGATGGTCGGCGCGTAGGAGCGGCCGTTGTCGTTGACCACGATGACCACCCGACGGTCCTTCGCGGCGGCGATATTGTTCAACGCCTCCCAGCACATACCGCCGGTGAGCGCGCCGTCACCGACCACGGCCACGACATGACGGTCCTGCCCGGTGAGCGCGAACGCCTTGGCCAAGCCGTCGGCATAGGACAGTGAGGCCGAGGCGTGCGACGACTCCACCCAATCGTGCTCGCTCTCGGAGCGGCTCGGGTAGCCCGACAGCCCGTCCTTTCGGCGCAGGGTGTCGAAGCGGTCCTTACGACCGGTCACGATCTTGTGCACGTAGGCCTGATGCCCGGTGTCGAAGAGCAACGGGTCGGCGGGCGAATCGAAAACCCGGTGCAGGGCGAGGGTGAGTTCCACCACCCCGAGGTTGGGCCCCAGGTGGCCGCCGGTGACGGCGACCTTGTGCACCAGGAACTCGCGGATCTCGGCCGCCAGCTCCCGCAGTTGCGGTGCCGAGAGCCGACGCACGTCTTCGGGCGTATCGACCCGGGAAAGCACTCCCACCTGATTCGCTCCCTCCGGATAGCGCAGTTGATCCGACCAGTCTAGGAGCCGCGGCCGACTGCACCACCCGGACGGCGAGCCGTACGCACCGCCGTGCCGGGCCGGAACCGCGGTCCGGCGTATCGGTCCAGCCTAAGGTGAACAGCGGGTGCCGCGCGAACCGCGTCCGGCCGCGAGCCCCGGGACAGCGGCGCACCGACGGGCGCCGGAGACCGACCGTGAGGAGACCGGATGACCCAGCCGCAGGCCGGGACGGTGACCGTATTCGGGTACGGCACTGTGCGCGCCGCCCCCGACTCGATCGTGCTGACAGTCGGCGTCGAATGCCGCGCGAGCACCGTGAGCCTGGCCTACGACCGAGCAGGCCGGAGTGTGACGGCGCTGACGGCCGCACTCCGCGAGGACGGCGTCCCGGCCTCCGATATCGGTACCGGCATGCTGTCGGTGCGGTCGGATACCGCCTGGCAGGACGGCACCTCGCGGGTGATCGGTTATATCGCGTCCAGCACGCTCACGGTCAACCTCTCGGCCACGGCCGATCCGGCACGGCCGGCTCCGTCGGAGATCGTGGCCCATGCCGTGGCGGCGGGCGGTGACGACGCGCGGCTGGGCGGTCTGCGGCACACTTTCGCCGACCGGGAGCGGCTGCTGGAGCGCGCCCGGGACGCCGCGTGGGACAACGCGCTCGACAAGGCCCGGCAGTACGCGCGCCGCGCCGCTCGCGAACTGGGGCCCGTGCTCGAGATCACCGAACACACCAGCGCCCCGCCGCCGCAACAGCCCGCCGACCCCGGCGGTATCCGGATGGTCGCCGCGTCCGCCCCGGCGGCGGTGCCGATCGAATCCGGCGAAGCCGAGGTCACCGCCACGCTGCGCGCCACCTGGCAACTGACGTAGCAGCTCACCGAATTCGCCCGGTCGACTTCAGCGTTCCAGGAGCGCAAGGCATTCCACGTGATGGGTGGCGGGGAAGGCATCGAAGGCGCGCAGCGCGCTCAGCGCGTATCCGGCCTCCAGGTAGAGGCGCAGATCGCGAGCGAACGACGCCGGATCGCAACCGATGTGCACGATCCGGTCCGGTTCGGCGGCGGTCACAGCGTGCACCACGGATTTGCCCGCGCCGGCCCGCGGCGGATCGAGCACGACGGCCCGCGGCCGCGCCCCGCGGTGCCCGGCGGTCCACGCTTCGACCCGGCCGGTCCGGAGTTCCAGCCACGGCAGGTCCGCGAGGGCGGCTTTCCCATCGGCGACCGCGGCCGACGCGGATTCCAGGGCAAGCACCGCGCCGGTGGATCCGACCTGTTCGGCAAGCCGCGCCGCGAAGACCCCCGCGCCGCTGTACAGATCCCAGGCGGTCGCGCCGGTTCCCGGATCGGCCCACTCGGCGACGATATCCGAATAGCATTGTGCGGCACCGCGATGCGCCTGCCAGAACCCTGCCGCGGAAACCTCCCAGCGACGGCCCGACACGTACTGAACGGCCCGGCCGCTACCCTCGACCACCCATTCGTCGCGGTCGGTACGGGCGGCGGCCCGCCGGGCCGCAGTGCGACGGCGTTGCGCACCCGGTGTCCCCGGCTCCGTGCCCGCCGCGGCCGCGCGATCGGAGCCGGACCGCGGCCCACGCGAGCCGCCCGCCCTCCTGTCCGCGCGGCCACCCGGCCCGGACCGGCCGCCGCGGCGACCGGTCTCCGGTGGGGCGATTTCGACGATATGCCGGGCTCCGGTGTCATCGATCGCGATCACCAGCTCCGCACCGGGTGTCCAACGGCTCGAATCGATACCGTCCAGGGCTCCCGGCACCGGCTGCGGGCAGCGCAGATCGGTCAGCACACCGGTGCTGCGGTAGCGGTGCACGCCTGCCCTGCCCGCGGCGTCCACCGCCAGCCTGATCCGGGTCCGCCAGCCGCCGGTATCGTCACCGGATCCGGTGATGGGTTCCACGTCGACCGCGCGCTCGATTCCGGTGATCCGGCTCAGTTGCTCGGCCACCACCGCGGCTTTGAGGCGGCGCTGCGCCGACGCGGTGGCGTAGGAGAAATCACAGCACCCCGCCCCGCCCGGCCCCGATACCGGACAGCCGGCCGGCACTCGGTCCGGTGAAGGCTCGACGATCTCCACGGCATCGGCCCGGCAGAACGAGCCGCCCCGATCCTCGGTGACCCGGGCCCGCACCAGTTCGCCGGGCAGGCCGTGCCGCACGAACATCACCCGGCCCTCGTGGCGGGCCACACAGAATCCTCCGTGTCCCGGTTGTCCGAGCCGTACCGAGAGCACACGATCACGCCAGGAACTCATGCGAACCTCACCCGTTGTCTCCATATCCGCGACGTACCGCTCCCGGCGCCGCGGGTTCGCCCGCCACCCGGGCGCGAGCCGAGGAACTGAGCTGCCACGGCACGCTGGTCACCATCACACCCGGTTCGAACAACAACCGGCCCTTCAACCGCAGCGCGCTCTGATTGTGCAGTACCTGCTCCCACCAGTGCCCCACCACGTATTCGGGGATGAAGACCGTCACCACATCGCGCGGCGCGTCCTTGCGCACCCGCTTCACGTAGTCGAGCACCGGTTTGGTGATCTCGCGGTAAGGCGATTCGATCACCTTCAGCGGAACCGGATTGTCGCTGTTCTCCCAGTCCCGTACGAGCGCGCGGGTGTCGTCCTCGTCGACGTTCACCGTGATCGCCTCCAGCGTGTCCGGCCGCCCGGCCCGGGCGTAGGCCAGGGCCCGGCGCGTCGGGAGATGCAGCTTCGACACGAGAACGATCGAATGGGTGCGGCTCGGGAGCACGCCGTCCCATTCGTGTTCCTCGAGTTCCCGCGCTACCGAGTTGTAGTGGTGGTGGATCATCTTCATGATCACGAAGATCACCGCCATGGTCACGATCGCGATCCAGGCGCCGGCGAAGAATTTCGTGATCAGCACGATCACCAGCACGGCGCCGGTGGCCACCAGCCCGAGCGCGTTGATGGCCCGGGAGCGGATCATCCGGCGGCGTTCGATCGGATCGGTCTCCCTGCTCAGCAACCGGGACCAGTGCCGCAGCATGCCGGTCTGGCTCAGAGTGAACGAGACGAAGACGCCGATGATGTAGAGCTGGATCAGCCGGGTCACTTCCGCGTCGAAGGCGATGACGAACGCGATCGCGCCGATGGCCAGGAACAATATCCCGTTGCTGAACGCGAGCCGGTCCCCGCGAGTGTGCAGCTGGCGGGGCAGGAACCGGGCCTGCGCCAGGACCGAGCCGAGGACCGGGAACCCGTTGAAGGCGGTATTGGCGGCGAGCACCAGGATGACCGAGGTCACGACGGCGACGAAGTAGAAGCCCGGGGTGAAACCACTGAAAACCGCATGCGCGATCTGCGCGATCAGCGTTTTCTGGTGGTATCCCTCCGGTGCGCCGACGAGTTGTTCGGGACGCTCGGCGAACACCACATGCGCCTGCCGGGCGAGCACGATCATGCCGAGCAGCAACACGATGGCGATCGCACCCAGCATCAGCAGTGTGGTCGCGGCATTACGTGATTTGGGTTTCCGGAACGCCGGAACCCCATTGCTGATCGCCTCGACACCGGTGAGCGCCGCACATCCGGAAGAGAAGGCGCGCGCGAGCAAGAAGATCAGCGCCAAGCCGGCCAGATGTTCGTCCTCGGCACGCAGTTCGAAGGATGCCGATTCGGCGCGCACTTCGTGGTCCAGAACGAAGATCCGGATCAGCCCCCACACCAGCATGGTGAACATCCCGAACAGGAAGGCATACGACAGCAGTGCGAACAACCGCCCGGACTCACGCACCCCGCGCAGGTTCATCGCGGTGATCAACGCGATGGCGGCCACCGCGAACAACACCTTGTGGGTGGCGATGAACGGGATCGCCGAACCGATCGTCGACGCGGCCGACGATATCGAGACCGCGACGGTCAGGACGTAGTCCACCAGCAGGGCACTGCCGACCGTCAAACCGGCCGTGGCGCCGAGATTGGTGGTGACCACCTCGAAATCACCGCCGCCCGACGGGTAGGCGTGCACGTTCTGGCGATAGCTGGTGACCACGATGACCAGCACGACCGCGACGGCCAATCCGAGCCACGGAGCGTAGGCGTAACCGGCGAGTCCGGACACCGACAGCACGAGGAAGATCTCCTCGGGCGCGTACGCGACCGAGGACATCGCGTCCGAGGCGAACACCGGCAGCGCGATTCGTTTCGGCAGCAGGGTGTGGCCCAGGGAGTCACTACGGAATGGCCGCCCCAGCACAAGACGCTTGGTGGCGGTCGTCAACTTCGACACTGGACGGAGCATAAGCCCCCGCGCTCCGCGGTGCTGCCAGGCATCACCGGAAGGCGGGGTTTGACCACCCCCTGCGGGGGGAACGTGGCTGAGGGCGAGAACCAGCGAGTACGGTTCGTTCTCGCAGCAGCTACAAGGCAGTTTCACTTGCCGTAGGGCAGACCGAGTCAGGAGCGAGGTTCACCGTGTACGTGGTGATCATGGGATGCGGCCGGGTGGGGGCGTCGCTGGCCCGTGCCCTGGTCCGGATAGGTCACGAGGTCGCCGTGATCGACCGCAACCCCGACGCGTTCCGGCGGTTGGGCGCGGATTTCCCCGGTGAGCAGGTCGTGGGCGTCGGTTTCGACCGCGATGTACTGCGCCGGGCGGGCATCGAACGGGCCGGCGCCTTCGCGGCGGTCTCCTCGGGTGACAACTCCAACATCATCTCCGCCCGGGTGGCGCGGGAGATGTTCGGTATCGAGCGGGTGGTCGCCCGCATCTACGACGCCAAACGGGCGGCCGTCTACGAGCGGCTCGGAATCCCGACCATCGCGACAGTTCCCTGGACGACCGACCGGTTCCTGCACACCCTCATCGGCGACGCGGGCACCACCACGTGGCGGGATCCCACGGGGACCGTGGCCGTCGCCCAACTCCTCCTGCACGAGGACTGGTACGGGCGCACGGTCAGCGAACTCGAGGACGCCACCGGCGCGCGGGTAGCGTTCGTCATCCGGTTCGGGCAGGGCAACCTGCCGGACGCCAGAACCGTCGTCCAGGCCGACGATATCGTGTACGTGGCCGCCACCTCCGGTTCCGCAGGTGAGGCCGTCGCGCTGGCCGCGAAACCTCCAGCCGACAAGGACTGATCATGAAAGTGGCCATTGCCGGAGCCGGGGCCGTCGGCCGCTCCATCGCTCGCGAACTACTGCGTTCGGGACACAATGTGATGTTGCTCGAACGCCAGCTCGACCATATCGACCGTGATTCGGTGCCCGAAGCGATCTGGGTACATGCCGACGCCTGCGAACTCGCGCTGCTCGAGGACGCCGGTCTGGAGGACTACGAGGTGGTCATCGCCGCAACAGGCGACGACAAGGCCAATCTCGTGCACAGCCTGCTGGCGAAAACCGAGTTCGGTGTCCGCCGGGTGGTCGCGCGGGTCAACGATCCACGCAACGAATGGCTGTTCGACGATTCGTGGGGGGTCGATGTGGCTGTCTCCACCCCACGCCTGCTCGCCTCCCTCGTAGAGGAAGCGGTGTCGGTGGGTGATCTCGTCCGGTTGATGACCTTGCGGCAGGGCCAGGCCAACCTGGTCGAACTCACGCTGCCGCCGGATACGACGCTGGCCGGGAAGCCGGTACGCAGCCTGAAACTGCCGCGTGATTCCGCGCTGGTCACCATCCTGCGCGGCGGCCGGGTCATCGTGCCGCAGCCCGACGACCCGTTCGAGGGCGACGACGAACTGCTGTTCGTGGTTTCCGCGACCGCCGAGGAGGAACTGCGCGCGGTGCTGGCCCCGCACGGTATGGAGCCGACGAGTGGCCACACCACGGGTCTGACGCCGGCTCAGGACGCCGAATACTGACCACCCGACAGCATTCGGCCCGTTCCTGGGCTCAGATGTCAGGCGGCGACCGGCTGCGCGGCGCGTGAACGCAGTTTGTTCAGCGCCCGATACTGCATGACCCGGACGACGCCGGGGGTGGTGCCGATCGCCGCTGCGGTCTCGGCAGCGCTCCAGCCCAGCACGATCCGCATCACCAGCACCTTGCGGTGCACGGGGTTGAGCTGCTGCATCAGTTCACGGGCCAGGTCCCCACGTTCGGCGGCCAGTGCCCGCTCCTCCGGGCCGGCCGCGGTCGACACCGCTTCGGGAAACTCGGCCACAGGGTAGGCCGGGTGGACCTGTGCACCCCGGAAGGCATCGGACACCTTGTTCGCCGCGATCCCGTACACGAACGCGAGGAACGATTTCCCCTGATCCCGGTAGCGCCCGATCGCCTGCACCGTCGCCATCAGCACCTCCTGCGCCACATCGTCGGCGGTGACGTGCAGATGGGTCGCGTTACCGAGGCGGGTCCGGCAGTAGCGCTGCACCGGGGGCTGGATCAGTCGCAGGATCTCGGCCACAGCCGCGGGGTCGCCCGCGGCCGCCGCCGGGACGAGGATTTCCAGTTCCGCGGATACCCGGCGGCTCTGGGACCGTACCGGATGCTCGTACCCCCGCTCCGGGCGTGTGATCGCGTGCTGCTCGGTTCGCATTCGCCAGTCCTCTCGGCAGATCGTCTTCCTGTAGACGATCGTCCGATGAACGGCGGCCCGGAGATAGACACCAAAGGGTGGGTCCTGGTCCACCCTTCCGGATCACCGTGGCCCGCTCCTCCGGATACGGTCCGGATCCGGACTCAGTCCGCGGTGGCGGAATGCCGCCCGGAGGCCGTGGGCAGATGCCCGGCGCGGCGCACCGCCCAGACCGTCACCCCCAGTGCGACGGCGGTGAGCGGCCAGCCCATCGCGATCCGCGCGGCGGCCAGCCAGCCCGTGCTGTCCGCGTCGTAGAGGTGATGCTGGACCAGGTAACGAGCGCCGAATACCAGAGCCCAGGCGATGGTCGCGATGTCGTAGAGACGGACCACCCGCGAGTCGCCGCGCCAGTCGCCGCCGTGACCGTTGAGCACGCCCCACACCACACCGACCAGCGGCCGGCGGATCAGGATCGAGATCAGGAACGCGGCGCCGTAGATCAGGCTGGTGTAGATGCCGAACAGGAAGAAGCCCTTGGCCTCCCCCACCCGCCAGGCGATCAGGGCACAGATACCCACCCCGATGAAACCGGAGATCGCCGGCTGGATCGGCTCGCGGCGCGCCAGCCGCCACACCAGAATCGCGGCCGCCACCCCGAGAGCTGCCCAGATCGCCGCGGCGAGCCCGAACAAAGTGTTCACCGGCACGAAGATCAGTACCGGCAGCGTCGAATAGATCAGGCCGCCGAAACCGCCCAGCTGTTCCAGCAACGTCTGCTGGGCCGGTTCCTCACGGGTGTCGTCGGTGGAGCCCTCGGTCGGCGGAGAATCCGCAGCGGCCTCGACTCGGGGCAGTCGCGTGGTGGCGTACTCGTCGCTCGATGGCATACGTCAGCTGTTTCCGCGCAATTCGTAGTAGGGGTTGAAGATCACCTTACGGCCTTCACGCTCCCCGATCCGGCCGCGCACCATGATGCGCCGTCCCGATTCGATACCGGGGATTCGGCGCCGGCCGATCCACACCAGGGTGATGGCATCGGTGCCGTCGAAGAACTCCGCCTGCACGCTCGCGCCCGTGGCCTGGGGACAGGAGTCGACGCTGCGTAGACGACCCAACATCGTCGCCTCCTCGCCACGCCGGCACTCCGACACCCGACAGGCGCCCGAGGCGTCCGCCGTCTCCGCCAGCTCCTCGGCGTCGAGCTGATCGAGATCCTCGGTCAATCTGCGGCCGAGCCTGCGAAAATATCCGGTCGCGGACTTGGCGCCCGCTTTTCTTCCTGCCGCGGAAGACATCGCCTGCTCTCCTGTGCGCGGATGATATGGATCGCACATCATCCGAATTTCCTGCTACGGCCCGGCTGTGGCCGTACCCGCCACTGTAGATGGGTACCGGCGGCACCGCTACGCTCGGTCCGGTGTTCGATTCCCCACGTCCGGCTGTCGTCGTCGCTCTGCCCGGGACCGGTTCCGACGCATGCTTCGCGCGCCGCGCGTTCGGCCCCGCATCCGCCGCCGCCGGACTCGATTTCCTTGCCGTCGACCCTGATCCGGACGCGGTGATCGAGAGTTATCGCACAGCCCTGGACAGTGCCGCGGCCCGCGGGCCCGTGCTGGCGGCCGGGATTTCACTCGGGGCTGCGGTCGCCGTCGAATGGGCCGCCGGCCGAGACCCGGCCGATGTCAGTTGCGTCGTCGCGGCACTACCCGCGTGGACGGGCCCCGATACCGCGGACTGCCCCGCGACCCTCAGCGCCGCGATGACGGCGGCGCAACTGCGCGCCGAGGGGCTGGAACCGGTGATCGCTCGTATGCGGGCCGGAAGCCCCGCCTGGCTGGCCGACGCGCTGACCCGGTCGTGGCGGTCGCAGTGGCCCGGGCTGCCGGGCGCACTGGAGGAAGCCGCCCAGTACAAATGGCCCGAACCCGCCTTACTCGACGCGCTGGCCGTCCCGCTGGCGGTGATCGCTGCGACGGACGATCCGGTCCATCCGCTGGCGGTGGGACGGGAATGGGCGCGGCGGGCGCCCCGCTCGGCGCTCGACGAGGTGACGTTGGCCGAACTCGGCGCCGATCCGGCCGTCGTGGGCCGGCTGGCCCTGCGGCACCTCGCCTGACGCCACGCGGTCCCTGCCCCGCCCGGGACCGGGACCGCGATCGATCAGTTCCGGCCGAGCTGCTGCATCGCCGAACCCTCGGCACCGCGCCGCGGCTGCTGGGGCTGCTGGGGCGGCAGCACCGCGGGCGTCGGCGAGGGCCGGGCGCTGGGTGGCGGGGTCGCCACCTGCTGCTGGGCCTGCTGTTGCTGCTGCTGGTGGGCGGCGGTGAGCTGTTCGGCGAGTTGCTGCGGTAGGACCACCGGCAGCGGTTCGCGCACCGGGAGCGCGTCGATACCGCGCCGAATGATCGTTTCGCTCAGCACCGTACGTGCCGCCACGACCAGTGGACCACCCGCCGCGGCCGAACCGGACGGTCCCGCCGCTACCAGCCGGATCATCCAGCGGTACCCGTCCACACCGATGAACCGCAGATCCGCGCCCTCGGTGACCGCCACCAGTTCCCGGCCCCACGGACCCTTCTCCACCGAGACCCGAGCACCGTCCTTGCGCAGCGATTCCGCGAGGTCGGCGGCGACCGTACGCCACTGGCCCTTCGATTTCGGCGCGGCGTAGGCCGCCACGGTGATGCGGCCGTGTTCGGTGGCCAGATGGACCGCCTGCGGCGTGCCCTGCGGGGTCATCTCGACCTGCAACTGGCCGCCGGGCGGCACCGGCAGGATCACCGAACCCAGATCGAGCCGGGTATCGGTGAAGTTCTCCAGCACCTCGGCGACATCGTCGTAGTCGTAGGGGCCGCGCCGCTGGGGTTCGGTATCGGGATCATCGATCGCGGCGTCGTAGGCGTCGCTGTAGGCGGCGCCGCCGTATCCGTCGTCGTAGCTCTCGTCACCCTCGTCGCTGTAGGACTCGTCGTAGTCGGCGCGGTGGTAACCGCCCTCGTCGTAATCTTCGTATTCGCCGGTTTCGTACTCGCCGGTGCTGTATTCGCCGGTGTCCTGCCCGTCCTCGGATCTGCGTCCGCCGGATTTCCGTCGTCCGAACATGTCAGGCCTCCTTGCCGTCGGCGGCGTCCGCCCCGCCCGGCGTCAAACTCGCGTGTCCCCCGCTGGATCCGTGACCGCCCGCACCGCGTGCCGACTCGTCGAGTCGATCCACCGCCACGAAATCAACCAGTTCCACCCGCTGCACCAGCAGCTGCGCGATCCGGTCGCCACGGCGCAATTCGATGGGAGTGCGCGGATCGTGGTTGATCAGGCACACCTTGATCTCGCCCCGATACCCGGCGTCGACGGTCCCCGGTGTGTTCACCACGGATAGTCCGGCCTTGGCCGCCAGCCCGGAGCGGGGATGGATCAGGCCCACGGTGCCCACCGGCAGCGCGACGGCGATACCGGTACCGACCAGTACCCGTTCCCCCGGCTCCAGGACGACATCCTCGGCGGTGCACAGATCCACACCCGCGTCGCCTTCGTGGGCGCGCGTCGGCATGGGAATCCCGGGGTCCAGCCGGAGCAGCGGTATCGGTGAGAGTGCGTTCACGTCCGACCAGCCTACGCGCAGGCCCGGCGCCAGTGTCGCTTAGTGTTGAGTCGTGTCCGACCAGCCTCGACCCACCGAAACCGAGCACCTCGCGGAACGCGAAAACGAGCGTCGCGCCGGGGGCGCTGACGAGCACCTCGCAGTGCGCGCTGACGAGCACCGCACTCGACCGCAGACACCCACTCATCGTGAGCGTCTCTGGGTCCCGCTGTGGTGGTGGCCGGTGGGCTTCGCCCTCGCCGGTCTACTCGCCGCGGAGATCCATATGGGTGCACCCGGCCTGCGGGCCTGGCTGCCGTATGTCCTGCTGTTCCCGGTGCCCGTCTGGGTGCTGCTGTGGATGAGTCGGCATCGTCTCGAGGTCGCACCGGACGCGACGGGCACGCCCGAACTGCGCGTGGACCGGGCCCATCTGCCGGTGTCGTTCGTCGCTCGCGCGACCGTGGTGCCCGAGAGCGCCAGAAGTGCGGCGCTGGGCCGTCAGCTCGATCCTGCGGCCTACGTCCAGCACCGCCCGTGGATCGGCACCCTCGTGCTGCTGGTGCTCGACGATCCCGACGACCCGACGCCCTACTGGCTGGTCAGCACGCGGCGGCCCGCAGCGGTCCTTGCCGCGCTCGGGATCCCGAGCGCGGAATGACCGCACGTACCGCTCAGGCTGCGCAATCCATGCAGATGAGCTGACCGCCGCTTTCGCTGGCCAGCCGGCTGCGGTGGTGTACCAGGAAACAGCTCGAGCAGGTGAACTCGTCGGCCTGTTTCGGGATAACCCGAACCGTCAGCACTTCCTCGGACAGGTCCGCGCCGGGGAGCTCGAACGACTCCGCGGTATCGGATTCGTCGACATCCACGACGGCGGACTGTGCCTCGTTGCGACGAGCCTTCAGCTCCTCCAGCGAATCCTCCGAGACCTCGTCGGATTCGGTGCGCCTCGGTGCGTCATAGTCGGTTGCCATGTCGTCTTCCCCTCGTCCTTACTCCGTATATCCGGATCGGCACACGCCGTCTCTCGACTGCGCCCGCCGCCCCGCCGGTGGTGCACTTCACACCCGCACCGGTCCTCTATCAGGGCGAATCCGGCAGACTCACCTCTGATAGCGTCCGGACAACGCATGAGTTGCCCTGCTTGTTCCCACGACCGAACGCAGATTTACTCATGGATATTTCGGTCTGGGCGGGCAGACAATAGCGGACGGTGCGGAAAATGTCGCAATCGAAACCCCGCCGTGTCGAAACCGCTGGGCAATCGATATGCGCCCCGGAGCGCGCCGTGACCGGCCCCGGTAACGCGCCCGGAGCGGCCTGGGTAATGCGCGGCGCCCGGGTCGGGGTACGTACAGTATCGACGTGGTTTCACTGATCACCGAAGGCAGTCCGACGGATTCCAAAGGCCGTCCATATCCGCGCCGACGGCCGCGGCCGTGGCTGATCCTCGTCGTCGTGCTCGTGGTTGTTTGCGCAGGTCTGTGGGTAAAAGCACTGACCACGAACGACGACGACCACACGCCGATGGCGTGCAGTTCGCCGACCCCCGCGACCGATCCCAAAGCCGGCCCACAGCCGCTGCCCGGGCAGCGGGTCGGCTCGAGTCGCCTCGGGGACGTGGAGCCGGCCCCGACGGGGGGCACGAAGGTACGTGTCCTGAACGCCAACGGTCAGCGTGGTCAGGCCGCGCATGTCGCGGCACAGCTCGGTGATCTGGGTTTCGGCAGCCCGCCCGGCGACCCTTATGGTAACGATTCGGTATACGCAAACGGTGACTTGGAATGCACCGGGCAGATCCGGTTCGGTGAGAACGGCCGCCCGGTCGCGGCCGCGGTACAGCTCGCGGTCCCGTGCGCCGAGCTCGTCGAAGACAAGCGGTCCGACGAGACCGTCGATCTGGTGCTGGGATCCCTGTTCGGCGGCGACCTCCAGCCGAACAACGACGCCGAAGAGGTTCTGCGGCTACTGAAGAACCCGGTCAGCGGGGAGAGTCCCGCCATCGACCCCGATATGCTCGCGGCGGCCCGAACCGCCCGCTGCTGATCGACCGACCGCCCGCTCCGGGCGGTCAGACCTCGGGGATCGGAGCGGATACACCGAGGTGGTCGAGCAGCGCGAACAGTTCGTCCCCGATACCGGGTGCCGCGGCCACCACGAGTGCTCCGTCGGCGCCGGTGGTGGGTAGCGCCGGCAGTCGCAGCACCGCACCGGCCTCGGCCGCGATCAGCGCACCGGCCGCCCAGTCCCACGGGTTCAGGCCGTGTTCGTAGTGTGCGTCCACCCGCCCCTCGGCGACCATGCACAGATCCAGTGCTGCCGCGCCGATCCGGCGGATATCCCGTACATGCGGCAGCAGCTCGGCGACGCGGGCTGCCTGCCGGGTCCGCCGGGAGACTCCGTAGGCGAACCCCGTGGCGACCAGCGCCAACCGCACGGACTCCACCGGATTGCAGCGCAACGGCGTATCGGTGCCGTCCGGCCCGATCCGCAGCGCCCCCGCCCCGGACGCGGCGGTGTAGACCGTCGACGCGGCCACGTCGGCGACGGCCCCGGCGACCGGTCGGCCGCCGCGTACCGCGGCAACCGACACCGCGTACGCCGGGATCCCGTAGAGGAAGTTCACGGTGCCGTCGATCGGGTCCACCACCCACACCACCTCGTCGTCACCCGCGGCAGCCAGATCGCCGCCGCCCTCCTCGCCGAGGATGTGGTCATCGGGGCGCAGCCGGGCGAGTTCGTCGCGGATCAGCTGTTCGGTCTCGGTATCGACGACGGTCACCGGGTCGGTCGGGGTGCTCTTGGTGCGGACCGCAGCCTCCGCGGCAGCGGTGGAGGCGAAGACTTCGGGACGGCGGTCCCGGACATGCGCGGCCGCGAGACCGGCCAGATGGGTGGCTATCCGGCGCAGCACGGTGGCATCGGCGGAGGTGGGTTCGGTGGCAGCGGTGAGAGTCCAAATCGATTCCGGCACGCCCTCCATCGCAGCACAGATCCTGCGGTCGGGGCATCCGGGCACGCGCATTACCCTTGTCGTGCACACCACATCGGCGGAGTGCGGGCCCCGGAGGAGGCCGCGCGACGCGTGTGGCCGGTCGACGCCGTCCGGAATTCCTCCCGCGCGGCCCGGCCCACACGAAAACCGGTGCGGCGCACGACCACATCGGCCAGCACAGGGAACGAGGGAACCCGCATGTCCGTTCGACGGCACGCGTTCGGTATCGATATCGGCGGCAGCGGCGTCAAGGGCGCCACGGTCGACCTGGATACCGGAGAGCTCGTGCACGACCGCATCAAGATCGCGACCCCGCGTCCGTCCACCCCTGCCGCGGTGGCGGCAGCCGTGGCCGAGTTGATCGAGTCCGCGAAGTGGGACGGGCCGGTCGGTCTCACCCTGCCCTGTGTGGTCCTCGGCGGTGTCGCGCACACTGCCGCCAACGTCGACAAGGCATGGATCGGTACCGACGCCCGGGAACTGTTCGCGACAGCTCTCGGCGGCCGGGAGGTGACCGTGCTCAACGACGCCGACGCCGCCGGGCTGGCCGAGGACCGCTACGGCGCGGCGCGCGATATCGACGGCCTGGTGCTCCTGCTGACCTTCGGTACCGGTATCGGTTCCGCGCTGCTCAACAACGGTTCACTCGTTCCGAACACCGAACTGGGGCATCTCGAGATCGGCGGGATGGAAACCGAGCACCGGGCCGCCGCCTCGGTCAAGGAGCGAGAGAACCTCGGCTACCCCGACTGGGCCGCGCGAGTCAGCACGGTGCTGAGCGGTCTGGAGGATCTTTTCTGGCCGACGGTGTTCGTGGCCGGGGGCGGAATCAGCCGCGACGCCGACCAGTGGATTCCCCTGCTCACCAACCGTACCCGCGTGGTCCCCGCGAACCTGCGCAACACAGCGGGTATCGTCGGCGCGGCCATGGCCGTCGACGCCGGGATCACCCCCTGAGGTTGTCCACGCCACAGGTCAAGGCACACTGGTCGGATCGTTACAATGAAAGCACCCGGCGGTGAGCCGGACCCCCGACCGGCGTTTTAGCCGGTAAACCCGACAGACCGCTCCGCCGGAATACTACTCTGGCGTGACGCCGCACGAGACCGTCACGAAAGGGCGTACGTGGTAGCCACGAATACCCGTCAGACAGCCGAATCGGCCGACGCCGAGGCCACGGAAGTTCCCGCGGCACGCCCGGCGCGCAAAGCCGCGGCCAAGAAGGCTCCGGCCAAAAAGGCCGCCGCCAAGAAGGCTCCGGCCAAAAAGGCCGCTGCCAAGAAGGGAGCCGCCAAGAAAGCCCCGGCCAAGAAGGCCGGGAGCGCAGGCGCCCCAGGCGCGGGAGAGGAGCAGCTCGACGACGATTCGCTGGAAGAGGCAGATCTCGGCGACCTGGAAGTCTCCGAGGACGATCTCGCCGAAGAGGGCGACGAACTCGTAGCCGAGGTTGCCGAGGAGACCGAGAGCGAGGCGGCGGACGGCACATCCGAACCCACCGCAGCGGACAAGGCCTCCGGCGATTTCGTCTGGGACGAGGAGGAGTCCGAAGCACTGCGCCAAGCGCGCAAGGACGCCGAACTCACCGCCTCAGCCGACTCGGTACGCGCATACCTCAAGCAGATCGGCAAGGTCGCGCTGCTCAATGCCGAGGAAGAGGTCGAACTCGCCAAGCGGATCGAGGCCGGGCTGTACGCCGCGGAGAAGATGCGTGAGTTCACCGAGGCCGGGGAGAAACTCCCCGTGGCCACGCGCCGCGATTTCAACTGGATCATCCGCGACGGCAACCGCGCCAAGAACCATCTGCTCGAGGCGAACCTGCGCCTGGTGGTCTCGCTGGCCAAGCGCTACACCGGCCGCGGTATGGCGTTCCTGGATCTCATCCAGGAGGGCAACCTGGGCCTGATCCGTGCGGTCGAGAAGTTCGACTACACCAAGGGCTACAAGTTCTCCACCTACGCCACCTGGTGGATCCGGCAGGCCATCACCCGCGCCATGGCCGACCAGGCGCGCACCATCCGTATCCCGGTGCACATGGTGGAGGTCATCAACAAGCTCGGGCGAATCCAGCGCGAGCTGCTCCAGGATCTGGGCCGCGAGCCCACCCCGGAGGAGCTGGCCAAGGAAATGGATATCACCCCGGAGAAGGTGCTGGAGATCCAGCAGTACGCCCGGGAACCCATCTCGCTCGACCAGACCATCGGCGACGAGGGCGACAGCCAACTCGGTGATTTCATCGAGGATTCCGAGGCCGTGGTCGCGGTGGACGCGGTCAGCTTCACGCTGCTGCAGGATCAGCTGCAGTCGGTGCTGGAGACCCTGTCCGAACGTGAGGCGGGGGTGGTGCGGCTGCGGTTCGGTCTCACCGACGGCCAGCCGCGCACCTTGGACGAGATCGGTCAGGTCTACGGGGTCACCCGTGAGCGGATCCGGCAGATCGAATCCAAGACCATGAGCAAGCTCCGGCACCCCAGCCGGTCGCAGGTCCTGCGCGACTACCTGGACTGAGTTCCGGCAGTCCCGCGCAGCGGCCCCTGGACACATCCGGAACCATCGGTTCCCGCAGTGTCCAGGGGCCGTTGCGCGGCTACCCGGTCTCGTTCGCCGGTAACGCAGCGGCCGTCCTCGGAAACAGCGCGTCCCGGGAGGTGTCCTTCAGTGCGACGCCGGAGCGACCGATCCGCCTGGCTCCGTCGATGAGCACGGCGATCACCTCCGCCGCCCGGCGGTAGCCCAGCCCCTCGGGCGGATGGATATTCGAGACGCAGTTGCGGTCGGCGTCGGTGCGACCGGGGCGCGGCAAATGGGTCAGATAGATACCGAGACTGTCGGCCACCGAGAGACCGGGGCGTTCACCGATCAGCACCAGTACCGTCGAAACCCCCAGTGCGGAACCGAGATGATCGCCGAGTGCCACACGTGCCTGCGTCGCCACTACCGGCGGCGCGATCGAATACTGCGGGACCAGCACCGCGAGGAGGGCCGCGACGGTGGGTGGACCGTGTTCGGCCAGTGCCCGGGCAGACAGCCCGTCGGCGAGGACCAGGCCGATCTCGGCACCGGCGTGCCGCGGGAGCCGATCGGCCATGTCCGGTTCGACCGCCGGTAGGCGTCCCAGGTCGGGACGGCGCAGATATTCGGCGCGGTCGCGGGCCCGGCTGGCGACGTGCACCGCATCACCTGCTCCGAGTTCGGCCAGCCGCGCGCTCAACGCCGGTACGTCGAGAGGAGTGTGCACCGCGTCGCGAGCGGCGGCGTGCGCGGCCGCGAATTCCAGCACACGGCGGGTAGGCAGCGCGTCGCCGGCGCGGCCCAGACCGATTCGCGCCTGGGTGAGCGACCGCAATCCGAGCCAGAAAGCCTGGGTTTCCGCGTCGTTCATCGATCCCCTATCGGTGGTCGGCGGCGCCCGGCCGGTGTCATCGGCCCGCCGTCAATGCCCGCAGTGGCGACGCGGCGGGCGCCACGGGCAGGATCCGCCCCGTCGCGTCCAGCATCCCGAGCCGGTCCAGCCACTGCGCGAATTCCGGGGCGGGCCGCAGACCCAGCACCCGGCGCGCGTAGAGCGCATCGTGGAAACTCAGGCTCTGGTAGCCCAGCATCACATCGTCGGCGCCGGGAACCGCGATGACGAACGCGCATCCGGCAGCCCCCAGCAGGGTGAGCAGGGTGTCCATATCGTCCTGGTCGGCCTCGGCGTGGTTGGTGTAGCAGACATCGACACCCATCGGCAGGCCCAGCAGTTTGCCGCAGAAATGATCCTCGAGACCCGCGCGCACGATCTGTTTCCCGTCGTACAGGTACTCCGGGCCGATGAAACCGACCACGGTGTTGACCAGCAGCGGGCGCAGTTCCCGGGCGACCCCGTAGGCGCGGGCCTCGAGGGTCTGCTGATCCACCGGCTTCCCGCCTGCTCCGCGGTGCGCATCGGCGGACAACGCCGAGCCCTGGCCGGTTTCCAGGTACATCACATTGTCGCCGACCGTGCCACGACGCAGCGACCGCCCGGCTTCGTTCGCCTCGCGCAGCAAGGCCAGATCCACACCGAACGCGGTATTGGCGGCCTCGGTGCCGGCGATGGACTGGAACACCAGATCCACCGGTGCTCCGGCCGAGATCAGTTCGATCATGGTGGTGACATGGGCCAGCACGCACGACTGCGCCGGGATATCGAATCGGGTCCGGATTTCGTCGAGCAACCTGAGCAGCTCCGCTGCCGCACGGGGGGAATCGGTGGCCGGATTGATACCGATCACGGCGTCTCCGCAGCCGAGGAGCAGGCCGTCCAGGATCGCGGCGGCGATACCGTCTCGGTCGTCGGTGGGATGGTTGGGTTGTAATCGGGTGGCCAGCGTGCCCGGGGCGCCGATGGTGGTCCGGAAAGCCGAACTCACCCGGGCGGCATGCGCGACGGCGATCAGGTCCTGATTCCGCATGATCTTGCTGACCGCCGCGACCATCTCCGGGGTCAATCCGGGCGCGAGGTCACGAAGGGTGGCGGCCGAGTCGCCAGTGCCCTCGCCTGCGGCGATGCCGAGCAGCCGGTCCCGCAGATCGCCGACGGTCAGGGCCGCGATCGGAGCGAACGCCGCACGGTCGTGGCTGTCCAGAATCAGCCGGGTGACCTCGTCGGTTTCGTAGGGGACAACCGGCTGTTCGAGGAACTCGGCCAGCGGTACCTCGGCCAGCACCCATTGGGCGGCCGCCCGCTCGGCATCGGTGGTCGCGGCGCAGCCGGCCAGTTCGTCGCCGCTACGCCGAGGCGTGGCCTTGGCAAGTACGTCCACGAGGCCGTCGAAGTGATGGTTGGTACCACCGAGCTGCTGGGTGTAGACCTTCATCCGGATCCCGTCCGTGCGGACCGCCCGATCGCCGGTTGGTGGTGAATCGGTCACCGTGCCGGTCGCGTGGGCGGCCGAAATACACCGTCCATTCGCAGGCTACCGCTGCCGCCGGCTCCGTGCGCCGCACAACGGTTGCCGGGTCGGCATGCGCCGATGTTCCCGGCGACCTCGGCACTCCGTACCGGCGCCGCTCATCACTTCGATGGAGCCCGGACGGGGATCGGTGTGCTGAGATGAACGGATGGGACGGTGGTCGGCGTTATCGGCGACGACACGTGACGTCGTCGTCGCGGGCGGGTGGTTCCTGTTCGGCCTACTGCTGTATCTGGCCGGTTTCAACATGATGTTCGCCGCCGAGGCGGAGGCGGGCCCGCTGTGGCCCCGCATCGTGATTCTCGCGCTGGCGAGTTCGGCCCTGCTGGTGCGGCGCCGGGCACCGATCACGGCCATGGTGCTGGGGCTGGTACCGCTGGCACTGGATCTCTCGCTCGGTCCGACGCTGCCGATCTGGCTCGTCTACACCGATCTCATCTACGCGGCGGTGGTGTACGGCACCCGGCGCCAGATGCAAGGTGCGGTGGTGGCCTGGCTGGCGCTCTCGGCGACTGCGGCAGGGGTCGTGCTGGCGATCACCGGCGATTGGCATCTGATGTCGCTGGCCCTGGTTCTCGCGGCGGCATTCGTCGGCACCTCGCTGTGGTGGGGCCTGACCGTGCGCGCGCACAAGGAGACCGCCGACGCCGAACGGGCTCGCGCTCGCGCGCAATCGCTGGTCGCCGAACTGGACAGGCAGGCGGCGGTGACCGACGAACGCAAGGCCATGGCCCGCGATCTGCACGATGTGATCGCCGGTCATCTGTCGGCGATCGCGCTGCAGTCCGAAGCGGCGCTGGGCATCCTCGACGGCACCGCCGACCCGCGGCTGGCCGGGGTGCTGGGCTCCATCCGCACCAACAGCGTCGAAGCGCTGCGGGAGATGCGGACGATGATCGGCCTGCTGGGCCGCGACGACGATGCCGACCAGACCGCCGCGCCGGGGCGACTCGCTCAGTTACCGGGGCTGGTGGCCGCCGCCCGGCAGGCGGGCATGCCGGTCCGGGTCCAGCTGGACCTGGGCGCGACCGTACCGGCCGGCGCGGTCGATCAGGCGGCCTACCGAATCGTTCAGGAAGCGGTGACCAATGTGATGAAGCACGCACCCGGGCAGCCGGTGGACATCGACGTACGCGCCGAGTCCGCTGCGTTGACGGTGACAATACGCAACGCTCTGACCGGCGGATCACCACCGGCGCAGGCCGGTCCGGCCGATGCCGACCGGCGCGGACTCACGAATATG
The DNA here is from genome assembly GCF_035956715.1 of Nocardia sp. NBC_01329. Taxonomy (NCBI): domain Bacteria; kingdom Bacillati; phylum Actinomycetota; class Actinomycetes; order Mycobacteriales; family Nocardiaceae; genus Nocardia; species Nocardia sp. NBC_01329. The sequence goes on along the minus strand of NZ_CP108381.1, from coordinate 1,175,573 downwards.
CGCGAGCGCGCGACCGCGCTGGGCGGAACGTTGCGGGCGGGCCCGGAAGCCGGTGCCTGGTGGGTACGGGCCCGGCTCCCCCTGGTCGCGGTCCCCGAGACCGCGGGTGACCCGCGGTGACGGTCCGGGTGCTCATCGCCGACGATCATGCCGCGATCCGCGCCGGTCTGCGCATGATCCTGGACGCGGCCGGCGATATCGAGGTCGTCGGTGAGGCCGCCGACGGGGACGTCGCGGTATCTCAGGCCCGCGCCCTACGGCCGGATGTGGTGCTGATGGATGTGCGGATGCCCGGGGTGGACGGCATCACCGCGACGACCCGGGTCACCGACGCGGGGCTGGCCCGGGTTCTCGTCCTCACCACTTTCGACCTGGACGAGTACGTGTTCCGCAGCCTGCGCGCGGGCGCCGCGGGTTTCGTGCTGAAATCGGCGTCGGGACCGGCGCTCGTCGATGCGGTCCGCGCTGTCGCCGCGGGCGAGGGCGTACTGGCACCGGAGGTCACCCGCGCGGTGATCGACGCCTTCGCCGGCACGCCGTCCGAACGGGCTCCGCAACCGCCTCCGGGTATGGCCGACCTCACCGGCCGGGAGAAACAGGTGTTCGACTGCCTGGGCGGCGGGCTGTCCAACGCCCAGATCGCGACGCGGCTGTTCATCAGCGAGACCACGGTGAAAACACACGTCTCGCGTGTTCTCACGAAGCTGGGGATGCGGTCGCGCGTACAGGCCGCTATCCTGGCGCGCGAACTCGGTGACGGCACCGCCGGGCATCGGTAGCGAGGCCGGGGCGCCGGGTCAGCCGGCCAGCGGCGCGAAGTACCCGTCGGGGCCCGGCAGATAGCTGTCGACCTCCAACACGGATTCGACCGGCAGTGGGCCGTACAGATGCGGGAAACGCACGGCGGGATCGTCGCTGGGCGCACCCGGCTCCCAGCGTACCGGCGCAGCGAGCAGGTCGGGATCCAGCCGCAGTAACAACAGATCGCGTCGACCTGCGAAAAGCCGGTTGGCGGGTAGGTGCACCTGCTGCGGCGCGGAGAGGTGGACGAACCCCTCCGACCGCAGCGAATCGGGCCGATGCGCACCTCGTTCCCGGGCGAGTGTCCACTCACCGGGAGTACAGAGGTGAACAAGGGTGTGAGTGTCACAGGGCACGGGTAACCTCCGATACACAACTCGACAGTCGGTACGGAGCAGCGGTACTACGTTTTCCACACCCGCCCCGCGGTGTTCGCCACAGGCGGAAACCGCTGGTCGTGTTAGGGAAAACACAGTGGTTCCCCAGTGGGAACAAAGCCGATGCCCCGAACGTCTGACAGAGTAGTTACACCACTGCTGGGAAGTAGCGGAAGCGAGCCCGCGGAGTGACCACGGGCCTCACACCAGGTGAACGGTATTGTGCCGGAAGCCAGGACGGAGGAGTCATGCCAGGAACCCTGACAAGCACCCCACTGACCGCGGTCGATCGCTGCGATCGCTGCGGGGCGGCTGCGCGTGTGCGTGCCGTTCTGCCCGCAGGTGGCGAGTTGCTCTTCTGCCAGCATCACGCGAACGAACACATGGACCGACTGCGCGAACTCGAAGCCGTGATCGATACGGAATCCGCTCCCGCTCTCTGACCCGTCCTCGCGTCCGACACAACAACATCGAACAACAGAACACCGCTTCCGTGGCGGGCGACTATCCGGTCGCCCGCCACGGACGTCTCAACCCGGCAGGATGCCGTCGATCAACCGCTGCAGTCCGTAGTCGAAATCACCGTCGGGGTCACCCGGGGCCTGGTACAGCTCGCCGACGGCTGTGCCCACACGGGAGGACAACGGAAACTCGCCGGCGGGCATGACCTGCTCGAGTACCGGGCCGTGCGCCTCCCACCAGTCGGCATCGGACTGCTCCCGCGCGCTGCGGGCGGCGGCGAGCGCAGTCCGCGCGTTTCCGGTCGCGAACTGTCCCAGGACCGCGATCACCCGGTCCATATCGATATCGTCGAGCCCGGCCCCGTCCACTGCGGCCAAGTGCCGTTCGTAGCGCCGCATCCGGCCGGGCCCCAGCACCATCCGCCAGGCCGGCACTTCGAACAACCACGGATGGGCCAGGTACTCGTCCCGTATCTGCTGTGCGACGGCCACCAGCCGGGCGCGGACCGGCAGTTCGGCGGGAATCGGGGCGTCCTCGCGCGCGACCGCGTCGACCATCAACATGGTGAGCGCGTCCTTGCTCGGTACGTAGGTGTACAGGCTCATCGGCCGCAGACCCAGTTCCGCCGCGACCGCACGAATCGACACCTTCGCGTAGCCCTCCCGGTCGGCGAGGCCGATCGCCGCCGCCACCACCTCATCGACGCTCACGGTCTGCCGCGGGCCGCGGCCCCCGCTCCGGGGCGGCAGTTCGTGCCGCCACAGCAGTTCGAGCAGGGCCCGGGCCGGATCGGTCGCGCGGGTCACATCCGCCCCCGGCCGGCCGCACTCGGTACCGGTACCGGTCGGCCCACATGCCGAACCGGGCGGAGTTCGGTGACGGCACGGTGTTCGGTGCGCCCGGGCACCCCGGTGGAGCCGGCACCCGGGGCCGAAGAGGCCGGCACCCGGGCCGTTCCCGCGCTTCGGGGATACGGGCCACGGCGGCCACGAGGCCGCGGGCCCGCCGGGGCGCCGCCGCTGATCATCGAGCTCCTTTCATCGCCTTGTAGGGCCGCCCGAGAATCGATCGGACCGTATTGGAACAAAACCGGTAGCCTACGCGTTGGCCTATTACTCCGTACGCCATACGTTGATCATAGGGGTGCACACTGCCGACCATCGAGACCACCTACCTGCCCGACCGTCACATGTTCGCCCTGTGGACCTGGACCGGCCGGGAACCGGGCCCGGCGCCCGCGGGAATCGGCGATATCGCAACCCTCGAACTCGCCGTACCGAGCGGGACCCTGGCGCAGGCCCGTGCGGGAAGTACCACCGTGCAGGTGACTCCGGTCGACTGCGCCCTGATGGACCCCACCGGTTTCGCCGGACTCGTCCCGCCCGATCCCGGTGCCTCCACCCGCGCCTGGCAGGCGATCCTGGCCGGCGACCAGGCGGACCTCCCCCTCGCCGGACACGCGTTTCCCAACGCCCAGGCAACCGCGATACTCACCCGCGACCACGCCCTGTCGGCCCTCCGCGACACCACGGCCGTCGCGGCCGACCTACAGGATGTGCTGCACGCCGAACTGCGGCCCTATCAGGCACGTGGGATCGGCTGGCTGCGTGAGACCGTCGCCCGCCACGGCGGTGCGATCCTTGCCGACGAGATGGGTCTCGGTAAGACCGTGCAGACGATCGGCCTGTTGCTGGGCCGGGCCACGCTCGGCCCGCAACTCGTGGTCTGCCCGACCTCGCTGGTGGGCAACTGGGTACACGAAATCGCCCGCTTCGCGCCAGGGCTGCGACCGGTGGCCTGGCGCGGCGGCGATCTCGGCACCGAGGCCGGGGAGATCGTCGTCACCGGATATCCCGTCCTGCGGTTACACGGCCACCGGATCACCGGAAACGAGTGGGCCACGGCAGTGTTCGACGAGGCTCAGGCATTGAAGAATCCGCGGACACAGGTGTCGAAGGCCGCCCGGGCGCTCGACACCGCGGCCGTCGTCGCGCTGACCGGAACCCCGGTGGAGAACCGTCTGGAGGAACTCTGGGCGCTCCTACACCTCGTGACGCCCCGGTTGTTCGGACATCGTGCCCAGTTCCGCCGCCGCTTCGTCAAACCCATCGAGCAGGGGTCTGCCACCGCAGCCGCCCGGCTCCAGGACTCGATCGAACCGGTGCTGCTCTCCCGGCGCAAAGCACAGGTGGCCGCGGCGCTACCGGCCAAAATCCACAACGACCTCCTGTGCGACCTCACTCCGGAACAGGAGAAACTCTACGACCAACTCCTCGACCGGGCGGTGGCCGACGGTTTCGGCACCGGGACACAGCGGCAGGCCCGGGTTCTGGCGGCGCTCACCGCACTGAAGCAGGTCTGCAACCATCCCGGACTCGTGGACGGCGACCTGGGCGAATCGAGCGGGCGCTCCGGAAAGCTCGATCTGTGCACCGATATCGTCGCCGCGAATCTCGATAATTCCGCGCCCACCCTGATCTTCACCCAGTACCGCGCCACCGGCGACCTCCTGGTGCGGCATCTGGCCGAACAGTTCGCTGTCACCGCACCTTTCTTCCACGGCGGGCTGAGCCAGGCCGAACGCGCCGCGATCGTCACCCGGTTCCAGTCCCCCGACGGGCCGCCGGTACTGGTACTGAGCTTGCGCGCGGCGGGGACCGGACTCACCCTCACCCGCGCCGCCGATGTGATCCACTTCGATCGGTGGTGGAATCCCGCGGTCGAATCCCAGGCCTCCGACCGAGTGCACCGGATCGGGCAGACGCGCACGGTCACCGTCACCACACTGACCTCGGCGACCACCGTGGAGGAACATATCGCGAGCATGCAGCGCCGGAAGTCGGCGCTCACGGATCTCGCGGACAGCAGCGGTATCGCCGGTCTGGCCCGGCTCGACGACGAACAGCTACTGGAAGTACTGCGCCGGAAGCGGGGAAACTGATGGTGGACAACGAATTCGGATACACCCGCTGGGGTATGGATTGGGTCCGGCTGGCCGAGCCGCTCCGGCAGACCCGCCCCGAGCCGCTGCTCCCCCGGGCCCGCAGTATCGCCCGCAACAGCGGAGTCCACACGGTGACGGAGGGGCGGATCGTCCGCGCGCACATCCATCGCGGCGGGAAGGCATCGATCACCCACATCGAACTGGCGCCGCCGGCCCGGACCACCGTCACCGCGCTGACCGCTATCGTCGGCACCGCGCCGACTCTGCTGACCGACGAGATGCATGCGGCGGCCCGTGCCGCGGATATCCCGGTGGCCCCGGAGCTCGCGGCGATCGACTGTTCGTGCAGTGCGCGTACCGCGCGCTGCGTCCATGTACTGGCGACGTTCTACGATCTCGCGCGCCGCGTCGACGAGGATCCGCGACTCAGCCTGGATCTACAGGGGTTCGGTCAACCGGACCACGGTGCCGCGGCGGGCGATTCCGGTGCGGTAGCGGAACGACCGCGCTGGATACCACTCAACGCGCTGGATCCCGCGGGCTTCTTCGAGGTGTGAGCGCGGGGCCGTTACATCCGGCGTAATGCCGCGATCCGCTCACCGAGCTGATCGACGGTGGCCAGCGCGGTCGGCGGGCCACCGCACTGGCGCCGCAACTCACCGTGGATCACCCCATGCGGTTTACCGGTGCGATGGTGGTGCATCGCCACCAGACTGTTCAGTTCCCGCCGCAACTCGCCCAGTTTGTCGGCGGTCGCCACCCGCTCGGCGGCATTGCCCGCTGCCGGGGCCGGTACCGCCGGTTCGGCGGTGGATCGGTCGGCGACCTGCCGGGCCTGGCGCTCGCGCAGCAGCGCTCGCATCTGGTCGGCATCGAGCAGGCCCGGAATACCGAGGTAGTCGGCTTCTTCGGCGCTCCCGGCGAACGTCGCGGTACCGAAAGAGGACCCGTCATAGATCACCTGGTCCAGTTCGGCATCGGCGGCCAGCGGCACGAACGCCTTCTCCTCCTCGCCCGGTTCGTCCTGCTGTTTGTTCGCCTCGGCCAGCAGTTCGTCGTCGAGACCATCCTTCTCGCGGTGCGGTTTACCGATGACATGGTCGCGCTGCACCTCGAGCTGCGCGGCCAGGTCGAGCAGCACCGGAACGGAGGGCAGAAAGACGCTGGCGGTTTCGCCCGGCCGCCGTGCACGCACGAAACGACCGATCGCCTGGGCGAAATAGAGCGGAGTGGAGGCGCTGGTGGCGTACACCCCGACCGCCAAGCGCGGGACGTCGACACCCTCGGACACCATGCGCACCGCGACCATCCACGGCTGGGTACCGGCACCGAACTCAGCGATCCGGGCCGAGGAGGTCGGATCGTCGGAGAGCACGAGGACCGGCCGGTTTCCGGTCAGATGCTCGATCAGTTCCGCGTAGGCGCGAGCCCGCTCCTGATCGGAGGCGATCACCAGACCGCCGGCATCGTGCATTCCGCCCTCGCGCAACTGCGCCAACCGCATATCCGCCGCGCGCAGTACCGCATAGATCCAGTCACCGGCCGGATCGAGGGCGGTACGCCAGGCCCGGGCGGTCTGCTCGGCGTTCAGCGGTTCCCCGAGCCGGGCCGTGTACTCCTCACCCGCGCTGTCACGCCAGTGCGCCTCACCTGAATAGGCGAGGAATACCACGGGCCGCACGACCCCGTCGGTGAGCGCCTCCGTATAGCCGTAACTGTGATCGGCCCGGGAACGCGGCAGACCGGCTTCGTCGGGTTCGTAGGTGATGAACGGGATCTGGCTGTCGTCGCTGCGGAACGGAGTACCGGTCAGCGCCAGCCGCCGCGTAGCGTCGCCGAACGCCTCGGCCACCGCGTCGCCCCAGCTCTTCGCATCGCCCGCGTGGTGGATCTCGTCGAGGATCACCAGCGTGCGTCGGTTCTCGGTACGCACCCGATGTTTGAAAGGGTGCGCGGCGACCTGGGCATAGGTGACGACCACACCGTGGTAGTCACCCGAGGTGCCGCCGGTGCTGTTGGAGAAATTCGAATCCAGTGCCAGCCCGGAGCGTGTCGCGGAGGCGGCCCACTGGTGCTTCAGATGCTCGGTCGGCGCGACCACCGTGATCTGGTCCACGGTTCGATCGGCGAGCAGTTCCGCGGCGACCCGCAACGCGAAGGTGGTCTTACCGGCCCCGGGTGTCGCGACAGCGAGGAAATCCCTGGGTTTGGTCGCTAGGTACCGGGTGAGCGCGCGCCGCTGCCACGCGCGCAGGGATGCGGCCGGAACCTCCGTCGCAATAGCACCGCTCGCATCGGTCACGGGGACAAACACTAGCGGCCGTTGCGGCCGTCGCGCCAAACCGGCGCGGGGTCGCGACGGGTATCACACCCCGAACAGAGCAGTCCCCGGGCCGCGCCCGGTGACCGGTGATTCACCCATCGACCCCCGACACGTTGCCCGCTGCCATACCGCTGGGCGCCCGGGTGCGCGATGCTGGACAGACCATGCACAGTTACGGACGCGAACCCGGCACGGACCCGTCGGGTACCGCGTGGGTACGGCGCTCCCTCACTCAGATAGGCCGCTTGATCGTCCGGGTGGCCGTCAAAGCCTGGAACGACTCGATTTTCGCCAAATCCGCCGCGGCGGCCTTCTGGCAGACCCTGTCCCTGGTGCCGCTGCTGTTCGGCCTACTCGGTGGTCTCGGCTACGTGAGCGGCCTGTTCGGGCCCGACACCGTGGAGATCGTGGAATCGAAAGCGCTCACCTTCAGCCGTGACCTGTTCAGTCCGAGTGTGGTCACCGATCTGATCGAGCCCACGATCCGCGATGTGCTCGGGGGCGGCCGGGCCGCGTTCGTATCGGTGGGCTTCGTGCTCTCACTGTGGGCCGGTTCCTCGGCGATGGCGACCTTCGTCGACGCGATCGTGGAGGCGCACGGCCAGCAGGACGCCCGGAATCCGATCTGGCAGCGCATCTTCGCTCTACTGCTCTACGTCCAGTTCCTCATCGCGGCGATCTTCATCCTGCCGCTCGTGGCTCTGGGCCCGGTACTGATCGGGCGGATACTGCCCGACTCGTGGCTCGAACCGGGGCTGCGGTTGATCGACACTTTCTACTACCCCGCGGTGGGTCTACTGCTCATCATCGGCCTGGCCACGCTGTACAAACTCGCGCTGCACAGTTCCCTGCCCTATCACCGGCTGTTCTGCGGCGCACTGCTCGCGGCGGTGTTCTTCATGGCCGCCAGCGACATCCTGCGCCACTATCTGGCGCTGGTGACCCGGACCGGGGTCACCTACGGCGCGCTCGCGACGCCCATCGCGTTCCTGCTGTTCACGTTCTTTCTGGGCTTCGCGGTCATCCTGGGTGCGGAGTTCAACGCCGCTGTTCAGGAGTTCTGGCCGGCGCGCGCCACCCGGATGGAGCAGTTCAAGGCCTGGCTGGCCAAACGCCGCGGCGCCGCGCGGTCCGATGGCGAGCCGGATCCGGTCGATCCCGGCTCACATCGGATACCGCGGCGCCACGGTATCCGGCGCGGCGACGAAGAGACCGGGGGAGGCATGAGCGGGGGAACACCCGCCCCGGGGAATACGCGCTGAGGCATGGGCGACCGCGACCCGTCCATTCCGGAGACGGGTCGAACCGGCCGCACGCCGGCGCAAGCGCGCACGCACACAGCGGCCCGCCGACCGGTCGGATCCGGGCCGGGCGCGGCCGGAGCGCTGCTCAGCTGCCCTTACGGAGAGTCTCGTAGACCTTCTTGCATTCGGGGCAGACCGGCGAACCGGGCTTCGGCGAGCGGGTCACCGGGAACACCTCACCGCACAGCGCGACCACCATGGTGCCCATGACGGCACTCTCGGCGATCTTTTCCTTCTTCACATAGTGGAAGAACTTGGGGATGTCGTCACCGGTGGTCTCGTCGGTGGTCGTATCGGGGCGGACCAGCGTATCGGTACTCACGCCCTCCATGATGCCGCATCGGGCGGCCCTGCTCGCACGATCGCCCCCGAAACCGGGTGGCACCGGCATGTGGTGATGCGGCCGTGATCTGCCCGGCGCCTGGCTCGACCTCGCCGGCCGGACGCGTTGTACACGATGGTAGCGATAGTGCAAGACTCGAAGGTATGCAGCAGCACGGCGAAGACTCCGGGCGCGGCTCGGAGCACTACGACGCCGGTGCGAGCGATCCCGGTGAGCACCTCGGCGCCCCGCGACCGGCCCGGCCCTCCCGTCCGCGCGGATACTTCCCCGGCGACGATGCCAAACACGCGGCGCTGATCACCGAGGCCGCGCCCTCCTTCGAGGACCAGCATCGCGCCCGGGTCCGCCGGTACAGCATCATCATGGCGTTCCGGATCCCGGCACTGATCCTGGCCGCCGTGGCCTATTCGGTATTCGGCAACGCCCTGGTCCCGATCCTCATCATGGCCGCTTCGGTCCCCCTGCCGTGGATCGCGGTACTCGTCGCGAACGACCGGCCACCCCGGGACAAGAACGAGCCCAGTCGCTGGGACCGGCCCCGTCCGGCGCTGGAGGAACGCCGGCACGACGAGATCGACGGCCAGATGTGATGTACCCCAGCACCGCATGCGGCCGGATGGGCAGGCGCCCGAAGGTGGCAGAGTACCGCTGTGCCCACATACGGATCGACCGTCCGATCACCGCTGACCGCCCTGGCCCCGCAGTTGCGCACCGCTCTGAGCCGGGTGGGTTACGACGCCGACACCCTGCTCGGCGCGCTGGGCGAGGAGGCACACAGCGCATTGGGCCGCGGGGAACCGGTACCGGTGCGCCGGGCCGCCCGCGAGGCGGGTGACCTGGGCGCTCTCGTCCGCCTGCTGCTGCTCGGTGACGCACTCGACGAGCAGGAGGCCGCCGCCGCGCTGGCCCCGGTACGGATAGACGATGCCGTGACGGCGGGCCTGCTCACCCGGACCGGAAGTGATATCCGCGCGGCACTGGATCTGCGCCCGACCGATATCGGTGCGGGTAATCGCTGGATCCTGTCCGACCTGGACGATTCGATGCAGCGGCGCACGCTGACCGAGGACCATGTGCTCGGGGTCGGCCATGCCTCGCTCTCCCTGGTGCGGGCCACACCCACCGCCCCGGTCGGATCCGTACTGGACCTGGGCACCGGCTGCGGTATCCAGGCAGTGCACGCCGCGTCCTATGCCCGGTCGGTCACCGCCACGGATGTGAATCCGCGTGCACTGTGGCTGGCCGAGGCCACAGCCGCGCTCAACGATCTGGAGATCGACCTGGTCCCGGGGTCGTGGTTCGAGCCGGTCGCCGGACGCCGCTTCGACCGGGTGGTGGCCAATCCGCCGTTCGTGGTCGGCCCCGCCCGGATCGAGCACACCTACCGTGATTCCGGTCTCGCCCTCGACGGCGCGAGCGAACTGGTGATCTCGGGTGTGCCCGAGCTGCTGGCGCCCGGTGGGACCGCTGCGGTGCTGGCCGCCTGGGTACACACAGAGGACCAGGACTGGCGGCAGCGGATCTCCGGCTGGTTGCCCGCGCACGGTATCGATGCCTGGGTCGTACAACGCGATATCGCCGATCCCGCGCTGTACGTGGGGACCTGGCTGCGCGATGCCGGTCTCGACCCGCGCAGCCCCGAGGCTCAGCAGCGGGCCGGCGATTGGCTGACGGCGCTGGAAGAGGCCGGGGTCGCCGGGATCGGATTCGGATTCGTCTATCTGCGTGCCGTGGACGCGCCCACCGAACTGCTGGCCGAGAACCTCACTCACGGCTTCGACGATCCGCTCGGCACGGAAGCGCTGGCCCATTTCGAACGCTCGGCCTGGTTACGCGATATCGCCGCCGATCCGGCGCGGGCCTGGCGGTCCCGGTACCGGGTCGATCCGGCGACCGCGCTCGAGCGGGTGTCGCTGCCGGGCCCCGAGGGCTGGGAACAGCAGGTTGCCCGCCTGCACCGCGGCGACGGGCCGCGCTGGCAGCACGAGGTGGACGAGACGACCGTCTCGCTGCTGGCGGGAATGCGCCCCGACGGCCTGCCGTTGTACGAACTGATCGAACTGCTGGCACTGTCACAGGGAGCGCGGAAGGCCTCTCCCGAGTTCGCGGAAGCAGCTCTCGGCGTGGTCACCGGACTGGTGAGGCACGGGTTGATCCATCCCGTACCACGTTAGGGGCACAGCCCGGCAACGTGTAGCACCGTCTGCCGATGGGCTCTCCTTCTCAGGAACTTCTCAGAACGCCACCATGAAAACCGCAGTTCAGAGCGGTTTATCCGCACCCGGCGAGGGAACTTTCCCTATGTCGGGTCCGTTGTTCGGAGTGAGACACCACCGACAGGAGGCAAGTCATGACAAGCCCCGCCACCACTCGTGTGCGCCCCAGTGATATGGACCTCGACGCTCAGAGCCCCGCCGCCGACCTGGTACGCGTGTACCTGAACGGAATCGGCCGGACCGCACTGCTCACAGCTGCCGACGAAGTCGAACTGGCCAGGCGCATCGAGGCGGGTCTCTACGCCCAGCACCTGCTGGAAACCGGCAAGCGTTTGTCGGCGACCCGCAAGCGTGACCTGGCGATCGTCGTCCGGGAGGGCCGAGCCGCGCGATCGCACCTGCTGGAAGCCAACCTGCGCCTGGTCGTCTCGCTCGCCAAGCGGTACACGGGCCGGGGGATGCCGCTGCTGGATCTCATCCAGGAAGGCAATCTGGGCCTGATCCGCGCGATGGAGAAGTTCGACTACGCGAAGGGCTTCAAGTTCTCGACCTACGCCACCTGGTGGATCCGCCAGGCGATCACCAGAGGTATGGCCGATCAAAGCCGCACCATCCGGCTGCCGGTCCACCTGGTCGAGCAGGTCAACAAACTCGCCCGGATCAAGCGCGAACTCCACCAGCAGCTCGGGCGGGAGGCCACCGACGCCGAGTTGGCGGCGGAATCCGGTATCGCGGTGGAGAAGATCGCCGATCTGCTCGACCACAGCCGTGACCCGGTGAGCCTGGATATGCCGGTCGGTAACGACGAAGAGGCCCCCTTGGGCGACTTCATCGAGGATTCCGAGGCCACCTCGGCAGAGAACGCCGTCATCGCCGGCCTGCTCCACCACGATGTCCGCAGTGTCCTGAACACCCTGGACGAACGCGAACAGCAGGTGATCCGGCTGCGGTTCGGCTTGGACGACGGTCAGCCGCGCACGTTGGACCAGATCGGCAAACTGTTCGGCCTGTCCCGGGAACGTGTCCGGCAGATCGAGCGTGAGGTCATGTCCAAACTCCGCAAGGGCGAACGGGCCGACCGGCTGCGCGCATACGCCAGCTGATAGCTGCGCCGGAAACCGGTGACCGGCCGATTTCGGCCGGTCACACTGTTCGGATCGGCAGGTGATGGCGGGCGTTGAGCGGCCGCCCGCGCAGAACCGGGAATCGACCGATCGGCCCGGTGACCCTCGGTCACCGATCGCCGTTCCGGCCCGCCGACCTGTACCCCTCCAGATCGGCGGGCCGGGCGGCGCATTCTCACCCACGCGGATCATCGGTCGTATACCGCCCGGGCCGCCGGATTTCATCCCAAACGACGCGGGCCCGTGTCGAATCGGCTGGGCTGCGGCCCGATTCGCGCACGGGCGTAGAGAATCGCCGCGGACTCGGGGGCAGCCAGGACGGGCTCGAACGACAGCTCCCGCATCTCGGGCAGATCATCGAACATTGCCGAAATTCGTAGGGTGAGTTCGATCAGAGCCGCCTTGTCCACCCGCGGGCTGGCCGGGGTTCCGTTCAGTAGCGGCGCGGCGCGCGGCGCATCGATCAGTGCTGCCGCTTCCTGGGCGGAAAGCGGGAGTGCACGATAAGCCCGGTCGCCGAGCAGTTCGATGATAGGACCGGACAGGCCGAATTCGATCACCGAACCGAAAGCCGGATCGTCCTGCACTTTCAGCACACACCCGACCCCCTTGGGCGCCATGCGCTGGATGTGCAGGAGTGGATCTCCGCACAGATCCACAAGATCACGATAAGCCTGGCGGACCGAATCAGAGCGCCACAGGTCCAGACGAACCCAGCTCATGTCGGGGCGGCGCCGCCAGCTCTCGTTGGTCGCCTTCGCAGCCACCGGATAGCCCAATTCCGCCGCGGCCGCCACAGCCGCCTCCGCGTCCCGGACCGCTCGGAATTCCACCACGGAAACGCCGTAACACTCCAGCAGTTGCACCGTCTCGTCATCGGTCAACCACCGCCCGGCCGGGGCGGTGTTCCAGTCCGCCATCAACCGGACGGCCCGCTCGCTCTCGATACCCGCCGGGCGCCCGTTCTCGCCATTGGTGTGGGCGGCATCCGAGGGTTGGGAGGCAGGCAGATCGCGCCAGCGGGCGTATCGGTGCACCCGGGCCAGGGCGCGCACGGCCCGCGCCGGATCCGGGAAGGACGGGATCGAACCACGGATCGCGGCCGCACCCGGACCGCGTACGGCCAGCAAGTTGGGGATACCGTCGCCGCCGGCGAATGTGGTGAGCACTGGTTTGGCTTCGGGTACCGATGCCACGGCCGCCCGGATCGCCTCGGCATATCCGGTCTGCGGCAGCGGAATCGGCGGCGCGAATATGACGATCACCGCATCGGTCTCGTCGGATTCGAGCGCCGCGGCGACAGCGGTTCGGTAGTCCTCGGGCGTGGCTTGTGGACCCAGATCCACCGGATCCACGACGGTGAGTCCTTCGCTGCGTGCGGCATCGGAGGTGAGCCAGTTGAGCGCGGTGCTGTTACCCACTACCGCCGGCCGCGGACCGCGCGGCAGCGGCTGATAGCCCAGCAGCGCCGCGCAATCGAACATCTCCGAAATCGAATCAGCTTGCACCACACCGGACTGTGCGAAGAGATCGCGCACGATGGAGCGATCCAGCTCACCGCCGGACACCCCGCGGGCGGCCAGCCGGCTGGGACTCACCGCGACAATGGGTTTGTTGCGGGCCACCCGGCGAGCGATCCGGGAGAATTTGCGCGGATTGCCGAAGCTTTCCAAATACAGCAAGATCACATCGGTATCGGCGTCGGTGTCCCAGTACTGCAGTAGATCGTTACCGGAGACGTCGGCGCGGTTGCCGGCGGAGACGAACGTGGACAACCCCAGGTTGCGCGTGGCGGCTTCGGCCAGGATCGCGACACCGAGGGGGCCCGACTGGCAGAAGAATCCGATCCGGCCACGCCCCGGCAGCAGCGTGGCCAGCGTGGCGTTCAGCCCCACCGCCGGATCGGTGTTGGCGATACCCAGTGCGCTCGGCCCCACCACTCGCATTCCGTGCCGCCGGGCGGCCGCGACGAGTTCGGCCTCCGCGGTGCGGCCCTGCTCCCCCGTCTCTCCGAAACCCGCCGATAAGACCAGCAGCCCCTTGACGCCCTTGGCCATACAATCGTCGAGCACCGAACCGATCGAGGCCGCCGGGACCGCGACGACTGCCAGATCCACCTCGTCGGGAATATCGCGAACCGTCGGATAGGCGTGCACACCGCGCACCGAACGCCGCTCGGGGTTCACCGGGTACACCGCGCCCTGGAACGTTCCGTCCAGCAGGTTCGCGAGCACCACACCACCGACCCGGCCGGTGCTCGGGGTCGCGCCGATCACCGCCACCGAACGCGGGGCCAGCAAGTTGCCCACACTGCGTGCTTCCGATGCGCGTTCCCGCGCGTCGCGAACCGAACGCAACGCCTCGGTGGGGTCGATGGCGAATTCCAGATGTAGCACCGAACCGTCACGGCTGCGCTCCACCTGGTAGCCCGCTTCGCGGAATACGGTGACCATCACCGTGTTCTCGGCCAGCACTTCGGCGACGAAGGTCTCGATCCGGTTCTCCGCGGCCGCACCGGCCAGATGTTCCAGCAGGATGGATCCCAGACCGCGCCCCTGGTGCTCGTCGGCCACCACGAATGCGACCTCGGCCGCCCGGGGACCGGTCCGGTCGAGCAGTTCATAGCGACCGACGGCGATGATCGCCTCCCCCAGTGCGACTACCAGCCCGACCCGGTCGTGATAGTCGACATGGGTGGTGCGATGCAGATCCTTCGGAGAGATCCGCGGATAGGGCCCGAAATACCTTAGATAGCGGCTGCGCTCGGACAGCGCGGTATGAAACCGCTGTAGTTCCTCGGCATCGGCGGGAGTGATGGGGCGCAACCGCACCACACCGCCGTCGGAGGCCAGCACGTCGGCCTGCCAGTGCAGCGGTGCGGGCGGCGTTTCGTCGGGAACGCTGTCGATGGGGTCAGTCACGCGGATCCTCCGGGTCCAGGCCGAGCGGGCCGAAGCAGGCTCGGCGAGTGGCGAGAACGGCCGTATCGACCGCACGCTGGGCGCGATCGAGCCGGGCGTCCCCGGTTTCCGCGGTCCCCCCGGGACCGTCCCAGCGCCGGAACGCGATATCCGCACCGTCGCCCATGGTGCGGGGCGGCGATATCCGCGGCCTGTCGGTGAGCACGAGATCGATCCAATCCTGCGGTATCGCGGTCGTCGGGTCCACCGGGCGGTCGAGCGCGATGGCCAGCAGATGAGTCCAGGCCCGCGGCACCACCCGGACCAGGCCGTACCCGCCACCGCCGACCGCCAGCCAGCGGCCCTCGGCGTAGCGATCGGCCAGTTCCCGCATGGCGAGGAACGCCGCCCGCTGTCCCTCGATACCCAACTCGAGCTCGGCGAGTGGATCCTCGCGATGGGTGTCCACCCCGCACTGGCTGACCACCAGCTGGGGCTGAAACGCCGCTACCGCGCCCGGCACCACCGCGTGGAAGGCCCGCAACCATTGCGGGTCACGGGTGCCCGGCAACAGCGGGAGATTGATCACAGTGCCGTCGCCGGGACCGCTGCCCGTCTCGTCCGGCCAGCCGGTGTTCGGCCACAACGTGGCCGGATGCTGATGGATGGAGACGGTGAGAACCCGGGGATCGCGATAGAACGCGTGCTGCACGCCGTCGCCGTGGTGAACATCCACATCGAGGTAGGCGATCCGATCGAAACCGTGGTCGAGCAGCCAGGAAATGGCCACCGCCGCGTCGTTGTAGACACAGAACCCGGCGGCCCGGCCGGGCATGGCGTGGTGCATCCCCCCGCCGATACTCACCGCCCGGCGGGTGGCGCCCGTAGCGATGGCCCGGGCCGCCGCCAGTGTCCCGCCGACGATCACCGACGCGGCCTCGTGCATCCGGGGAAACACCGGGTTGTCGGTGGATCCGAGCCCGTACGGCGGATCTGTCGGCGGATCTCCGATTGTCTGCCGCGGCACCGCCGCGCGGACCGCATCGATGTAGTCCCCCGTGTGCACCCGGAGTAGATCGGCGGTATCGGCCGCGCCGGGGTCCAGGAGTTCGATACCGTCGAGCACTCCGAGGGCTCGCGCCAGCGCCATCGTGTATCGCAACCGGACCGGCTTCATCGGATGCTCGGGGGTCCACGAGTAGTCCAGGAAGCGGTCGGTCCAGACGACGGCCCCCGGTTCTCCGGCGGCAAGGTTCGGGTCCGGCGGTGCAGTGGCCATGATCGCAACCGTATCGGGAAGGGTGAAACCCCATCGCACGTTGTCATGCAGTAGAAATACATGTATGCGCGACTGCGGCGTCGGGCCGCGCGCCGAGTGTATTCCCATCGCATCACGCGACCCGTTCGATTGGACCGGGGTTGCTGGTGCGCAGGTAGAATTCGTGCCGACGAAGGGGCAACAGTGAAGGATCTGGTCGACACCACGGAGATGTATCTCCGTACCATCTACGACCTCGAGGAGGAGGGCGTAGTACCCCTGCGCGCCCGGATCGCCGAACGTCTCGAACAGAGCGGCCCGACGGTGAGTCAGACCGTGGCGCGGATGGAACGCGACGGACTGCTGCTCGTCGCCGGCGACCGGCATCTCGAGCTGACCGAGAAGGGCCGCAGTATGGCGGTCGCGGTCATGCGCAAGCATCGCCTGGCCGAGCGGCTGCTCGTCGATATCATCGGGCTGGACTGGCAGAACGTTCACGCCGAAGCGTGTCGCTGGGAACACGTGATGAGCGAGGATGTCGAACGCCGACTGGTGGAGGTGCTCAATCACCCCACCACCTCCCCCTACGGCAATCCCATCCCGGGCTTGGACGAACTCGGTATCGCCGCGACGCAGTTGCTGGAGGAGCCGCTGAAACGTCTGTCGGAACTGCCGCAGGGCCGTACGCACGCGGTGGTGGTGCGGCGGCTCGCCGAACACATCCAAACCGACCCCGAGGTGATCGGCCGACTGCGGGAAGCGGGCGTGGTGCCCGATGCCCGGGTCACGGTCGAGAGCAAACCGGGCGCGGTGATCATCACGGTGCCGGGCCACTCGGGTGGTTTCGAACTGCCCGATGAAATGGCCCACGCTGTCCAGGTGAAGCTGGTCTGATCGATGAAACTCCTGGTCACCGGCGGAGCCGGATATGTGGGTGGAGTCTGCGCTCTCGTACTGCGGGAGCAGGGACACGAGGTCGTCGTTCTCGATGATCTTTCGACGGGCAATTCCGACGGTGTTCCCGAGGGGGTCGAATTCGTCGAGGGTGATATCGCCGAAGCGGCGCCGGAACTGCTGCGCAGCCGGAAGTTCGATGGCGTCCTGCATTTCGCCGCGCAATCCCTGGTCGGCGAATCGGTGCAGCGACCCGAGAAGTACTGGCACGGCAATGTCGTGAAAACGCTCGCGTTGCTCGAGGCGATGCGGGAGACCGACACCCGCCGCTTGGTCTTCTCGTCGACCGCGGCGGTGTACGGCGAGCCGGAACAGGTTCCGATCACCGAGGACGCGCCGGCCCGGCCCACCAACCCCTACGGGGCGTCGAAACTGGCGATCGACCACGCCATCACCTCGTACTCCGTAGCGCACGGTCTGGCCGCCACCAGCCTGCGTTATTTCAACGTCGCGGGCGCCTACGGTGGTCTCGGCGAGAACCGGGTGGTGGAAACACATCTGATTCCGCTGGTACTGCAGGTCGCTGCGGGACACCGGGATTCCATCTCGGTGTTCGGTACCGATTGGCCGACCCCGGACGGCACAGCGGTCCGTGACTACATCCACATCCTGGATTTGGCGCAGGCGCATCTTCTCGCCCTGGAATCCGCCGCGGCGGGCACCCATCGGGTGTTCAACCTCGGCAGTGGCACCGGATTCTCGGTGCGGGAGGTGATCTCGGCGTGTGAGCGGGTCACCGGTCGACCCATCGCTGCGGTCGATGCTCCCCGACGCGCAGGGGACCCGGCCGTATTGATCGCCTCCAGCGGGCGCGCGATCGCCGAACTCGGCTGGAAACCCGAGCACAACGATCTCGACGAGATCGTCTCCACCGCCTGGAGCTATCTCCGGGGTCTCGGCTCGCGCGCGCACAGCGCTCGCTGAGCCGGCAGCGCCGGGGCTCACCACGCCCCGGTCAGATCGACGCCGAGGGCAGCGGCGGCTTCCCGGCCGCACTGCGCCAGATCACGTAGGCGTTCCGGGCGCATACCTGCTTCCAGCGCTGTATGCAGTAATGCGGCCATGGAGTGGTGCGGATCCGAATCCAGCGCGATATCCAGCGCGATCCCGGCGAACGGGCCGTCGCCTCGGACGTAGGCGAAGAACCCCAGCAGGGTTGCCGCCTCGGCTCGGTCGGCGCCGTCCAGGGCCCGGGTCAGCTTGGCCAACAGGGTTTCGGTGGCCTCGGCATGCGCCGTATCGGCCACGGCGAACACGGCGTCGCGGATCTCGCGGTCCCGCAAGGCCACCGCGATCTGAGCCAGCTCCCGTGAACCCAGCCCCCCATCCGATTCGGCGTTCGCGATCAACCAGAGCACCGTGCTCAGTTCGCCGCGCAGGTATCCGGCCGGATCACCACGCCGCGCGGCCGCCACGTACCGATCCTTGGCACGATCGCGGGCGCCCGCCAATTCATTCGAAACCTGCTCGCGCAGTGCGCCGTCCGCAGCAACCAATCCGGTCAGTTCGCTCCGGCTGCGGCGGATCGGCCGTCCTTCCAGGACCCGGCCCAGGGTTACCGTCGAGGCCACCGGATCGGAGATTCGGCCCCGGCGTGGCAGACCGGTCACACTCCACCACGGCTGTCCGGCCGATATCGACCGCGCCGCCCACCCGCCGCGGATCGGTACGGAGCGGGCCGACAGCTGCTTCTCCAATTCCCCCAGCACCGGAACCCGTTGCCGCAGAGCCTGTTCGTCGTCATACCGCTCGTCGTCCACCAGTACGACGAGCACGCCTACCACCCCGGGCCGGGCACAGACGCGCGTAGCTGCGGCGGCCAACGTATCGATGGCGGCGGGGGATCCGGTGTCCGGGTGCCGGAGGTCGAAGCGCACGACGAGATCGATGACGGCGCTCTCCGCGGTCGGCGACGCACACAGGACTGCCAGCACCAGTGAACGCTCCGGCCGGAACCCCAGCATGGCGGGGATGGCCGCGAGCAGGTCGCCCGGGTCGTCGAGATGGGTGGGCCCTGTGCGAAAAGGGCGGTCGTAGTCGTCGGCGGTGCGGTCGGCGCAGCGGGCGCGGACCGCACCGCCGCGACCGTAGCTATCCGCATCCGGTAGCTGTGGCGCCGGAACGGGCGGCGGGGCGGCCGGTGCCGGACGCGGCGGCACACCTGCGGCCAGCGCCCGGGCCGTGGGGCACCGGCCCCGCGTTCCGACTACTCGGCGGGATGCCGCGTCCGGGCGGCCGATGCCGCCGGATACGCAGAGTGGCAGCCGGCCGGCGGAGGTATCGGGGCGAGAGAACGATGCGGCGGAAGTCATGGCCCGAGCATGCGGCACAGCAACCCGGCCGGTTCTGCTGTGAGCTGGGCAAACGTGCGTAACGGGCAAGTCTGTGGACAATCCGAGCCCTGTGGACAACTCCCGTTTCGCCCGGTCCACGTCCGGCGCGTATGCCGGTCCCGGGTTGCCGGGACGAAAATCGGGTACATCCAGGAGCGGAGTGTGCGAGACTCCCCGGTGCGTTCACCGGCCACAAGACCACACCGACCTCTCCCGCGCCCCGCCGGGACCGGGGAATTCACCGGCGGCGACCACTGTTGTCAGCACTGAGAGCCGATATACGGTCGTGTGTGGCCGTACATCTGCGTGGGGGACAATAGACGGCGATTCGCGGCTCGCGGCGCGGTAGCGGATACAGCAGTGTTGCTCGACCCGCCCGCCCACGGATCGCGCAGGAAGGAGTACGCGATGGACTACGAGTCGCGAATGTACGAGCTGGAGTTCCCCGCTCCGCAGCTGTCGTCCGACGACGGGTCGGGGCCGGTCCTGGTGCACGGTCTGGAGGGCTATTCCGACGCGGGTCATGCGGTCCGGCTGGCCACGACCCATCTGCGGGAGAGCCTGGAGAGCGAACTCGTCGCCTCCTTCGACGTGGACGAGCTACTGGACTACCGGTCGAGGCGTCCTCTGATGACCTTCAAGACCGACCATTTCTCCGATTACGCCGAACCCGAGCTGAACCTGTGGGCGCTGCGGGATACGGCGGGCACCCCGTTTCTGCTGCTGGCCGGGATGGAACCGGATCTGCGCTGGGAGAAGTTCGCCACCGCGGTACGGTTGCTGGCCGAGCAGCTCGGCGTGCGCCGCAGTATCGGCCTGAGTGCCATCCCCATGGCTGTGCCACATACTCGCCCGCTGGGGCTCACCGCGCATTCGTCCAACCGTGATCTGATCCCCGACAACCAGCGGTGGCCCGGCGAACTACAGGTTCCGGCCAGTGCGGCGACCCTGCTCGAGTACCGCATGGCTCAGCACGGTCACGAATCGCTGGGTTTCTCCGTCCATGTGCCGCACTATCTGGCGCAGACCTCCTATCCGGAAGCCGCGCAGACCCTGCTCGAACACGTCTGCGAGAACGCCGGGCTCGAGATCCCGCTCGCCGCGCTGGGTGAAGAGGCGGCCCGGGTGCGTGAACAGGTCAACGAGCACATCGCCGGAAACGCCGAGGTCGAGACGGTGGTGCACGCGCTGGAGCGCCAGTACGACACCTTCGTCAGCGCGCAGGAACGGCAGTCCAGCTTGCTGGTCGGTGAGGGCGAACTGCCCAGTGGTGACGAATTGGGCGCCGAGTTCGAGCGTTTCCTCGCCGAACAGGGCGGCTACGGCGACGACGAAGAACGCGGCTGAGCCGCCACTCCGGATGGGAACCGGCACACGCCCACCGTGCCGGGGATCGGCGTACGGCAGCCCGTAGGGTGTCCCGGGTGGATCTGACCGAACTGCTCGAGATACCGGGGAACGACGCCGACGCACTGTACGAGTCGTTCGCGATATGGGCAGCCGAGCAGGGAACGGCCCTGTATCCCGCTCAGGACGAGGCCGTGATGGAGCTCGCGGCCGGATCCCATGTCATCCTCGCCACTCCCACGGGTTCGGGTAAATCTCTGGTCGCCGTCGGCGCGCATCTGTTCGCATTGACCCAGGGGCTGCGCAGCTACTACACCGCGCCGATCAAAGCGCTGGTGAGCGAGAAGTTCTTCGCGCTGTGCGAAGTCTTCGGCGCCGAACGGGTCGGCATGGTCACCGGGGATGCCGCGGTGAATCCGAACGCCCCCATCATCTGCGCTACCGCCGAGATCCTGGCGAATCTCGCCTTGCGGGAGGGTCCCGATGCGGAGATCGGGCAGGTGGTGATGGACGAATTCCATTTCTACGCCGACCCCGATCGTGGCTGGGCCTGGCAGGTTCCACTGCTCGAACTGCCGCGCGCTCAGTTTCTGCTGATGTCCGCCACTCTGGGTGAGGTCGATTTCTTCGCTGCCGACCTCGAGCGCCGTACCGGCCGCACCACTGCGGTGGTGGCCGGGACGGAGCGCCCGGTGCCTTTGCACTTCTCCTATGCGCGCACCCCGGTCACCGAAACACTGACCGAACTGGTGACCACTCACCAGGCGCCGGTGTATGTCGTTCACTTCACCCAGGCCGCGGCGCTGGAACGGGCCCAGGCGTTGACCAGCGCGAACTTCGCCAGCCGTGCGGAGAAGGACGCGATCGCCGAAGCATTGGGCGAGTTCCGCTTCTCCTCGGGCTTCGGAAAAACCCTGTCGCGACTGATCCGGCACGGGATCGGTGTCCACCACGCGGGGATGCTGCCGAAATATCGCCGTCTGGTGGAGCGCCTCGCCCAGGACGGACTGCTGAAGGTCGTCTGCGGCACCGATACATTGGGGGTCGGTATCAACGTTCCGATCCGTACGGTGCTGCTGACCGGTCTCACCAAATTCGACGGCGTCCGCACCCGGCGGCTCAAGGCTCGGGAATTCCATCAGATCGCGGGCCGGGCCGGGCGCGCCGGATTCGACACCATGGGCACCGTGGTGGTGCAGGCGCCCGAACACGAGGTCGAGAACACCCGGCTGCTGGCGAAAGCCGGCAACGATCCGAAGAAGATGCGGAAAGTGCAGCGGCGCAAACCGCCCGAGGGTTTCGTGTCGTGGAGTGAGGAGACCTTCGACCGGTTGGTCACCGCCGCGCCCGAACCGATGGTGTCCCGCTTCGCGGTGACCAACGCGATGCTACTGAACGTGATCGCGCGCCCGGGCAACTGTTTCCAGGCGATGCGACATCTGCTCGAGGACAATCACGAACCGCGTCCGGCACAGCGGCGCCATATTCTGCGGGCTGTCCGGCTCTATCGGGCGCTGCGCGACGCCGGCGTGGTGCAGCAGCTCCCCGAGCCCGACGAGAAAGGCCGTTACGCCCGGCTCACCGTCGACCTGCAACGGGATTTCGCGCTGGACCAGCCGCTGTCGCCGTTCGCGCTCGCCGCCTTCGAACTGCTCGACAATGCGTCGATGACCTATGCGCTCGATATGGTGTCGCTGGTCGAGGCTACCCTCGAGGACCCCCGGCAGCTGTTGATGGCTCAGCAACACAAAGCCCGGGGCGAGGCTGTGGCCGAGATGAAGGCCGAGGGGATCGAATACGACGAGCGGATGGAACTGCTCGAGGAAATCACCTGGCCGAAACCGCTCGCGGAGCTGATCGAGGGAGCCTACGAGACGTACCGGGCCGGGCATCCATGGCTGTCGGAGTTCGCACCGTCACCGAAATCGGTGGTCCGCGACATGGTCGAACGGGCCATGACCTTCACCGAACTCATCTCCTACTACGAACTCGCGCGCTCCGAGGGTGTGGTGCTGCGGTATCTCGCCGACGCCTACCGCGCGTTGCGCCGCACAGTTCCCGACGCGGCGCGCACCGAGGAACTCGACGACCTCACCGAATGGCTGGGCGAACTCGTGCGGCAGGTGGATTCCAGTCTGCTCGACGAATGGGAACAGCTGACCGGGGCGGGCGCGGAGACCGATGCCGAGCAGATCGCGTTCGGTGGCGAGAGCGTGCGACCGGTCACCGCCAACGAACGGGCCTTCCGGGTGATGGTGCGCAACGCCGTGTTCCGCCGGGTCGAACTCGCCTCCCGCCGGCGCTGGAACGAACTCACGGAACTGTCTCCGGGCCCGGACTGGGCAGCCGACCTCGCCCCCTACTTCGACGAATACGACAGAATCGGCACCGGCCCCGACGCGCGTGGACCGCAATTGTTCCGGGTGGAGACGCGACCCGGTTTCTGGCAGGTACGCCAGGTCTTCGACGATCCGGCGGGCGATCACGGCTGGGCGCTGGTCGCGACCGTCGATCTGGCCGAATCCGATGCGGCCGGTGATGTGGTGTTCGACGAGGTCACGGTGGTATCGGGTTGATCGCCGGCGCCGGATACAAGTGAGTGGGGTGGGTTGGTGGCGGCGGAATTCACCGGCCGGCATGTGCTGGCCGAGTTCGGCGGGGTCGACCGCGGGCTCTGTGACGATCTCGCCGCGCTGGAGAGCGCCCTGCGGTACGCGTTGACCGCCGCGGGCGTGACCGTGTGCGAGATGGTCGGCAAGCAGTTCGACCCGCACGGAGTCACCGTGCTGGCGCTATTGGCCGAATCCCATGCCTCGCTGCACACCTATCCGGAAACCGGTGACATCTTCGTCGATGTGTTCACCTGCGGCACCGCGGCGGACAGCGCCGGTAGGGTAGCCGAACTGCTCCGCGGGGCGCTGGCCCCCGAACATGTGCGGATCTCGACCGTGCTGCGCGGCCGGGCCGCGGGTGGCGACTCGCGGCAGGCGCCGGTTCCACCCGGTCACGCGACCAGCATGTAGGCCATTCCGAGGTCCATGATCAGGTGCGGCAGCACCGCGAGGGGCAGTCCGCGTCCCGATCCGGGCGTGACCGGATGCGCGGCCCACCAGTGCGCTCGGCCGCTGCACGTGGACACGACCACCACTGCCGCGTCCGCGAGGTACAGCACCGCGAAAACGAGCGCGGGCCCCGCCGCGTGGCCGGCGCTGTGCCCGGCACCGGAATGCCCCGACATCGTGAACAGCATCACCGCCGCCGCGAGGAGGTGATATCCGATGGCTGCCGCCCGGTGCCCGGCCCGGGGATATGCCCGGCGGTACCAGCGCACGAGTCTGTCGCCCAGCAACAGCGTGAAGACCAAGGTCATCGCGAGCAGCACACCGTGCAGGGCGTGCGCGTTCAGCTCGGCGGGAAAGAGCACCATCGCCAGCATCACCGCGCACATCAGCAGATGCGCCGCGTCGGATTCGTGATCGCCGTGGTGGGCGGCGTCGGTGCCGGGCGCGTCCCCCTGTTCGCTCGTCGCGAGCACCGGCCCGGCGAACACCACCCGGGCCAGCACCACCAGGGCTGCCGCCCCGAACGCCAGCGCTGCCAGGACTCGCACCCCCGCCTGGTCCAGTACGAATCCGGCCATGCCGCACCGCCTTTCGCGAAAAGCGCAACCCACCCATATTCGCACGACCCGACGAGCGCGAAGAGCCCTTCGGTCCGGCGGACGCCTCGCATACCGCCCCGGACCAGTGTTACCGGGCCGCGGCCCGGCCCGGCGCCGGGTTTCGCTAGGCTGGTCGACGCAATGACCAGGACCGCAGTCACGCACCGGGAACTCAGTACCCGGTTGGCTTCTCTCACCCTCCGCGACGAACACCGGCTGCAGCGGCAGCTGGATCGAGTGCGCGGCGGCGACCTCTCCCGGATCGAGTCCGATATCTCGGCCGCCGAGGAACGTATCGCGGCCCGCCGCGCCGCGGTCCCAGCGATCACCTATCCCGAGCAGCTGCCGGTCACCGGGCGTCGCGACGATATCGCCGCCGCCATCGCGGCCCATCAGGTCGTGGTCGTCGCCGGCGAAACCGGGTCCGGCAAAACCACCCAGATCCCGAAAATCTGCTTGGAGCTCGGTCGGGGTATCCGGGGGGCGATCGGGCACACTCAACCCCGTCGGCTGGCGGCGCGCACGGTCGCGGAACGGATCGCCGAGGAACTCGGCACCGAGCTGGGCGATACCGTCGGCTACACGGTCCGGTTCACCGACCACGCCGCCGAGCACACGCTGGTCAAGCTGATGACCGACGGTATTCTGCTCGCCGAGATCCAGCGGGACCGGCTGTTGCGCGCCTACGACACGATCATCATCGACGAGGCACACGAGCGCAGTCTCAATATCGATTTCCTGCTCGGCTATCTGAAGCAACTGCTGCCGCGTCGCCCCGATCTGAAAATCGTCATCACCTCGGCCACCATCGACCCGGAACTCTTCGCCCGCCATTTCGCCGACACCGCCGGCAACCCGGCGCCGATCGTCGAGGTCTCGGGCCGCTCCTACCCGGTGGAGATGCGGTATCGGCCACTGGTCCTGCCGGCTCCCGCGGTGGAGGACGAGGAGGAAGACCACCGGCCCGTCGACCGGGACCCGGTGGACGCGATCTGCGCGGCGGTCACCGAACTGTTCGCCGAGGGCGACGGCGATGTGCTGGTTTTCCTGTCCGGCGAGCGGGAGATCCGTGATACCGCCGACGCGCTCACCGACTCGAAGCTGCCACGAACCGAGATCCTGCCGCTCTACGCGCGCCTGTCCGCGGCCGAACAGCATCGAGTATTCGCCCCGCACTCCGGCCGACGTGTGGTACTCGCGACCAATGTCGCCGAGACCTCCCTCACGGTCCCGGGAATCCGCTACGTCATCGACCCCGGCACCGCGCGGATCTCACGCTATTCGATGCGCACCAAGGTGCAGCGCCTGCCGATCGAACCGATCTCGCAGGCCTCGGCCCGGCAGCGGGCCGGCCGCTGTGGTCGCGTCGCCGACGGGATCTGTATCCGCCTGTACTCCGAGGAGGATTTCGAGTCCCGGCCGGCGTTCACCGATCCGGAGATCCTGCGAACCAATCTCGCCGCCGTCATCCTGCAGATGACCGCGCTCGGGCTCGGCGAGATGGAGCGGTTTCCGTTCGTGGAGGCCCCCGACCAGCGAGCGGTGCGCGACGGGATCGCTCTGCTGGAGGAGTTGGGCGCTCTCGCCCGCCGTGCTCCGGAGAAGGGCGCGGCCCAGCCGAACCCCGCGGCGGCTGCGGACACCGATCAGCTCCGCCCGGAATCGGATTCCGCGGAGCACGACGACACGACTCGCTCCGGCCGGAAACGAAGCGCGTCCCCGCCGGGCCCCACCCTCACCCCGACCGGCCGGGAGATGGCTCGCCTGCCGGTGGATCCGCGGATGGGGCGGATGCTGGTGGAGGCCCACCGCAACGGCTGTCTGGCCGAGATGCTGGTGATCGTCGCCGCGCTGTCGATCCAGGATGTGCGGGAGCGGCCGGCCGATCAGCAGCAGGCCGCCGATGCGAAGCATGCGCGGTTCAGCGTGCCGAATTCGGATTTCCTGGCGTATCTGCGGTTGTGGGAGTATCTCACCGGTCAGCGGCGGGCGCTGTCGGCCAACCGGTTCCGGCGGATGTGCCGCGACGAATTCCTGCACTATCTGCGAATCCGGGAATGGCAGGACCTGTACGGCCAACTCCGCACGATCACCAAGGGTATGGGCTGGTCGCTGCATGAGGTGAGCGCGAAACCGGAAGTGGCGGACGACCACGCCGGACCGGCCGGGGCCGGGGCACGCCGCCGACGCGGTCGCAACAGATCGGAACCGGAGCGGGAAGCCGGCGACACCGGGCAGCACTCCGCAGTGCCGCCCGCACCGCGGCCTGTCGAGGAGATGACCCCGGATACCGATCCGTGGGACGCGACCGCCATCCATCAGGCGCTGTTATCGGGCATGCTGTCGCATATCGGGGTCCGGGAGGCCGAATCCCGCGAGTTCCTGGGTGCCCGAAAAGCGAAGTTCATGATTTTCCCGGGCTCGGGGTTGGCGAAGAAGCCGCCACGCTGGGTGATGGCGGCGGAACTGGTGGAGACCTCCCGGCTGTGGGGCCGGATCACCGCCCGCGTCGAACCCGAATGGGCCGAACGACTGGCCGGCGATCTGGTGAAACGTATCTACTCCGAACCTCATTGGTCCGCCAAACGCGGTGCCGCCCGTGCCTACGAGCGCGTCACGCTCTACGGGGTTCCTCTGGTGACCGGCCGTCCGGTCGATTACGGCCGTATCGATCCGGAGGTCTCACGCGAACTGTTCCTGCGGCACGCCCTGGTCCAGGGCGAATGGCAGACCCGGCACGATTTCTTCCATCGCAATCGTGCGCTGATCGACGATATCGCCGACCTCGAACACCGGGCCCGGCGCCGGGATATCCTGGTCGACGACGAGGTGCTGTTCGAGTTCTACGACCGCCGGGTCCCCGCCGAAATCGTGTCGGTCCGGCATTTCGACACCTGGTGGAAAGCTGCCGGTCGGCAAGACCCTCATCAGCTCGACTTCACGACCGAAACGGTCGTCAACGAAACCGCGAAGCAACTGGATCCCACCGATTTCCCCGATGCCTGGCGCCAGGGCGAATTGTCCTTCCCGCTCACCTATCAGTTCGAGCCGGGGCAGGCCGACGACGGTGTGACAGTGCGGATTCCGCTGGCCCAGCTGGCCCACGTCCGCGCGGTCGGATTCGACTGGCTGGTGCCCGGGATGCGCGCTGACCTGGCCACGGCGTTGATCAAGACATTGCCCAAACAATTGCGGCGCACGGTGGTCCCCGCACCCGATTTCGCCGCCGCCGCCCTGCGCGTCCTCACGCCACGGGCCGAACCGCTGCGTACCGGTCTGGCCAGAGAACTCACCCGGCTCGCCGCCACGCCGATCACCCCCACCGATCTGGATCCGGCCGCGCTCCCGGAACACCTTCGGATGACCTTCGCCGCTACCGGCACCGACGGCCGGGTACTGGCCACCAGCAAGAGCCTGGCGCAGCTGCGGACCCGCCTGGCCGACCAGGTCTCCGCATCGGTGGCCGCGGCCACCGCGAATGCCGAACGCGCACCCGCCACGGTGTGGACCTCGGAATCGCTGGGTGCTCTGGATGCCACGGTACGCAGTGAGGTCGGCGGACAGACCGTCACCGGCTACCCGGCACTGGTCCCGGAGGCCGAGGGAGTCGCGGTGCGGGTTCTCAAATCACCCGGCGAGCAGGCGGCGGCCATGCGCGCCGGAACCCGGGCACTGATACTCAACGCGATTCCTACCTCGGTGCGGGCCGTAACCGCCGGCCTGTCCCCGGCGGACCGGCTGGTGCTGAGCCAGAACCCGTACGGGTCGGTGGAGGCGCTGGTCGAGGACTGCCGCGCCGCGGCGGCCGACCAGCTCATCGCCGCCGCGGGCGGGCCGGTCCGCGACCCGGACCGGTTCGAGCGGCTGCTGGCGGCGTTGCGGCCGAAATTGAACGAAGTGGTCGTCCGAATCATCCGACTGGTCGTCCCGGTCCTGGCCGAAGCACATGAAGTCTCGACGGCCCTGACCGGCGTCCGGGAATCCGATATCGCCGCCGATGTGCAGGATCAGCTGGCGGAACTCTTGTTCGCCGGGTTCATTTCCGAATGGGGGCCCGCCCGGCTGCGGGAACTGCCCCGTTATCTGCGCGCGGCCGGAGTCCGGCTGGCGGCGTTACCCGGGTCTTCGCCACGCGACCGCAATGCCATGACGGAAGTGGATACCGCGCTGGCCGCCTACGATCAGCTACTGGCCCGGCTGCCGGAAGGCCGGCGGCGCACGCCCGATATCACCGAAATCTGGTGGATGATCCAGGAGTTGCGGGTGAGTCTGTTCGCCCAGAAGGTGGGCACGCCGTATCCCGTCTCGACGAAGCGGATCCAGAAGGCGGTCGCGGCCGTTCGCCGCTGACCGCGGCAGCTCAGTCCCCGGCGACGACCGCCGCCCGGGCCTCCCGCATATCCCGGATCTCACGTTCGAAATCCGCTGCGGAGGTGAAGGATCGATAGACCGAGGCGAAACGCAAGTACGCCACCTCGTCCAGTTCGCGTAGCGGCCCGAGAATCGCCAGGCCGACCTCATGGCTCGGCACTTCCGGGGCCCCCTTGGCCCGGACCGCGTCCTCTACCTGCTGGGCCAGTAGGTTCAGCGCGTCGTCGTCGACCTCGCGCCCCTGGCAGGCGCGCCGCACCCCCCGGATCACCTTCTCCCGGCTGAACGGTTCGGTGACCCCGCTGCGTTTCACCACCGACAGGATCGCCGTTTCCACTGTGGTGAAACGGCGGCCGCATTCCGGGCATGAGCGTCTGCGGCGAATGGCGGCGCCCTCGTCGGCCAATCGTGAGTCGACGACCCGGGAGTCGGGGTGTCGACAGTACGGGCAATGCATCCGGGGTCCTTCGTCGCTGCGAACGCTCGCGGCCGAACCGGCGCCGGTCGCAGGTCCGGCGAGCGCGGGTACCGGGCCGGTGCCCGGTATCGGGTAGGCCGGTCTCACGCACCGGCCCGAGTGCATAACACATCGAGGATACCGGTACGGGGTGTGTCGTGGTTGCGGTCACCCCTGGCCCGGACGCGCGCGGCGCCGGCACGCTACCGCGAGCCGGGAGCGCCGGGGCTCGAACCGGGCACAGCCGCGCCCGGCACGCCGGACGGAATCGGCTGGGGTACCGGCTCCGGGGCCCGGAGATGGGCCAGCGCGAGGAAAGCGACCACCACGGTCGCGCTGATCACGGCCGTCGACGCGGTCGCTACATAGCCGGCCCGGGCCCGCCCCATCAGATCGTCGGGTTCGGGTGGCCGGGGCAGCGGCCGGACGGCCGGACCCCGGCGCACTGCCGGGGTCGTCGTCGACCGGAGGATCGGGCGGGGCCCGCCCGCCGAGCCCCGGTGCGCCGGGGTGACGCAGTGGCGGGTCGGACCGTCCGGCCACGTGCCCGGACCCGGCGACCCGCCCTCGGCCGGGACGGTCGCACCGGCTGCCCCCGGCGGGACCGGACCGGGCCGTACCCGAGCGGTGACGTCGTCCCGCGTGCCGATCACGCTGATCGCGGTGTTCATCGGATAGACCTCCGTGCTGGTTGCTCGCGAAACCATCTGCGGTATTCGATCAAATGTTCGACGAACTGATGTTCGATTTCTACCACGCCGGGGGGATAATGTCAGTAGCAACACCGGACATGCCTCGAACAGATGTTTGATAGATCGGAGTGCGCCGACTAGATTCACTGCACGACATCAAACTTCGGGCACAGCCGGTCCGGGCCGTCTGCCGGGACGGCGGTCATGGGGCCGGAGACCGACGAGAAAGGGCGGTTGTGGTGAGCCAATCAGACGACACGGGTGCCGGGGCCGGCCCCGGCACCGAACCGGGGGCGACCGGCGGGGAACTCACCGTGCGTCAGCGCAAGGTGCTCGAGGTCATCCGCTCCTCGGTGAGTCTGCGCGGCTATCCGCCGAGCATTCGCGAGATCGGCGACGCGGTCGGCCTGAACTCCACCTCCTCTGTCGCGCACCAGCTGCGCACCCTGGAACGCAAGGGGTATCTGCGGCGCGATCCCAACCGGCCCCGCGCCGTGGACGTTCGCGGGATGGACGAGGCGGTCCGATCGGTGACCACTCTGGCCACGGCCGACTCCGGGCGCGCGCAGGCGTCTGCGGCCGAAACCACCGATCAGCCGATCCCGACCTACGTCCCGGTACTCGGACGGATCGCCGCCGGTGGGCCGATACTGGCCGAACAGGCGGTCGAAGACGTGTTCCCACTCCCCCGGGAACTGGTCGGCGACGGTTCACTGTTCCTGTTGAAGGTGGTCGGCGAATCCATGATCGACGCCGCCATCTGCGACGGCGACTGGGTGGTCGTCCGGCAGCAGAACGTGGCGGACAACGGCGATATCGTCGCAGCGATGCTGGACGGCGAGGCGACCGTGAAAACATTCAAACGCAGCGGTAAGGATGTCTGGCTGATGCCGCACAATCCGCATTTCGAACCCATCCCGGGCAACGACGCGCGGATCCTCGGCAAGGTCGTCACCGTGATCCGCAAGATCTGAGACGCGGACCGGCGCGCACCTCATCCGTGTGCGCCGGCCTCCGGGACCCTGCCCCGCGGCCGGAACGAGGAGCGGATGGCACCGCACGAGATCGCGGTCCTGCGGCCGCGTTCCGCGCTCGACTACACCACGGCGCCGGATCGGGTCTGGTACGCCACCTACGGTTCCAATATGGACCCGGACCGGCTGTCCGGCTATCTCACCGGCAGCGGGCCCGCCGACGCCGTACCCACCGCACCGGGCATATCGCCGGGTGGATGCCGTGACCGCACGCCACCGTCGCGTTCGCTCGCGCTCGTTCTCCCCGGACTGCTCTATTTCGCGACCGAATCGGTGATCTGGACCGGGGGTCGCGCCTTCTATGATCCCACCGCCCCCGCCGAGACCCCGGTACACGCCTATCTGCTGACCCTCTCCCAGTTCAGTGATGTCGCCGCCCAGGAGATGTACCGCCGGGCCGGAACCGATCTGGACCTCACCGAGGCCGTGCGCACCGGCCGCTCCCGCCTGGGCCCCGGCCGCTACGAAACCCTGATCTGCCCGGGCATATTCGACGGTGTACCCGTTGTCACGTTCACTGCCCCGTGGCGCTGGCGTGAGATCGGCGGGGTTCCGCCGTCCGCCGCGTATCTGCGGCATATCGGAACCGGACTGCGCGCGGCACACGAATGGTCGATCGGCGAGACGGCCGGCTATCTGGCCTCTCGCCCGGGCGCGGCCGGACACTGGACCCCCGGTCGGGTGGCCGAACTACTCAGCGAGGAAACGGATTCCCGGAGTCCGCGGTGACACCGGCAGATCCGGCCGGGTACGACCGCCGCCCGCGACACTCGGATCCACTACCCCGGCCGCACATCTCATTCGCCGGCAGTCAGCAGCGCTACCGAGATCGCGCCGGCGCCCGCGCGGACGATCTCGATATAGCGTGCCCGCTCGTCGGGGCCTGCCGCCGCCCGCAGCGGCCCGAGCTGAACCTCGTAGCGCGCTCGGTCACCGTGGAACACCGGTGCGGACACATAGCTGAGCGGCAGCGCGTCCCGGGTTTCGATATCGGCCGCGGTATATGCGCGCGAGGTCAATCGCCCGAGCTGGCGCAGCGCTTCGGCTCGTAACGCGGGCTGCAGCAGTTCGGCGCCGAGCGCGCCGAGCAGTTCGGTCAGCACATCGACCAGACCGGCGTGGTCGGCTTCCGGACGAAACATTGCGAAACCGTGCGCGGTGACGAAGTCGAGTAGTTCCGCCGCGCCGGGCCGGCCTTTCGTCGTCGTCAACCAGCGCCGCCGTTCGGCGGAGGTCCGCCAGGGCATCACCGCGGCCCCCGCGGGGTAGACCACCGGGACCGACTGCCCGACGGACAATCCCGGCACTATCCGCGCACCCGCGTACTGTTTGGCCACGATGGTGAGCCGATCGTCGGCGATCCGGCTCAGCGTCGCCCCACAGCCCGCGGCCTCGGCCAGTGCCGCCAGTTCAGCACCCACCGCCACTACCGCGCCTACGGGTTCGGCGGGCGACAGGCGGGTCAGCGCCGGTCCACGGCGGTAGGCCAGATTCGCATCCCGGACCACCCAGTTCGCTTCGCACAATTCGGTGAGCACCGCGGTGACCGTCGCCCGGGCCAGCGACAGACGTTCCACGATCTCCGAAACTGTCAGCGCCCGCTCGGATTCCGCGAGCAGTTCCACCACCGACACCACCCGGCGGGTCGGTGGAGACCCGACTGTGGCCATATCCGTTGCTCCCTTGTCGCCCGGTAGCCCGAGATCTACACTGCATCGACTATTCGATGAATAAACGTCGAATAGTCGTCATCAGCATACTTCAGGAGGAGCCATGATTCTGGACCGGTTCCGGCTCGACGACCGGGTCGCCATCGTGACCGGCGCCGGCCGCGGGCTGGGCGCCGCCATCGCCCTCGGCTTCGCCGAGGCGGGGGCCGATGTCCTGATCGCCGCCCGTACCGAATCCGAACTCTCGGGTGTCGCCGAGCAGATACGGGCGCTGGGCCGCCGGGCCCATATCGTCGTCGCCGACCTGGCCGATCCCGCGGCCTGCGCCGCGCTGGCGGAGACCGCCGCCGCAGAGTTCGACCGGCTCGATATCGTCGTGAACAACGTCGGCGGGGCGATGCCCACGCCACTGCTCGACACCACGCCCGAAGCTCTGACACAGGCCTTCGGTTTCAATGTCGCCAATGCCCACGCGCTGGTCCGGGCCGCCGTTCCGATCATGCTGGACACCGCGGGCGGCGGATCGATCATCAACATCACCTCGGCGATGGGCCGCCTGCCGGGCCGGGCCTTCGCCGCCTACGGCACCGCGAAAGCCGCACTCGCGCACTACACCCGGCTGGCCGCCATGGACTTGTGCCCACGGATCCGGGTCAACGCCATCGCTCCCGGATCCATCGCGACCTCCGCGCTCGAGATCGTCGCCGCCGACGAGAACCTGCGCGGATCGGTGGAGAAGGCGACCCCACTGCGCCGGATCGGGGACCCCGCCGAGATCGCGGCCACCGCGCTGTTCCTGGCCGCACCGGCCGGCGGCTATCTGACCGGCAAGGTGATCGAGACCGACGGCGGTCTGATCGCCCCGAATCTCGATATCCCGATTCCGGATCTGTGAGGAGAGACCTGTGACATACCGAGTGGTGCACTGGGGCACCGGCAATGTCGGCAAGCACGCACTGGCCGGGATCATCGAGGACCCCCGGCTCGAATTGGTCGGTGTCAAGGTGTCCGGCAGCGCGAAGGAAGGGCGCGACGCCGGCGAACTGGCCGGGCTCGAGACCCACACCGGGGTCACGGCCACCACCGATGCCGCCGCACTACTCGCTCTGCGACCGGACTGTGTGGTCTATACCGCGATGGCCGATAACCGCCTCGTCGAGGCACTCGAGGATCTGCGGACAATCCTTTCCGCCGGGATCGATATCGCCGCCAGCGCGCCCGTCTTCCTGCAGTATCCGTGGGGGGTGCTACCACAGGACATGCTCGCCCCGATCGAGGAAGCGGCGGCGGCGGGCGGTGCGTCCCTGTTCGTCAACGGTATCGATCCCGGGTTCGCCAACGATCTGCTGCCGCTCGCCCTGGCCGGTACGTGCCGGCGGGTCGACCAGATCCGCTGTCTGGAGATCCTCGACTACGCGACCTACGACAACGCCACGGTGATGTTCGACATCATGGGCTTCGGCAAACCCCTGGACGAGACGCCCATGCTGCTACAGCCGGGGGTGCTCTCCCTGGCCTGGGGCAGCGTGGTGCGCCAGTTGGCGGCCGGGCTGGGGGTGGAACTCGACGCGGTCACCGAAACCCACGAGCGGATCCCCGCACCGGAGGATCTCGAAATCGCCGCCGGCACAGTCGCGGTCGGTACCACGGCGGCAATGCGTTTCGAGGTCCGCGGAATGATCGGTGACCGGGCGGTCACGGTGCTCGAGCACATCACCCGGCTGCGAGCCGATCTGGCGCCCGAATGGCCCCGGCCCGCCCAGGAGGGCGGCAACTACCGTGTCGAGATCACCGGCGAACCGAACTACGCCATGGATCTCTGCCTGTCCAGCGACAACGGCGATCACAACCACGCGGGGCTGGTGGCGACCGCGATGCGGGTGGTCAACGCTGTCCCGGCGGTGGTGGCGGCCGCGCCGGGGATCCGCACGACGCTGGATCTCCCGCTGATCACCGGGCCGGGCGCCCGCACGGTACGACCCTGACGGCTCGTGGGCTTCGGGCGCGGCCCCGTAGAAGAGCAGCCCCGTAGAAGAGCAGCCAAGTCTCGCGCTCGCGATACAGCGGGTGCTCGGCCCCCGCTCTCCTGGCCGACGCGTTCGATTCAGGATTCGGACAGGTGATCGTCGACCAGGGCGATACCGAGATACGGTTTCGGGTTCGATATGAGCGGGAGTCCGGTACCGACCAACAGCTTGTCGAGCGCGCGCAGCTGGCCCATTAGGTGCTCGACCCCCTCGGGGTCGTTACGTTCCGCGATGTCTGCGTATCCGTGGGTTCCCACTGCCGATCCCATGCGCCGGAGGCTGATACACGCCGGTGACAGGTCGGGTACGAGAAGCACATCCTGTGCCGCGCGGAGACCATCTCGGTTCCCGTCGACCCGACGAAGCAAACGGGGCGGGTACCGGCCGACCGGAATACCCACCCCGTTCGAGGGACCGCTGCGGACGATCCGTCCGGATCGGCGCGATCAGGAGAGTTTGAGGCTGCGCCCGATGATCTCCTTCATGATCTCGGTGGTGCCGCCGTAGATGGTCTGCACCCTGGCGTCCAAATAGGCCTGCGCGATCGGATACTCACGCATGTACCCGTAGCCACCGTGCAACTGGAGGCAGCGATCGATCAGGTCGACCTGTTCCTCGGTGCTCCACCACTTGGCCATGGCAGCATCCTCGGCGGAGAGGGTACCCGCGTTGAGTTCGGTGATGGACCGGTCGACCAGTACCCGCACCGCGGTGGCCTTGGTGGCCAGTTCGGCGAGTACGAACCGGGTGTTCTGCAGAGCGCCGATCGGCTTGCCGAAAGCCTTGCGGTCCCGGACGTATTGACAGGTGTAGTTCAGGCAGGTCTCCATCGCCGCGGCGGCCATGACCGCGATGGACAGCCGCTCCTGCGGCAGGTTCTGCATCAGGTGGATGAAGCCCTTGCCCTCTTCACCGAGCAGGTTGGCGGCGGGCACCCGGACATCACTGAAACTGAGTTCTGCGGTGTCCTGCGCCTTGAGGCCGAGTTTGTCGAGGTTGCGGCCCCGCTCGAAGCCCGGCATTCCGCGCTCCACCACCAGCAGGCTGAATCCCAGTGCACCGGCCGACGGGTCGGTCTGGGCGACCACGATGACGATATCGGAGTTGATGCCGTTGGTGATGAAGGTCTTGGCGCCGTTGAGCACCCAGTCGTCACCGTCGCGGACCGCACGGGTCTTGATGCCCTGCAGATCCGAACCGGTGCCGGGCTCGGTCATGGCGATGGCGGTGATGATTTCACCGGAACAGAACTTCGGCAGCCAGCGCTGCTTCTGCTCGTCGTTGGCGAGCTCCAGCAGGTAGGGCGCGATCACATCGTTGTGCAGGCCGAATCCGAGCCCGGAGTACTGGCCGCGCACCGACTCCTCGGTGATGATGGCGTTGTAACGGAAATCCTTCACTCCGCCGCCGCCGTACTCCTCCGGCATCGCCATACCCAGGAAGCCCTGCTTCCCGGCCTCGAGCCAGACGGAGCGGTCTACGACGCCCTGGTCCGCCCATTGGTCGTGGAACGGCGCCACATGCATCTCGAGAAACTTGCGGTACGACTCCCGGAACAGCTCGTGCTCGGGCTCGAACAGTGTGCGCTCCACACCAACCTCCTAGTGAACACTGCGGACGTGACCGCGCCGGCCCGTCACTGTGATCTACCGTACCCGGAATGCGAATCGTTGTTCACTTCGCAGTCGAAATGAGCTGGTGTTCCCGCCCACCGCCGAGCAATTGCCCAGCTTTGCCATTCACCGGCGCCGAAACCTGAGTGCGTTCAGACCGGCAGCAGTTCGCGCAACCGCCCGCCGAGCGTCCGGCCGCGATCGACAGCCTGATGACCGAGCAGGAAGAGCAACTCCTCCCGGACCGCCTTCTGAACGACCCGCGACAACTGGCCCGCGGCCTCGTCGATATCGCCGGTCTCGCGCCAGGGCCCCGTATCGATCGGCGTCCCCGCGGTGAAGTAGAACCGTTCGGGCCGCGGAATCGGGGTGAGACCGAGCCCGCGCACCAGCGGCGGGGTGAGTTCGGTGTGGATACCGAGCGCCTCTACCAGTCGTCGCAGCGGACGCAGAACCCGATCATCCTTGTCGGCGACTATGTCGTAGGCATCGTCGATACCGACCATCGCCACCGGCACGATCGGGACACCGCATTCGATCGCCATCCGCGCGAACCCGGTGCGACCTTCCCAGCGCAGTGCGTACTTCTCCCCTTTACGGCGAATCGCCTCCCGGCCCCCACCGGGGAACACGAGTACCACTTCGCCCTGTTCGAGCAGGGCCCGGCAGTTGTCCCGGGTCCCGCGCACCGAACCGTAGTAGTGCAGCAGATGCCGCACCCCCGGTACGGCGATGAGCAGATTCTCGGCGAGACCGCGGATCAACCGGCCACGCGTACGCAGCACCTCTGGCATCAGTAGCGGCGCGTCGATCAAGCCGAGCAGATTGTGATTGGCGACCAGTAGCACCGGCCCTTCGGCGGGGATGTTGTCCAAACCGAAGAAACGGGGACTGCTCCAGGCTCGCAACGGCGCCAAGGCCGCTTCGAGCACCCGGAGATCGATCGCACTCAGATCGACCGAAGCCGGCGCGCCGTCACTGAGCCCGGCGCGGTCCATCAGCGCGCTGCGCTGCCGGTCGTCGCCGCCGATAGCGGTGCGGCCCTCCTGTGACATATAACCCTCCTGTAGTCGATTCATACCGATTGTGAATCAACATGGACGGATATCCCACAGGGTTATGCGATGTCCCACATTTCTGCGATGAGAGTTAGCCGGGGCGACTTCCGCTCGTAACGGTCACTCCTTGGCTGCGCCCGCGTGTGCGTAGCCGGAGAGAGCTGCCGCCAGCGAACTCGGTACGCGCGCTCGGACCCGGGTGCCGTTCTCGGTGTGCTCGGAACGCGAGATCCTGCCGTCCGCATGGATTCTGGCGAGCAGATCGCCGCGAGTATACGGAAGCAGCACACTCACTTCCACATCCAGACCGCCGAGTACCTCGTCGAGCCTGGTACGCAATCGGTCGATACCGAGATCCTTGTGCGCGGACACGAACTCGGCGCCGGGCAGCAGCCCGCGCAAGCGGGTCAGCTCCACCGGATCGACCTCGTCGATCTTGTTGACCACCAGCAGTTCGGGTGGCGCGGGATGGCCCGATTCCCGGATCACGTCGGTGATGACCTCCCGGACCGCCTTGATCTGCTCCGCCGGCAACGCGTCGGAACCATCCACCACGTGCAACAGCAGATCGGCGCCGGTGACCTCCTCCAGCGTGGACCGGAAAGCCTCGACGAGCTGGGTCGGCAGATGCCGGACGAAGCCGACCGTATCGGTGAACACGACCTCGCGGCCGTCATCCAGCTCGGCCCGCCGGGTGGTCGGATCCAGGGTGGCGAACAGTGCGTCCTGCACCAGCACACCCGAACCGGTGAGTACGTTCATCAAGCTCGATTTCCCGGCATTGGTGTAGCCCACGATCGCCACCGCCGGCACTCCGCTGGAGGTACGACGCGCGCGTTTCGTATCGCGGGCTGTCTTCATCTCCCGGATCTCCCGGCGCAGTTTGGCCATCCGCTCCCGGATCCGCCGCCGATCGGTCTCGATCTTGGTCTCACCGGGGCCGCGCAGCCCCACACCGCCGTTGCTACCGGCCCGGCCACCCGCCTGCCGCGACATCGACTCACCCCAGCCGCGCAGCCGCGGCAGCATGTACTCCATCTGGGCGAGCGCAACCTGCGCCTTACCCTCGCGGGAGGTGGCGTGCTGGGCGAAGATATCCAGAATCAGGGCGGTCCGATCGACCACTTTGACCTTGACGACCTTCTCCAGCGCCGTCAGCTGGGCCGGGGTGAGTTCACCGTCGCAGATCACGGTATCCGCGCCGGTGGCCAGCACCACTGCCCGCAGTTCCTCGGCCTTACCCGATCCGATATAGGTCGCCGGGTCCGGCCGGTCGCGGCGCTGGATCAGCGCCTCGAGTACCTCGGAGCCCGCGGTTTCGGCGAGCCGGGCCAGCTCGGCCATACTCGCCTCCGCCCGCGTCACACTGCCCTCGGTCCACACCCCGACCAGCACGACCCGTTCCAATCGCAGCTGCCGGTATTCGACCTCGGTGATATCGGTGAGCTCGGTGGACAGACCGGCGATACGGCGTAGCGCGCTACGTTCGTCGAGTTGGAGTTCGCCGGTGGTCGGGTCGGCCGACCATCCGCCGCGCCGGAACACCGGCCCGGATCCGTTCGCGCCGCGCGCGCCCGTGTCGGTATCGTCGACGGCTACAACCGGATCTGTCTCCGTCGATTCCGCGTCGAACGATTCAGGGGACCGATCCGTGGTCCCGGAAATTTCAGAGTTTCTCATACACCATCCATGCTGCCACTGATGCGCTGGTCGGCGCATATGATTTTTCGGGCGGTACGGCTACAGCGCGTCCCACCACTGCGCGGCCAGTCGGCCGGAGGCGAGCAATTCCGATGGTCCGCGCAACCACGCCCTGCCGGCGCCCACGCCGACTCGCACCTCTCCGCCGGGTACCCGGACGCCGACCTCGCCCGTCCCGTGGGCCAGGTCGAAACCGTCGGCGGCCAGGGCCGCGGCCGCCGCGGCCACGGTGCCGGTGCCACAGGAACGGGTCTCGCCGACCCCGCGTTCGTAGACCCGCATATCGACCGTGCCGTCCGCGTCGAGGCCGGTGAGGATCTCGACGTTGACGCCGCGGGGGAACATATCGGGGTCGTACCCAGGGGGCGCGGTGAGATCGAGTTCGGCCAACCCACCCGCCGACAGTTCACCGGTGACACAGGCCAGATGCGGGTTGCCGACATCGATTCCCAGCCCGGGATATCCCCAGCCGGCCACCGTGGCGGTCGAGGCGCCGAGCACCCGGACCGCACCCATGTCGACGGTCACCTCCCCGGCGACCGAACCGGCCGAGTGCACCACGACCGGGCGCGCCCCGGCACGGCTGCCCACCACGAACTCGGTGCCGCCGGCCAGGCCGCGGGCCACCAGGTAGTGGGCGAAAACGCGAACTCCGTTTCCGCACATCTCGGCGGCCGAACCGTCGGCATTGCGATAGTCCATGAACCAGTCCTGGGCGCTCACACCGTCGGGGTATCCGTCGAGGACACCGGCGGAAACCAGCGCACCCGCACGCGCGACCCGCAGCACGCCGTCGGCACCGAGCCCCCGGCGCCGGTCGCAGAGGGCGGCCACGCGGGAGACGGTCAGGCCCAGCCGCACCTCGGGGTCGGGCAGCACCACGAAATCGTTCTGGGTGCCGTGGCCCTTGGTGAACTCCACATCCTTCTCGTTGCTCAGGGGCTGATCGGGGCTTCTGCGCACGTCGGTTCCGGTCTCCTCGTCAGCTGTTCTCATCGGGTCTGCAGTTCTCATCGGGCTCTCATCGGGCAAACGTCCGGCGCTGCCGGGAAATTTCGTACAGGGCCACCGCCGCGGCCGACGGAGCCCCCAGCGAGCTGGCGCTGCCGCCCATCGGAATGGTGACCGTCCGGTCGCAGGCCGCGAGCCAGGCCGCGCTCATACCGCTGGTTTCGTTGCCGATCACCAGGATCGTCGCGTCGATCAGGTCGTCGTCGAAGATCGCGCATTCGCCGTTCTCGTCGGTACCCACGATCCGGGTGGGTACACCGCGCTCGATCTGCCGATCCCGGAACTCCAGTACTTCCCCGGTGCCGGGCGCCCGGAAGACCGGGACGGAGAACAGTGATCCGGTGGAGGCCCGGACACACCGCGGATCGTATTGGTCGGCGCCGTGACCCGAGACGATCACCGCTGACGCACCGAACGCGTCCGCGGACCTGATCAGCGTGCCCAGATTGCCGGGCGAATTGGGCCGGTCGAACACGACGACCACCGGAGCCTCGCCCGGCTCGCCGAGTTCGTAGCCCGCCAGCTCGCCACCGGAGCACTCCGCGACCGCCACCAGTTCGGGCGGTCCGCCGGTCTTCTCCCCCAGACCGGCCATCAGCTCGGGTGCCAGCCCGACAGCGGGAACCGTACTGGTCTCCAGGATCTCCCGCGCCCAGGCGGACAGTCCGGGATCGCCCAGGCGGTACAGCAGCGTCTCCATCGGCCACTCGTGCGCGAGCGCCTGGGTGATCGGCCGGACCCCGTGCACCAGGAAACGGCCGTCCCGATTGCGCTTGGTGCGATTGTCGAGATAGGCCGTCCACACCTGGACGGCGGCGTTGCGGCGGTGGATCTGCCGGGTCACGAGCGGGTTCGCTCCTCGGGTAGGCGTTCGGCCGCCCGCGGATCGGGCGGTGGTGAATCGGATACCGCAGAGTCTGCCAGCAGCGACAGGGCGGTCTCGGCCGAGGACGGGTCGGCGCCGTCCACCCAGCGCACCCGGCGGTCGCGCCGGAACCACGATCGCTGCCGCCGGACATAGCGGCGGGTTCCGATGAACGTGCGCTCCTGCGCTTCGGCCAGATCGTATTCGCCGTCGAAATGGGCCAGCACCTGGGCATAACCGATAGCACGGCGGGCAGTCCGCCCCTCGCGCAGGCCACGATCGGCCAAACCGCGTACCTCCTCGAGCAGCCCCTGTTCGAACATCGCCGCGGTGCGGTGGGCGATCCGCTCGTCGAGTCCGGCGGTATCGCGGTCGACCCCGAGGATCCGGGTCCCCCACCTCGGTTCACCGATCACCGGCGCGGCGGCCGCGAACGGGCGTCCGGTGAGTTCGACGACCTCGAGTGCACGCACCATCCGGCGGCCGTCGGTAGGCAGAATGGTCGCGGCGGCGGCCGGGTCGGCCCGCCGCAACTCCGCGTGCACAGCGGCCACGCCCTGCTCTGCGAGCAGGTCCTCCCATTTCGCCCGGACCGCGGGATCGGTCGCCGGGAATTCCCACTGATCGAGCAGCGCCTGTACATACATCATCGAACCGCCGACCACCACAGGAAGCCGTCCACGAGCCATGATGGCCTCGACATCGGCGGATGCGGCGGCCTGGTAGGCGGCGACCGTCGCCGTTTCGGTGATATCCAGAACGTCGAGCTGATGGTGCGCAATCCCACGCCGCTGCGCGGCCGGCAATTTCGCGGTCCCGATGTCCATCCCGCGATACAGCTGCAGCGCATCGATGTTCACGATCTCACCGCCGAGCCTTTCGGCCAGGTCGAGGGCCAGGTCCGATTTCCCGGTGGCGGTCGGCCCCACCACCGCGATCGGACGCGGGTTCCGGCTCACCGGCTCACCGCGGCCGGCCGCCACAATCCGGTGAACCAGGCCACGCCGAAGGGCGCGCCCCGGTACCGCTCGGTCGCCACGGGCGGTGCGGAGTCGGCGGCGAAGAGTCCGGCCAGCGTCTGGTAGGCGGCCCGGCCGGAGACCATCAGCTCGGCGCAGAGCGCCGGATCCAGCGCCAGCAGGGCCTGGGTATCACCTGTGGCGATGGCTCGGTCGAGCGCCGCCTGTACCCGAGCCGACCGTTCGTCGAAATAACCTGGCGCCGCTGTCGACAGGGTCGCGGCGCCGTCGGCGACCACCAGTACGCCCTGCGGTTCGTGCTCGGCATCGAGTTCGGCGCGTAGTTTCGCACCGACCTCGGCACATTTCCGGCCCGAGGTGTCGGCGGCGAGTACCCGCGCCCGCGCCGAGACATGCGGCGCCACCGCCGCCCGCAACCAACCGGCGACGAGCACGGCCAGCGGCAGATCCGGGTCGGGATCCGTGGCCGGGCCGACACCGGGTCCGCCCAGGTTCACCCGCACATCGACGCCGAACCCGCGGAAGGTGCCCGCCGTATCGGCGTCGTAGGTCCGCTCGGACGACCCGACTCCGAGCACAGTCCAGTGCGGGGTCGCCTCGGCCAGTGCCGCGCCGACGGCGAGGACGGCCCCGCGCAGCTCGATCACCGCGCGCTCCGGGGTCTGCGCCGCGCCCGGATCGGAAACGGAACCCGCACCGGCCGCCGGCGCGCCACCACACAACGCGGGGACCAGAACGGGCGGCGAGGGAATCACAGCCGCTAGACAGAACACGCCGTCAACCGTAGCCCGTACTCGCCGACCAGCGCCGGGGCCGGTCGGGCCCGCGCTCCCGCGCCCCGCACGCGGTATCGAGTGTCTCTCCCGGAAACCGGGCGGGAATTGCTAGGGTGCGAAGTATCCGGACCAGGTCCGACAGGTCCGGATCCGCAGGTCCGGCTGTACGCCGTCATAGCCGGCGGTGTGGTTTCCGGAAGTGCGGCCGGGTTGAATGGGGAGAGCGTGCGACAGCACGGGCATGCACGCACGACACGTCGACCCCAGCACGACCGAGATGGGCAGACGTAGCCAGAATGAGCGGGCGTAGCCAGAATGAGCAGAGCATAGCCAGAATGCGCAGCGCGTAAACCAGGCAGCCGTGACGCGCGGCAGGGACGAGGAGCAATGACCCACAGCAACGGAACCGCCAAACCCGGCCCGGGAAAACCCGGTCGCCCGTCCAGCGTTCCCAAGCCCGGTAACCGTCCCAAACCCGGCGAGTCGCACCCCAGCCCGGCCGCGATGAAAACGTCCGCGCCGGCCACCGAACACCCGCATCCGGTGATACTGCCGAGCGCCACCGATCCCAGCCGCTGGGGCCGGGTCGACGAGGACGGTACAGCGTGGGTCAAAACCTCCGAGGGTGAACGGATCGTCGGCTCCTGGCAGGCCGGTAATGCCGCCGAAGGCCTGGAGCATTTCGGCCGCCGTTTCGACGATCTGGCGACCGAGGTAGCCCTGCTGGAGGCCCGGCTCGCCGCCGGCACCGACGCCCGAAAGACCAAGGCCGCGGCGATCACTCTCGCCGAAACGCTGCCGACGGCGGCGGTCATCGGCGATATCGAGGGCCTGGCTGCTCGGCTGGGCGCGATCGCCGAACACTCCGACGAGGCCGCTGCCCAGGCCAAAGAGGAAAAGGAACGCACCCGGCACGAGCACACCGAACGCAAGGAAGCGCTCGCTGCCGAAGCCGAGCAGATCGCCGCCGAATCCAGCCAGTGGAAGGCCGCGGGCGACCGGTTGCGCGAAATCCTGGACGAGTGGAAGACCATCCGCGGTGTCGACCGCAAGGTCGACGACGCCCTCTGGCGCCGGTACTCGAAGGCCCGCGAGGCCTTCAACCGCCGCCGAGGCGCACATTTCGCCGAACTGGACCGGGAGCGCGCTGCCGCCAAGTCCCGTAAGGAAGAACTGTGCGTGCAGGCCGAGGAACTGTCGGGATCCACCGATTGGCCCGCCACTGCCGCGGTCTTCCGGGAGCTGCTGGTCGAATGGAAGAACGCGGGCCGGGCACCTCGGGAGGCCGACGAGGCGCTGTGGCGCCGGTTCAAGAGCGCCCAGGACGTCTTCTTCG
Organism: Nocardia sp. NBC_01329; assembly: GCF_035956715.1. Classification (NCBI taxonomy): domain Bacteria; kingdom Bacillati; phylum Actinomycetota; class Actinomycetes; order Mycobacteriales; family Nocardiaceae; genus Nocardia; species Nocardia sp. NBC_01329. The sequence continues at coordinate 1,131,635 of NZ_CP108381.1, read as the reverse complement.
CCGCACGCAATGCATCGGCGAACGAACGCGACGCGGAGTTCGCCGATAACGCGGTTGCCAAGGAAGAGCTGCTGAGCAGCTACGAACCGGCGATCGACCCCGATACCGATCTCGAAGGCGCCCGGGCCGCACTGCGTGATCTGCAGGAACGCTGGGACGCCCTCGGCAAGGTCCCCCGCGAGCGGATGCACGAGCTCGAAAGCCGGCTGCGCGCGCTGGAGAAGCGGGTCCGGCAGGCTGCCGACGCCCAGTGGCGCCGCACCGATCCGGAAGCCCTCGCCCGCGCGGCCCAGTTCCGCGAGCGGGAGGCCCAGTTCGAGGAGCAGGCCGCGAAGGCCACTGCCGCCGGTAAAACCCGGGATGCGGAGAAAGCTCTCGCCCAGGCCCAGCAGTGGCGGGAATGGGCCGAGGCGGCGGAGGGCGCTGTCAGCAACCTCTGATCGGCCCCGACCTCACCGATCCGTCCGTCGCTGCCCAGCGGGTTGCGGCGGACGGACCTGTATGCCGTCTCAGTCCTCGCCGAACCGTTCGCGCCGCTGCCGTTCCTCGTCGCGGGCCGCAGCGATCCGCCGCTGTTCCTCCGCCGCCAGCTGCAGCGAGGTCCGGCTCCACACGACCTTCACCCAGTGGAAGGTCAGCACCATGATCGCGAGCGTGCCCAGCATCAGCCCGATCCCCGGCCCGGCCCCCACATAATTGTTCAGCCCAGGGGTCTGCCGGTGCCAGATCGAGAACACCCCGAACGCGCTCGCGATCGCCGACCCGGCCACGGCGATCCACGCCAGTACCCAGCGCCGGGTCATCAGGGCCAGCAATGAGAACCCGATCCCGAAGACCAGCACGAACCAGACGAAGATCCGGGACGGCAGACCGATGTGCTCGGCTGTGGCGGCCTCGGACCCGAGCAGAACGTCGAAGCCGCGCGCACTACCGGCATGGGGTAGCACCAGCGAGACCAGCAGCGCGAACACCGCGACCGCCACAACCATTGCCCGCACACCCGGGTCGATCTCACCGGCGATCCGGCGTTCCACGGCGTCGAGGTCTTCCCGGAATTCTTCGAACTGCTCGGTATCGGCCGGATTCACTTCGTCCTCTTCTCCCTCGCCCGATTCGTCTCCCGTGGCCGGGGTTCCCGGCGTCGCGTCCGGCGGCAACGAGTCCCGGCCTTCCTCCGGCGAACGGTCCTGGTCGCCGCGATCCTTGTCCCCGGTCCCGCTCATATCCCGCATCCGGAGGCACAGCCCGAGGCGACCGGTTCCGCCGCGGGCGCCCCGATCCGCGGCAGCCCCAGCCCCACACCGATGGGAGCGGTCTTCGGGGTGGTCCCGGCCTCGTGTGCGTCACCGGCCCGGGTCCGGCGGTGGTCCCGGATCCCGGCGTCCGCGACCAGGTGGTGCGGTGCCGCTCCGGTCACCTCGACGGTGACCAGGTCGCCCGGGCGAATCGGTGCGGCGGTTCCGTCGGGACGGAAATGCACCAGTCGCCCGTCCCGGGCCCGGCCGCTCATCCGGGCTGTCGCCGCGTTCTTCTTACCCGCGCCGTCGGCCACCAGCAGTTCGACCTCGGTGCCGACCAGAGCGCGGTTGGCTTCCAGGCAGACCTGTTCCTGCAGCGCGATCAGCCGGTCGTAGCGCTCCTGCACGACCTTCTTGGGGACCTGCTCGGCCATCTCCGCGGCCGGAGTACCCGGGCGCGGCGAGTACTGGAAGGTGAAAGCGCTGGTGAAGCGGGCCGCTCGTACCACGTCGAGGGTCTGCTGGAAATCTTCCTCGGTCTCCCCCGGGAAGCCGACGATGATATCGGTGGTGATCGCGGCGTGTGGCATCGCGGCCCGAACCTTCTCGATGATCCCCAGGTAGCGCGCCTGCCGGTAGGACCGCCGCATGGCTTTCAGGACGCGGTCCGAACCCGACTGCAATGGCATGTGCAGCTGCGGGCAGACGTTCGGGGTCTCGGCCATCGCCTCGATGACATCGTCGGTGAACTCGGCCGGATGCGGGGAGGTGAAGCGCACCCGCTCCAAGCCTTCGATCCCACCGCAGGCCCGTAGCAGTTTCGCGAAGGCACCCCGGTCGCGGGGTTGTTCGGGATCGGCGAAGGAGGCGCCGTAGGCGTTGACGTTCTGCCCGAGCAGGGTCACCTCCAGCACACCCTGCTCCACGAGGGCCTGCACTTCGGCCAGGATGTCACCGGGCCGCCGGTCCACCTCTTTGCCGCGCAGCGCGGGCACGATGCAGAAGGTGCAGGTGTTGTTGCAGCCGACCGAGATCGAGACCCAGCCCGCGTAGGCCGATTCGCGCCGGGCGGGCAGGTTCGACGGGAACGCCTCGAGCGATTCCAGGATCTCGACCTGTGCTTCGTCATTGTGCCGGGCGCGCTCCAGCAGCACCGGTAGCGATCCGATGTTGTGCGTGCCGAACACGACGTCCACCCAGGGTGCCCGGCTCAGCACCGAATCGCGATCCTTCTGAGCGAGGCAGCCGCCGACCGCGATCTGCATACCGGGCCGGGACGCCTTGACCGGCGCGAGATGGCCCAGCGTGCCGTACAGCTTGTTGTCCGCGTTCTCCCGCACCGCGCAGGTGTTGAAAACCACCAGGTCGGCTGTCGCGCCGGGCGCGGCCTTCCGGTAGCCCGCATCCTCGAGCAGGCCGGACAAGCGTTCGGAATCGTGCACGTTCATCTGGCAGCCGAAGGTGCGGACCTCGTAACTGCGCGCACCCACCGGCTCGAGCTCGGCGGGAAGCGCTACCTGTCCGATCGAATCCACGCGTCCAGAGTACGGGCCGGGGTCCGACCGTTTCCCGGCAGATCCGCACCTCCGGCCGCTGCGACCGCCGCCGGGCTCCAACACGCCGATTCCGAGGGGCTACCGCCCCGTGGCGCAGTTCACAAAAGGCTGCGCTTCAGCAAATTTTCGCCGGCACTTTGTTTCGGCGCCTGAGGCAGGCAAATCCCGGACGAGCGAACGGATTACGGCGTATTACCAGCGGATTAAACCCGAATTTCGGCGCGGCGTGGCGTCGGGGTGTGTCGCCGAAAGGCTCGCAAAACCGGAATTTCGGCTTAAGGTCAGTCCCATGACCGACACCGACGCCGACGCGCCCGGGGCGGCCGGCGACACCACCGCTCCGCCCATGATCACCCTACGCGCCGTCGACAAGCACTTCGGTGCCCTGCACGTGCTGCGCGATATCAACCTCGAGGTGCCCCGTGGGCAGGTCGTCATCGTGCTCGGGCCGTCGGGCTCCGGGAAGTCGACACTCTGCCGCACCATCAACCGGCTGGAGCCGATCGATTCCGGCGAGATCAGCGTCGACGGGGTGCCACTGCCCGCCGAGGGGCGCGCCCTCGCCGCCCTGCGCGCCGATGTCGGAATGGTCTTCCAGTCGTTCAACCTCTTCGCGCACAAGACGATCGTGGAGAACGTCATGCTCGCGCCGTTGAAGGTCCGCGGGACCAAGAAGGACGAGGCCCGCCGGCGCGCCATGGAACTGCTGGAACGGGTCGGTATCGCCAACCAGGCCGACAAGTACCCCGCCCAACTCTCCGGCGGGCAGCAGCAGCGGGTCGCCATCGCCCGGGCACTGGCCATGAACCCCAAAGTGATGCTGTTCGACGAGCCCACCTCGGCGCTGGACCCGGAAATGGTCAACGAGGTACTCGACGTGATGGTTTCGCTGGCCAAAGAGGGGATGACCATGCTGGTGGTCACCCATGAGATGGGCTTCGCCCGCCGTGCCGGCGACCGGGTGCTGTTCATGGCCGACGGCCAGGTCGTGGAGGACACCGACCCGGAGACATTCTTCAGCGCACCGAAGTCCGATCGTGCCAAGGACTTCCTGGGCAAGATTCTCAGTCACTGAATCTGTCCGGCGGATAGACAGGCACAAACTCGAGGGCATCGCGCCGTCGAGGAGATGAGGGAAGGAAACCGATGAGGATCAATCGAGCACTCCGTATCGCGGTCGGCGCCGTCGCTGTGGCCGTCACCGCTGCCACCACCGCGGCCTGTGGCGGCGGCAGCGATAAGACCGCGCTGGAGAACGCCGAGGAAGGCGAGCTCACCATCGGCATAAAATTCGATCAGCCCGGGCTGGGTCTGCGTAATACCGACGGGACCTATAGCGGCTTCGATATCGAAGTGGCCAAGTACGTGGCCGCCGAGCTCGGCGTCCAGCCGGACAGCATCACCTTCAAGGAGGCCCCCTCCGCGCAGCGCGAGACCCTGATCGAGAACGGACAGGTCGATTTCGTGGTCGGCACCTACTCGATCACCGACGCACGCAAGGAGAAGGTCGATTTCGCCGGCCCCTACTACGTCGCGGGCCAGAGCCTGCTGGTGCGGGCCGACAACAACGAGATCACCGGTCCGGAGAGCCTCAAAGGTAAGACGGTGTGCTCGGTGACCGGCGCCACGCCCGCCCAGAACATAAAGGAGAAGTACCCCGATACCCAGCTGCAGACCTACGACACCTACTCGCTGTGCCTCGAAGGTCTCAACAGCGGTGCCGTCGCGGCGGTGACCACGGACGACATCATTCTCGCCGGTTACGCATCGCAGTCACCGGGCAAATACAAGGTCGTCGGCGATAAGTTCACCACGGAGAACTACGGGATCGGCCTGAAGAAGGGCGATCAGGACACCCGCAACAAGATCAACGACGCGATCGAGGAAATGATCAGCTCGGGCGCCTGGGACACCGCCTTCCAGGAAACGGTCGGTAAGGCCGCGAGCTACGCAACCCCGCAGGCCCCCCAGGTGGACCGGTACTGACCCACCGCATCGGAGGGCCGGGTCGCATCGCGATCCGGCCCTCCGATCCCGGCCCATCCCGCCGATCGGAGGCGCGCAACCACCGTGTTCGATTTGATCTCGGAATACGACACCCAGCTGCTCGAAGCATTCTGGATGACCATAAAACTCACCCTGTTCTCGGCCGTGGGTTCCCTGGTGCTGGGCACCGTCGTCGCCGGAATGCGGGTATCGCCGGTCCCCGTGGCCCGCTGGGCCGGTACGGCCTACGTCGCCGTGTTCCGCAATACCCCGCTCACCCTTATCCTGGTGTTCTGCTCGCTGGGCCTGTACTCGACGCTCGGGATGAACCTGGCTTCCGAGGGACCCACCTCGCTGGCCGACAACAATTTCCGCTGGGCAGTCATCGGCCTCAGTATCTACACCGCGGCATTCGTCTGTGAATCGCTCCGGTCCGGTATCAACACCGTCCCGATGGGCCAGTCCGAGGCCGGCCGCTCGCTGGGTCTGAGCTTTCTGCAGAACCTGCGGATCATCGTGTTGCCGCAGGCATTCCGTTCAGTGATAGCCCCGTTGGGCAGTGTGTTCATCGCGCTGACCAAGAACACGACGGTCGCCTCCGCGATCAGTGTCGCCGAGGCTTCGTTCCTGATGAAGAACATGATCGAAACCGAGGCGGCGCTGCTGGCCATCGGCCTGATCTTCACGCTCGGCTTCGTGATCCTCACGCTGCCCGCCGGCCTGCTGTTCGGACATCTGGCCAAACGATTCGAGGTGGCCCGATGATGCGATACCTTCGCCTTCGCTCCGGCCTCCGCGAGACCGCATCAACCCGAAACGTGGGAGGCTCGATGATGCGATACCTCCGCCTTCGCTCCGGGCTCCGCGGACCGCATCGACCCGATTCGGGGGAGCCCTCGATTATGCGATTCTGCGATACCTTCGCCTTCGCTCCGACCTCCGCGGACCGCATCAACCTGATCCGTGGAGGCTCGATACTGCGATACCTTCGCCTTCGCTCCGACCTCCGCGGACCGCATCGAACCGAGTCGTGGGAGGCTCTATGACACGCGAGGCATCTGTTCTCTATGACGCCCCGGGACCTGCCGCCCGCGTCCGCAATATCGTCTACTCGGTTCTGGTATTCGCGGTGGTCGCGGCCGCGGGCTGGTTCGTCTATCGCGGCTTCGCCGACAAAGGGCAATTCACGGCCGAGAAATGGGAACCGTTCCTGGACGGGGCGGTCTGGAGCACCTATATCCTGCCCGGCCTGCGCGGAACAGTGGTAGCCGCGCTGCTTTCCATCGTCTTCGCGCTGGTCATCGGCATGATCTTCGGTATCGCCCGGCTCTCGGATCACCGCTGGGTGCGCTGGACCGCGGGCACGCTCGTCGAGATCGCCCGCGCCGTCCCGGTGCTGATCCTGATGATCTTCCTGTTCGCGCTGTACTCCGAATACGACCTCTTCGAATCCGAGTACCTGGCGTTGGGCGCCGTTGTCACCGCACTGACCATCTACAACGGGTCGGTGATCGCCGAAATCGTGCGGGCCGGAATCCTGTCACTGCCCAAGGGACAGACGGAAGCAGGTGTGGCGCTCGGCCTGCGCAAGGGTCAGCTCATGCGGCTCATCCTGCTCCCGCAGGCGATCACTGCGATGCTGCCGGCCTTGATCTCCCAGATGGTGGTCGCGCTGAAGGATTCGGCGCTGGGCTACGTGATCACCTACGAGGAGGTCGTTCGAAGCGCCCAACAACTCGGTGCCGCGGAATCGAACACGATCCCCGCGCTCATCGTGGTCGCCATCATCATGATCGTGCTGAATGTGCTGCTCTCCACGACCGCCACCTGGCTGGAGAAGCGGTTGCGGTCCGGACGCCGCAAACGTGGCGGCACCGTCGTCGCGGCCGATTCGGTGATCGGGGACGCCGTACCCGGGGTGGATATCACCAAGTAGTCCCATCACTGTGCCCGGTCGAACGAGCCGGGCACAGTGAGATGGGCACCGATCGGATCTCGCCGATATCGTCTCCACGCACTTCCGGCGCCGATCAATCCGGCGGAGCGTCCTCGTCCCCGACTCCGCCGGACCCGTCCCATTCGGCTTTGACCACCGCATAGGCCACGGAATGCCCGTAACCGCGGCGGGCCAGCATCCCGACCAGCCGCCGGATGGCCTTCTCTCGATCCAGGCCTGTCGGCAAGCTTCGCAGCTTGCGCCGCACCAGCTCGGTGGCGCGCTCGTATTCGTCGTCGGCCGTCACGGTCTCCAGCGCGGCCGCGGAATCCTCTTGCGATACCCCTTTGCGCCGCAGCTCCTGTTCCAGAGCACGCCGACCCTTTCCGGAGAAACCGTGGCGTTGCTGTACCCATTGTCGCGCGAAATCGGCATCGTCGATCAGTCCGGCCTCGGCCAGCCGGTCGAGTACCTGATGGCTCACCTCGGGTGTATGTCCTTTGCCGGACAGCCGCTGCGCGAGCTCCGCTCGACTGCGCGCACGGACAGCCAATAACCGCAGGCAGGCCTCTTTCGCCTGTTCGAAGCTCCCTCCGGAATCGCCACCGCCGAGCTCGCGAGAATCGCTCCGCCGATCGGCCGACGATCGATCCGGTGCCTCGGAGCCGGCCGGACGAGCCCGCTGCGGATCGGGCTCGTCCGGCCGTGGACTCCGAGCGGAACCGGAAGCTACGCCACCGGCCGCCAGGAGTTCGTCGAGTCGGCGCTGCATCTGCGCCACCGGATCGGTAGTCTCGGCAGGCGCCCCTGCCCGTTCGCCCATCGGGTCAGAAATCGGCCGGGGTCTCTTCTTCCGTCGCGGTCACATCCGCACCGATCCCCAGCTTTTCCTTGATCTTCTTCTCGACCTCGTCCCGGATATCGGTGTTCTCCAGGAGGAATTTCCGGGCGTTCTCCTTGCCCTGCCCGAGCTGATCGCCTTCGTAGGTGTACCAGGAACCGGATTTACGAATAAATCCGTGTTCCACGCCCATATCGATCAGCGAACCCTCCTTCGAAATTCCGTGACCGTACAGAATATCGAATTCGGCCTGTTTGAACGGCGGCGAAACCTTGTTCTTCACGACCTTGACCCGAGTCCGGTTACCCACCGCGTCGCTGCCGTCCTTCAGCGTTTCGATACGGCGCACATCGAGCCGCACGGACGCGTAGAATTTGAGTGCCTTTCCGCCCGTGGTCGTTTCGGGGGAACCGAACATGACACCGATCTTCTCGCGCAACTGGTTGATGAAGACGGCGGTGGTGCCGGAATTGTTCAGCGCACTGGTCATCTTGCGCAGCGCCTGGCTCATCAGGCGAGCCTGCAGGCCGACGTGACTGTCACCCATTTCGCCTTCGATCTCGGCGCGGGGCACCAGGGCGGCCACCGAGTCGATGACGATGATGTCGATGGCGCCGGAGCGGACCAGCATATCGGCGATTTCCAGGGCCTGCTCACCGGTATCCGGCTGGGAGACCAGCAACGCGTCGGTATCTACGCCGAGCTTGGCAGCGTAATCGGGGTCGAGCGCGTGTTCGGCGTCGATGAAGGCAGCGACACCACCGGCAGCCTGCGCATTGGCGACCGCGTGCAGGGCGACCGTGGTCTTACCGGACGATTCCGGGCCGTAGATCTCGACGACCCGGCCGCGCGGCAGACCGCCGATGCCCAGTGCGACGTCGAGCGCGATGGAACCGGTCGGAATCACCGAGATCGGCTGCCGAGCCTCCTCGCCGAGGCGCATCACCGCCCCCTTGCCGAAACTCTTCTCGACCTGCGCGAGCGCGAGTTCGAGCGCTTTGTCGCGGTCATAGGGCTGTGGCGCCATCGTGACTCCCCTTTTCACCGGGTGGTAGGTGGGTGGTGTGGTTGGCGCCCACAGTAGAGGTCGGCACCGACAAGTTCCGGCATCAGCCTAGACGAACAAATGTTCGAGTCAAGCTACTGTTCCGCGCGTCGCGCCGGTTCACCACCGCGGTAGTCCGGTCACATCGCCTTCCGGCCGGGGCTCGTGGATACGCTGCTGATCCGCCCGCCGGCAGGTCCGATTCACCACCGCGCACGCGGGACATCGAATTCGGCGCAGAGGGCGCGCCATACCTCGCGAGGATCGACACCGGCTTCGATGGCGGCGGCACCGGTCCGGCCGTCCAGCGCGAGGATCACGTGATCGTTGAGCAGGGTGTCGCCACGAGCCACGCCGAATTCGGTGTGCATGAGTTCCTGGAATTCCGTCAACCGCACCGTGCACAAGTTACCCGCACTCTCCGCCGCGGCCACGGCGGCGGTCAGTGCGTCCGCACCGAATCGAGCACCCGGTGACAGATCCCTACCGGGTCGGCCACCGAGGCGGCCCCGGCGGCGGCCGCCCGGGACGCCTCGGTGAAACCCGGTTCGGCCAGTACGCGCAGCACCGCCTCGCGCACGGCCGCCGCGGTGAGCGGCCGGACCAGCAGCGAAGAACCCTGGCGTTGGGCGCGATTGGCGAGCTCCCACTGGTCACCGCCACCGGGCACGGTCACCACGGGCACTCCCGCGGACAGTGATTTCGCCAGCAGTCCGTGCCCCCCGCCGCCGACCACCACCGCGGCATGGGTGAGCAGTTCATCCTGTCGCCCGAGACCTGCGGTAGCCCATTGCGGCAACGACCGCGGCGGCTCGTCGAGCATGGAGATCGCTACTCGGAGGCCGGTCCCGTCCAACGCTTCGAGCACCGTCTCCGCCATCCCCGCCACCCCGGTGTGCGCGGTGGACGGCGCCACGACCACCAGGGGCTCGTCCCCGGGCGGCAGCTCCAGCTGCCGCTCGGTGGGCTCCCACAGCAGCGGTCCGACCAGTTCGGCTTCGGCCGGCCAGTCCGGACGCGACACCTCCAGCGCGGGCAAGGTCGCGATCAGCCGCGCGGCCGGTCCCGGATCGGGCGCCGGCAGACCCACCCCGGCCCTGGCGGTCTCCCGTTGCCGTAGCCCGGTCCGCACCGCGCGAGCGGTGAACATCCGCAGCACCGAATCCCGCGCACGTCCGCGCACCCCGGCGCCCGGCGCGAGCCCGCTCCCGATGGGTGGCAGACCTCTCGAGGGCAGGTAGAGCGGGTGCGGCGAGAGCTCGACCCATGGCACCCGCAGCCGCTCGGCAGCCAGACCGCCGCCCGCGGTGAGCACATCCGACACAACCAGTTCCGGCAACATCGCTCCGAGTTCGGGCAGGATCTCGGTCGAAATATAGGCGGCCCGTTGATGGATCCGGGCACCGGCGTCACCGTCGTCGTCGGTCGGCCTGGGCGCCAGGCCTTTCAGCCGGCGCACCCCGATACCGGCCGCCCGTGCGGCCTCGAACCAGCGGGGCCCGGTGAAGAGAACAGGATCGTCGCCCGCGTCCCGGAAGCGCAGGCACAGAGCGATAGCGGGAAACGCATGGCCCGGATCGGGACCGGCGACAACAGCCACTCGCATCCACTCAGCCTGCCACGCAACCAGCGCACAGCCGTTGCCGGGGTCGGCGGCCGGGAGTAGCCCGAGGCCGGCCGCGGGGGGGTCGAGCCGATGGTCACCGCCGATATCTCATTCCCCGCCCCCGGCAGAACCCCGCATCAGATCGCGGCGATCGACACAGCTCAACCGGCGAAGGTGAACAGTTCGAATCCGACGGCGCGTTCGGCGTCGAACCCGTCCAGTGGCCGCGTCGCCAACGTCATCACCGCGCGTACCTGGTCGTGCACCGGTTCCGGACTCAGCACCTCCAGGTAGCGCCGGTGTTCGGCCAGTGACGCTTCGGCCGCGGGGACCGTGGCGGTGACGTCCACGGCGTGGGTGGCACCGGAGGGAACAGCCACCGCCGCCCAGCGGGCGGTCCACGGCGGCTGATCGGTGAGATCGGGGAAAATCCATTCGTTGCCGGCATCGGAGACCGCATCCAGGGCCGACCGGCCCACGGCACGATGATCGGCGCTGTTGACGAATCCGGGCGCCCAGGTCTCCCCGAAATGCCCGAGTACTACCAGTTCCGGTCGGTGGCGGCGAATGGCGGCGGCAAGGTCGCGCCGCAGGGCGGGGCCTGCTTCGATCCGGCCGTCGGGGTGGCCGAGGAACTCCACCTCGCGAACCCCCACGACAGCAGCCGAGGCGCGTTCCTCGGCTTCCCGCAACGGCCGGGTCTCCGCGGGAGGCATACCGGCGATTCCCGCTTCCCCCGAGGTCACCAGCACATACCGGATGTCCTTGCCCTGGCCGGTCCAGCGGGCGACCGCAGCGGAAACTCCGTACTCGATATCGTCGGGGTGGGCGACGATCACCACTGCGCGCTGCCAGTCTTCCGGAAGGTGCTTCATGGCGTCATTCAAGCACTACCCCTTTGACACGGCAAAGCCGGATTACCTTCCAGTGGAGGGTAATCCGGCTGCGTGGACGCATGGGGCGATCAGACCTTGGTGACCGTGTGGTCGTCCGATCCGGCGATCGCCTTGTAGAGCAGATACAGCCCGAACACCACGGCGCTGATCACCAGGATCGGGAACAGTCCTTTGATCAGTGCGCCGATCACCGCCAGCGCGATCCAGACGACGGCGACAACGCCGATGATCTTCCACAGCATTTGTGCCTCCCAGCGGTTGTCCCCTGTTTCGAGCATGACACTGCCGCAGCGGGAAATCACCAGGTGAGAATCAATATCCGGGGAAGATCAGGGTTGTCCCTGAGGGAGCTACGGACGTGCTCGGCGGTGGTGCGCCGCCGCCATGGGCGGCTGCCGTGCGGCCTCACCGACGGCCGGCGGCAGCATGGATTCGGGGGCCCGGTCGGCGAGTTCGGTGAGCGCCTGCGCCCAGCCGTCCATCCGGTCCGCGGCATCGCGCAGATCGGCGACGATCCCGTCGAACTCGTAGCGGAGGGCGCCTGTTTCGTCGACCGCGAGGACCCGGGTGGCCGCCGCGACCACCTGCTCGTATTCGGCGACGCCGCCGTCGAGCCGGGCGACGATCGAATCCAGTGTTCCGCGGAGCCGGTGGACGTCGGCCGCGTCGGCGATCTCGGCAGCGCCGCCGCCGAGGGTGCGGATCGCACCTTCCATGGTGGCGATATCGGCGGCGAGCGCGCTGAGCGCGGCGGCGCCGGATCCGGCGGTGGCCACCAGATCCTCCAGTTCGTCGGCTGGGAGACGCCGGGAGCGCGCGATCTGACCGGCCACTTCGTGCAACGTCCGTTCGGCGCGCGCCAGACGATCCACGGCGGGACGGGCCGCAGAGCGGGCAGCGGGGAGTTTGCGCGGGACGTATCCGGCCAGCGGCAGCGGGACCCGCCGCAACCGCAGATAACGGCGGGTACTCAGAGCGGCGCCGGTGACCAGGGCGACGGCACCACCGCCGATCACCAAGACTGCCCAGGCAGGGGCGGACAGAATCACCAGCCCGACCGCTCCAGCGGTGGTGAGACCGGAGGCCGTGCCGAGACCGATGCTGCGCCGACGGGCGCGCCGGCGCCGACGGAGTTCGCGTTCACGCGGATCGGCCCAGCGGCGGACCGCGCCGAGCGCGTTCTCTCCGGCTTCACGCAGAGTGTCGGCGACGTAGGCGGCCTGCGGCTGCATCTCGGGCCAGGCACGGGCGAACGCCCGCGGCTCGGTCGGGAATCGGGGCCTGTCAGACTTCATCGCTGTCCTCGCCGAACTCGGTGGATCCGCTACTGCTGCGCGGTCTGACCCTTGTTCATCTGTGGTTGTGGCTGTGCGGGTTCGGTCGCGGATTTACCGGCATCGATCGCAGAATTGGTGTTCCCGGCGGGCAGCGAATCGCCGCGCATGGAAGCCCTGATCTGTTCGAGCCTGCTGTGCCCGGCCATCTGGACGCTGGCCTGCTGAACTTCGAGCATGCGCCCCTGGACGGTGTTCTGGGCGAGTTCGGCGGATCCGAGCGCGGTGGCGTAGCGGCGTTCGATCTTCTCCCGCACCGCGTCCAGGCTGGGCACGCTGCCGGGAGCGGACAGGGTGCTGTCCATCTGCTGCAGGGAGGCGCTGACCTGCTCCTGCATCTTGGCCTGTTCGAGCTGGCTGAGCAGTTTGGTGCGCTCGGCAACCTTCTGCTGCAGCAGCATCGCGTTCTGCTCGACCGCTTTCTTGGCCTGTGCGGCAGCCTGCAGCGACTGGTCGTGCAGCACCTTCAAGTCCTCGACCGACTGTTCGGCGGTGACCAGCTGCGCGGCGAACGCTTCGGCGGCGTTGGTGTACTGGATCGCCTTCTCGGCATCGCCCGCGGCATTGGCCTGGTCGGCGAGGACGACGGCCTGGCGGGCATTGGCGTTGAGCTTCTCGACCTCATCGAGCTGCCGGTTCAGTTTCATCTCCAGCTGACGCTGGTTTCCGATCACCGAGGCAGCCTGCTGGGACAGGGCCTGGTGCTGACGCTGGGCCTCTTCGATAGCCTGCTGAATCTGGACCTTCGGATCCGCGTGCTCTTCGATCTTGGAGTCGAAGAGGGCCATCAGGTATTTCCAGGCCTTCGTGAACGGATTAGCCATCGGTTGATCCCGCCTCCATCTGCTGTGCCGCCTGGGCGACTCGGAGTGCGCGACCGTCACGCACTCGATACATGCCTATCCTCCACCATGCGGTGCCGGGCACCGGCCACCGAACGATGCCGCGTCTCGCCGAGAGCGGCCCGCGCCGACGCATACATACGAATCTATCCGCTCTCGTATGTCGCGCGCATTGTCACGATCGGATATACCACCGCTATAACCGGTCAGGCGGCTTCGACCAGCACCAGCGGTCCGTTGGTGGGCGCGGGAATGACGATCCTGGTATCCCCGTCGACCTGCGTGCGGGTCCCGGCAGCCGACGCCGTGGCGACACCCGACGTTGCGGGGGCGGGTTCGGTAGCCGCCTCGACAGGCTCGGGGACCGCGGTGGTCTCGGCCGGTTCGGCGGCCGAGGCGGCGGTTACGGGCAGGTCCTCGCCCGCGATCGCGGTGCTCACATCCCACAGCACTCGCGACAGCGGGACGTCGAGCGCCTCGCAGATGGCAGCCAGCAGTTCGCTGGAAGCCTCCTTGCGGCCACGCTCGACCTCGGAGAGGTAACCCAGGCTCACCCGCGCCGAGGTGGATACTTCACGCAGGGTCCGGCTCTGGGCGAGGCGCGCACGCCGCAGACTGTCCCCGATCGCTTCTCGCAGCAGCGTCATCGAGTTCTCCTTCTCCCGGTAGGCTCTTCGCCCTCATATGCCGCAGCCCACGGCACGCACGCGGATCTCTCTTCGCACAACGTCGGAACCGGCCCCGCGGGTTCCCGGGCCGGCTACGGAACTGCTCACCGGATGGGTGATCCGCCCCGTACGCACCGCAACAATTCCTGTACTGCTGCGTGTGCCGCTGTGACCCTGATATTCCACCGGTCGCCGGAGAGTTTCAACCGCATCACCTCGGTATGCCCGGGACCGGCGATTCCGAGGAAGACGATGCCGACCTCGACGCCGTCCTGCGGGTCGGGTCCGGCAACTCCCGTGAGCCCGATTCCCCAATCGGCGCCGCAGCGGATCCGGGCACCGACCGCGAGCTGTTGCGCGGTACTCGCCGCCACCGGGCCCTCGCTGGTGAGCACCTCCTCGTCGACCCCGGCGAGACTGTGTTTGAGGTCGGTCGCGTACACCACGAGTCCGCCGCGCAGCACTGCACTGGCACCGGGCACCCCGGCGATCGTGGCAGATACCAGGCCCGCGGTGAGCGATTCGGCGGTGGCGACGGTCCGGCCGCTGTCCCGCAGGGCGGCGACCAGTTCGGTGGCGGCGCTCCCGGCGGTCAGTGGTCCCGCCTGCTCGGCGGTCATCCGCGGGTTCGGTGGGGTCCGGCCAGCCATAACCTGGCGGCCTGGCCGACATAGTCCAGCCCTGTTACCACTGTCAGCACCAACGCGATCCACATCAGCGTCATTCCCGCCGTCGCGAAGCCGCCCGACAATGGGAGCAGCAGGACTCCGATGGCCACCGACTGGACGAGTGTTTTGAGTTTTCCGCCGCGACCGGCCGGGATGACCCCTCGGCGGACCACAGCCAGCCGCAGTAGGGTGACCCCGATCTCGCGCGCGCAGATGACGATCGTCATCCACCACGGCAGATCTCCCAGCAGTGAGAGCCCGATGAGCGCCGAACCGATGAGAGCCTTGTCGGCGATGGGGTCGGCCAGTTTTCCGAAATCGGTGACGAGACCGTACTTGCGGGCCAGCTGGCCGTCGAATCGGTCGGTGACGGCAGCGAGCGCGAACAGCACGGTCGCGGTGATCCGCCATTCGGCCTGGTCCCCGCCGCCGGCGAACAGCGCCAGTACGAACAGCGGTACCAGCGCGATCCTGATCATGGTGAGGATGTTGGCGATATTCAGCAGCGGGACCGCCGATTCGGCGGGCGCCGGGACGAGGCCGCCCCGCAGTGGCCCGGGCACGGCGAGACGCCGATCCATCTCCTCGGGGTGCACGCTCATGGCCGCCCTTGTGCTGCGGCGCCGGGACAGGCGCGCAGGGTCGAGCGGGAGGGCGGAGTCTGCGGCACACACTCAGACTATCGGTAGCCCGGCCGACTACTGTGCACCCCATGACCTCACGGGGACCACTGAGTGGTTCGGCCGGCGATGCGCCCGGTACGCAGACCGCCATCGTGCGGGTGCGTCGCGCCCGCACCTCGGACGTCCCGGCGATCAAATCGCTCATCGATGTGTACGCGGGTCGTATTCTGCTGGAGAAGAACCTCGTCAACCTGTACGAATCGGTGCAGGAGTTCTGGGTGGCCGAACTCGGCGACCGGGTAGTGGGCTGTGGTGCGCTGCACGTGCTGTGGGCCGATCTCGGCGAAGTCCGCACAGTCGCGGTACACCCGGAGGTCAAGGGCCACGGTGTGGGCAAACTCATCGTGGAGCAGTTGGTGATCGTGGCCCGCGAGCTGGAACTGCGGCGGTTGTTCGTACTCACCTTCGAGGTCGACTTCTTCGCCCGGCACGGTTTCGCGGAGATCGAAGGCACCCCGGTAACCGCGGAGGTCTATGCGGAGATGTGCCGGTCCTACGACACCGGCGTAGCGGAGTTCCTGGACCTCAGCTATGTGAAACCGAACACCCTCGGCAATACCCGGATGCTGCTCACGCTGTGAGGATCGCCGCGGCGTCCCTGATCGGCGTCCGGGCCGGGACGGTTTCACCGGCCCGGTGCGCGCGGGCCGCGCACTAGAGTCGACCGGTGCCTCTCTTCGCTGTTCACTACGTCTATTCCGAAGCCACCGTGCCCGCCCGCGATACTCATCGCCCGCGTCACCGCGCATGGCTGGCCGACCGGCTGGCCGAGGGTGCCCTGGTCACCAGCGGGCCGTATCCGGACGGGTCCGGCGCACTGTTGCTGTTCCGCGCGGCCGACGACGCGGCACTACAGGATCTGCTGACGCAGGACCCGTTCGCTCAGGAGAAGCTGATCGACGACGTGCGGGCGGTCGAGTGGCAGCCTGTCCTCGGAGTACTCGCCGACTGATCGCCGCGGCCCCGCCCGGAAACCGACCCGGACGGGGCGCGCCCGGCGCTACTCGCCGGACCCCGACGCCGACTTCGGCCGAGCCTGCCCGCGGGTACGCAACAGGCTGGCGACGGTCGCGACCACCAGGATGCCGAGGATCACCGACAGCGACAGCACGGTGGAGATCTCCGGGACGCTGACGTGTTCACCGCCGTTGATGAACGGCAGGGTGTTCTCGTGCAGCGCGTGCAGCACCAGTTTGACGCCGATGAAGGCCAGGATGGCCGCCAGACCGTAGGACAGGTAGACCAGTCGGTCGAGCAGTCCCCCGATCAGGAAGTAGAGCTGACGCAGGCCCATCAGCGCGAACGCGTTCGCGGTGAAGACGATGTAGGGCTCTTCGGTGAGGCCGTAGATGGCCGGGATCGAATCCAGCGCGAACAGCAGGTCGGCGAAACCGATGGCCAGCAGGGCGAGCAGCATCGGGGTCACCGTTCGGCGGCCGTCGACGCGGGTGACCAGTTTGTCGCCGTCGTAGGTCTCGGTCGTGGGCAGCAGGCGTTTGGTGAGTGCGACGATGCGGCTGTCGCGTTTCTGTTCCTCTTCGACCTCGTGGCCGCTCTCCTTGACGAGGTTGACCGCGGTGTAGACGAGGAAAAGGCCGAACAGGTAGAAGACCCAGCTGAAGGCGCCGATCGCGGCGGCGCCCACGGCGATGAAGACACCGCGCATGGCGAGTGCCACCACGATGCCGATGAGCAGCACTTTCTGCTGGTAGATCCGGGGCACCGCGAAGGTGGACATGATGATCAGGAAGATGAACAGGTTGTCCACCGAGAGTGCTTTCTCGGTGACGAAACCGGCGTAGTACTCACCGGCGAAGGTTCCGCCCCATTTCCACGCGATCACCCCGCCGAAGGCCAGGGCCAAGCCGATGTACACGGCGGACCAGAAACCGGATTCACGGAAAGTCGGTTCGTGCGGGGTACGCACATGGGCGAAGAAGTCGAAGACGAACAACCCGAGGATCACCGCGATGGTGATTCCCCAGACGAGAGCGGTTACCTGCATGCGGTGATCCGTTCAGCGGTACGAGTCATGGCATCAATAATGCCCGATATGCCCGTTTCGGCCGACTTGCGGGGTGGTTGCCCGCTATCGTCGCATACCCGCGCCGCCACGAATCGCAGCGCGCCGGTCATTCGTCGTCCGGCTCCGGCGCCTCGTCATCGCCCCCACCACGGATCGACCAGAGCAGCCCGTCGAGCTCATCGGGTTTGATCAGCACATCGCGGGCCTTGGAGCCCTCACTCGGCCCGACCACGCCCCGGGTCTCCATCAGATCCATCAACCGGCCCGCCTTCGCGAAGCCGACCCGCAGTTTGCGCTGCAGCATCGAGGTGGATCCGAACTGTGAAGTGACAACCAGCTCCACCGCCTGCAGGAAAACGTCGAGATCGTCGCCGATGTCCGGGTCGACGTCCTTCTTCTCCCCGGCCTTGGCCACGGTGACGCCCTCTGTGTACTCCGGTTCGGCCTGGTTCTTGGTGAACTCGACGACCCCGTGGATCTCCTCGTCGCTGATGAACGCACCCTGCAACCGGGTCGGTTTACCGGCACCCATCGGCAGGAACAGACCGTCGCCCATCCCGATGAGTTTCTCGGCGCCGGGCTGGTCGAGGATGACGCGCGAATCGGTGAGTGACGAGGTCGCGAACGCGAGCCGCGACGGCACGTTGGTCTTGATCAGGCCGGTTACCACGTCTACCGACGGCCGCTGGGTGGCCAACACCAGATGGATACCGGCGGCGCGCGCCTTCTGCGTGATCCGGACGATGGCATCCTCGACATCGCGGGGCGCGGTCATCATCAGATCGGCGAGTTCGTCCACGATGGCCAGGATGTAGGGGTAGGGCCGATACACCCGTTCACTGCCCAGCGGCGTGGTGATGGCACCCGATTTCACTTTGCGGTTGAAATCGTCGATATGGCGGACCTTGCTGGCCTGCATGTCCTGATATCGCTGTTCCATCTCTTCCACCAGCCACGCCAGCGCCGAGGCGGCCTTCTTCGGCTGGGTGATGATGGGTGTGATCAGATGCGGAATCCCCTCGTAGGGAGTCAGTTCCACCATCTTCGGGTCGATCAGGATCATCCGGACCTCGTCCGGAGTGGCCCGCTGCAACAGCGATACCAGCATCGAGTTCACGAAACTCGATTTACCGGAACCGGTGGACCCCGCGACCAGCAGATGTGGCATCTTGGCCAGATTCGCCGACACGAATTCACCCTCGATGTTCTTGCCGAGGCCGATCACCAGCGGATGATGGTCGTTGCGGGTGGAAGGCGCGGTGAGCACGTCGGCGAGCCGGACCAGTTCCCGGTCGGCATTGGGCACCTCGATACCGACGGCGGACTTCCCGGGGATCGGCGCGAGCAGACGCACATTCTCGGTGGCCACGGCATAGGCGATATTGCGGGTCAACGCAGTGATCTTCTCGACCTTCACACCCGGCCCGAGTTCCACCTCGTACCGGGTGACAGTCGGGCCCCGGACGAACCCGGTCACCGCGGCGTCGATCTTGAACTGCACCAGCACCTCGGTGATCGCCTCGATCATCGATTCGTTGGCGGCGCTGCGCTTACGAGGCGGATCACCCTCCACGAGCAGGTTGATCGGCGGCAGCGTGTAATCACCCTCGGTGACCCGGTCCGCGACGAATTCCGGCGCCGGAAGCGGCGGCGGGGTCTGATCGACCACCGCGGGTTCGGCAGGTTTGCGTTTCTTCCGTTTACCGGGCTGCGCCCCGTCCGCGGCGGCTGCGATCGGTTTGGCGTCGCGCAGGGGCGGTTCGCCCGCGCCGGCCACCGCGGGTCCCACGAATTCGTCGGGCTGGTGGTTCTCAGCGGCAGTACGGCTACGACGGCGGGCCCGGGTAGGCGATTCCCCGGTCTCGTACTCGTCGACCGGGTCGTAGCCGTCCCGGTAGTCGGCCTCGCCTTCATAGCCGGGCGCACCGAAGAATTCGCGCAGCCGCTGCGGCGCTTCCCGCATCGTCGTGCCGGTCATCAGCAGCACACCGAACACCATGGCCATCAGCAGGATCGGCACCGACAGCCAACCGGTGAGACCGTCGGTCACCGGGCCGCCGATGACGAAACCCACGAACCCCGCCGCATCGGCACGTCCGGCGGCATCGGCGGGGGCACCGTCGGCGATATGCCACAGCCCGAGCAGCGGCAACCCGATCAGCAGCCCGCCGAGCACCAGCCGAGGCCGGATCTCCGGGCGGGGCTCGGTCCGCATGAGCACCACCGCGATCCCGGAGGCGACGAACGGCAGCAGCGCCGAGGCCGAACCGGTGACCGCACGGATCACGGCGTCCACCGCGCGCCCGACCGGCCCGCCCGCGGACAGCCAGACGGCGGCCGCGATCACCGCGCTGAGTGCGATCAGCCCGAGGGCGGCCCCGTCGCGCCGGTGACCGTGCTCGATCTCGCCTGCCCGGCTGATGGCTCGCGTCGTGGCCCCCAGCCCACGGGCGGCCATGGTCCAGCCGCCGCTCACCATCCGGCCGAACACCGCCAACGGCGCCGTCTCGGAACGCCGCGCGGCGGCGGGCCGGCGGGCCGCGGCGCGGCGCGGACGGGTGCCGGTCGCTGGGCGTGCGGCGGCCTTACGTGTGGTTCTACGAGCCGGACCCTGGGCTTCGGCCGCGCCGGCCGCGCGTCGCGAATTGCCCGAACGGGAACGCGCCGCAGTGGTCCGCCCCCGAGCCGATCCCGCCCGCGTATCAGGTGTGGTCGTGCCGCGGGACTTACCTGCCATGGCCTCAGGCTAGCCGCAACATCCCCATCCGGACCATCCGCAACACTGGTTACGGCCGTCTCGACGGTGCGAAACAGGCCTCCACGTCGACGGGTGTGCCGGTCACAGCCGGGTGATCATCGTCGATGATTCGTGCTTCGATCGTCGTCGATATCCGATATCCATACCGGCGTTCAGATGGAGCGGTCGAGTTCGAGCACCTGCCGGACCGCATCGGGTTCACCGGATGTTTCGATCCGCACCTGATCACGCCCGAAGGCATGCAACAACAACTCCGACGGCTCCCCGATCAGAGTCACCACCGGACCGGTACCGTCCACGATCCGCACCGGCTCCCCACCGGGTGTCGAGATCGCCACCGGTACCGGCGATTTCCGGTACGCCATCTTCCCCATCTTGCGCAGTACCGACCACAGCCGCTGCTGATCCTCGGCGGGTAGTTCCCGCGGCTCCCAGCCCCTGCTCGCCCGCCGGACATCCTCGTGGTGGACGAACATCTCACTCAGATTGGCGATCGCGTCCACCGGCCGCAGCGGCGACCACCAGGGCGGACCGGTGCGTACCTTTTCCAGCAATTCGTCGAATTCCCGGCGAGCCGCCTGGTCCTGCACCTTCTGCAGATAGCCGGCGAAGGGGCGCAACATGATCCCCGGCGCGGCATCGGGACGTCGCTCCCGGACAACCAGGTGGGCCGCTAGGTCGCGCACCGTCCACTCACCACATAGGGTATCCGCGTCCGGGCCGGTGCCCTTCATCGTTTCGACCAATGCACGGCGTTCACGCTGGGCCATGTTCACACGATGAATCTAGCCGAGACCCAGCCATCGGGGAGGGGATGCGTTACCGAACCGGTTGCTCCACGGCAGAGATGCTCTGTACTTTGTCATTCGGTCCATAAGGGTCGTGGACCGAAACGCACAGATGGGAACAACTTTGAAGAAGTTTCTCACCGTTGCCGCCGTTCTGGTGGCGACCATCGGTTCTATGTTCGTCGCTTCGGTGACGCCGGCGCACGCTCAATACAGTAGCTACTACGGCGCCATCGCGGTATCGCTGTCCACCGGCAACTACGGCTGGTCCTACGACTACGACAGCTACTCCGAAGCCGAGCAGGCAGCCGAGAGCAAATGCGGCGCCGCCGACTGTGTCGCCAAGATCTCCTGGCGCAACGGCTGTGGTGCCCTGGCGGTTTCGGACAACTGGCTGAGCTACGGCTCCGGCTCCACCCGGGCCGCGGCCCGCTCCGAGGCGCTGGCCAACAACCCGGGCAATGCCCACGTCGAGCATTGGAACTGCACCTCCGGCTACGGCCTGTGAGTTCGTACCGACCACATCTTCCGACCGGCGCCGAACTCGCCGACTACTCCGTAGGGAAACCAGAACTGTGAAAATTCGACCGATCCGGGTCGTGGCCGCCATAGCGATGGCCGCCGCCGCCCTCACTTTCACCGCGTGCTCGTCCACCGAGGACACCTCGACCGACGCCGCCGCCACCAGCACCGAGGCCGCCGCCGAGTTCGAATCGGGTAAGACCCAGGACGGCCGCGAGGAAGGCAAGGCGCCGACCACCACGCCCGCGCCGAACCTGCCGAAGCCGACGGCCGAGGAACTCAACGACAAGATCAACCGGGCACTCGACGGTTCGGTCGGTGAGGACGAGAAACTGGCGTGGATCGAGGATGCCGAACAGGATCCGCAGCTGGTCGACAAACTGGTCCAGGCGGCCAAGAAGAACGAAGTAACGGTAAAGATCACCGATGTCGGCGAACCGGTCGACGGCAAGGTGACCGCCGACGCGGACGTCACCATCAGTGGCAGCCCGGTGGAGAACGCGACCGTCGATTTCGTGGCCGAGGGCGATCAGTGGAAGATCGCGCACGGATTCGCCTGCAATATCGTGAAATCCGCGCAGCTGGATTCGGCGGCCTGCCAGGCCGATTCCTGACCCGCGAGTAGTTCCGCACCGATAAACGCGAAACCGCCGGAGGGCTGAGCCCTCCGGCGGTTCCTTCTGTTCAGAGGGTCAGACCCCGAGCACCGTCGGCACGATCATCGGGCGCCGCCGGTATGTATCGGCAACCCAGCGGCCCACGATCCGCCGCACGGCCTGCGCGATGCGGTGGGTATCGGTGACGCCCTCCCCCGCCAGGCGCAGCAGTTCGGCCTCCACCAATTCGGCCGCTTCGGCCAGCGCGGTGGGATCGTCGGAGAATCCGCGACCGCTCACCTCCGGCGGGCTCACCGCCTTGCCGGTCGTCTCGTCCACAGCCACCGTGATGGCGATGAATCCACCCTCGCCGAGCACGAGCCGGTCCGACAGCGTGGATTCACCGACGTCGCCGACCGACAGGCCGTCCACGTAGACATGCCCGACCGGGACGCGGCCCACGATGGAGGCGATCCCATCGACCAGATCCACCACCACGCCGTCCTCGGCCAGCACCACTCGCTCCTCGGGCACTCCGGTGGCGACCGCGAGCGCGGCATTGGCGCGCAGATGGCGCCATTCGCCGTGCACGGGCATGGCGTTGGTCGGGCGGACCGCGTTGTACAGGTACAGCAGTTCGCCGGCCGAGGCGTGCCCGGAGACGTGCACCTTCGCGTTCTGCTGGGTGATCACCGTGGCGCCGAGCCGCGCCAGCCCGTTGACGACGGTGAACACCGAGTTCTCGTTGCCCGGGATGAGCGAGGAGGCCAGCACGACCAGATCGTCGGCACGGATGTGGATCTGCCGATGCTCGCCGCGGGCCATCCGGGACAGCGCCGACAGCGGTTCGCCCTGGGACCCGGTGGAGATGAGAACCAGTTTGTTACCGGGCAGGGTGGCGGCCTGATCGAGATCGACCACGAGACCATCGGGCACGGTGAGATAGCCCAGGTCCTGGGCGATCTGCATATTGCGCACCATGGACCGGCCGACGAAGCACACCCGGCGCCCATACTTCTGCGCCACATCCACCACCTGCTGGATCCGGTGCACATGGCTGGCGAAGGACGCCACGATCACCCGGTTGCGCGCCTTGCCGATCACCGTGTCCAGGACACCACCGATCTCCCGCTCCGGAGTGACGAAACCGGGGACCTCGGCGTTGGTGGAGTCGACCAGGAAGAGATCCACACCCTCGTCACCGAGGCGGGAGAACCCGGCCAGATCGGTCAACCGGCCGTCGAGCGGCAACTGATCGAGTTTGATGTCCCCGGTGTGCAGCACGGTTCCGGCCGGGGTGCGGATGGCCACTGCGAGAGCATCGGGGATGGAGTGATTGACCGCGAAGTACTCGCATTCGAACGGGCCGTGCTCGGTGCGCTGCCCCTCGGTCACCTCGAGCAGCTGTGGATTCAGTCGGTGTTCCCGGCATTTCGCGGCGACGAGCGCGAGGGTGAACTTCGAACCGATGACCGGGATATCGCGGCGCAACCGCAGAAGAAACGGTACGGCGCCGATATGGTCCTCGTGCCCGTGTGTCAGTACCACGGCGACCACATCGTCGATGCGGTCCTCGATCGGCCGGAAATCGGGCAGGATCAGGTCCACACCGGGTTGCTGGTCCTCGGGGAACAGCACACCGCAGTCGACGATCAGCAGTTTGCCGCCGTATTCGAAGACCGTCATATTGCGGCCGATCTCGCCGATACCGCCGAGCGCAAAGACCCGCAGGCCCTGGCGCGGCAGTTTCGGGGGCAGCGAGAGCCGGTCCTGCGCGGCGGCCTCCGGAGTGACGGCGGGCGCCGAACGGGCTGTTTCGTTACGTCCGCGGCCGGATGGGCGGCCCCGGCCGCCGCGACGCGACCGTTGGCCGCGGGCCTCCGGGGCGGTTTCGGCGGCGGACTCGGGTTCGGTTGCCACGGTCTCGGTTTCCCTTTCGACAGTGGGTCCGGCGGGTTCGGCAACCGGAGTGGCGGGCGTGGGCTCGTGCTGCGGCTCCGGCGCGGGTGCGGGAGCGCCCGCGTTGCGCCGGGCAGTACGGCGCGGACGCCGGGCGACGGGTTCACTCATTCGAGCACCCCGGCAGCCCGCAGGTCCGCGGCAAGATCTTCGAGCTGTTCCGGGCTGGGCATGATCTGCGGCAGCCGTGGTTCACCCGCGTCGATACCGAGCAATCGGAGTCCGCCTTTCGTCATCGCGACACCGCCGAGCCGGGCCATCGCGGCGTTGAGCCACAGCAGGCTGGTGTTGATATCCCGGGCGCGCACCACATCACCGGCGGAGAACGCGTCCACCATCTCGCGCAGCCGTTCGGGAACCAGATGCCCGATCACACTGATGAAGCCGACCGCGCCCATCGCCAGCCACGGCAAATTCAACATATCGTCGCCGGAGTAGAAGGCCAGATCGGTCTCGGCGATGAGCGCGGCGCCCGCGTTCAGATCACCTTTGGCGTCTTTGACCGCGACGATCCGTGGATGTTCGGCGAGTCGGCGGATCGTATCGGAGGCGATCGGGACCACCGATCTCGGCGGAATGTCGTACAGGGTGACCGGTAGATCGGTGGCGTCGGCGACCGCGGTGAAATGCGCGTACAGACCCTCCTGGGTGGGCCGTGAGTAGTACGGGGTCACCACCAACAGGCCGTGTGCACCCGCGCGCTGCGCATTGCGCGCCAGCTCGATCGAATGCGCGGTGTCGTAGGTGCCGGCGCCGGCGATCACGGTGGCCCGGCTGCCGACCGCGTCGACCACCGCGCGCAGCAGATCGGCCTTCTCCGATTCGGTGGTCGTCGGCGACTCGCCGGTGGTTCCGGAGATCGCGAGCAGGTCGATGCCCCGATCGACCAGACGATGTGCCAGGGAGACGCCGGTGTCTATGTCGAGCTTGCCCTCGGCACTGAAGGGGGTCACCATCGCGACACCTACCGTGCCGGACGCGCTCAACACCGGGGGCGTCGATTCACCGTTCGTCATGGTCAGAAAGGCTACCCGGTCACCTGATATGCCTCGACACCCTCGTCTGTGTTCTCGGCCGCCACCCCGCCCTACCCGACAGCATGATACAGCCATAGTGCCGTCATTGCTTTACTTGAACGACATCAAATATGGCGTCATACTGGTGTCATGGATCTGTCCCGATATACCGCCCGCATCCGCGAGGACCTGGTGGCCGCCGCGGCCCTGGGCGACGAGAAAACGCAGGCCACAGCGGAGGCGCTGGCCACCGCCGTGGAGAATTCGACCAGGCTGGCCCTGCTCTCCGCACTCACCGAACTCGCCGATACCGTCACCGCCGAATTGGGCGACCGCACCGTGCGTGTCTCCCTGCACGGCACCGAGGCGAGCGTCGAGGTGCAGCGCGCCCCGTCCGGCGACAACCCCAGTTTCGAGGAAGTGACCGGCGATATCAGCCGGGTGACCCTGCGCCTGGTCGAGCAGGTGAAGGCCCGCGCCGAGGAGGCCGCCGCACAGAGCGGGCAGTCGTTGAACTCCTGGATGTCCGGCGTCGTCTCCGGAGCGCTGCGCGAACAGATGCGTGGCGGCTACGGCGCGCCGAAGCGCGACGACCAGTCCTGACGCCGGACATTATCGCCGGGAGCTCATTCGGAGACCAAGACGTCACCGGACCTTCCGATATCGGTCCGCCGGTCACCGTCCGTGCCGCGGACCAGCACCGTCGCTATATTGCGTCGACCGGCGGGCAACACCCGCACCGTGACGGAACCTCCCTGCGCGGCGTCCAGGGCCCGGATCGCGAACTGCACCACCCGATCTCGCACCGCGCCGGGAACCTCGGCGAAACCGCCGTCGTCGAGCAGCAGTACCTCGACCCCGCGGGACCGTGGCCGGCCACGATAATGGATCACCGGCCATCAGAAGCACGATGGCACCGGCACCCAGCATCGCGGCGGACGCGGGGCCCGCCTGTTCGGCCGGGACGATGCCGAACGTCGGGATCATACGCAGCGTAATGATCATCACGAGCCCGGTCAGGAAGAACCAGCGGCCCAGGCCGCGCATCCCGAGCAGTGCCCACAACTCGGTTGCAGGCGCTGCCGACCCGATCAGCCCATCAGCTGAGCGGCCACTGTCGCCCCCAGCTCCCAGCACCGCTCGAGATCGTCCTTCGCCGGTTTGCCCATCACCACGACCGGACTCGCGGCCTTGACCCAGCCGAGGCCGGTGGTCACCGATTCCACACTCCGCTCGGCACCTTCGGTGCCCTCGTTCCCGTGGACGTACAAGCCGTACGGCCGGCCACGCGTGCTGTCCAGGCACGGGTAGTAGCAGGTGTCGAACGCGTGCTTCAACGCACCGGACATATAACCCAGGTTGGCCGGGGTTCCCAGCAGATAGCCGTCGGCGGCCAGCATCTCGTCCGGAGTGAGGGCCAGCGCCGCCCGCCGTACCACCTCCACCTCTTCGATCTCCGGATCGGTCGCCCCGGCCAGGACGGCTTCGAACATCGCCTGCATATGTGGCGACGGGGTGTGGTGGACGATCAGCAACCTGGGCACATCGCCGAGCCTAACGACTGAGCACCACCACAGAAGCCCGCCCGGCACCGCGCGGCGGCATCGCCGCGGATCGCGCACCGCCGTTCGTTCGGCACATCCGCCGCGCGAGCCGGGCGCGGGGTCAGACTCCGCGCTCGTGCTTCTCCAATTCCACTGCGCGGCGCATGGTGTCCCGAGCCCGGGAGCGGTCACCGGCGTGGTCGTAGGCGCGCGCCAGCCGGTAGGAGATCCGCCAGTTGTCGGGGTCGGCCTCCCATTCCTTCTTGATCGAGAGAAACAGGTCGTCGGCGGCCGCGCGCTCGATCCGGCCCGACGGCCGGCGCGGCAGCTCCGAGATATCCAATTCCAGTCCCTCGTCACGGATCCTGCGGGCCAGCCGTTGATGATCCAGTGCGGACCGGATGGTGGAGCCGACCATCCACACTCCCAGCAGCGGCAGGATCAGCACCCCGATGCCGAGTGCGATAGCGGCGCCCCCACCGGAGATGATCAGTTCCACTGCGATCCGGCCGAGCCACAAGAAATAGAAGCCCAGCGCGAAGACCAGTGCCGCGAGCAGCATCAGGATTTTGAGAACAGCGCGATCCGGCTTGGATTCGCCCGGCTCACCGGCGGGTTCGTTCACAGGTCCAGGAAGGGGTCGAGCCCGACAGTGAGCCCCGGGCGCCGGCCGATCTGCCGGATTCCGAGCAGAACCCCGGGGGCGAACGAGGAGCGATCGATCGAATCGTGGCGGATGGTGAGCGTCTCTCCCTGGGTCCCGAACAGGACTTCCTGATGGGCGACGAGCCCCGCCAGCCGCACCGAATGCACCCGGACCCCGTCGACCTCGGCGCCGCGGGCGCCGTCGAGTTCGGTGCTGGTGGCGTCGGGCACGGGGGCAGCCCCGGCCTGTTTGCGGGCCTCGGCGATGATTCCTGCCGTTCGGTAGGCGGTGCCGGAGGGCGCGTCGGCCTTGTTCGGGTGATGGAGTTCGATCACCTCGACCGATTCGAAGAACCGGGCGGCCTGTTCGGCGAAGCGCATGGACAGGACCGCCCCGATCGCGAAGTTCGGCGCGATCAGCACGCCCACCTCAGGCTTTCCGGCCAGCCAGCCGCGTACTTGATCGAGCCGGGCGTTATCGAAGCCGGTGGTGCCGACGACCGCGTCGATCCCGTTCGCCACCAGGAACTCGAGATTTCCCATCACCACATCCGGGTGGGTGAAGTCGACGACCACCTGGGTGCCCGAATCGACGAACCGGCTCAGCGGATCGCCCTTGTCGACCGCGGCGGCGAGATCCAGGTCGGCGGCCGCCTCGACGGCCGCGCAGATGGCCTGCCCGACCTTGCCCCGCGCTCCCAGAACGCCAACCCGAATCGGTTCCGTCACCTCGCCACTCCCTACCTGTAGTCGGACTGCGAATCGAGCCTACTGTGTCTGTTCACGCCGCCTACCGCGGCGCGGGTCGAGCCCCGACGTCCCGTCGTCGCGCGCCCGAGACTCGCGTTTCACGGACGCGATATGCGGCCGACCGGTCCCGGCCCCGCGGCGGCGCAGGCGACGCCGAATTTCAGAAGATGATCACCTGGCGTAGTGCGTGCCCGGCGGCGAGTTCGTCCATAGCCACGTTGATATCCGCCAATCCGATCCGCGCGGAGATCAGTTTCTCGACCGGCAGCCGGCCTTCCCGCCACATTCGGACATACTCCGGGATATCGCGCGAGGGGACCGCCGAGCCGAGGTAGCTGCCGATGATCGAGCGGCCCTGGGCCACCAGGCCCAGAGGCGAGATGCTCGCGCGGGCATCAGGGGCGGGCAGGCCCACCGTCACGGTGACACCGCCGGGCGCGGTGGCCGCGACCGCGCTTTCGAACGCGCGCGCGGAACCCACTGCCTCGACGACCACTTCCGCCTGGACACCCTGGTCCGCGATCTCGGCGGGGGTGAACGCGCGGCCGGCACCGAGCTCACGAGCCAGGGCCAGCTTGCCCGGGACCATATCGACGGCGATGACTTCGCGCACGCCCAGCGATACCGCCACCAGGACGGCCGCCATACCTACGCCGCCGAGCCCGACAACCATCACTCGGTCGGTCGGGGCGGGTTTCGCCGAGTTCAGCAGCGCTCCACCGCCGGTGAGTACCGCACAGCCGAGAACGGCGGCCACTTCCGGTGGTACATCGTCGTCCACCGGCACCACCGAGCGCTGGTCCACTACCGCA
Source organism: Nocardia sp. NBC_01329 (assembly GCF_035956715.1). Classification (NCBI taxonomy): domain Bacteria; kingdom Bacillati; phylum Actinomycetota; class Actinomycetes; order Mycobacteriales; family Nocardiaceae; genus Nocardia; species Nocardia sp. NBC_01329. The sequence continues at coordinate 1,102,920 of NZ_CP108381.1, read as the reverse complement.
TGGGTGGCGAATCCGGACACTCCGAGATGGTGGTGCACTTCGGCACCGTCGCGGTGCAGTCGCCGACCACCGCCGAGCAGTTCGCCCGCGTTGTTGGACACGCTGCCGGGGATACACGGGGTCCGGCCGCCGGAGTCACAACCGGCGCAGTCGCCGCAGCGCGGCAGAAAGGTCATCACGACCCGCTGTCCGACGGGGAGAGCGGTTCCCGGACCTGCTTGCACGATTCTGCCCGAGGCTTCGTGGCCGAGCAGCATCGGTACAGGTCGTACCCGGTTGCCGTCGATCACCGAGAGGTCGGAGTGGCAGAGTCCGGCTGCTTCGATACGCACCAGGAGTTCGCCGGGGCCGGGATCGGCGAGATCGAGTTCGCTGATGGTGATCGGCGCCGAATCGGCGTACGGCACCGGTGCGCCGATCCGTTCGAGGACTGCCCCACGAATTCTCATGCTCCCCACGGTAGGCGGCGCCGGAGATTTGACCATGATCCGGTTCGGACTATCATTTTGTGCCGTGATGGTGCTCCCGTTGGCCGCCTTGTACCGAGCCCGGGGTCGGGACCATCACAACTCGAGGAGATATTCCTTTGTCCGTTCAGTTCAACCACACGATTGTCGGATGTCGTGACAACCGGGAATCGGCCGAATTCTGGGCCGATATCCTGAGCCTGGAACCCGGCGCCGCCATGGGCCCGTTCATTCCGCTGGTCGTCGGTAACGGGGTGACGTTCGATTTCGCGAACGTCCCCGGCCATATCACCGAGATCCAGGGCCAGCACTACGCGTTCCTGATCTCGGAGCAGGAATTCGATGCCGCCTACGCCAAGATCCAGCGCTACGGTCTCGAATACTGGGCCGATCCACAGCAGCGCGCCGCCGGCGAGATCAACAACAACGACGGCGGTCGCGGCGTGTACTTCCTGGATCCCAGCGGTCACTATATGGAGTTGATCACGGTCCCCTACGGGGGTTGGCCGAAGTAGCCGGTCGGTTACTCGCCGCCGCTACGCAATCCCATCGTCGCGGCGGCCAGGCAGGCCACGGCGACGATGCCGACGAACCACGGGAAGACAGTGTGCAGACCCCAGGTGGTCGCGGCCCAGCCCGCGAGGACGGTCGGTAGCGCCATCGAAGTGTAGGCCAGCAGATAGTAGGCCGACATGGTCTCGCCGCGACGGTGTTCGGGCACCACACGCGAGAGATGGCGCAGCGATCCGCCGAATCCGAGGCCGAAGGTGGAGCCCAGCAGGACACCGGCGGCCAGCACTACTGCCCAATTGTGCGTGCCGAGTGCGGGCACGGTCAGGACCAGTGCCACCGCCATCCCGATATCGCCGGCGACGGCCGCTCGCCGGGCCGGAATCGCGGTGGCGAACAGTTGGACTACAGCGGCAGCTGTAGCCGTCGCCGCCACCACGACACCTCCGAAGACGAGGTTGTGGATACCGGTCTGCTGTGCGGCCAGCGATGGATACAGCGACAGCAGTACCCCGAGCACCGACCAGGCGGCCATGACGCCTATTGCGGCGAACCAGAAGTCGGCGCGGATCTCCCGGGGTACGGCGGGACGGGCGATCCGGATGCGGCCGGCGACCCGCGCGGCGTGCGGTTCGCGTAGTGCCAGCACACCGGCGGTGACGAGCAGGCAGATCACGCTGATCACCACGTACGGCGTGCGCAGCGGATGGGGCGCGTACTGGGCGAGCAGGGCCGAACCGATGATGGCCACCGCCATACCCAGGTTGAATGCGACCCCGGTGAGCTGACCCGACCGCGCGCCACGATGTGGTCGCAGGTCGAGCAGGGCCGCCGCGCCCGCGACCACGGTCGCGCCGACGGCCAGCCCGTGCAGGGCGCGGGCGACGAGCAGCATGAGGACGGTATCGGCGAGGACGAACACCACCAGGCCGGCGATCAGCACACCGAACGCACCGAGCAGGACGGGTTTGCGACCGATCACATCGGAGATCCGGCCCGAGATGAGTACGGCGCCCAGCGCCGCGATCGCGTAGACCGCGAACACGACGGTGGTGGTCAGCGGGGAGAGGTGCCACTGCTGTTCGTAGAGACCGTAGAGCGGTGCGGGCACTCCGGATACGCCGAGGGCCACTCCCGTGGCGCCCAGGACCAGACCATAGGCCCAAGGCTGAATCGTTGCGTCGTCGGCGAGTACCGCTGCTGTGGCTGTCATGAGAACCCCCGAAACAGGTAAGTTTGACGTTGATCGAACTGGATCGAGCCTAACCGAGGTTCGATGATCATCAAACCTGACGAGCGGATCATGACGCAGACCACACCCACCACAGACACTCCGCACCCCCCGGTGGCCCCCCTACCTGTGGTCCTGGCCGCGCTCCAGGACCCGATACGCCTCGAAATGGTCCGCCGCCTGCACAACGCTGCCGAGGCCGTGCGCTGCGCCGCCCTCTACGAGGTCATCAACAAATCGACCGCCACTCACCATTTCAAGGTGCTGCGCGAAGCGGGCGTGATCGACCGGCTGATGATCGATGGGCAGACCCACCTACGCCTTCGCACCGCCGATCTGGACTATGTCCTGCCGGGTCTCCTGGACTCGGTGGTCGGCGCCGCCAACCGCGCGACCCCGGAACGGGGCGACTGACCGTCCGCGCGCGCCGCGAGCCGGATATCTCCTACTGCCGGCCCACGTGCCTCCGGAGCTCATCGACGACGATCGGCCGATGGCTCACCGCGGCCCACCGATCCGCCGGCGGGCCGCTTCCGTCCGGATCAGCTCGCGGCGAGCCGGCGCACCGGCGCCGGGAGATCGCGCACGCGCTGATACGGCCCCGCGACCGAAGCCGCGAACGGCCGGGACAGCAACGCCGCCGCGATTTCGCCGACCTCCTCGGTGGTCACCGCATCGATCCTGGCCAGGGTCTCGGAAACACTACGATGGTTGCCGTAGCTCAATTCGCTGCGGCCGATCCGGTTCATCCGGGACGCCGAATCCTCCAGCCCCAGCACCAGCCCGCCACGCAGCGAACCCTTGGCCCGGGCGCATTCGGCGTCGGTGATGCCGTCTGCGGCGACCTCTTCCAAGACCCCGCGGGCCAGCGTCGCCACCTCCCCGAGGTTCTCCGGCTGGCAACCCAGGTACACCGAGAACGCGCCGGTATCGGCGAACGTGTCCACACTCGAGTACACCGAGTAGGCGAGCCCGCGTTCCTCCCTGATCCGCTGGAACAGGCGGGAACTCAGGCCACCGCCGACCACCGTGTTGAGTACCGACAGGGGCCACCGCAGCTGTCCTTCGTGCCGCCCGTAGGCTCGCACCCCGAACACCAGATGCGCCTGTTCGCTGTCCCGGTTGGACCAGGTCAGCCGCGGCTCCTCCCGAGTGCGGAAACGACCCTCGCGCCGCGGCGCGGGCAGTGCGCCCGGGTCGAGTCGATCGGCGACCGCCCGGTGCACCAGTTCCACCGTGTGCTCGTGTTCGATATTGCCCGCCACCGCGACGACCATCCGGTCAGGGGTATAGCGGCGCTGATGGAAAGACCGCAGCTGACTCGCCCGCATCCCCTCGATGGATTCCACCGATCCGATGATCGGCCGGCCGATCGGATGCCCGCCGAACAGCGCGGTGAGAAAGGCGTCACCGACGAGATCCTCCGGATCGTCGTCGCGCATCGCGATCTCCTCCAGGACGACCTGGCGCTCCACATCGACATCGATCGCCCGGCACAACCCGTTGAGCACGACATCGGTGACCAGATCCACCGCCAGCGGCAGATCCTCGTCCACCACATGCGCGTAGTAGCAGGTCTGTTCCTTGGCGGTGAATGCGTTCAACTCGCCACCGACCGAGTCCATGGCCTCGGCGATATCCAGGGCCGAGCGGGTCGGCGTCGCCTTGAACAGCAGATGCTCCAGGAAATGCGCGGCCCCGGCGACAGTCGGGCCCTCGTCGCGAGAGCCCACCCCCACCCAGACCCCGACGGAGGCCGAACGCACGCCGGGAACGTGTTCGGTCACCACGCGCAGACCACCGGGCAGGACGGTGCGCCGCACTCCGTTGTCGATATCGACCGTTTCGCCGATCCGCCACGCCGATGACGAACCCCCCTGCCCACTCGGGCGCAGGGGGGCCGTCGTTTTCTGCTCCGTCACACGACCAGTACTACTCGGTCGCCGCCGCATCCGCATCGGCGGGCGCCTCGTCGGCGCTCTCGTCGACGGGGACCAGCGAGATCTTGCCGCGGTTGTCGATATCGGCGATCTCCACCCGCAGTTTGTCGCCGACGTTCACCACATCCTCGACCTTGGCCACGCGCTTGCCGTTGCCCAGCTTGGAGATGTGCACCAGACCGTCGCGACCGGGCAGCAGCGAGACGAACGCACCGAACGCCGTGGTCTTGACGACCGTGCCGAGGAACCGCTCGCCGACCTTGGGCAGCTGCGGGTTGGCGATCGCGTTGATCGCGTCGATCGCCGCCTGCGCCGACGGGCCGTCGGTGGCCCCGACGAACACGGTGCCGTCGTCCTCGATGGAGATGTTGGCGCCGGTGTCCTCGGTGATCTGGTTGATCATCTTGCCCTTGGGCCCGATGACCTCGCCGATCTTGTCGACCGGGATCTTGATCGCGGTGACGCGCGGCGCGTACGGGCTCATCTCGTCCGGGGTGGCGATGGCCTCGGCCATCACGTCCAGGATGGTGGTGCGGGCGTCGTGTGCCTGGCTCAGGGCGCCGGCGAGCACCTGCGAGGGGATTCCGTCGAGCTTGGTGTCCAGCTGCAGGGCGGTCACGAAGCCCCGGGTGCCGGCGACCTTGAAGTCCATATCGCCGAACGCGTCCTCAGCGCCGAGGATATCGGTCAGCGCCACATAGCGGACCTCCTGCGCGCCGGCCTCATCGGTGACGGTGTCCGACACCAGGCCCATGGCGATACCCGCGACCGGCGCCTTCAGCGGCACACCGGCATTGAGCAGCGACAGGGTCGAGGCGCAGACCGAGCCCATCGAGGTGGAGCCGTTGGAGCTCAGCGCCTCCGACACCTGCCGGATCGCGTAAGGGAACTCTTCCTGACTCGGCAGCACCGGGATCAGTGCCCGCTCGGCCAGCGCACCGTGGCCGATCTCCCGGCGCTTCGGCGAACCGACACGACCGGTCTCGCCGGTGGAGAACGGCGGGAAGTTGTAGTGGTGCATATAGCGCTTGGAGGTTTCCGGGCCGAGCGAATCGACCTGCTGCGCCATCTTGACCATATCGAGGGTGGTCACACCCATGATCTGGGTTTCGCCCCGCTCGAACAACGCGGAACCGTGCGCCCGCGGTACCACGGCGACCTCGGCCGACAGCGCCCGGATATCGGCCAGACCACGGCCGTCGATCCGGAATCCGTCGGTGAGGATGCGCTGCCGGACCAGTTTCTTGGTGACCGAGCGGAACGCGGCGCCGAGTTCTTTCTCACGGCCCTCGAACGACTCGCCCAGCCGGGACAGCACCTCGAGTTTGATCTCGTCGATCTTCTCGTCGCGCTCCTGTTTACCGGCGATACCCAGCGCTTCCGACAGCGGCGTCTTCGCGGCATCCTCGACGGCGGTGTACGCATCGTCGGCGTACGGCGGGAACAGCGGGAATTCCTCGGTGGGCTTGGCCGCGAGTTCGGCCAGATCCTGCTGCGCCCGGCACAGCCGCGCGATGAAGGGCTTGGCGGCCTCCAGACCTTCGGCGACCACGGCCTCGGTCGGCGCCTGCGCACCACCGTCGATCAGTTCGATCACGTTGTCGGTGGCCTCGGCCTCGACCATCATGATCGCGACATCACCGGTCTCGGTGACCCGGCCGGCCACGACCATGTCGAAAACAGCCTTCTCCAGCTGTTCGACGGTCGGGAAGGCGACCCATTGACCACCTGCGGCGGTGCCCGCCGCGGGATCGTTGATCAGGGCGACCCGCACGCCACCGACCGGGCCGGAGAACGGCAGGCCCGAGATCTGGGTGGATGCCGAGGCCGCGTTGATGGCGACCACGTCGTAGAGATCCTGGGGATCCAGGCTCAGCACGGTCACCACGACCTGGATCTCGTTGCGCAGGCCGTCGACGAACGACGGGCGCAGCGGCCGGTCGATCAGGCGGCAGGTGAGGATCGCATCGGTGGAAGGACGGCCCTCGCGGCGGAAGAACGAACCGGGGATCCGGCCCGCCGCGTACATCCGCTCCTCGACATCGACGGTCAGCGGGAAGAAATCGAACTGTTCCTTGGGGTGCTTACCGGCGGTGGTCGCCGACAGCAGCATGGTCTCGTCGTCCAGGTAGGCGACAACCGATCCGGCGGCTTGTTTCGCGAGCCGGCCCGTTTCGAAGCGAACCGTGCGGGTGCCGAACGCGCCGTTGTCGATCAGCGCGACGGATTCGAAAACACCCGGTTCTACCTCGATGGCCGAGCTCTTCGAGCGTTCAATCGTTTCTGGCATTTCTCTGTTCTCAACCTCTCGTCTCGCCGGATACAGCGCCCGGTGGCGCGATCCGACTGTGTCAGCCGTACCAGGTTCGAACGCGGCGCGTCGGCGGAACCGCGGTGACCGAGGGGTCAGCGGTAGCCGTATTCGTGCTGCGGCGCGTACACCCGGCCGAGCTCCCCTTGGAGCCGGCGACGCGGAGGCGGTCATCGATCGAAGCTCTCCGGCGCATCACGACCGGGCCGAAAAGCCACTACCGAAGACCGACGCCACGAGCGCGGGTGTGCACGGCTGGTTCTGTCGTTCCGTGCCCGGGAGACCCCCGGTACACGAAAATGCCGACGAGGCGATTGTATGCGCCCCGTCGGCATACGTACCGCCCGGCTCGTGGGACCGGGCGTGTTCGAGATCAGCGCCGCAGGCCGAGGCGTTCGATCAGGCTGCGGTAGCGGTTGATGTCGTTGTTCTGCAGGTACTTCGACAGCCGCTTGCGGCGACCGATCAGCGCCATCAGCCCGTGGCGGGTGTGATGATCGTGCTTGTGCACCTTGAGGTGCTCGGTGATATCGGAGATCCGCTTGGTCAGCAGCGCGATCTGCGCCTCCGGCGAACCGGTATCGGTCTCGTGCAGACCGTACTCCGTGAGAATGGTCTTCTTCTGTTCGGTGGTCAGCGCCATGGGGCATCCACTCCTGTTTCTCAGTTCCGCGCGCAAAGACCCGCTGACCGCACCATCCGATGGTCGCCGAAGGCGCATATCGGACAGTTCGGCCGGAAATCCGGGATGGGCGCCGCCGCGGACCGCAGCAGACCCGACGGGAAACCTTACCCGAACGGTCGGCCCACTCCCGCACGGGGCGGATCAGCTGCCCGAACCGAGGATCTTCCGGGTCGTGTCCACGTCCCGGCCCATGACCGCGACCAGTTCGTCGACCGAATCGAATTTCCGCATACCCCGCAGATGGTCCACGAAATCTACGGCCACATGCTGGCCGTACAGGTCGGCCTCCCGGTCCAGGACATAGGCCTCGACGGTCCGCGCCCGCCCGGAGAAGGTCGGGTTGGTACCGACCGAGATCGCGGCCATCACCGGCTCCCCCGGAGTCACGGTTCCGATGGTGGGGCCGGGTCCCAGCACAGTGAACCATCCCGCGTAGACCCCGTCCGCCGGAATGGCGGCATGCATGGGTGGCGCGACATTGGCCGTCGGGAAGCCCAGCGTGCGGCCGCGGCCGTCACCGCGCACGACCACACCCTCGACCCGGTGCGGGCGACCCAGTGCGTCGGCGGCGGCGGCCATATCGCCGGCATCCACGCACGCCCGGATGTAGGTGGAGGAGAAGGTGACGGCGTGCTCGCCCAGCAGCGTCACCGCGTCGACCTCGAAACCGAACCGGCCGCCGAGATCGCGCATGGTGCCCACGGTGCCCGCGGCTTTCTTACCGAAGGTGAAATTGTCGCCGACCACCACCTCGCTGACGTGCAACCGCTCGACCAGCAGATCGTGGACGTACTCACCCGGGGTGAGCTTCATGAAGTCATGGGTGAACGGCATGACGCAGAAGACGTCCACACCCAGCTCCTCGGCCAACTCGGCACGGCGGGTGAGTGTGGTCAGCTGCGCGGGGTGCGATCCGGGCCGGATCACCTCCATCGGATGCGGATCGAAAGTCATCAGCACTACCGGGACATCACGCTCGGCAGCGGACTTCACCGCCCGGCTGATCAACTGCGCATGCCCGCGATGAACACCGTCGAACACGCCGATCGTGAGAACGCACCGCCCCCAGTCCGCGGGTACGTCGTCGAGACTTCGCCACCTCTGCACAGACGCCAAGCCTACGCAAACATGCGCCCATCCCGTATTCGGGTGCGACCGGTGTTCGACTACACAACGCCGGGACGAACACCGGGTTTCCCGGAGGCGACGCCATCGGTGTACGCGGCATCCCCCGGCCGGGCACCGGTTGCGGGCGGGCTGTGCCCGGCGGCGCTGTCTAGGTGGATCGCCGCGGAAATGCCTAAGCTCGTGATCGTGCCCGGAAAACGAGATATCGCCACCCGACGGGACCTCGCCGATACCGCGGAATCGGTCGCTCCGGGACTGTCGTCGGTGGCCCAGGACTATCTGAAAGTCATCTGGACGGCCCAGGAGTGGTCGCAGGAGCGGGTGAGCACCAAACTGCTCGCCGAGCGGATCGGCGTCTCCGCCTCCACGGTATCGGAGGCGGTACGCAAATTATCGGACCAGGGTCTGGTGGAACACGCCCGCTACGGCTCGATCACGTTGACCGAGGAGGGCCGCCGGGCCGCCATCGCGATGGTGCGGCGGCACCGTTTGATCGAGACCTTCCTGGTGAGCGAGCTGGGTTACGGCTGGGACGAGGTGCACGACGAGGCGGAGATCCTGGAGCACGCGGTCTCGGATCTGCTGATGGCGCGGATCGACGCGAAACTCGGGTTTCCGGACCGCGATCCGCACGGTGATCCGATTCCGTCGGTGGACGGTGCCGTACCGACGCCACCGGCGCGCCGATTGATCGATTTCGAAGCCGGCGAGTCCGGCCGGGTGGCCCGGATCTCCGATTCCGATCCGGAGATGCTGCGGTATTTCGATTCGGTGGGCATCGCCTTGGACACGGTGATCGTGGTGGTGGAGCGCCGCGATTTCGCGGGCACTATCGCGGTGCGGATCGGGCGCGAGGAAACCCTCACCGACCTCGGCAGCATCGCCGCCGAGGCCATCTGGCTCCGGGACTGACCCGCGCCGGCACCGGGCGGTCACACGGACACCGTCGCGGCCACCTACAACGCCGGCCCGGACGGCCGATTGGCAGTATCCGTCAGGCGTAATCCCCCGGGCGTATTTCCATTGCGGCAACTCCGGCCGACCCTGCTGAGCGCGGCTACCCGAGCACCGGCGGCCCCGCCGGATGGCGCGGGTTGCTCCGAGGCTCGCAGACAACTGGGCACAACCATTGCCGGGGACCCGCTTGTCGTGCTATTCATATTGTCAACAATCCGACAATTCCCGAGTGGCTATCACTCGGCCTCGCACACCCGTCGGTCCGGCGCGCCGCACCGACCCTCCCGGGAGGCGGAACATCATGGCCGAACTTTCCCCGATCCTGAAGCAGGCCACCCCGGTCACCGTCGATCACGGCGCCGGCTGCTACCTCTACGACGTCGAAGGCCGTCGCTTTCTCGACTTCACCGCCGGTATCGGCGTCACCAGTACCGGTCACTGCCATCCCCGGGTGGTCGCCGCGGCGCAGGAACAGGTCGGCAAGCTGATCCACGGCCAATACACGACCGTGATGCACCGGCCGATGCTGGAACTGACCGAGCGCCTGGGCACCGTCCTGCCCGAGGGGCTGGATTCGGTGTTCTACGCCAATTCCGGCAGTGAGGCCGTGGAAGCCGCGCTGCGGCTGGCCCGGCAGGCGACCGGGCGCCCCAATGTGATCGTCTTCCACGGCGGCTTCCACGGCCGCACCGTCGCCGCCGCGACCATGACCACGTCCGGGACCCGGTTCTCCGCCGGTTTCAGCCCGCTGATGCCCGGCGTGCACGTCGCCCCCTTCCCCACCGCTTTCCGGTACGGCTGGACCGAGGCCGAGGCCACCGCCTTCGCGCTGCGCGAGCTCGACTACATCTTCGCCACCCTCACCTCGCCCGCGGAAACGGCGGCGTTCATCGTCGAACCGGTACTCGGCGAGGGCGGCTACATCCCGGGCAACCGGGAGTTCTTCCAAGGGCTGCGCGAACGCGCCGACCGGTACGGCATCCTGCTGATCTTCGACGAGATCCAGACCGGATTCGGCCGCACCGGAAAGTTCTTCGGCCACCAGCATTTCGATGTCCGGCCCGATGTGATCACCATGGCGAAAGGCCTGGCCAGCGGTTTCCCCATCTCCGGCATCGCCGCCTCCGCCGAACTCATGGGTCGCGCCTGGCCCGGATCGCAGGGCGGTACCTACGGCGGTAACGCCGTGGCCTGCGCCGCCGCGCTGGCCACCCTCGACGTGATCGAATCAGAAGGCCTCGTCCAGAACGCGGCGGTCCGCGGCGACCAACTGCTGGCCGGGGTGCGAGCGGCCGAATCCAAAGCCATCGGCGATGTCCGGGGTCTGGGTCTGCTGGTGGGCGCGGAGTTCACCACCCCCGACGGCACGCCCGACCGGGAGACCGCCACCGCCGCCCAGCAACTCGCGGCCGAGAAGAGCCTGCTGCTGCTGACCTGCGGTGCCCATATGAACGTGGTGCGGATGATCCCGCCGCTCATCGTCTCCGAGGACCAGATCACCGACGCACTGACCATCTGGTCCGAGGTGCTCGGCGAACTGGGCCTCTGACCGCTCCTGCGATCCACCCGGCGACACCGCCGATATCACCGGCGGACACAGCCGGTCCCGCCCGTTACGACCCTCAGGACGGATTGATGGCGCGCTATATCACGATCACCCTCACCAAATCCGGAATCACCTGCCGCGCGCGGCTGCTCGACGACGAGGCGCCGCGTACCTGCGCCGCGGTGTGGGAAGCCCTTCCCCAGGAAGGCGATGCCTTCCACGCAAAGTACGCCCGCAACGAGTTGTACACCCTGGTGCCCCGGATCCCGGGCGCCCCGCACCGGGAGAACCCCACGGTCACACCCATTCCGGGTGATGTCTGCCTGTTCGATTTCGAACCGTGGGAGATAGGCAACCCCGCCTACGGGTACGAACCGGGATCGACCGCCCACCACGATCAGGGCGCCACCGATCTCGCGCTCTTCTACGGCCGCAACAATCTGCTCATCAACGGCGACCTCGGCTGGGTCCCGGGAAATGTCTTCGCCACCATCGAAGATGGGCTATCCGAACTGGCCACCACCTGCAACGCCCTCTGGTTGCACGGCGTGGCCGGGGAAACCCTCGCCTTCGCCCGAGCTTGAGCGAGCTCCCGGGTAGGCCCGGCGAGCGATCCGAACGAAGCATAAGCCCACCCGCCGTGTCGACGCGGCGGGTGGGCTTATGTCATGCCTCGCCGTGCGGGTCAGCGGGCGGACAACACCGCCTCCGCGTACCGGCCGACCGCCAGCACGAGATCATCGGAGTGCCGCGGGCCGACGATCTGCAGTCCCACCGGCAGTCCGTCGCTCGTCTGCCCGGCCGGGATGCTCAGCGCGGGCTGCTGGGTGAGGTTGAACGGGTAGGTGTAGGGCGTCCAGTCCGGCCAGTCCGACATTCCGCTGCCGGGCGGGACATCGTGTCCCGCCGCGAAAGCGGGGATCGGGACCGTCGGTGTGATGAGGACGTCGTAGGCCGTATGGAAAGTACCCATGGTGATCGCCACCTGCGCGGCGACGGCACGAGCGTCGAGATAGTCGATGGCGGTCAGGGTTTCCCCGTACTCCCAGACTCGGCGCAGGCCGGGATCGGCATTGTCACGCGCGCCCGGGGGGAAGTTCGCCAGCATGGCCGCGGCGCCCGCGGCCCACATCACATCGAATGCCTCCCGTGGATCGGAGAAGCCCGGATCGACGGCCGAAACACGAAGCCCGGCGGTCTCGAGTGCCCGCACGGCGCCGGTAACGATCGCCTCGACCTCCGGGTCGGGTCGCACGTAACCGAGTGTCGGAGAGTAGGCGGCGGTCACACCGCGGACATCGCGCTGGATCTGGCCGCGGAAGGTCGTCAGTGTAGGCGCGAGCGCGGTGGGATCACGCGGATCCGCCAAGGCGAGAATATCGAGCAGCAGCGCGGCGTCCTCGACGGTGCGGGTGAGCGGCCCGCCGTGGGCCAGCGGCCCGAACGGGCTGGCCGGAAACAGTGGGATACGGCCGTGGGTGGGTTTGAAGCCGACGATCCCGCAGAACGATGCCGGAATCCGGACACTGCCGCCGCCGTCGGTGCCGACCGATACCGGACCCATACCGGCCGCGACCGCCGCGGCGCTGCCCCCGGAGGACCCACCGGCGGTGCGGGTGGGGTCGACGGGGTTGCGGGTGATCCCGGTGAGCGGGCTGTCCGTCACGCCCTTCCAGGCTATCTCGGGCGTGGTGGTCTTGCCGACCATCACCATGCCGTCCTCGCGCACCCGCGCGGCCACCGGACTGTCCACCGGCCAAGGACCTTCCGGCCCGACGCTCAGTGAACCGCGCCGGGTGGGCCAGTCTTCGGTGAGGAAGATGTCCTTGATCGAGATCGGGACACCGTCGAGCAGACCGCGGACATGCCCGGACTGCCAGCGGGCCTCTGATTCCTTGGCCTGCACCAGCGCCCGGTCGGGGTCGACCAGGCAGAAGGCATTGATATCGGAATCGCGCGCGGAGATGGCGGCGAGGACGGCCTCGGTGGCTTCGACCGGGGACAAGGTCCCGGCGGCGTAGGCCGAGACCAGTTCGACCGCGGTCATCTCGACGGGGTCGGTCGGTCGGGGGGTCTCGGGGTGGCTCATTCTGGGGCCCTCCTTCAGCCGGGCACATACCCCAGCGTTTTATCGACGACATTGTCCAGCGGACGACCTGCCGACCAACGGTCGAAATTGGCGGTGAACGCGGCGACCATCTCGGCACGCCAGCCGACGAAATCACCGGAACTGTGCGGTGTGACGCGCGCGGTGGGCAGGGTCCACAGTGGATGGCCGGACGGTAGCGGCTCCGGATCCACCACGTCCAGTGCGGCGCCGGCGATCCCACCGGACCGCAGCGCTTCGACGAGATCGTCGGTCACCACCAGTTCACCGCGTCCCACGTTGACGAAACGAGCGTGCGGCTTCATGGCACCGAACGCGCGGGCGTCGAACATATGCCGGGTGTGGTCGGTGAGCGGGGCTATGGCGACGACGTAATCGGCGCACGGAAGTTCGGCGTACAGATCGGTGGTCACGACACCGAAATCCGGATCGTCGGTACGGGCTCGGCGACCGACCGCGCGCACCCGCATCCCGGTGGCACGCAGCAGTCCGGCGATGGCACGGCCGATCGCCCCGGTCCCGACGACGAGTGCGGTGGACCCAGCGATACGCTCGGATTCACGATGCTGCCAGGTCTGTTGCTGCTGTAGCCGGTTGGAGCCGGTGAGATCCTTGGCGAAGTCGAGGATCTGACCGAGCACGTATTCGGCGATCGCGGTGTCGAAAACACCCCGGGTGTTGGTGACGACCACGTCGCTGGCGCACAGTTCGGGGAACAGCACGGTATCTACGCCGGTCGCCGCGACGTGCACCCAGCGCAACCGGTCGGCGGCGGACCAAGCCTCCGGCAACGCGGGAGTCTGGAAGTCGTAGACGAACAACACCTGCGCGCCGGACAGCGCGTCCGCCAGCCCGGCGGAGTCGGTGTACCGCACCGTGGCCCGCGCACTCACCGGCGCCATGAGGGCCGGATCGGGCGGTCGGCCACTGTGCACAACGGTGACAATTGGGCCCGATTCCATATTGACACGGTATGGTCACATCGTATGATTGTCAACAATCCGATCGTTCTCGGAGGTCTTCCCGGCTGAGTGCGAGAGGGGCCGCAGTGGAGTTCGATTTTCCCGATATGGAGGGCCCGGTCGCGCAACGGGGCATCGGTATCATCGCACCGTTCGACCTGGCGTTGGAGCGCGAGCTATGGCGCTGGGCGCCGCTCGAAGTGAGCCTGCACCTGGCACGCACCCCGTACGAGCCGGTGCCGGTATCGCTGGCCATGGCCGAACTGGTCTCCGATGCCGTCCACCTCACCGCGGCGACCCGCAATGTGCTGCACGTGGAACCCGAGGTCGTCGCCTACCTGTGCAATTCCGGCAGTTTCATCAAAGGGATCGAATACGAACGGTCCCTGTGCGACACGATCTGCCGAGCCGGCGCCGCGAACGCGGTCACCACATCCGGAGCCCTGCTCGAGGCCGTACGGCATCTCAATATCGGGCAGATCTCGGTGATGACTCCCTACGACGAACTCCTCACCGGCAAACTACGCGACTTTCTCGACGAAGCCGGATGCTCCGTGGTCCGATCCGAACATCTGGGCCTCGGCGGCGGTATCTGGAAGGTCAACTACCGCACCATCGCCGAACGCATCATCGGTGCCGACGACCCCCGGGCCGAGGCGATTTTCGTGAGCTGCACCAATCTGCCCACCTACGACATCATCGAACCGCTGGAAAAGATGCTGGGCAAGCCGATCATCACCGCGAACCAGCTCACCATGTGGGCCTGTCTGGGGCGGATGAAACTGCCCATGATGGGTCCCGGCCGGTGGCTGCTGGAGGTGTTCTGACCCATGTCCTCACCCGACGGAACCCGGATCACGAACGGAGCCACCATGCCGGTACCGACGATCGGTTTCATCTACCCCGACCATGCCGCCGAGGACGACTACCCACGCGCGGAGTCGATTCTGGGAGCGCGCCTGCCGGTCGCCCATATCTACGGCACCGACCTGCACGCCGTGCCCGAGTTGCTGGACCTCGGCAGCCCGGACAAACTCCGGAAGGGGGCGGCGCAACTGTCCGCGCACGAACCCGACGCGGTCGTCTGGGCCTGCACCTCCGGCAGTTTCGTCTACGGCCCCGACGGGGCGAAGGAACAGGTCCGCGGTCTGGCCGACGCCGCGGGTGTCCCCGCATCGAGCACCAGTTTCGCCTTTGTGGCAGCTGCCCGCGCACTCGGTGTACGCCGGGTAGCGGTGGCCGCGAGTTATCCCGACGACGTCGCGCGATTGTTCGCCGACTTCCTGGCCGATGCGGGGATCACGATCGTCGCGTTCCGCAGCGCCGGTATCGAAACCGCGGCAGAGGTCGGCACCCTCACCAACGAGCAGGTGCTCGAACTCGCCCTCGCCAACGATCATCCCGACGCGGAGGCGCTGCTGATCCCCGATACCGCCATGCACACGCTCGAGGTCCTGCCGCGATTGGAAGCCGCGCTCGGCAAACCGGTACTCACCGCGAATCAGGTCACCATCTGGGAAGGATTGCGGCTCGCCGGTGCCACCCCGATATCGTCTTCGCTGGGGGCGTTGTTCGCGGAAAGGTCTACCCATGTCGGTGGTTGATTTCGAGCCGGTCAATCAGCGGTCCACCGCCGAGATGATCGCGGACAAACTGCGCGAGGCGATCGTGCGTGGTGGACTGGAACCGGGGGCGCAGCTGGGCGAGGCCGATCTGGCCGCACAGTTCGGGGTTTCCCGGGGACCGGTGCGGGAGGCGATGCAACGACTGGTGTCGGAGGGTCTGCTGCACAGCATCCGCAACCGCGGGATCTTCGTCATCGAACTGACGCTCGCCGACGTCGTCGACATCTACCGGTCCCGTACGGCCATCGAGGGCGGGGCCCTCACCCTGATCCTCGACGACCGCCGCGAGATCGCCTACGAGGCGCTGGCACCGAGCGTCGCGGCGATGCTCGACCGGGCCGCGGCGGGTGATCCCGCGGGGGTCTCCGACGCCGATCGGCAGTTCCACGAGTCACTGGTGGCTGCGGCCGGTAGCCCCCGGCTGGTCCGTGCAGCGCGGACACTGCTGATCGAAACCAGGATGTGCCTCGGCGCCCTGCAGACCACGTACCCGGACCTGCGCGAACAGGCGCAGGAGCATGTGGCACTGCGCGAAGCGATCGGAGCGGCCGCCCCGCCGCGGGTGCATCAGCTGCTGCGCGACCATATGGACGACGCGGTCCAGCGGCTGCGCGCCCGGTATGCCGCGGAACCGATTCCCGGCTGACCGAGACCGATCAGTCGATCAACCCACGCGGTCGCACCACCAGCACCGGCGCCGCACGATCGCCCTTTTCCTGGAGCAGGGCGATCACCTTGTCATCGGTGGTGAGAGCGGCATAGACGCCCGCCTGTCCGACCGGTTCCAGCCAGCGTCCGTCCCGCAGTTTCTCCGCTTCGGCGGCACCGATCGTGCGCTGCGGAAAGGACAGCCGCACCGCGGTATCGATATCCAGGCTCGGGGCCGGATCCTCGGCGAGTTCCTCCAGCGTGCGCGCGTGCTCCAGGGTGAACGGCCCGACCCTGGTACGTCGCAACGCGGTCAGATGACCGCCCACCCCGAGCGCGGCACCCAGATCGCGCGCGAGCGCCCGAATATAGGTGCCCGACGAGCAATCGACCACCACATCCAGATCGACGGGTCCGTCATCCGGGAGAGCGCGCCGTTCCAGAACGTCGAACCGGGAGACGGTAACCGGCCGGGCCGCGAGTTTCACCTCTTCACCGGCACGATGCCGCGCGTAGGCGCGTTCCCCGTCGACCTTGATCGCGCTCACGGTGGCCGGAACCTGTTGGATCTCCCCGGTGAGGGTGGCGACGACCCGCGCTATCTCGGCGTCGGTGACCCCGCCGGCCGCCGCTGTGGTGAGCACCTCGCCCTCCGCGTCGTCGGTGGTGGTGGACCGGCCCAGGCGGATCGTCGCGGTATAGCTCTTTGTGGTGAGGGTGAGCAGCCCCAGCAGTTTGGTGGCACGCTCCACCCCGAGCACCAGCACCCCGGTGGCCATCGGATCGAGCGTGCCGGCATGCCCGACCTTCTTGGTACGCAACAGTTTCCGCGTCTTCGCCACGATATCGTGACTGGTGGGTCCACCTGGTTTGTCGACGATCAGCAGACCGCCCAGCAGATCGGCCATCAGCTGTGCGCGATCGCGGTCAGGATGAAACCGCCGGTTATCCGCCAGCGTCCGTCGAAGGAGGTCAGCGGTAGTCCGCCGTCACCGGCCTGCCCGGGAACCAGCAGTTGCGAGCGGAAGGTCCCCGATCCCGTGGTGTCGGTGGCTTCGGCCACGGCGAACGTGATGTGCGCGTCCTCGAAGCCGAGCCAGCGGGTGGTCAGCGGGAACCACGCCTTGTACGTGGCCTCTTTCGCACAGAACAGCAGCCGGTCCAGATGCAGTGCGGAATCGCTGGTGCGCAACCACTCCCGCTCGGCGGGCAGGCTCACCGAATCCAGCACACCCTCCGGAAGAGTGTCGTGCGGTTCGGCGTCGATCCCGATCGAGCGATAACGCATCCGATGGGCCAGCGCCGCACCACGGAAACCGTCGCAATGGGTGAGGCTGCCGACGATACCGCGCGGCCAAACCGGCGCGCCCCGCTCACCTTTCCCGATCGCCACCGCCGGCTCGCCCAGCTCGGCCAAGGCAAGGCGGGCGCAGTGCCGCGCGCCGATGAAATCACGGCGCCGCTTGTCCACCGATTTCGCGATGAGATGCGCTTCGGCCGGATGCGGCTTCAGATCCTCCGGATAGTCGAGCAACTCGGAGGAAGCGACACCGGCGGGCAGGATTGTCTCGATCATCGTCGCAGAGCCTACTGGGTGCGGACCGGGTGCCGCTGGGCGCTCCGGCCACCGTCGGCAACAAGCGTTCGACCGTCCCGGCGTCCGGCGGCGCGCTGCCGCTCCGAGCCCACCGGGCCCCTCATTCGAGGCCCCGGCGTCGCTGTGCCTTGGCGCGCATCTCCGCCGCGGCCGCCGCCATTTCCGGCGTCACCCGGAAATGACCACCCCATTCGTTCAGATCGCCCGGGGCGTACTCCGGGTCGGGCAGGATCTGGCGCAATAGTTTGTCGGGCATACCGCGTTTCTGCCATTCCCGGGGATAGCCGAGCGAGACCTCCTCGAACCGGACTCCGTCGTGGAAAGTGGTCCGTGGAATGTGCAGATGACCGTAGACAGCGCACAACACGTTGTATCGGGTGTGCCAGTCGGCGGTGTGCTCGGTACCGCACCACAGTGCGAATTCCGGGTACCAGAGCATATCCGTCTGCTCGCGTAGCAGGGGAAAATGGTTGATCAGCACCAGTGGCGTGCCCTCGGGCAGATTGTCGAGCTTGCGCCGGGTGGCCCGCAGCCGGGCAGCGCACCACGCGTCGCGGGTGAGGTAGGGATCCGGCGAGAGCAGGAATTCGTCGGTGGCCACGACATTGCGCTCCCGGGCGATGGCCAGACCCTCGGCTTTGGTGCGCGCCCCTTCGGGCAGGAACGAATAGTCGTAGAGCAGGAACAGCGGGGCGATGGTCACCGCGCCGCCGTGGGCTTCCGCACCCGCCCCGGTCCACACCGGGAACGGATCCTCCGGGGTGAGCACATCCAGATCCCGGCACAGCGAGACCAGGTAGTCGTAGCGCGCAGCACCGTGCATCTGCACCGGATCCTTGGCGGTGGTCCACAGTTCGTGGTTACCGGGCACCCAGATCACGGTGGCGAACCGTTCTCGGAGCAGTTTCAGCGCCCAGCGGATATCGTCGCTGCGTTCGGCGACATCGCCGGCGACGATCAACCAGTCCTCCGGAGAATCGGGACGGATGTCCTCGACCACCGGTTTGTTGCCCTGGTGACCGATATGAATATCGCTCACGGCCATCAACTTGGGTATCACCACACCCACCTTCGCATATCGCCTGTTCGGTCCGGTACAGACCTGCCCGACCGCCTGCCGTATTCCACGGTCACAACGGGATGTCGGCTCCGACGCGGATCCAGCGCCCCGATAGCGCCCGCCCGCTCACCGCCGCCAGCCGCAACAGCATGAACGCGATCAGGCCGCACCAGATTCCACCGATACCCCAATCGAAGGCCAGCGAGAGCCAGATCGCCGGCAGGAAACCGGCAAGCGCCGCCCCCAGCGTGGTAGTCCGCAGATAGGCCGCGTCCCCGGCACCCAGCAGCACCCCGTCCAGCGCGAACACCACACCGGCCACCGGGATCATCGCCACGAAGTACCACCACACCACCCCGGTCCGGTCCAGGACCGCCGCATCATCGGTGAACAGCGGCGGGAGCAGGGCCGCCCCCGCCGCGAACAACCCGGCCAGGCCCAGCGCGAACACCTCCGACCATCCGGTGACCCGGCGGGCCACCGCCCGCGCGCCGGCCGCGTTACGAGCGCCCAGTGCCGACCCGACCAGCGTCTGCGCCGCGATGGCCAGCGAATCGAGGGTGAGTGCGAGGAAATTCCACAGCTGCAGAACGAGTTGATGCGCCGCCACCGATGCCGCCCCGAATCGCGCAGCCACCGCGGCGGCCGATACGAAGCATGCCTGGAAGGCGAGGCTGCGGGCGATGAGATCGCGACCCAGGATCAGCTGTGCCTTCATCACAGACGGACGCGGCGCGAGTGGCACCTGTGCCCGGAGCAGCGCGCTCACGAACAGCACGCCGGTCACCGCCTGGCCCATCACGTTGGCCACCGCCGAACCGGGCAGCCCGAGCCGCGGCAACCCGGCGAGGCCGTGCACGAGAAACGGGCACAGCACCGCCGACAGTCCCAGGCCGAGGATCACATAGGTGAGCGGCCGCCGCGTCTGCTGCAGGCCCCGCATCCAGCCGTTCCCAGCCATGGACAGCAGGATCAGCGGTACCCCGAACACCGCGATCCGCAGCCATGCCAGCGCCTCGGCGGCGATCTCCGCATCCCCGGCGACGGCGCCGACGACAGGGACCGCGGCCACCTGCACGACCAGCACTATCGCCAATCCGATGGCACCGGCCAGCCAGCTCGCCTGCACGCCCTCTTCGACCGCACCGGGATCGTCCCCCGCGCCGTGCCGACGCGCCGACCGGGCAGTCGTACCGTAGGCGAGGAAGGTCAACTGCGAACTGACCTGAGCGAGAACCAGGCCCCCGACGGCCAACCCCGCGAGTGCCAGCGCTCCCAACCTGCCCACCACGGCGAGATCGAACAGCAGATAGACCGGTTCGGCCACCAGCACACCTAGCGTCGGCAGTGCCAGGCCCAGGATCCGGCGCGGTCCGGACTCCACCGCTGGGGCCGGTGGCCCGGTCACCTCCGTGTGCATCGTTCGCTTTCCGTCCGTACTCGCCCCACGCGCTACCCGATCCGCACCGGGAACCGGGTGTAGCGACTCACTGACACCTACCGTCGCCCGCTCGTACGCTAGCCCAGGGCAGCACGGAGCTGCGCCAGAATTTCCGCCGGCTCACCGTAGGTGGTGTACCCGGCCGCGTAGCGGTGGCCACCGCCGCCGAGATCCGTCGCGACTGCGGCCACATCGGCGCCGTCATCGGTACCGGGGCCGCTGTCCCTGGATCGCAGCGAAACAGTCCACCGCCGACGCTCGTCGGTGGGACGGGCTTCCTTGAACACCGCCGCGATTCCGGCCTCTGCCGTCGCGCGGACGATATCGACGACGCTCTCGGCCTCTTCCTGACGCACCTCCGCGAGGTCTGCGGCCAGGACGAACGCGGCGACCAGTCCGGTCCCGCCATGCGCCGCACGGTCGAGTCGGGCGGAGCCGAGCACAGTGGACAGCATCTGCAACCACTCGAAGGGGTGGGTGTCCATCAGGGTGCGCGTAATGGCGGCGCCGTCGATACCGGTGGCCAGCAGCCGTTCGGCCAGTGCGTGCGTGCCGGGTGTCACCCAGCGGAAGGAACCGCTGTCGGTGGCCAGGCCGGCGAACAGACAGTGGGCGATATCGGCGTCGATCGGTTCCCCCCAGGCGTCCAGCAACGCCGTGATGACACTGGCGGTGGATACCGCATCGGGATCGATCAGATTGATCTCCCCGAACCGGGTGTTGGACCGATGATGGTCGATCACCAGGGTCCGGGCCGCCCCGGGCACCCGGTCGGCGAGTGCGCCGAGCCGCCCCGCACTCCCACAGTCCACCGTGACCAGCAGATCGACCTCGGCGGGCACCTCGGCGGGTGGAACGAGGAACCGCAACCCCGGCAGCGTACGCAGCCCCGCGGCCGGCTCCGCAGGCTCGGCGAAGGACACCCGCACCGGCACGCCGCGGCGGTCCAGTACCGCCGCCAGCGCCAGACCGCTGCCCAGGGTATCGGCGTCGGGCTGGATATGGCACAGGACAGTCACCGAACGCGCGCTTTCCAGCGCCCCGACGGCCGCGGTGAAATCGACAGCGGGACCGGCTGTGGTCATATCTGCCGCGACTCAGTCGTCGTCTCGTGGTGTCTTGTACGGGTCGGCGTCGCCCGCGGGGGATGCCTCGGCGGCCACCCGCGCGACTTCGTCGTCGGCGGCCCGGGCCCGGGCCAGCAGATCCTCCATCTGCCGCGCCGCATCGGGCACGGTATCGAGCACGAAACTCAAGGTGGGCGTGAACTTCACCCCGGTACCGGCACCCACCTTGGAACGCAACACCCCTTTGGCCTTCTCCAGGCCGGCGGCCGCAGCCGGGTAGTCGGGTTCGGCGTCGACGGTTTCACCCATCACCGTGTAGAAGATGGTCGCATCGTGCAGATCCCCGGTCACCCGCGCATCGGTGACGGTGACGAAACGCAAGCGCGGATCTTTGATCTCGTATTCGATTGCCGTGGCCACGATCGCGGAGATCCGCTTGGCGAGCCGGCGTGCCCTGGCTTGATCCACCATGGCCGCTCCTTTCCTTTTCAGCGACGGTGGGACCGTCCGTGCGACAACGCTGCCGCACGGACCGCGTCCACCGCTGATATCACTCGCGGCCGGTCAGTCCTCGGGTCCGAAGACGCGCCGGCGTACTGCCAGCAACTGTAACTCCGGACGTGCCGCGACATGTCGCTCGCATCGATCGAGCACGGCCGTCAGATGGTCCGTTCCGGCCGACACCATCGCCACCCCGAGCAGGGTGCGTCGGTATCGGTCGTGTTCCCCCGCTTCGGCGGTGCTCACCCCGAAACGCTGGAGTTCGGCCAGGATCGGCCGGATCACCGAACGCTTCTCCTTCAACGAGTGCACATCACCCAGCAGAATGTCGAATTCGAGTGCACCCAGGTACACACGACCTCCCCGGTTGTAGCGACTTTCGGCCCGGCGATACCGCCCGTGTGGGCGGGTATCGCCGCTGCGTTGCCGATATCGATGGCCGGGCCGGACGGTGGATCCCGTCCGGCCCTGACACGTCAGTCGCGCGGCTTCTCGCGCAACTCGTAAGCCTCGACGATGTCGCCTTCCTTGATATCGGAGTAGGTCAGCGTCATACCGCACTCGAAGCCCTCACGGACCTCGGGTGCATCGTCCTTCTCGCGGCGCAGCGAGCTGATCGTCGTGGATTCGGCGATCACCATGTTGTCGCGCAGCAGGCGGGCCTTGGCATTGCGTTTGACGCTGCCCGAGGTGACCATGCAGCCGGCGATGAGACCGATCTTCGAGGAGCGGAAGATGGCGCGGATCTCGGCCCGGCCCAGTTCCACCTCTTCGTAGATGGGCTTGAGCATGCCCTTGAGCGCGCTCTCGATCTCGTCGATGGCCTGGTAGATCACCGAGTAGTACCGGATGTCCACGCCTTCGCGGTTGGCGAGTTCGGTCGCCTTGCCCTCGGCCCGGACATTGAACCCGATGATGATCGCGTTGGACGCCGACGCCAGGTTGACGTTGGTCTCGGTGACGCCACCGACACCGCGGTCGATGACCCGCAGCCGGACCTCGTCATCGATCTGGATCCCGAGCAGGGCTTCTTCGAGCGCCTCGACGGTACCGGAGTTGTCACCCTTGAGGATGAGGTTCAACTCGCTGGTTTCCTTCAGCGCGGCATCCAGATCTTCCAGGCTGATCCGCTTGCGGCTGCGCGCGGCCAGTGCGTTGCGCTTACGCGCATTGCGCCGGTCGGCGATCTGGCGGGCGATCCGGTCCTCGTCGACGACGAGGAGGTTGTCGCCGGCGCCGGGTACCGAGGTGAAACCGATGACCTGCACCGGACGCGACGGCAGAGCCGCCTCGACATCGGCGCCGTGCTCGTCCACCATGCGGCGGACGCGGCCGTAGGCGTCGCCCGCCACGATCGAGTCGCCGACCCGCAGCGTGCCGCGCTGGATGAGCACCGTGGCGACCGGGCCGCGACCGCGGTCCAGATGCGCCTCGATTGCTACACCCTGGGCGTCCTGGTCCGGGTTGGCCCGGAGATCGAGGGCCGCGTCCGCGGTGAGCAGCACGGCTTCGAGCAGGGCCTCGATGTTGATGTTCTCCCTGGCGGAGATGTCGACGAACATGGTGTCGCCGCCGTACTCCTCGGCCACGAGGTTGTACTCGGTCAGCTGCTGCCGGATCTTCTCCGGGTTCGCGCCTTCCTTGTCGATCTTGTTGACCGCCACCACGATCGGCACATCGGCTGCCTGCGCGTGGTTGATCGCCTCCACCGTCTGCGGCATCACGCCGTCGTCGGCGGCGACCACCAGGATCGCGATATCGGTGGCCTTCGCACCACGGGCACGCATGGCGGTGAACGCCTCGTGACCCGGGGTGTCGATGAAGGTGATGAGCCGTTCGGCATCGCCGAGATGGGTCGGTACCTGGTAGGCACCGATGTGCTGGGTGATACCGCCGGCCTCGCCCTCACGGACGTTGGTCTTGCGGATGGTGTCCAGCAGTCGGGTCTTACCGTGGTCGACGTGACCCATGACGGTCACCACCGGCGGACGCTGCTCGAGCTCGTCCTCGCCGCCCTCGTCCTCGCCGTAGGTCAGGTCGAACGATTCCAGCAGCTCCCGGTCCTCGTCCTCGGGGCTGACCACGTGCACGACGTAGTTCATCTCGCCGCCGAGCAGCTCGAGGGTCTCGTCGTTGACCGACTGGGTCGCGGTGACCATCTCGCCCAGGTTGAACAGCGCCTGGACCAAGGCGGCCGGGTTGGCGTCGATCTTCTCCGCGAAATCGGACAGCGACGCACCGCGAGCGAGGCGGATCACCTCACCGTTGCCACGGGGCAACCGCACGCCGCCGACCGACGGGGCCTGCATCGAATCGTATTCCTGGCGCTTCTGCCGTTTCGACTTGCGACCACGCCGGGGCGCGCCACCGGGACGGCCGAACGCACCGGCCGCGCCACCGCGGCCACCGGGACCGCCCGGCCGGCCACCGCCACCACCGGGACGACCGCGGAAACCGCCACCACCGGCGGGAGCACCGGTGCCCGCGGGAGCGCCGCCGCCACCGCGGTAACCACCGCCGCCGCCACCGCCACCGGGACGACCACCGCCGCCGCCACCGGGACCGCCACCGGGACGACCGGGACGACCACCGGCGGCCGGGCCCGGACGGGCCGAACGCTGCGGCATCGCACCCGGGGTCGGACGTGGCGGCATGGAGTTCGGGCTCGGACGCGGACCGCCGGGACGGGGACCACCCTGACCGGCCGGGGGACGCGCGCCACCGGGGCCGGGACGCGGGGCGTTCTGGCCGGGACGGGGACCGCCCTGCGGGCGCGGACCACCCTGCGCCGGACCCGGACGCGGGCCACCCTGGCCCGGAGCCGGGCGGGCGCCCGGCTGCGGACGTGGGCTCGGACGCTCACGTTCGGGCGCCGACGAGAACGGGTTGTTGCCGACGCGCGGGGTCTTGGGGCCGGGTTTGGGTCCCGGGCGGGCCGGGCTCTGGCCGGCAGCGGCCGGACGCGGCTGACCGGGACGCGCGCCACCGTCAGCCGGACGCGTACCGGGGGCTGCCTGCTCGGCTGCCGGTGCCGGTGCCTGTGCCTGTGCCTGGGGTTGTGCCTGGGCCTGGGGTTGTGCCGGTTCACGGACGGGAGCCGGACCCGGTTTCGCCGCAGGGCCGGGACGCGGACCAGCGGGCCTCGGGGCGTTACCGACGGCCGGAGCCGCGGCGGACTCGGCGGTCGGCGTGGTATCGGCCGGACTCGGAGCCGCGGGATTCCGCGGGCCGGGACGTGGACCGGGCGCCGCGGGTTTCGCCGCGGTCGACGGACCGGGGCGCGCGGAGGACTTGGACCCGTTGGATCCGGATTTCGCGGGCGCTGATTTCGCCGCGAACGATTCGCGGAGCCGGCGCGCGACGGGTGCTTCCACCGTCGACGAAGCGGACTTCACGAACTCGCCCTGCTCCTTGAGCTTCGCGAGTAGTTCTTTGCTGGTGACACCGAGTTCTTTGGCCAACTCGTGCACGCGGGCCTTGCCTGCCACTGCTCTCCTCACTGAGAGGTCGAGCAGCGCCTCCCGCCTGCTGGCGGGGACCCGCACGACCTCGGGTTAACTCCGATGGACGTTCATCGTTGGGACTTCACGGTGTGCTCATGAGTGCTCGTGCCTGTTCTCGAGGTGATGCTCAACGGCTGAGATATCCAGATGTCCGGACACTCGTAGTGCTCTGCCGATCGCTCGGCGCCGTACCGCTGTGCTCAGACAAGCCGAAAAGGGGTGCAGCCACGCACCCCGTCCGGAAAGTCTGCGCCGTGGATCGGGAACGATCGTGACAGCGTCCGCACCGTTTCCGGTCGAACACCCGCACGCCACGATCCGCAGCAGTTCGGGGACCGGTTCGCGTTTTCGGCAACCGACGCACGTCCGCACCGGGGCCGCCGGGCGCCGAAGCGCCGCCGACTCACCATCACGTTCGTGTGCGGTAACCGAAGACTCGGACCGAACCTCGCACCACTCTACCGCTGACCGATCGGTGCCCTCCAACCCCGCCCCCGATGATGTCGCGTGGGGCGCGTCGGTGCGACGTGATCGCTGGTCGCCGGACCGCGACCGCGCGGCGGCCGATCCACGTTCGGACGTCACCGGCGATGCGCCTCCGTCCGCACCGTCCCGCCGGCGTCCGGGGCCGCGTCGCTGCGGATATCGATCCGCCAGCCGGTGAGCCGGGCCGCGAGGCGAGCGTTCTGCCCCTCCTTGCCGATCGCCAGCGAGAGCTGGAAATCCGGGACGACGACGCGGGCGGCCCGGGCATCCGGGTCCACAACTGTGACGGAAACCACTTTCGATGGCGAGAGTGCGTTACCCACGAAGGTCGCCGGATCTTCGGCGTAATCGATGATGTCGATCTTCTCGCCGGCCAGCTCGCTCATCACATTGCGCACCCGCTGTCCCATCGGGCCGATACAGGCGCCCTTCGCGTTCACTCCGGAGACGGTGGAACGGACCGCGATCTTGGAGCGGTGCCCCGCCTCCCGGGCCACTGCCACGATCTCCACCGATCCGTCCGCGATCTCCGGTACCTCCAGCGCGAACAGGCGCCGGACCAGATTGGGGTGCGTCCGCGACAGTGTGATCTGCGGACCACGCTGACCACGCGAGACCCCCACCACATAACACTTGATCCGGTCGCCGTGCTCGTAGCTCTCCCCGGGCACCTGCTCGGCGGACGGGATCAGCCCCTCCGTGCCGTGCAGTTCGCTGCCGATCCGGACCACCACGGTGCCACGGGCATTGACACGCGCGTCGCGCTGCACCACCCCACCGACGATATCGCCCTCGTGGGTGGAGAACTCGCCGAAGGACTTCTCGTTCTCGGCATCCCGCAGGCGCTGCAGCACGACCTGCCGAGCGGTGGTGGCGGCGATCCGGCCGAAACCCTCAGGGGTGTCGTCCCATTCGGAGATCACATTGCCGTCGGCGTCGAGCTCGGTGGCCAGCACCCGCACGAGACCGGTGCGCTGGTTGATCTCGACCCGGGCGTTGGCCTGATGGCCCTCGGTGTGCTTGTAGGCGGTGAGCAAGGCGGACTCGATCGCGGAGATCACGGTCTCGATCGAGATCCCCTTGTCCGCGACAATCGCGCGCAGGGCTTCGATTTCGATGTTCATTCCATGGTCCCTTCGGTCGAATCGGACGCGGCGACAACAGTTCCGGTGAGATCCGCGGCGTCCGCTCCCGCGGGTGGGCGGCCGGCGGCGACGCCCCCGGCCAGTTCGAGTTCACGAGCGTTCGGCGGGGAGAACTCCACCTCCACCACGGCGCGGTCGATATCCTCCAGACCGACGGTCACCAGGCGCGGTCCGGGCCTTCCGCCCAGCACCAGCGCGATCCTGTCGCCGTCGAGAGCCCCGATCCGCGCGGTGAACTGCGCCGGCAGGGCGGGCTCCGGTGGCGCGACACCCGGCTTCAACGCGATCTCGGCCCTGCGCCCGCGAGCGCGGCGCCAATGCCGGGGGGCCGTGAGCGGCCGGTCGATTCCGGGCGTGGTCACCTCGAGCAGATATCGGGCGGCCTCGAATTCGTCGTCCGCTTCGTCCAGACAAGCCGACACCTGCGCGCTGAGCTCCGCGATGGTGTCCAGATCGGCGCTGCGGTCACTGTCCACGACTACCCGCACCCGGGTCTGCCCCGCCGCGGTCGAAACCTCGACACCCTCGAGATCGAATCCTCGACCGGCGACGAGTCCGGCGACGAGCCGGCTCACCCTCTCCTCGGTCGGCATGGGCATATGGGCAGCTCCTGGTTCAGTTGTCACGCGGACGGAATATTTATGTGCCGGTGACCTAGCGTAACGCGCCCCGAGAAGGTAAAGGACCAGCGGTCGGCGGTAAGTCCACCCGGTGGTGCCCGTACCGGGGTGATGCCACCGGTCTGGCACGATGGTCCGGTGACCGAGCGCGTTACCGACCGGCCCGCGGCCGGGTGTCCCCGCGGCCCCTCCTCCGACCGGTACGGCGGCGACCGCCGCGTGAATCGCCGTACAGCGCTACGGGTCGCGGGCGGCGGTACGGTCGGACTGTTCGCCACCGGGGCGCTCGTCGCGTGTGCCGAGAACCCGATCACCGAACCGGATGTGCTTGTCGCGCACGAGTTCTCGGCCCGGAGCGACGCCGCCGCAGCCACGGCCGCCATCGCGATCGATCCGCAGCGCACCGATGCGCTCACCACTGTCGCCGCCGAGCGCACCGCGCACGCGCAGGCGCTGCGCACCGAGATCGATCGGGCGATCGGTATCTACGGCGACGGCACGACCCCCGCCGTGCGCACCCCGGCACCCACCACCACGCCGGTCCCCGACGCACCACCGAGTATCGCCACCCTGCGCGATCAGCTGTCCGCTTCGCAGCGGGCCGCGGCCGATCTGGCCGTCACCCAGTCCGGCTACCGAGCCGGGCTGCTCGCTTCGATCAGCGCCGCCTGCGCGGTCCAGACGGGGGTGTTGCTGGTATGAGCGGTGCCGAACAGCAGGCGTTGCGCGGAGCACTCGACGCCGAATACGCGGCGATCTACGCCTACGGCGTGATCGCGGCCCACACGAGTCCGGAACGGCGGCGGACGGTCAATGAGCACACTGCCGCGCATCGCGCCCGCCGCGATGCCACCGCCGACCTGCTCACCGCCGGCGGAGCCGACGCCCCACCGGCGGAGCCCGCCTACACCGTTCCCATCGAGGTGATCGATCCCGCGTCGGCCGCGCAGCTGGCCATTGTGGTGGAGACCGATACCGCGGTGGCCTGGCGCGCGGTCGTGGAAAGCGCGGCCACGGAGACGACCCGGCGCACGGGTGTGGAGGCGCTGACCGAATCCGCCGGACGACGCGCCGTCTGGCAGACGGCCGCCGGAATCGCGCCCGCAACCGTAGCGTTCCCCGGCCGGCCCTGATGGGCGGCCCGGGTGGCCGGGGCCGGCCATTCGGTGCGGCCGGTGGCGGAGCAGCGACCCCGGGCCGCCGCGCGGAGAGTTCCGGATAGCGGAGGCCGATCCGAGCATTCGTCGCGCCGGGTAGGACCGGCAGCGGAGGTACGGACGCCCCGGATACACCGTCGCCGATCAACTACGAGTACGCCGCGACTCCGACCGGGCCCGTACCCAGGCACACCACCGATCCCGGCGTCCGGTTCCGGATGATCAGCGCCGAACCGCTGCCGGTGACCCGCGCGTAGACCGTATTCGCACCCGCTCGCACCGGAGCGTCGGCTCGGTCGCCGCGTTCCAAACCCACCGTGAGCATCGCGTCGCGGTCGGCGAAATAGTTCAGCTGGGCCGTCCATTCGTGGGCGATCATAGGGCCGTCCAGTGGGATGCGGACCGACTGCGCACCGCCGATCCGATAACCGCAACCCGGTTCCGGTCCCGGCAGGATTCCGCGGTTCCACCAGACCCGGGCATCGGCGAATTCCCCGGTGTCGGTGATCATGCGCAGGTGATCGGTGGCCGCGGCGAAGGCACCGGGCGGGGCGATCGAAGACAACACCCGGCCGGCCTCGTTCTCCGGGTAGGCGGTCGGGTTCAGCACGTTCCACGGCACTTCCTGCGGGAGCAGCGGTGACCCGTCCCAGTGCGCGAATTCCGATTTCACTGTGGCCACATAGTTTTTCGTCGGCCCCTCGGACCAGCTGCGGGAAAAACTCCAGGTCGACCAGAGGCTGCTCGATACGAACACCGCGACCACGAGAGTCACCGGTACCGGCCCACGCCACCAGGCCCCGCGATCACCGCCGACCCCGGGATCGGCCGCGGCGCCGCTCGTCGTCCGTGCGAAGGCCCGCAATATGAGCGCACCCGCGGCGGTGAGGACCACTGCGGTATCCGCCAGATAGCGCAGCGACATCATGAGTTCGTCGACGGTGTTCGGGCCGGCACGCATCAGCACCACGGGGATCTGCACCGCGGGTACGTACACCGCCGCCGCGAGCCAGACCGGCCATACCGCCCGGCGGGCCCGGATCGTCAGTAGAACCCCGACGCCCAGTAACAACCACGCCACCCACACCGCCCAGCTCGGTGCGACCGCCCACGGCGCGGAGGGCACCCACCGTTCCCAGCCCCACGGCCCGCCCAGCAACGCGGTCACCAGACCGGCCCAGGCTGCCCGGGGCAGCATCTGAGCCAGATCGCCCGAACCGCCCGCACTGCTCGATACGCCGGCCGCGGCCAGATAGAACACAGCCCACAGCGCGAGTACCGCGGCGGTGCCGCCCCAGAGACCCGCTCCGCGTCGCAGTACCTCCCGCACGCCGAGGCCCCGGCCGTCGACACAGCGCCGCAACAGCACCACGGCCAACGCCACGAACGCAACGATGACCGCCTTCTCGAAGAACAACAGTCCCACAGTCGTGACCACGACACCCGAGATCGCGTACCGGCGGCGTGCGGTGCGGTCCAGCAGCACCGCATCGGCCACCACCCAGGCGAGTGCGAACTGCAGAGGCAGCGCGTTGAGCGCGGCCGACCACCATGCGAACGCCGGCAACGTCAGCGGACAGAACAGATAGAACGCCAGCGGAACCAGCAGGGCTCGGCGCCGTCCGAGCAGCACCAGCAGCATGCGCAGTACCGCCAGCGAGGCTGCCGACTGGCTGAGGAGCAGGACTGCCGCGGTTACTCCCCAATCGAGCGGCGCGATGGCCGTGACCAGCCAGGACACCGCAAAGGCCAGCGGCATGAAATGCCCGTCGTGATCGTGCAGCAGCAGATCCCCGGACAGTAGCGGGAGAGTCCCGGCGCGACCGGCCAGGATCAGATCGTCCCAGTAGAAGTAACCGTGAACGGTCACCCACGCGCGGACGCCGAGTTGGATCGCGATGAGCACCGCCGCCGCCCAGAGCACGGTCGTTCCCGGGGCTCGCCACCGGCTCCGCAGTCCGGCGCCGATTCGCGCCGGGGGTGTGGCCTGGTTACGGATAGACGTTCGCTCCGGTGTGACAGCCGGAGCGGTTCCCATGTCGACCCACCCTACAAGCGACCCGGCCGGAGTACCGACGGATCGGTATTCCGGCCGGGTCGCGGGCGGCGTTCGCGGGGCCGGGCGGCTACTTGTCGGCCTCGGCGCCGTGCTCGGTGTCCACGCCGAGGTCGTACCCGCTCAGGTCCACGGCATCGGTGCGTTCGTCCCCGATATCCAACAGTTGCGCGACGGCATCGGAATCGCCGTGCGCGGCCCGTTCGCGCAGTTCGGTCAGGTTCGGTTCACGCGGACCGGACCGTTCGGGCTCATACATACAAGCGCACCTTCCCTGGGGGTTCGGCGCCGAGCCAGTGGCTCGCACGCTCCGCCATCCGAGCTTAGGTGCGTCACCGGATCGCCGCCGAATCAGCCGGAAGGATTCCACGGTCAGGCGGAATCGGCCAGCCCGGGGCCCGTGTACAACGGCAGGTCACCGGTGGTTCGGATACCCGGTTCGGCGGCCACGACGGCAGGTATGGCGTTGACCACCCGGCCGACACCGGCCAGGATCGCCGCGTAGTTGTGGTCGCCGTGACGACTGGACGGGCAGATATCCACCGCGTAGGCGGGTTCGCCGGTGATCTCCACCCGGTAGGACCCACCGGGTTGTGCGGGTCGGGCCTGGACGGCGGTCTGGTCACCGGAGTTCCGCACAAGTAACAGCAGGAACGCTCACGGACCGAAAGCCGCCAGGAAGGTTCGCACAGCGGCGGCGGCCACCCTGTCCAGCTCCGCCTCCGAGGGCGACGTGTCGCCGAACACCTGGCGCGCCCGCAGCGGGCCCGTGAGCAGCGCCATCCACTGCGCAGCCGCGAGGTCGGGATCGTCGATCCGCAACGAACCGGCGAGCGCCAGGCGTGCGAGCCGGTCCGCCAGTGCGCGACCGACCCGATCGGCCACATCGTCGACGAGATCGGGCAGGTCAGGGAACTGTCCGGCCTCGGCACAGACAAGTCGGCGCAATGCCCGCGATTCCGGCGCGCAGTAGCACCGAACCAGGGCGCCGCCCACCTCCAACAGCAGGGACTCGAGGTCCGCGCCCGGTTCGGCCAGCCGCTCGACCACCGCCGAGTTGGCTGCCAGCGCGGTGTCCGACAGTGATCGCACCGCGCGGCGGAAAACCTCTTCCTTGTCACCGAAATGGCTGTAGACGGTGGCTTTGGCGACGCCGGCGGCAGCCGCGATCTGGTCCATTCGGGCCTGCGCGTATCCGGTATGCGTGAACACCACGAAGGCGGCGTCGAGAATCGCCTGCTGTTTGTCGATACGGCCGCGGGCACGTGCAGAAGCCGGGGTCATATCGCTGATTCTAGACCCTTCAGTTGACATTTCCGGCCCCTCCGAACCAGAATATCGGCCTGTAGCACTAGACTGGCAAGTCTGAAATATTGATCTCTGCGGTTCGCTCCAACGACCGAACGGAGCATGCCGTGAAACTGTGGTGATCACCGGAGGGACCGACGGGATAGGCCGGGGACTGGCGACGACGTTCCTCGAACGTGGCGAGCGAGTTGCCGTCATCGGCCGGAGCACCGAAAAAGCCGCGGTGATGCACCAGAGCGGCAAGCTCAGCGACCCGCTCGCGTTCATGCAGGACACACCGGACGAGACCGGAGCCGAGGCATTCGATACCGGTGCGGCCGCCCGACTCGCCCTTTACCCGAGGAAACTTCTGACGGACGCCGGTTTCGACACCGGGATATCCGATAGCGCACTCACGGCTCCCGGTTCATCCGAGTAGCCCCCAGCGACCTCACCGACTGCCGGGCCCGCCGCGAACGAGCTCGGGTCGCACGGGTTCGACGCGACCGGAGACGACGTCATGCACCGCCGCGTCCCGCGTCCGTTCGCATTCGGCACACCGTGTCGTATTCCGTGGCCGGCGTGTACCCCGTACGCGAAATCGCGAGCGAACCGGGCCAGACCTTGCATCATCCGCTGCACAACACCCTCCACTACACAGATCTGTAAAGTTCCGATTCCTCTAAGATAGGTATACAGATCTGTGAAGGCAAGGAGTTGGTCATGTCCGGTATCGCGAACAAGACGGAAACCAAGCTGACCCCCGCGGCCCGGCGCATTCTGGACACCGCCGCCGAGCTGTTCTACACGCGCGGTATCCACGCCGTCGGTGTCGATACCATCGCGGCCGAATCCGGCGTCACGAAGCGGACCCTCTACGACCGCTTCGGGTCCAAGGACGGCCTGCTGGTGACCTACCTCGAAGATCGCGACCGCCGCTGGCGCGCACGCATCGACGCGCACCTCGCCGGAGAGACCGACCCTATCCGGCGGCTACTGACGCCCTTCGACGTTCTCCCCGAATGGCTGCCGGGCAGCAGCAGAGGATGCGGTTTCATCAATGCTTTCGCGGAACTGCCCGAACCCGATCATCCGGGCCGACAGGTGGTCGTCGCCGAGAAGACCTGGTTGCGCGACTTCTTCCGGGACCATGCCGCCGCCGCGGGAGCGGCGGCAGCGGACCGGCTCGCGGTGCAACTGCTCAGTCTGCACGAAGGCGCGATCATCAGTTACTCCATGACCGGCGAGCACGACGCTCCGGCCTCGGTCCGGGCGGCCGCACAACAACTCGCCGAGCAGGCCACGGCACGCTGAGGAGCCGCTCGACGAGTGGTACGACTTCAGCCCCGAATCCGCGCGAGCACCGTCTCGACGGCGGTATCGGCCGGAACGTCCTCGGTTTCCCCGGTGAACCGATCACGCAGTTCCACCTTGCCCTCGGCCCAGCCCCGGCCGATCACCAGCAGATAGGGCATACCGAGCAGTTCGGCGTCCTTGAACTTCACCCCGGGCGAAGCCTTGCGGTCGTCGAAGAGGATGTCGAGGCCCTGCGCGTTCAGCGCCGAGACCACCTCCTCGGCACCGGCCCGGGCCGCCTCGTCCTTGTTGGCGATCACCACGTGCACGTCGTACGGCGCGACCTCGGTGGGCCAGCGCAGACCCTTGTCGTCGTGCTGCTGTTCGGCGATGACCGCCACCATGCGCGAGACGCCTACCCCGTAGGAACCCATCACCAGCCGTACCGGCTTGCCGTTCTCCCCGAGCACATCGACCTCGAACGCGTCGGTGTATTTGTAACCGAGCTGGAAGATATGGCCGATCTCGATACCGCGCGCCGAGACCAGCGGGCCGCGGCCGTCGGGCGACATATCCCCGTCGCGGACCTGCGCGGCCTCGATGGTGCCGTCTGCGGTGAAATCACGACCGGCCACCAGGCCGACGATATGTTTGCCGGGTTCGTCCGCGCCGGTGATCCACGAGGTACCGGTGACCACGCGGGGATCGACGAGATAGCGGATTCCGTTGGCCTGCAGACCCTTCGGACCGATATACCCCTTCACCAGGAAGGGGTTGGCGGCGAAATCGGCGTCGGAGAGCAGTTCCACCTCGGCCGGTTCGACCGAGGCCCCGAGGCGTTTGTCGTCGACCTCGCGATCGCCGGGTACACCGATACCGATGATCTCGGTCTTCCCGTCGGGGTGGCGCAGTTTCACCATGACGTTCTTCAAGGTGTCCGCGGCGGACACCGGTCGGCCGTACCGCTCGGTGATCCCCGCCCCGTTCGCCCAGTCCACCAAGGTCGCGATGGTCGGGGTATCGGGGGTGTCGTATGCCTGCGCCTCGGGCTGTCCCTCGATCGGCAGCGGTTCCGGCGCCGCGGTGACCACGGCCTCCACATTGGCGGCGTACCCGGACTCCCGGCAGACGACGTAGGTGTCCTCGCCGACCGGGCTGTCGGCCAGGAACTCTTCGGAGGCACTACCGCCCATGGCACCGGAAGTCGCGGCGACGATCACGTACTTCACGCCGAGCCGGTCGAAGATGCGCTGGTAGGCCTCGCGGTGGGCGTTGTAGCTGGCCTTCAGCCCATCCTCGTCCAGGTCGAAGGAGTAGGAGTCCTTCATGATGAACTCGCGGCCGCGCAGGATGCCCGCCCGGGGCCGTTCCTCGTCGCGGTATTTGGCCTGGATCTGGTAAAGGGTGACCGGCAGGTCCTTATAGGAGTTGTACTCACCCTTCACGGTGAGGGTGAACAGTTCCTCGTGGGTGGGGCCGAGCAGATAGTCCGCGCCCTTGCGGTCCTGCAGCCGGAACAGGGCATCGCCGTACTCGGTCCAGCGGTTGGTGGCCTCATAGGGGTCGCGCGGCAACAGCGCGGGTAGCGAGATCTCCTGCGCGCCGATGGCGTTCATCTCCTCGCGCACCACCTCCTCCACCTTGTGCAGCACCCGCAGGCCCAGCGGCAGCCACGAGTACACACCCGGCGCGATCCGGCGCACATAACCGGCGCGCACCAACAGCTTGTGGCTGGGCACCTCGGCGTCGGCGGGATCGTCGCGCAACGTACGGAGGAACAGTCGGGAGAGGCGGGTGATCACGGTTGCCCAGCGTAGCCCCTGTGCGTTCACCGGCCACACTCGATTACCGACGGCGGGCACACAGTGACCGCGACCGTCCGGCCAACGCCACGACACCCCGAATTCGGGGCCGCCGGGGCAGGCGGGCCCGCCGGGCGACGACCGGTACCGTAACCGGTCGTGCTGGTGCTGCTCCCTCCTTCCGAAACGAAATCCGACGGTGGTTCCGGCGGCCCGCTGGATCTGTCGGCGCTGGCTTTCGGCTCGCTCACCGAGATCCGCGATCGGCTGGTCGGGGATCTTGTCATCCTCGCCGGTGATCCGGAGGCCTCCCGGGCCGCGCTCGGGCTCGGCAAGAACTCCGATGCCGAGCTCGCCCGCAACGCCGCGGTCCGTACCTCCCCGACCCGCCCGGCGCTCGAGCGCTACACAGGTGTCCTCTACGACGCGCTGGGCGCCGGGTCGTTCACGAAGGCGCAGCGCGCCAAGGCCGTGGACCGGATCGCAGTGGGTTCGGCACTTTTCGGCGCGGTGCGCGCCGGCGATCCCATCCCCGCCTATCGGCTGTCCGGCGGCTCGAAACTGCCGGGCCGGCCGACTCTGGCCGCCATCTGGCGTGACCACCTGGGCCCGGCCCTGCGCGCGGCGGCCGGCGACGAACTGGTCGTGGACCTGCGCTCGGGCACCTACCAGCAATTGGGGCGGGTGCCGGGGGCGGTCACCGCCACAGTGCTCACCGAAGCCTCCGACGGATCGCGCAGCGTGGTCAGCCACTTCAACAAACATCACAAGGGTCTGCTGGCCCGCGCCCTAGTACTCACCCGGGCCGAGCCCACCGATATCCGCGCTGTCGCCCGGGTCGCGAGCAGAGCGGGGCTGCGCATCGAGATCGCCTCCGATACCGAGCTGGTCGTCCTCACCTGAGAGGTAGGCCCCTTACCACCGATGACCCTGGCCACTTCACCCGGCTCCTCCGGCCCGGATACCGCCGCCGATCTTCCGGCCGTCACCTGGGTCGGGTCCGTGCCGGGCGGCTGCGGCGCGCACCGTACCGGGCCGTAGGCTCGAGCCTTGTGCCGCACACGTCAGCCGATACCGACAACCTGTCCGCCGGGGACTCCAACTACCTGGTGGGACTCGATCTGAGCGGGCGACGGGTCGTCGTCGTCGGCGGGGGCACCGTGGCACAGCGCCGGTTGGGCCTGCTCATCGCTTCCGGCGCCGCCGTCGAGGTGATCACCCGCGCGGCCACCCCCGCGGTCGAGGCGATGGCCACCGCCGGGCAGCTCACCCTGACCCTGCGCGATTACCGAAACGGCGATCTCGACGGCGCCTGGTACGCCATCGCCTGCACCGACGAGCCCGGGACCAACGCCGACATCGTCGCGGCGGCGACCGAACGCCGGATCTTCTGTGTCCGCGCCGATCACGCGCAATCCGGGACGGCGGTCACCCCGGCCACCGCCCGCTACGACGGGATGAGCCTCGGGGTGCTCGCCGGCGGCCGGCACCAGCGGTCCGCAGCGGTCCGCACCGCCCTGCTCGAAGCATTGCAATCCGGCGTGGTCACCGATGACGCGACGCCGATGGCGCCCGGAGTCGCGCTGGTCGGCGGCGGGCCCGGCGACCCGGATCTGATCACCGTGCGCGGCCGCCGGCTGCTGGCCCGGGCCGACTTGGTGGTGGCCGACCGGCTCGCCCCGCCGGAACTATTGGCCGAATTGGGACCGGATGTGGAGGTGGTGGACGCCGCCAAGATCCCGTACGGCCGCGCGATGGCGCAGGAGGCGATCAACCGGGCTCTCGTCGAAGGCGCGCGGGCGGGCAAGTTCGTGGTCCGGCTCAAAGGTGGTGATCCCTATGTGTTCGGACGGGGCTACGAGGAACTCGAGGCCTGTGTGGATGCCGGAGTGCCGGTGACGGTTGTCCCGGGGGTAACCAGTCCCATCTCGGTTCCGGCAGCCGCTGGGATCCCGGTCACCCACCGCGGTGTCACCCATGAATTCGTGGTGGTCAGCGGCCATATCCCGCCGGACCATCCGGATTCGCTGGTCGATTGGCCGGCGCTGGCCAGGCTGCGCGGCACCCTGGTCCTGATGATGGCGGTGGAACGGATCGAACAGTTCGCCGCAGTTCTGCAGAAGGGCGGCCGTCCCGCCGATACCCCGGCCACGGTGATCCAGGAGGGGACCCTGCGTGGCCAGCGGGTACTGCGCGCGACTCTTGCCGATGTGGCCGAACGTGTCCGCGCCGAAGGCATTCGGCCGCCCGCGATCGTTGTGATCGGGCCCACGGCCGGGTTCAGCGCCGTGCCGATAGCGGCCGCCGGCCGTCGGTTACAGTGACCCACTGTGCTCGATGACCCCCCAGCTATCCAGTATCCGGTGACGAAACGGGCCTTCGGGCTCGCCATTCTCGTGCTGAGCGGGTTACAGCTGATGGTGGTGCTGGACGGCACCGTGGTGATCCTGGCCCTGCCGAAGCTGCAGGAGGAGATGGGCCTGTCCAGTTCGGGCAGCGCCTGGACCATCACCGCCTACGGGCTTCCGTTCGCCGGCCTGATGCTGCTCGGCGGGCGGATCGGCGATTCGTTCGGGCGACGCCGCATGTTCATACTCGGCGTCGGCCTGTTCACACTGGCCTCGATGTTGTGCGGCCTGGCACAGAGCGAGCAGATGCTCATCGCCGCGCGCGCCTTCCAGGGCACCGGCGCCGCGCTCGCGGCCCCCACCGCTTTCGCGCTGGTCGCCAGTACCTTTGCGCCGGGCAAGGTACGCAATCAGGCTTTCGCGATCTTCGGGTCGATGGTCGCACTGGGCTCGGTCGGCGGACTGGTGATCGGCGGCGCGCTCACCGAGGCCAGCTGGCGGTGGATCTTCCTGATCAATGTGCCGATCGGCGCGCTCATCGTGATCGGCGCACTGTACGCACTTCGCGATACCGGCCATCACCGACTCACGCTGGATGTGCGCGGTGCGTTCCTCGGCACCCTGGCCTGCGCCCTGATCGTCTGGGGCGCCACCGAGGGACCGGAACTCGGCTGGAGTGATCCGCTGGTCTACGGCACCTTGATCGCGGGCGCGGTACTGTTACCGGTTTTCGTTTTCGCGGAACGTTCGGTGGACAACCCCCTACTGCCGTGGTCGCTGTTCGACAGCCGCGACCGTGTCGCCACCTTCGTGGTGATCCTGCTCGCCAGCGGCGTGCTGGGCGCCACCACCTATTTCGCGGGTCTGTTCGTGCAGAACGTGGTCGGTTACAGCCCGCTGGTGGCCGGGGTGTCGTTCATTCCGTTCACCGTCGGCGTCGGTCTGGGCAGTGCGGTGACCACCCGGCTGGCCCTGCACATCGCGCCCCGATGGCTGCTGGTCGGCGCCTCGGTGGTGCTCATGGCCGGCCTCGGCTACGGCTCGACCCTGGATGCCGATGTCGGCTACTGGACCACTCTCCTGCCGCTGTTCTCGGTGATCGGCTTCGGGATCGGTATCGCCATGGTGCTCATCCCGCTGTGTGTTCTGGTCGGGGTGCCGCCGGACGAAATCGGCCCGCTCTCGGCGATCGGCCAGATGTTCCTGAACCTCGGCACGCCCATCGCCATCGGCGTACTCACGCCGCTCGCTGCGTCCCGGACGCTGTCCGAGGGGGGGACCATCAAGAAACCGGCCGAGATGACGGCCGCGGAGATCACCGCCCTCGGCAACGGCTACACCCTCGCCCTGCTGGTCGCGGCTATCGGCGGACTGCTGGTGGGCCTCATCGCGCTGACTCTGCGCTACACCGCACAGGAAGTCGCGCGCGCCCAGCACGCACAGGACGAGGCGCAGGCCGCCTGAGGCTGTGTTTATTTGCCCCGCCTTCGGCGGGGCGGGTCGGGGCCCTGTTAACCCCGGTTCTTCACTCCGGCGCTCAGTCGCTGCGCTCCTTCGCTCTGTCGCTCCAGAACCGGGGCGGGCCCCGACCACGTAGGTGGCCCGTCCGGGGGTGGAGGGGTCTCGGGGGTCGTGTGGTTACAGCCTCCCGGTGATCTTGGTCGGGGTGATCCGCACCACCACCCGCGGGCCGTCGTCGGCCGCGGCCGGATTGAACTCGGCGTAGGGCTTTCCGGTGTACTTGATCGACATACGGTCGCCGAACACCATCTCGGGGTCCGGGGTGAGCGTGGCGGTCCCCTTGATCTCCGCGTAGACCCACGGGTTGTCCGGTGGGGTGATCAGTACGGTGATCCGCGGATCGCGGGCCAGGTTCTTACCCTGCACCCGGTCGGTGGTGGTGGAGTAGACCAACTCGTCGCCTTCGCGGTCTATCCAGGTGACGGTCAGATGCGGATGCCCGTCCCGGCCGATGGTGGCCACGGTGACGAACAGCTTGGCATCGTCGATGTACTGCTTGACGGTGTCGGGCAACGAGATAGCACTCATGACCACGAGCAACCCACACCGGCGGACGTTCATTCCGGCTCAGCCCGGCGGGCTCGCCTCCAGTTGCGCCAGCAGCAGCGCCATCAACCCGATCTCCGTGGCGGACAGGATCTCCGGCGGCGCCGGGTCGTCGATGAACAGGGGACGAATCGTGGCCCCCACCACCAGTAGCAACCCGGCCGCCACGACGACGGCGACTCCGTTCCGGAGGCGTTTCATAATCGTCATCCGGCCGACAGGCCGGGCACCGGGGCTCATATGCCGTGTTCTCGCAGGCCGATGATCCGCCGAATCCGACCCCGGCCGGACTGAAACACGTTACAGTTCCCGCACGCGGGCGACCCGATGGCGTGTCACCGAGACGATGGTGGGCCGGTCTCCGCGCCGAGGCCGGATGGCGTCAGGAGGACGATGATGCCCGACGATGTGAACCCCACCGAACATATGCAGCTCACCACCAGCGAACGCGATCTGGATGCGCTGGCCGGGCAGCTCGCCGAATGGCTACGACACCGGGTCGGGGCCGACGATCCACCGGTGATCAGCAACCTGCAGCGCCCACTGGCCGGGGGCCTGTCCAGTGCCTCGGTACTCTTCGACGCGCACTGGAAATCCGACGGCGAGCCCGGCGCGGGCGCCTTCGTCGCGCGGATGATCCCGGAAGAGGGCGCGTTCCCGGTCTTCGAGAAATACGATCTGGGACTGCAGTACCGCGTCATCAGTGAGGTCGCCGCCGCCACCGACGTCCCGGTACCGCGATTGCGCTGGCTGGAAACAGATAGCGGGGCCTGCGGTGCGCCGTTCTTCGTGATGGACCGGGTGCGGGGGCGGATCCCCGGTGACAATCCGCCCTATGTATTCGCGGGTTGGCTCTACGACGCGACGCCCGCCGAGCGAGCCCAGCTCACCCGCAACACCCTCGAGATCCTGGCCCGCATCCACGCGCTGCCCGACCCCGCGCAGCGGTTCCCCGAATTGGACGGGCCCGGGACCGCGCTACGCCGTCATCTCGACGCCGACCGTTCCTGGTACGAGTGGGCGCTGGCCGACGACGGTTACGAGATCCCGTTGATCGAGCGCGCTTTCGACTGGCTGGATCGCCACTTCCCGGCCGATCCGGGACCCGACGTGCTGAGCTGGGGGGATGCCCGGCCCGGCAACATCATCTACGACGGGTTCACCCCCATCGCTGTGTTGGACTGGGAGATGGCCGCATTGGGGCCGCGCGAGCTCGATCTGGCGTGGATGATCTTCCTGCACCGTTTCTTCCAGGACATCGCCACCGGATTCGAATTCCCCGGTCTCCCCGACTTCCTGCGCCGCGACGAGGTCGTGGCGCACTACGAGAAGGTCAGCGGCCACACTGTCCGGGACCTGGACTTCTACCTCACCTATTCCGCGCTGCGGCACGCGATCGTCATGGCCCGCATCAAACGCCGCATGATCCATATGGGTGAGGACACCGCACCCGCGGAGCGCGACGACTACATCATGCATCGCGCCACCCTGGAAGCCATGCTCGACGGCACCTACGGATGGGACTGAGATGACGGATGGGACTGAGATGAGCGAAACCACCGCCCACACCCCGGCCACGGCACCGGGCCCATTGGACGAGTATCCGATCCACCAGACACCGCTGCCGATCGCCCGGGCCGCGTCCAGCGATCGCAATTTCTACGATCGCAGCTATTTCAACGCGCACAACCGCGACGGGGCGCTCATGTTGGTCACCGGATTCGGGGTGTATCCGAATCTCGGCGTCGTCGATGCCTACGCGGCGCTGCGGCGCGGCGACGAGATCACCTCGGTGCGATTCTCCGACGCACGTAGCGACCGGGGGCTGGAGATGGCGGTCGGCGGCTACCGGATCGAGGTCGTGGAACCGCTGCGCCGGATCCGGGTGGTGTGCGACCACGAAGACCTGGGCCTGGACCTCACCTGGACCGGCGCCTTCCCCGCGGTGCAGGAACAACCCCACGTCATGCTCGCCGGTAATCGCCCGACTCTGGACGCCTCCCGGTTCGCCCAGGTAGGCGCCTGGGCAGGCACGATCACGGTCCGCGGCGAGGATATCGCGGTCGATCCGGCAATCTGGACGGGAACCCGGGACCGGTCCTGGGGTATCCGGCCCGTCGGCGAGGCCGAACCACCCGGCCGGGCGGCCACCGAAGGGGCCGGCGGGTTCTGGTGGTTGTACGTACCGCTGCGTTTCGACGATTTCGCGGTGGTGGTGATCATCCAGGAGAACCCGGACGGCTACCGCACCCTCAACGACGCGGTACGGGTGTTCCCGGACGGTTCGGTCGAGCAACTGGGCTGGCCGCGGATCACCATCTCCTACCGGTCCGGGACCCGCCACCCCGAGAGCGCGAGCCTGGAACTGCGCACACCCGACGGCAAACCACTGACCATCGATATCCGCACCGTCACCGGAATACCGCTGCACATCGGCTGTGGTTACGGCGGCGACCCGGACTGGCAGCACGGGCAGTGGAAGGGTCGTGACTGGTCGTGGGCCGGCAGCTACGACCTGACCGATCCGGCGATCGCCGGGCGGATCCCGTGGGGCGTGACCGACCATATAGCGCACGCGCGCTGCGGGGA
Source organism: Nocardia sp. NBC_01329 (assembly GCF_035956715.1). NCBI lineage: Bacteria > Bacillati > Actinomycetota > Actinomycetes > Mycobacteriales > Nocardiaceae > Nocardia > Nocardia sp. NBC_01329. The sequence goes on along the minus strand of NZ_CP108381.1, from coordinate 1,060,781 downwards.
CGCCGAAGGCTGGGGACTGTTCGAACACGCAAGCATCGGACGGCACGACCCCACCGGTTTCGCGGATCTGCTGTCGGTGGCTCCCTGACGGTCGAGGTCGACCGGGACCCCGTGGTCGAACCGGTGCCGGTGCCGCCACCGATACGCAGCCGGACAGCGGACCGGCCCCGCCGGGAGAACAGGCGCCGGTCAGCCGCGGGCGGCGGTCGCAGCCACCACTACGCCCCCGACCACCTGCCGCGGGACGAGCAACGGCCCGGTACCGGCCAGCAGGGCCGCGGCCTCGGCCACACCCGGAATACCCAGCGCGGCGACCACTCGTTCCGAAGGGGTCGGGACCGGCACCTGCGCCATCCGTACAACGGAGTAGCCGAGCAGTGGTACGCCCAATTCGGCAGCGGCAGCGAGGAGGCCCGGTTCGCGAGCCCGGCGGTCCAGGGTCGCCAGACAACCTATCCGGCGGCCGGGTAGGGCCTCCGCCAGCGCTACGAGGACCCGGTCGGCGGACAGATCCGGACGCAGGCCCAGGCCCACCGCGAGTAGTCCCGAATACGCCGGCACGAGCGGCGCGGGTCCGATCCCGAACCCGCCGTCGTCCCGGGTCACGGGGCGCGTACGGCGGTGCGGGTGCGCTGATGGGCGCGGGCGGCAGCGACGAAACGGCGCACCGCGACCGGGTTTCCGGCGGGATGGGTGTGCAGATACGACGCGTGCACTCCGTGCACGAGCGCACCCTCGCGCACCTGTTCGCCGGCGGTACGCCATCCCCAGGCGGGCGGGGTATCGCCGGCATCCGTCAGCCGGGTCCGATGGAATTCGTGGCCGCGCACCCGTTCACCGGCCCGCCACAGCACGGAGTCTCCCAGCGCGACCGCGTCACGGTAGCCGAGAGTGAGGCGCGGCCCGAATTCGGTGACCGCGTCGATCAGACCGGCCATCGGATGACCGTCGAGAGATCTGGTGAGGTACAGCAGCCCGGCGCATTCGGCATGGATCGGCAGTCCCTCCCGCGCTCGGCCGGCCACCGCGGCGCGCAGTCCGGTATTGGCCGCCAGTACCGCCGCGTGCTCTTCCGGGAATCCGCCCGGCAGCACCAAGCCCGCGGTCTCGGCGGGCAGCCCGTCGTGCAGCGGGTCGAATACGGCGACGCGGGCACCGGCGGCGGTGAGCAGTTCCCGGTGCTCGGCATAGCCGAAGGTGAAGGCGGGGCCACCGGCAACAGCGATCACCGGCCCGGGACCGTCCGGCAGCGGTGCGTCGTCGACGATTTCGTGCTCCGCGTCCCAGCTCGGTCCAGCCGCCGGAGCGGCGGCCAGGGCGGCGACCGCGGCGAGGTCGAGATGGCGGGCGGCCAGATCGGTCATCGCATCCACGGCGCGCGTCGCCGCGATCCCATGTTCCACTGCGGGGATCAGGCCCAGATGCCGGGACGGGACCTCGAGCTCGGCCAGCCGCGGCAGCGCGCCGAGTACCGGCAGGCCCACTCGGTCGCAGGCGGCGCGCAGCACCTGTTCGTGCCGGACGCTACCCACTCGATTGAGCACCACCCCGCCGAGCCGGACACCGGTATCGAAGGTGGCGAATCCGTGCAGCAGCGCGGCCAGACTCTGGCTGTGGCCACGCGCGTCCACCACCAGGATCACCGGAAGCCCGAGCAGGCTCGCGACCTGCGCGGTCGAGCCTTCCGCGACAGGATCGACCGCCTGCTCGTCGATCCGCCCGTCGAACAGCCCCATCACGCCTTCCACCACTGCGATATCGCAACCGCGCGCACCGTGGCGGTAGAGCGGAGCGATCCGGTCCCGCCCGACGAGCACCGGATCCAGATTGCGTCCGGCACGCCCGGCGGCGAGCCCGTGATATCCGGGGTCGATGTAATCGGGCCCCACTTTGAACGGGGCGACCCGGCGACCCGCACGGCGCAGCGCGCCCATGAGCCCGGTCGCGACCGTGGTCTTCCCGCTGCCGGAGGCCGGCGCGGCGAACACCACCCCCGGTGCGGTGCTCATCGCCTGGGCGATCCGGCCGAGCGGTACCGGCCGGAGGCGCACCGAGCCCCGGTCGTGGCCACGCACTCGGGCCGCGTCACCATTCGATACCCCGCTGCCCCTTGCGGCCGGTGTCCATGGGATGGCGCACCTTCGTCATCTCGGTCACCAGGTCGGCCGCTTCCACCAACTCCGGCGGCGCGTCCCGGCCGGTGATCACGACATGCTGGTTTCCCGGGCGCTGCCGCAGCGTATCCACGACCTCCGCGATATCGACCCAACCCCATTTCAGCAGGTAGGTGAATTCGTCGAGTACGTAGAACCGGTGTTCCGCGCCGCGCAACCGCCGCGCGATCTCCTGCCAGCCGGCCTGTGCGGCAGCCGCGTGATCGGTTTCGGTGCCCTGTTTACGAGTCCAGGACCAGCCTTCACCCATCTTGTGCCACTGCACCGGCCCGCCGACACCGGTCTGCTCGTGCAATAGCCCGAGTTCGCGGAAGGCCGCTTCCTCCCCGACCTTCCATTTGGCGCTTTTCACGAACTGGAAAACCGCCACGTCGAAACCCTGGTTCCAGGCCCGCAGCGCCATCCCGAAGGCGGCGGTGGATTTACCCTTACCCGGCCCGGTGTGCACGGCGAGTACCGGCTGATTTCGGCGCTGACGGGTGGTCAGGCCGTCGTCGGGTACTTGCTCCGGCACCCCTTTGGGCATGGGATCTCCTCTGGTTGGGTTTTCGTGCTCTTCCGGGGCGACCCGGATCCGGTCAGGCCGCTCGCGCGCCGCCACCGGAGGCACCCGCACGGACCACGTCGGCTACCGAGGCACCGGTCAGTTCGGTGAGCCGCACGACCGTGCCGCGCAGGGCGCTCGCCAGTTCGGCGGCCAGACCCAACCGGATCATGCCGCGTTCGCAGTCGACCACTACCGAGGTCACCCCGTCGCGGGCCAGCAGACCGGCCGTCGCGCGGGCGCGCGGCACCGGGTCGGTCCCACCGGTGGCGCGGCCGTCGGTGAGCAGCACCAGCATCGGCCGGCGGTGCGGATCGCGGACCCGCTCCCGGTAGACCACCTCCCGAGCCTTCCGCAGGCCCGCGGCCAGCGGACTCTTCCCGCCGGTGCGTAGACCGGTGAGACGGCGGACGGCGATATCGATCGAGGAGGTGGGTGGTAGCACCAGTTCGGCCTCCTCGCCGCGGACCGAGATCACCGCGACTTTGTCGCGCCGCTGGTAGGCATCGCGCAGCAGGGTCACCACCGCGCCGGTCACCGCGGACAGCCGGTCGCGGGCGGCCATGGAGCCGGAAGTGTCCACCACGAACAGCACCAGGTTGCCCTCGCGCCCTTCGCGGTAGGCGCCGCGCAGATCGCCGGGTGCCAGCACCAGCGGACCGGTGCGCCGCCCACGCGCCCGCTGATGCGGAGCGGCGGCCCGCAGCGTGCCCAGCAGATGCAACCCGCCGGTGGGTTCCGGGGTCGAGTTCACCACCCGCCCCTGCCTGGTCTGTGCCCGGGACCGGCGCCCGGGTGCTCCTTCGCCGACCCCGGGCACCTCCCAGTGTGGTGGCCGGACCGGCGTCGCGACCGGTGTCCCCGTCTGCCCGGCGCCGCCCGGACCACCCCGCTCGCCGGAGTTCTCGTTCCCTGCGGTGTCGTCGTTCGGTGTGTCCGCGCCACCACCCGGGCCGTCGGGGTCGTCGTCGGGATCGGGCGGGCCGCCGGATTCGGGTGCCTCGTTCTCCCCGGCCGGGTCCTGCTGATCGTCGGCGTGCTCGGCCGCGTCGCGCATCGCGTCGTCGAGCTGTTCGGGAGTGATCCCGGGTTCGTCGAACGGGTCCCGCCGCCGCCGGTGCGGCAGGGCCAGCTCGGCCGCGATCCGCACATCCTCGGCGGTGACGGCACCACGGCCGCACCAGGCGGCATGGGCGACAGCGGTCCGGGCCACCACCAGATCCGCGCGCATACCGTCGACATCGAACGAGGCGCACACCGCGGCGATCCGCCGCAACTCCACATCGTCGAGCACGACGCCGGGCAGGCGGTCGCGCGCGGTGAGGATGCGTTCGGCGATCTCGGCGTCCGCGCCGGCATAGGCGGCCGCGAAACCGTCGGGGTCGGCTTCGTAGTCCAAGCGGCGTCGCACGACGGCCATCCGGACGTCCACGTCACGGGAGGCGGTCACGTCCACGGTCAGGCCGAATCGGTCGAGCAATTGGGGCCGCAGCTCGCCTTCTTCCGGGTTCATGGTGCCGACCAGCACGAAACGGGCGGCGTGCGAATGCGAGATCCCGTCCCGTTCGATATGCACCCGGCCCATGGCGGCCGCGTCCAGCAGGACATCGACCAGATGGTCGTGCAGCAGGTTCACCTCGTCCACGTAGAGGACACCGTGATGGGCGGCAGCCAGCAACCCGGGCCGGAAGGCTTGCTCCCCGTCGCGCAGCACCCGTTCCAGATCGAGCGAGCCGACGACCCGGTCCTCCGTTGCGCCGACCGGCAATTCCACCAGCCGCGCCGGGCGGGCGCCCGATTCGTCCACCACCGGTGGCAGCAGCCGGGCCAACGCCCGGACCACCGTGGATTTGGCGGTTCCCTTCTCACCGCGAACCAGCACACCGCCGATCCCCGGGTGCACCGCGCACAGGATCAACGCCAGCTGCAGTTGTTCCTGCCCGACCACCGCGGCGAATGGGAACCCGGCCTCACCGCCGTCCGCGACGGATGCGATCGGGCGGGTGGGCCGGGTCGTTTCGATGGAGGACACGGCCCCACTCTAAAACGTGCGATCACCCGGCCCGGCCCTCCCCTACCCGATACGGGCGGATGGGCGCGTGGCTAGCCCTTGCGCATGGGTACGTGCGCGACACCGTCCTCGATGAACTCCGCGCCGTCCACCTCGAACCCGTGCTTGGTGTACAGATCGATCAGGTAGGTCTGGGCGTTGAGCCGGACGGTATGCGAACCCGTCTCGGCGAGGGCCGCCTGCAGCAGCCGGGTGGTGTATCCGTGGCCGCGTGCCTCGACCGCGGTACACAACCGGCCGATACGGAAGGATTTCACGCCGTCGTCGTGCTCTTCGAGCAGCCGCAGGGTCGCGATGACCTCGCCCTCGTCGTCGAGCCACAGATGCCGCGTCTCCGGCAGCAGATCCTGCCCGTCCAACTCCGGGTACGCGCACTTCTGCTCCACCACGAACACTTCGACACGCAGTTTCAGCAACTCGTACAGGGTGGGGGTATCGAGATCCTGCGCCCATGACCGGCGGAGTGCGACCGTTGACATCATCGCGCCTTGCTATCACACCTCGGCCCGATATGCACGTGAATGCCAGGCGCGCACGGTCCGTGACGGCCCCGATACGACAACGGCCCGCGGGAGTTCCTCGCCCCGCGGACCGTATCGACGAACTTCCGGATCAGACCCCGGCGGCGACCGCTGTGGGTGCCGCGGAACGGTTGAGCTGCAACGCCTTACCGGTCCAGTCCCACACCTCGGCGAACAGGCGCTGGTTCTCCGACAGTTTGATACCCAGCGAGGGGATCATTTCCTTCAGTTTGGGCGTCCACTGCTCGTACTCGGCCGGGAAGCAGCGTTCCAGCACATCGAGCATGGCCGTCACACAGGTCGAGGCGCCCGGGGATGCGCCCAGCAGTCCGGCGATGGAGCCGTCCTGCGCGGTGATGACGGCGGTACCCAGTTCGAGTACACCGCCGGCGCCCTTGCGGCGGATCACCTGCACCCGCTGCCCGGCGGTGATGAGTTCCCAGTCCCGGCCCTCGGCACGCGGGATGAACTCCTCCATGGTGTACACCCGGCCGGACTGCGATTTCATCAGCTCGGTGACCAGGTATTTGACCAGGCTCAACTCGGTGACGCCGACGCCGAGCATCGGGGCCAGGTTGCCGGGTTTGATCGATTTGAACAGGTCGGCGTTGCTGCCGTCCTTGAGGAACTTGGGGGTCCAACCGGCATAGGGGCCGAAGAGCAGGCCGGGCTTGCCCTTGATGACGCGGGTGTCCAGATGCGGTACCGACATCGGCGGCGCCCCGACCGCGGCCTTGCCGTACACCTTGGCCCCGTGCTGGTCGATCAGGTCGGTGTTGGTACACCGCAGGAACTGCCCCGAGACCGGGAAGCCCGCGAAACCGCGGATCTCCTCGATTCCCGCCTTCTGCAGCAGCGGCAGCGCCCCGCCGCCGGCCCCGACGAAGACGAATTTGCTGATCAGCGTGCGGGTGCGGCCGGTCCGGGTATTGCGCACCGTGACCTTCCAGCTGCCGTCCTTCTGCTTGGACAGGTTGCGGACCTCGATACCGAAACCGATCTCGCCGCCGCTGGCGCCGATATAGGCGAGCAGCTCCTTGGTGAGCGAACCGAAATCGATATCGGTGCCGCCGTCGGACCAGTTGAGGGCGATCGGATCGGAGAAATCGCGGCCCCGGGCCATCAGCGGCAGCCGGCGGGCGAACTCGTCGGAACTGTCGATGTACTCCATCCCCGCGAACAGCGGGTGCCGCGACAGCGCCTCATACCGTTTGCGCAGGTACTCCACATCGGCGGCGCCGTGTACGAAACTGACATGCGGGATGGGGTTGATGAAGCGGGAGGGATCGCCGACTATGCCGTTCTCCGCCGCGTAGGCCCAGAACTGGCGCGACACCTGGAAGCGTTCGTTGATATCGACGGCCTTGCCGATATCGACCGAACCGTCCGGCTTCTGCGGGCTGTAGTTGAGTTCACACAGCGCCGAATGTCCGGTACCGGCGTTGTTCCATGGATCACTGCTCTCGGCCGCGGCGGCATCCAGCCGCTCGAACACCGAGATCGACCAGTCCGGCTGCAGCTGACGCAGCAGCGCGCCGAGAGTGGCGCTCATGATGCCGGCACCGATGAGGACTACATCGGTCTTTTCAGTCTGGGCAGCGTTCGGCACGGGTGTTCGACTTCCTTGTCCTGATGCGCGGGGCGCACATCCCTGGGATGCGGGCCCGCTGGGGCACGGGCGCATTGTGCAGTTGTGTACGGGTCGCGGCGGTGAGCCCTCCGGGCTCGGCCGAATGTAGGTTACCCGTCGTTCACTACTGCCAATTGTGCACCTCGACACGCACGGAATCCGCAGCCAGGGCGGCGATTGTGACGTAGATTCCTCCTGTTCGTCACCTTCGGGCCTGCCATTGCTACTCAGCGGTCGCCTAGATTGGAGACCGTGACGAACGAATCCGCGGCCGGTACCAGCGCCCTCGGACAAGCCGCCGAATGGCAGCCGGATGTCCTCGGTGACGAGTACGAATACCGCACTCTGGAGCTCGGGCCCGATCCGGACGGCGAGGGCGATATCTTCGCGACAATGGTCCGTCACCTGCCCGGCGCCGAAGCCACGGCCACCGCCGACGCAGTGCTCTACATCCACGGGTTCACCGATTATTTCTTCCAGCGGCACCTCGCCGAACACTTCACCGCCCGCGGACACCAATTCTATGCGCTGGACCTGCGTAAATGCGGCCGCTCACTCCAACCCGGCCAGACCCCCCACTTCATCAGCGATCTCGCGCTCTACGACCGCGAACTCGACGAGGCGCTGCGGGTGATCACCGCTGAGGCGACGGCGAACGTACTGGTGGTGGCCCATTCGACGGGCGGTCTGGTGACCTCGCTGTGGCTGGACCGGTTGCAGCACGCCGGGGGCACCGCGGCGGCCGGTATCCGCGGGCTGGTCCTGAACAGCCCCTGGTTCGATCTGCAGGGCCCGGCCTATGTGCGCACGGTCGGGACCCAGCTCATCAATACTGTGGGCCGCTTCCGCGGCAAGTCCGCGCTGCCGCTCGGCAAGTCCAGCGCCTACGGCGACAGCCTGCACCAGAGCATGAGCGGGGAATGGGACTACGACCTGGACTGGAAACCGCGTGACGGTTTCCCGGTGCGGGCCGGCTGGCTGCGCGCGATCCGGCTGGGCCAGGCCCGCCTGCACCGGGGCTTGGACATCGGCGTTCCCGCGCTGCTCTTGCGATCCAAGCTCACCGAGTTCGCGCGCGAGTACGGGCCCGCCGTGGACGTCGCGGACGCGGTGCTCGATGTCGCGCAGATCCAGCGGTGGGCGGGGTGCCTGGGTGATCGCACCAATATCGTGCCGATCGACGGCGCCCGCCACGATGTGTTCCTGTCGGCCGAGGCTCCTCGTACCGAGGCATTCCGGGAACTGGACAACTGGCTCGATTGGCTGGCGGGCCGCCCGGCCTGATTCACCACATGCTGGTGCGCAGCACGATCTCGGTCGCGAACTCCTGATCGGCCTCGGCGGCGACATTGTCGACGTCGATACCGACCACCCGGAACTCGCCGTAGACGTGGCGCCCGGATGTATCGGCGACCGGGCGGGACAGCTGTTTGGTCACCAGCACTGTGGTGGGCAGTTCCACCGCCGGGCATCCGGGATCGAGTATCTGCCCGGCACCGTCGGGCACCGCCGGATGCCCACGGTCGGCGACCACCAGGCTGACGAACCGGCCGAAACCCTTCGCGCATACCTGCCAGGCCACACTGGCCCCGGTGCCCCGGCCGGCGACGTTCGCCCAGGGCACGCCGATCTCGTCGAGAGCCGCGTACACGCCGGCGGTGTCGAGCCCGTCCGCCGTTTCGAACACGATGGTCCGCAGATCGGAACTGTGCAGACGTGCGCAGACCCGGTCGTAGACGTCCGGTGGATCACCGGAATCGGGTAGCAATAGCACGCTGTGCTGGGTCACCGGCCCGTCCACCCGCACCGTCCAGTCCCGGTCACCGACCGCGATGCGCCGAGATTCCATGCCGGTTGACGCTACACCGCCCGTCCGGGCGGTGGGGGCGTCCGGGTCCGACAGCGCAGAGATCGTGACGCGATGTCGCGGGCCGCGGCAGGTCCCGCTCAGCTCGCGCCCGACAGCACCTCGAGCGTGGAGCCGACACTGGGTAAGCCGACCGGTACCCCATTCGCCAGCAGTCGCTCCAATCCGGCGATATCCAGATGCTCGGAGACCAGATCGGCCAACAGATCGAGCTGCGCGGCGCGCACGGCCGCCACCCGGGTCCCGGGGGCCACGGTGAACCCGGTCCGGCCCGCGTACCGGGCGACCTGGGTGAGCCAGATCCGGCGGAAATCGTCGGATTCCAGGAGCCCGTGCAAGTGGGTGCCCCAGAGCGCACCCCGGACGCCGCCCTCCGCGGCGACTTCCGCGTCCGGAACCCCGGACGCGCCCCGCTCCCGGCCGGAGTCCGCCCAGCCGGTGAGGTACAGCCACGGTTCCTCTGTTGTACGCCGGACGTGCCCGTGGTGGATCTCGTAGCCGGCCGCTACCGTACCGGCGGGCGCATCCGGCGCACCGGGGGCGCCCACGGCGGTCGTACGACGCAGGACCTTCTCCTGGCCGAATTCGATGTCCATATCGAGCAGCCCGAGCCCGGCCACCTCTCCCGCACCGGATTCGACGGTGTCGACGATGCGGCTGCCCAGCATCTGGTACCCACCGCAGATACCGAGAATCGGACCGCCCGCGGCGGCCCGGCGGCTCAGCGCCTCGGCGATACCTGTCCGTCGCAGCCAAGCCAGATCGTCCACGGTGGCCTTGCTGCCGGGCAGTACCACCAGGTCGGCGTCGGCCAGCCCGGACGGATCGTCGGCCCAGCGCACCGCGACTCCCGGCTCACAGGCGAGAGCCTCCACATCTGTGCTGTTGGACACCCGGGGCAGCCGGACGGCGGCGACGGTGAGCCATTCACTGCCGATCGGGGCAGCGGGGCGACCCACCGGGGCGCCGGCCACGGTGCCCAGCGAGTCCTCGGCGTCGATCCACAGTTCGTCGCAGTAGGGGAGTACCCCGAACGTCGGCCGGCCGGTGAGCGCGGTCAGTTGGTCCAGCCCGGGTCGCAACAGCCCCACGTCGCCGCGGAATTTGTTGATCACGAATCCGGCGATCAATCGCTGATCCGCGGGTTCGAGCACCGCGAGGGTGCCGAACAGATGCGCCAGCACCCCGCCCCGGTCGATATCGCCCACCACCAGCACCGGTAGGCCGGCCGCCCGGGCCAGGCCCATATTCGCCAGATCGGTGGCGCGCAGGTTGATCTCGGCGGGCGACCCGGCCCCCTCGCAGATCACCACATCGAATTCGTTCCGTAGCGCGGCCAATTCGGCGGACACCAACTCGCGCAACCTGGTGCGATGGGTGAAATAGTCGGCGGCGCCGACCGTGTCCACCACCCGTCCACGCACCACCAGCTGGGATCGGCGGTCGCTCCCGGGTTTCAGCAGGATCGGGTTGAACCGGACGCTCGGCTCCAGCCCGCACGCCTGGGCTTGTAGTGCCTGGGCGCGGCCGATCTCTCCGCCGTCCAGGGTGACCACGGAGTTGTTCGACATGTTCTGCGCTTTGAACGGCGCGACCCGCACCCCGCGACGCCGTAGCATCCGGCAGATCCCGGCGACCACCACGCTCTTACCGGCGTCGGAGGTGGTCCCGGCAACCAGCAGTGCCCCTCCGGGCCTGCTCACGGCAGGGTGAGGATTTCGGCGCCGGTCTCGGTGACCACCAACGTGTGCTCGAACTGGGCCGTCCACCGACGGTCCTTGGTGACCACGGTCCAGCCGTCGTCCCAGATCTCGTAGTCGATCCCGCCCAGATTGATCATGGGTTCGATGGTGAAGGTCATGCCGGTTTCGATGACCGATTCGACCGCGGGCTGGTCGTAGTGCAGGATCACCAGGCCGCTGTGGAAGGTGGGCCCGACCCCGTGCCCGGTGAAATCCCGGACGACGCCGTAACCGAACCGATTCGCATAGGACTCGATGACCCGGCCGATCACATTGAGGGCGCGCCCCGGCCGCACCGCCTTGATGGCACGCGCGGTCGCCTCCTCGGTGCGTTCGACCAGCAATCTCACCTCTTCGTCGACCTCGCCGGCGAGGAAGGTGGCGTTGGTATCGCCGTGCACACCGTGGATGTAGGCGGTGACATCGATATTGACGATGTCACCGTCGGCGACCACCGTGCTGTCGGGGATACCGTGGCAGATCACCTCGTTGAGCGAGGTGCAGCACGATTTGGGAAAACCCTTGTACCCGAGAGTCGAGGGATAGGCGCCGTGGTCGCACATGTACTCGTGGGCGATCCGGTCCAGTTCGTCGGTGGTGACTCCCGGCGCGACCGCCTTCCCGGCCTCGGCCAGCGCCCGGGCGGCGATCTGCCCGGCGATCCGCATCTTCTCGATGGTCTCGGAGGTCTGCACCCAGGGCTCGGAGCCCTCATTCGCCGTTTTCTTCCAGACGTACTCCGGCCGTTCGATACCGCGAGGGACCTCGCGGATCGGAGTGGGAGTTCCGGGAAGCAACGGCTGGCGGGTACGCACGGACATGCTCCCAGAGTAGTCGGCGCAGGCCCTGCGGTCGCCGGGAACCGTCGGGCGGGACACTTCCCGCTCGACTCGTACGCGTCGGTCCGGCCGGACCACTCGTATCAGCGGCCGCGGCCGCCCGTACGCACCTCGAATGCGACCCGGTCACCCCGGTAGAGGGCGGCGACCCGCTCGATCGGCCGCCCTTGGGTGTCCATCCGGCGACGCACCACCCGGAACAACGGGACAGCCGGCCGACAGCCGAGTAGTCCGGCTTCGCGGGGGGCGGCCAGCACAGTCTCGATCCGTTCGGTGGCAGCGCCGTATTCGACACCGGAATCACCGATCGTCGCCGATAGGGAACCGAGCGGATCGAAACCCGCGCGCAGCCAACCGAATCGGTCCAGCGACAGATCGATCCGCTCCAGCGCGATCGGCTCACCGTCGGCGTACAGCAGGCGTTCCAAAGTCATGATCGGGGTCTGCAGCGGGAGTTCGAGGTCCCTGGCGATCTCGGCGTCGGCCTCGCCGTCCTCCCAGGACAACAGACTGCGCACGACTCCGGATCCGTCCTCGACGGTGGGTTCGGGCGCCAGCGGACGGACCACTTTCGGGCGGGCCAGGACAGTGCCCCGGCCCTGCCTGCGGATACGGCCCTCCACCGCGAGATCCCGTAGGGCATGACGGACCGTTTCCCGGGCGACCCCGAATCGCCCGGCCAGTTCGCGCTCGGCGGGCACCCGGTCACCGGGGCGTAGCTCGCCGAGCATCGTGTCCAGTTCGGCGCGTACCCGGTAAACCTTCGACGGGGCGGCGATTCCCGGCACCGCTGCTGTCACTGTGTCGAGGTCTCGGTGCGCCGATACGGCCCCGACAACCTCTTTCGTCTGCCTCATGGCAGAAACTACCTCCAATTGGCCTGTACCGTTGCGTTAACCGGGCATTCGCCGTGCTGTTCCATCCGGTCTAGGCCATTCGACATTATGCGGTCTTTCGCGTGCCCTGCTCCGAGGTTCGACGACGCCCAGAGGACTGGACACGGCGGTGATCCGCCGAACCCTACTGCACCGGCAGCCGCCGGCGCCCACCCGCGACCTCGGCGATCAAATCGGTGTAACCGTCGACGAGTTCGGCGAGGTGATACCAGTGCCGGTGCGTCCGGTCACTGCGAACTCCGTCGGCCTCGATCGCTTGATTCGCGGCCACCCAGCTGTATGCCATCCGATCGATCACCGCACCCAGGCTTTCGGTGTGCAACGAGGCGCCGTTGCGATGCTGCGGCATCTTCCGGGTGATCCAGTCGTTGATCTCGTCCACGAGTTCGGTTCGGCGACAGTCGATTTCGGCTATCTCCGCCACATCTCGGACATGCGCGCGCCGTTTGTGCAGTTCGACCAGTGCGTGCGCGAAGCGCAGCAGCACACGCTCCTGGAACCGCCGCCCCTGGAAGGCGCACAGTAGTTGTGGCGCAGTCGGCAGGGTTCCCAGAGTGGGTGCGCTCATCTGCACCCCTCGAACTCACCCGGCACCATCACACTCTGTACCAACATGATCGGCTCTCGATTCGGTAATCCCGGACATCGGATCGTTGTTCACCACAAGGCTAGCTGGATCATGCTCTTACATATGCAAGAACACAAGACTTCGGTACGCAATGTTGCGAACAGCGTCCTGCGCAAGCCTAACGACCCTCTCCACGGGACCGGACACGGTCCCACCGAAAACGCATACCCGCCAAGATAGTTCCTGTCGGCGGCCCGAATTCCCGCCGCTCCGAACCATACCCGCCCACCGCCCACGACCAGGCGCGACCACGCGTTACGCGACCACATCGCAACCGTGCCGAGACAAACCCGCGCCGCACACCGGAAACCATACCGATCCCTATGGTGCTGCGACACAAGCACCCCGGCCATATCGCCCGCCGTAATGGGCATCCAACGCGCCGCCGACACAACCCCGTCCCGGACCACGACTGAGCAAACGGTCGTGCAGCCGCGATGCACGCTCAAACGCACAGCGCCGGTTGCCAATTATTTGCCAGAGGGTTCGGATGCTCTGACCGCGGTCCATTTCCGGGTTCCAGGTCGTTCGGCCCGCCCGGCATCCGGTACCCGATCGGCACAGTCGGTCGCCGGGACGCCCACTCCATGCGGTATGGATTCTCTGGACAGTTGTCGACAAGGATGTGGACCCGATGAGCAGTGCCCAGACCCCCCGAGCCGCAGCCGCGCGGGCGGCCGCCGCGCTCACCGGCCCCGGCGGACCGTTCGAACTGTCGACCGAGCCGGTGCTCGGTGCCCCGATCGCGGTCCGGCGCCATCGGCACCGATCACTACGCGAGCTGTTCGACGCCGCACAGACCTGGGGTGAGCGCGACTATCTGGTCACCGCCGACCGGCGAATCTCGTTCGCCGAGCATGCGGAGGCGGCCCAGGCACTTGCGCGTGGATTGGCCGACCGGTACGGCGTCGGCCACGGTGACCGGATCGGCATCCTGGCCGCCAACAGCCCCGAATGGGTGATCACCTTTTGGGCGGCACAGTGCCTGGGTGCGGTCGCTGTCGCCTACAACGCGTGGTGGGCCGCACCGGAGATCGAATACGGCATCCGGCACACCGAACCGGCGGTCGTCGTCGCGGACGCGAAACGCGCCGCACCGGCCGCTGATACCGGAGTCCCCGTCCTCACCACGACCGAAGACCTGCCACGGCTCATCGCCGACCATCAGGGCCCGACCCCGGTGGTGCCGGTCGCCGAGGACGATCCGGCGGTCGTCCTCTACACCAGCGGGACCACCGGCCGGCCCAAAGGCGTGGTACACAGCCACCGCAATCTGATCGCGATCGCCGATTACCACCGCTACACCGATGCGCTCGGCGCGACACTGGCCGGCCGGGCGCACCGAGAGCCGAGCGATAAGCGGTTCCTGCTCACCTCACCCCTTTTCCATATCGCCAGCCTGCACAATCTCGCAATTCCCCGGCTCGCTACCGGCGCCGCGGTAGTCCTGCACACCGGCGCGTTCGACGCCGAACGGGTGCTCACGCTGATGGCGCGGGAACAGGTGACCAACTGGGGGGCCGTACCCACCCTGGCCGCTCGGCTGCTGGAACACGATCTGCGCGGCTACGACCTGTCGGCGCTCACCTCGCTGTCTCTCAACGCCGCCCCCTCCTCCCCTGCCTTCCAACAGCGGCTGCGCGGCCGGCTGCCCGGCACCGGAATCGCACTGACCACCAGTTACGGCCTCACCGAGAGCGGTACGGCCGCCACCGTCGCGACACCTGCGGAGCTCGACCGCGATCCGGAGACCGTGGGTCGTCCGATCCTGAGCGTATCCGTCGAGATCCGTGATCCCGCCGGGGTTCCCGTGCCCGAGGGCACCGAAGGTGAGATATGGGTGCGTAGCCCTTACGTCATGCTCGGGTACTGGCGCGACGAGACAGCCACCGCCGCGGCTATCGACAGCCGGCGCTGGTTGCGGACCGGCGATTTCGGCACTCTGTCCGATGGCGCGCTCCGGATGGCCGGACGTCGTACCGATCTCATCCTGCGCGGCGGAGAGAACGTGTACCCCACCGAAATAGAGAACGTGCTCGACGAACATCCAGCGGTGCGGGAGTCGGCGGTACTCGGTTTCCCGGACAGGGATCTGGGGCAACGGGTCGCGGCGGTGGTGGTTACCGACGATCCGGATGCTCTGGGCGCCGACGAACTCCGCGCGTTCACCGCCGAGCGGCTCGCGTATTTCAAGGTTCCGGAGCGCTGGACGATCACCACGTCACCGCTGCCGCGCAATGTGACCGGGAAGGTGCTGCGCCGCGAGATCACACCATGAGCACCGGTCTGTGACCACTGCCGATCCCACAACGGGTCGTTCCTCGTTATTGTTGCTCGACAAGAGGCGCGGGTGGGCAAGAACACATGATGGGCAGGCCGTACCGCGCGAGGCGAAAGGGATGACATGGCAGGCAAACGCACCGTCCTCACGGCGGGTCTGCGCCGGCTCTCGGTGCTCCTGCTGGAGATGCGCGACGACGCCGGGCTGAGCAAAGAGGACGTCAGTGCCCGAACCGGAATCAATGTGACCACGCTGTATCGCATCGAAACCGCCCAGGCGCGGCCGCAGCGCCGCACCCTCATGACAATGCTGGACCTCTACGGTGTCGAGGAGGTTCGGCGCGACGAGGCTCTGGAGCTGTTGTCGGACGCACAGAAACCCGGGATGTCGCGGCCCTACGAAGCGAGTCTGTCGGAGGTGTACGCCGCGTACATCAATTTCGAATCGGTGGCGCTGTCGGCCCGGCACTACCAGACCTCGTTCATTCCCGGGCTGTTGCAGACCGAGCAATACGCCATGGCCGTGATCGATACGTGCATGCCGAAATTGGAGGCCTCGGATCTGGAACGCCGGGCGCGCGCCCGGATGGACCGGGCGGCGGTACTGGCCAAGGACGGGCCACTCGAATTGTGGGTGGTGCTCGACGAAGCCGCTATCCGCCGGATGGTCGGCGGCCCGGAGGTCATGGGCGGTCAGTTGCGCCGGTTGGGTGAGGCGACCAAACGCAAGAACGTGATCCTGCAGATCCTCCCCTTCGACGCGGGCGCGCACCCGGGTATGGCCGGATCCTTCACAATTCTCGATTTCCCGGACCCCACCGATCCCGAACTGGTCTATGTCGAGGGCATTTCCGGTGACGCCCTCGTCGAGGGCCACTCCGAGATACGGCGTTTCGGGGTGATGTTCGACCAATTACGGGCGATGGCGCTGAGTCCCCGGGATTCCGCGGTCGTGATCGCCGAGGCCGCAGCAGCCGCCGAAGCCCTCGCCTGACCCGGTGAACAGCCCGTGAAGTAGGAGTCCGGGCCGCTTCGAGTGGGTACACAGTTCGGTACTGTTCGATTCACGGCTCGTACGGCCACTGCGGGGATGAGGGGCTCTCTTGGCAGACGTCACCGACCGGACCGATCCGGCACAGGAACCGGAACTCAAACGGGTCATGGGCCCGTGGCTGCTTTTGCTGTTCATAGTCGGCGATATTCTCGGCACCGGTATCTACGCGCTCACCGGCCGGGTGGCCGGCGAGGTCGGCGGGGCGGTGTGGGTCCCGTTCCTGGTCGCTTTCGGGGTCGCGCTGATCACCGGGCTCAGCTATCTGGAACTGGTCACCAAGTACCCGCAGGCCGCAGGGGCGGCGCTCTATACGCACAAGGCGTTCGGCATCCACTTCGTCACCTTCATGGTGACCTTCGCGGTGATGAGCTCCGGTATCACCTCCGCCGCGACCGCAGCCAAGGCTTTCGCGGCGAATTTCGCCGAGGCCTTCGAATTCGACGGCAACGGGCCGGTGCTCACCGTGATCGCCCTGGCATTCATGGCGGCGGTCGCCACGATCAACCTACGCGGCGTCGGCGAGAGTGTGAAGGCCAATGTCCTGCTCACCTGTGTAGAACTGTCCGGTCTGCTGATCGTGGTGTGCATCGGCCTGTGGGCGCTCGGTTTCGGCAACGGCGACTTCGGCCGGATAGTCGAATTCGATACCGGCGACCGCTCCGCGTTCGGCGGGGTCATCGCGGCGACGACACTGGCTTTCTATGCGATGGTCGGGTTCGAGGATTCGGTGAATATGGCCGAGGAGACCGAGGAGCCCAGCCGAATCTTTCCGAAGATCCTGCTCAGCGGGCTGCTCATCACGGGCGCCATCTATGTCGTTGTCTCCATCACCGCGGTGGCCCTGGTACCGCCCGAGAAACTCGCCGAGGGCAACACACCACTGCTGCAGGTGGTGGAGATCGGCGCACCCGGATTCCCGACCCAGATCTTCGCCTTCATCACGATGTTCGCGGTGGCCAACTCGGCACTGATCAATATGCTCATGGCCAGCAGGCTGCTGTACGGAATGGCGAAGCACAAAGTGGTTCCACGGGCGCTGGGCAGGGTGCACCAGGGCCGCCGCACGCCGCATATCGCGATCCTGTTCACCACTGTGCTCGCCTTCGGGCTGCTCGGCTTCGTCGACGAGGTGCCCGAACTCGGTGGCACCACCGCACTGCTACTCCTCATGGTCTTCACCATCGTCAACATCGCGGTACTGGTACTCAGGCGTGACACGGTCGGGCACGAGCATTTCCGCACACCGACGGCGCTGCCGGTCCTGGGCGCGATGAGCTGTGCGTATCTGTCCACACCGTTCACCGATCGCAATCCCCAGCAGTACGCCATCGCCGGGGTGCTTCTGGTTGTCGGCGTCGTCCTGTGGGCGTTCACCGCGCTGTGGAACAAACAGCACAAAGTCGGGCCGCTGGGTCCGGAGACCGATATCGAGTAGCCTGCCGCGTCTCCCGCCCAGGTCGCCGGATCTCCACCGGTGCGCGGGAATTCGTGGAAGTGACGAGCGGACGCGCGATCGGTAACGTATTCGCCGATGACAAGCATGGACGCCAGGTTCGGCGATGCGGCTGGGTCGGTGCCCCTGCCCAGCCCGTGGGACCTCAACGCCTACCTCGCCGAGGTGGCCGCGCACCGGAAGCGGCCGATCTCGTTACAGCCGGCCCACCGGTCGGCGCTGGCCGATCTGGGATGCAACGGCAACGGTCTCTGGATCGCCCGCAAGAACGACGACATCATCGTCTTCGACGCCTCGGCCTCGGGCCGCAATGCCGACCACATCGTGTTGCACGCGATCGGTCATATGCTGCTGGGCCACGGCGGCCCGGGCGCCGAGGATCCGGATACCACCCGGATCTCGCTCGGGGCGCTCAACGCCTCCCTGCTCGACGCGCTCGCCACGATCGCGCCCGGGTCGATCACGCAGATCCTGGGCCGCGACGATTTCGGTGCCGACCGGGAACGCGAGGCGGGGGTATTCGCCGAGATGACGATGGTCTACGCGGCCCTGCCCCGGCGACGCACCCGGTCCTTCTGGCCGTTCGGGCGGCGGCGCAAAAAGTAGCGCCGTCGTCCCGGCACGCGCAGAGGTACAGGTACCTCCGAAAACCGGGTGAGGGTCTACGCTTGTGGGCCGTGGCCGAACCGCAGACACCCGCCCCGCATCCCGCTATCGCCCCGCTTGCCGGATTGCTCGGCACTTGGCGCGGCTCGGGCCGGGGTGATTACCCCACGATCGAGCCCTTCGGTTATCTGGAGGAGATCACGTTCGGGCATCTGGGCCGACCGTTCCTGACCTACCGGCAGCGTACCCGGCATGCCGACGACAACCGCCCGCTCCACGTGGAGACCGGCTATCTGCGCTGCCCCGGCCCCGACCGAGTCGAGCTCATCCTTTCCCACCCGACCGGGATCACCGAGATCTGCGAGGGGAAACTCACCCATGGCGACGACGAGATCCGGCTGGAGCTGGAGTCGACGGCGATCGGTCTGAGCACGACGGCCAAGTCGGTGACCGCAGTCAGCCGCACCATCCATATGCACGCGGGAGTTATCGACTACACCCTGCAGATGGGTGCCGTGGGTCTGCCTCTACAGGATCATCTCGCGGCCAGTCTGCACAAAATCTGAATGGGGCATAACGAGTAGGTCACGGATTTCGGTGACCCGGGTCACGATTTGCTCCTCATCGATTTTCTCCACCTTTCCATCTTGTCTCGGTGCGCACTCCCGGCTTAGGTTGGCCTGAGCAGCAAATCATCAGATAACTCTTCCGCAGAGCCCGGTCGCACAGCGGCACTCCGAGCTCGCCGTCTGTCGAACCTCTGAATCGGAGGGAGCCGGAAATGAAGCGTTCCGCAGTTGCTTTCATCACCGCCGGATTGATTCTCGGGGGGACCGGAGTCGTCGAGATCCTCGGTACCGACACCGCCTCGTCGGCACCGGTCACCGATCGGACGGTATCGGTCGTCGCGCCCGCACGAGTCAGCGATTCGGTAACCACAGATACCCGCATCACCGATATCGGCCACCGGTATGCGACACGATCGGGGACCGAGTCGGCCGGGCAGTAACCGGTCGTTCGGCCAGGATCAGTACCCCGGGGGCAGAGCAGCCAACATATCCCGCGTCACGGCCACCGCGTTATCGGAACTTCCGCCCCTGACCAGCAGCGTCGCGAAAGCGATATCACCTCGGTAACCGACGAACCAGGAATGCGAACCTCCCTCCACTTCCGCTTCTCCGGTCTTGCCGAACACCTCCCCCTGATCAGCGATCCGCTCCGCTGTACCGGAGACGACCACCTGCCGCATCATCGTCCGGAGCCCGGCCACCACATCCGGATCGAGGGCGGGCCGCTGTCCGTCGACCGCCGTTCCACGCCCGGCGATCAGATACGGGGTCGGCACCGATCCGGCGGCGACGGTCGCGGCCATGAGGGCCATACCGAACGGACTCACCACGACCCGCCCCTGACCTATCCCGTCCTCGGTGCGCTGGGTGCGGTCCTCGGCCATGGGTACCGACCCGGAAAAGGTCGGCAGACCCGCTACGGTGTAATCCGGGCCGATACCGAAAGCTGCCGCACTATCGGTCAGAGCGGATTCCGGCAATTTACTGGCCAACTTGGCGAACGAAGTGTTACACGACCGCGCGTACGCGGTCGTCATGGATACGTCGCCGACCGAGAATCCGTTGTAGTTCGGAATCATTCGCTCCCCGATGGTGATCGCGCTCGGGCACGAGACCACCGTGTCCGGCGTCGCGATTCCCTCCGCCATCGCAGCGGCCGCGGTCACCGTTTTGAACACCGAACCGGGCGGGTACTGACCGATGGTGGCGACAGGGCCGTCCCGGTCGGCCGCCGCGTTCTGCGCAACCGCCAGAATCCCGCCGGTCGACGGTTCGACCACCACCATCATGGTCTGCTCCAGGCGCCCGTCGACCGCACGCTGAGCGGCATTCTGAATGCGACGGTCCACGCTCAGCGCGAAAGACGGCGCCGGCTGCGCCGCCACCTCCTGCAACACCCCGGTCTCCGCGCCGTTGGCGTTACGGACCACCACCCGCCAGCCGGCCCTGCCGTCGACATCGGCGATCACCGTCTGCCGCACCTGCGCCATCAGATCCGGAGCGAATTTCCGGTCGGTGGGAGCCATATCCCACTCCTGGGTCACCCGTACTCCAGGTAGCCCGATGAGCTGCGGTCCGGCCCGGCCGAACTCGACTCCGTTCAGCACGATCACTGTGTACACACCGTCGGCGGCGCGCGCGGAATCCAGAATGCGCTCCGGAGTGAGCCGCTCGTCGATCTCGACCAGGGCCTGCGACAACGCCACCGCCACTCTTTGCGGATCAGCGCTGTCGGCCGCGTCGAACGTCACCCGCGAGACGGTGCCCGGCACCAGCACATCGCTACCGGACTGTTCGTTCACCCGGGCTCGCGGTGCGGGCTGGACCGACAGTGCCATGGCCTGGGTGTCACCGAGCCGAGGATGGACGGCCGCGCCGCTCCAGCGCACGGTCCAGGAACCGCCGCTGCGCACCATCGGCAACTGCCCGGAATAGGTCCAGCCCCGACCGCCGGTCAGCCGCCATTCGTAGGTGTAGTCGACGGTGGCGGTATCGCCGCTGATCCGCGCCGCACCGGTATTCGCGTGAAGTTCTTCGGCGCCCAGTTCGTCCCAGGCCGAAGTCAGTGCGGCGAATGCCTTTTCGGGGCGGTTGGTCAAATCGGCGGCGGTCTCGATATCGCGGGCGGTGAAGGCGCCGAGGAAACTGTCCGCCGCGGTGATCGGCCCGGAGGAGCCCGCACCGCAACCGGTCACGGCGAACGCGAGCGCCGTGACCACGACCACGAGCACCGATCGGATCACCATCGGAGCCGATGGTAGGCGACCCGACCCGGTGATCACCTGCGGCACACCGGATCCGGTCCGGATCAGTCGAGCAGAACCGTAGCGAAGGTCGCGATCTGCCGGAATCCGACCGCCCGATAGGCGCGCCGGGCCACCTCGTTGTAGTCGTTGACGTACAGGCTGGCGGTCCGGCCCGAGGCGACCACCGAGTTGGCCACCGCGGCCGTGCCCGACGTCCCCAGGCCCTGTCCCCGGTATTCCGGATGCACCCAGACGCCCTGGATCTGTCCGGTACGCCGGGATTGGGCGCCCACTTCTGCCTTGAACACGACCTCGCCGTCGGCGAACCGTGCCCATGCCCGGCCGGCCTCGATCAGCCCGGCCACCCGGCGCCGATAACCGCGGCCGCCGTCCCCGGCGCGCGGATCGACGCCGACCTCCTCGATGAACATCGCGATCGCCGCCGCGAGATACCGGTCCAGTTCCTCGGGGCGGACCTGACGAACCTCGCTATCGACGGCCGAGCTAGCGGAATCGGTGAGTGCCAGCAGCGGCTGCGCACCCCGGATCTCACGTTCGGGACCCCAATGATCGGCGAGCATCTCCCACAACGGCAGCGCCAGTTCCTGCCGCCCGACCACCGACGAGCACATCCTCGGCCAGCGGATCGCGCGGTCGGCAAAAGCGCGTAGCGCGTCGCGTCCGCCGCGTAGCGGAATGAGATTCACCCCGGAAAAACACAGCGATTCCGAGGGCCCGCCGTGACTCCACAGCTCACCCTGACCGCACCGGTTGTCCAGTCCGTATTCCTGCAACCGGGCGGCGACCATACAGGTGGCCACCGGATCGTCGTCGAGGACCCGGAGAACCGGCGCCAGGTCCCGCTTGGCGAGCTGGCGCGCGGGAACGTATTTCGCACGCCGGGTCGGCTCCAGCAGACTCCGCACCTACAACAGCCTGCCATGAACCGCGCCGGGACGGTACGTATATCCAGAAAGCGTGTATCCGAGCCGGACAGCGCCGCCCGGCCCGCCGCGTCGGCGGGCCGGGCGCGCGGGGCACTCAGCCCACGTTGACGACCGGTTGCCCGGTCTCGGCGTCCGCACCCATCTCCTCGGCGATACGCATGGCCTCCTCGATGAGGGTTTCCACTATCTGCGCCTCAGGTACCGTTTTGACGACCTCGCCCTTGACGAAGATCTGGCCCTTACCGTTTCCGGAGGCAACGCCGAGATCGGCCTCCCGGGCTTCACCCGGACCGTTCACCACACATCCCATCACCGCGACCCGCAACGGCACCTCCAGGCCGTCCAGACCCGCGCTGACCTCGTCGGCGAGGGTGTACACATCGACCTGCGCGCGCCCGCACGAGGGGCAGGACACGATCTCGAGTTTCCGGGGGCGCAGGTTCAGCGACTGCAGGATCTGCCCGCCGACCTTCACCTCCTCCGCCGGCGGCGCGGACAACGACACCCGGATGGTGTCGCCGATACCTTCGCTGAGCAGCGCACCGAACGCGACCGCGGATTTCACGGTGCCCTGGAACGCCGGCCCCGCCTCGGTGACGCCGAGGTGCAGCGGGTAGTCGCACTGCGCGGCCAGCTGCCGGTACGCCTCGACCATCACCACCGGGTCGTTGTGTTTGACCGAGATCTTGATATCGCCGAAACCGTGTTCCTCGAAGAGGCCCGCCTCCCACAGCGCCGACTCCACCAGGGCCTCCGGGGTCGCCTTGCCGTACTTGACCATCATCCGCTTGTCGAGAGACCCGGCGTTCACTCCGATCCGGATCGGGATGCCGGCGTCTCCGGCCGCCTTGGCGACCTCTTTCACCCGACCGTCGAATTCCTTGATATTGCCCGGGTTCACCCGCACCGCCGCGCAACCCGCATCGATGGCAGCGAAAATGTAGCGCGGCTGGAAATGGATATCGGCGATCACCGGGATCTGCGATTTCTTCGCGATCGTAGGGAGCGCGTCGGCATCTTCCTGCCGCGGGCACGCCACCCGCACGATATCGCAGCCCGACGCGGTGAGTTCCGCGATCTGCTGCAGGGTCGCGTTCACATCGTGCGTTTTCGTCGTCGTCATCGACTGCACCGAGATCGGGTGGTCGCTGCCCACACCGACACCACCCACCATCAACTGACGGGTTTTGCGCCGCGGTGCGAGCACCGCGACCGGTGCGGTCGGCATCCCCAATCCGATTGTGCTGGTCACTTTCGGCTGCCTACTTTCGTACTGGTCCGGCGGTCGGTGCCGAGTCTAGTCCCGCCCCGACCGGGCGCCGTCGAGAGATCGGCAACAGTCACAACCGGCACCGGCGCGTCACCGTGCCGTAACCGGCGGTTCGCCGCGCGGTACCGCAGCCTTCGGAGACCCCCGGTTACCGGGGTTTCCGACGTAACAGCACGTCCCGGATGACGAGACCGGCCAACGCCGCGGCGAAGCCGATCAGGTAGAGATCCTCGACCTTGCCGTCGTGGTTTCCCCAGAGCATGCCCAGCAGGATGATGATCACCACGACCGCGGCCACCTGGAACGTCCTGCGGGATTCTCCACTCCAGCCCCAGGCCGCCGACGGAACCTCTGCGGGGTCCACCTTGGTGACAACTTTGTCGCTGGTGGTTTCGACTTCCGTGGCGGCCACGATCGCTCCTCCTCGAGAGAACGGATACTGCCCGATATCGTGGCATACGACCGCCCGTCGTAGCCAGCAGGGGCACGGTCGGTGACAATGGGCGGGTGTCAGATCTCCGCAGAGTCCTCCTGCTCGGCAGCACCGGGTCCATCGGCACCCAGGCGCTCGAGGTGATCGCCGCCAACCCGGACAGATTCGAAGTCGTCGGCCTCGCCGCGGGTGGCGGGAACACCGAATTGCTCGCCGCGCAGATGGCCGCCACCGGTACCACCGCGGTCGCGGTGGCGGATCCGGTCGCGGGAGCCGAGCTGGGAGTCCCGTTCACCGGCGCGGAAGCGGTGACCGAACTGGTCCGGCGCACCGAGGCCGATATCGTGCTGAACGCGCTGGTCGGATCGCTGGGCCTGGAGCCGACCCTGGCCGCGCTGGAAACAGGCGCGACTCTGGCGCTGGCGAACAAGGAATCGCTGGTCGCCGGCGGATCACTGGTCACCCGGGCCGCCCGTCCCGGCCAGCTCGTCCCGGTGGATTCGGAACATTCGGCACTGGCACAGTGCCTGCGCGGCGGCCGGGCCGACGAGGTCGGCAAACTCGTGCTCACCGCCTCCGGCGGGCCGTTCCGCGGCTGGTCCGCCGAGATGCTGGACGGGGTGAATCCGGCCGAGGCGAAAACGCACCCGACCTGGTCCATGGGCCCGATGAACACCCTCAATTCGGCCTCACTGGTCAACAAGGGGCTGGAACTGATCGAAACGCATCTGCTGTTCGGCATTCCCTACGACCGCATCGAGGTCACCGTGCATCCGCAGTCGATCGTGCACTCCATGGTCACCTTCACCGACGGCTCCACCCTCGCCCAGGCCAGCCCACCCGATATGAAGCTGCCGATCGCGCTGGCACTGGGGTGGCCGGACCGGGTCCCCGGGGCCGCCACCCCGTGTGATTTCGGCACCGCCGCCACCTGGACCTTCGAACCGGTGGACGACGAGGTCTTCCCAGCTGTGGAACTGGCCCGCGAGGCCGGTACCGCCGGCGGTTGCGTCACCGCCGTGTACAACGCCGCCAACGAGGTTGCGGTACAGGCATTCCTCGACGGCCGGATCCGGTTTCCGGAAATCGTGCGTACCGTGCAGCAGGCCGTTCGCGATGCCGGTCAGTGGCGCGCCGAACCCACCGAACTCGCCGAAGTACTCGCTGCCGACGAATGGGCCCGCGACCGGGCCCGTATCCTCGTACAGCGGTAACCGGTATCGCGGATTGTCGAGTCACGGCACGCGGGCGGTTACTGTGGACACGTGCTCGCGGCCGCTCCGGTCTCCGTGCGGGCCGGGAGTAATGATCTGCGCACCGCAGGAGGGCTGTAGACCACATGCTGTTCGTGTTGGGGTTCGTGCTGTTCGCCCTCGGCATCACGATTTCGATCGCGCTGCACGAATGCGGGCATATGTGGACCGCGCAGGCCACCGGTATGAAAGTGCGCCGGTATTTCATCGGATTCGGTCCGAAGATGTTCTCGTTCCGGCGCGGCGAAACCGAATACGGCGTGAAATGGCTCCCGCTCGGTGGGTTCTGCGATATCGCCGGGATGACGGCGCTCGACGAACTCGAACCCGAGGAAGTCGAACGCGCCATGTACCGGCAGGCCACCTGGAAACGCCTCGTCGTGATGTCGGGTGGGATCGGGATGAACTTCCTGCTCGGTTTCCTCCTGATCGTCGTCCTGGCGGTCGGCTGGGGTCTGCCCAACCTGAACCAGCCACCCGAGACCACCATCGGCGATATGAGCTGCGCCGCGCCGCAGAACCCCGACCGGACCCTGGGCACCTGCACCGGTCCCGGTCCGGCCCAGCGGGCAGGCCTCCAGCGCGGCGATGTGGTGACCGCGATCAACGGCGAAGAGGTAGACAGCTGGACCGAGTTCCAGACGCTGACCCAGCAGCAGAACGGCCCGTTCACCTACACCGTCGACCGGGACGGTCGGTCGATGGATATCGAGGTCGTTCCCGAACAGACCATGCGCTACCCCCGTGACGGCGGCCCGGGCCGGGAAGTGAGCGTCGTCGGCGTCGGCCAGGAGTTCTACGAGCCGGTCCAGTACGGCGTTCTCGCCGCGATTCCCGCCTCGGCGGCATTCACCGGCGAGATGTTCGTCCGTACCTTCCAATCCCTGGCCCAGATGCCTGCGAAGGTCGCATCGTTGTGGGACGCGGTGACCGGGGGCGAGCGCGACGCGGATACCCCGGTCAGCGTGTACGGCGCCAGCAAAATCGGCGGTGAGACCGCGGAGCGCGGCTACTGGAATATGTTCATCCTGGTCCTGGCCAGCCTGAACTTCTTCCTCGGCGCGTTCAACATCCTGCCCCTGCTGCCGCTGGACGGCGGGCATATCGCGGTGGTCCTGTACGAGAAACTCCGCAACACCTTCCGCGGCTGGAAAGGTCTGGCCCCGGGCGCACCGGTCGACTACCTGAAACTGCTACCGCTCACCTACGTCGCGGTCGTGATCGGCGGAGCGTACATGCTGCTCACCCTGGCCGCCGACATCATCAACCCGATCAACCTGTTTCCCTGACCCGCTCGGCCTCTATCGTTGATCTGAGCCGTCAGCGCGCTGTGGTGTCCTTGCCGAGGACGTTCACGATGTATTCGGCGATGGCGAGCGAAGAAGTCGCCGCGGGCGACGGGGCATTACGGACCGCCGTGACCGGCCCGAGCCGGTCGATCCGGAAATCGTCGACCAGGCTGCCGTCCGAGTCGAGGGCTTGAGCACGGACCCCGGAACCACCGCGCACCACATCCGCGGCACCGATGGCCGGAATATAGCGCTGCGCTCTGCGCATATACGCGGTCGTCGACAGCGAGCCGTACATCTCCCCGATCCCGGTGCGCCAGTGCTGCCGCGCCATCCGGCGGAACCCGGGCCAGCGCACCGTGCCCGCCAGGTCGCGTAGCGAGAAGTCGCCGCGCCGATAGCCTTCCCGGGCGAAAGCGAGTACCGCATTGGGGCCGATCTCCACTGCTCCGGACACCCGCCTCGTGAAATGCACCCCCAGGAACGGGTACCGCGGGTCCGGTACCGGATAGACCAGTCCGCGCACCATATCCGCTTTCGCGGCAACCACATTCATGTACTCGCCGCGGAACGGCACGATACGTGGCGCTGGATCGGCACCGGCCAGGCCGGCGACGGTATCGGCGTGCAGGCCCGCGCAGATGACCACCCGGTCCGCGCGCAGGACCTCTTCGCCCAGGGCGAGATCGATTCCCGACACCGTCCGGACGATTCCGTCCACCCGCGACGACAAGCGCACCTCCCCACCGGAATCCACAAGATCCGCGGCGAAGGATTCCGCGACCCGGCCGAAATCGGTGATAGCGGTGTACGGCGAATACAGCGCGGTGATCCCTTCGGCGAACGGCTCGATCTCGCCGATCTCGGCCCGGTCCACGCGCCGCAGTCCGGGGACCGCATTGTCACCTGCACGCGCCTGCAGGGCTTCGAGGCGGGGCACCTCGTCGGCGTCCACTGCGATCACGAGTTTGCCGCATTCGTCGTAGGGCAGGTCACGTTCGACGCAGTAGTCCCGCAGCAGCGACCGGCCCCGCGCGCACAGCACGGCCTTCAAACTTCCCGGCTGGTAGTAGATCCCGGCGTGAACCACCCCGGAGTTGTGGCCGGTCTGGTGCGCGGCTACGCGATCTTCCTTCTCCAGCACCACGATCCGGTCATCGGGACGCCGCCGGGCGAGCTCCCGCCCGATCGCCAGCCCCACGATTCCGCCGCCGACGACCGCAACGACTCGCTCACCCACGCAATTGCTCCTCACACCAGTCCGCTCGTATCTGCCGGACTCGGTGATACCAGGGCAGTTCCAGCGCGTCGAACGGGATCGTGACCGCGCAGGCCACTCAGCCCTCTGCCGCCAGTTGACCGCAGGCCGCGGCGATCTCCTGGCCGCGGGTATCGCGGACCGTACACGGAACCCCCTGGGCCTCGACGCGGCGGACGAATTCCCGCTCCACCGGCTTCGGGCTGGCATCCCATTTGCTGCCGGGAGTCGGGTTGAGTGGGATGACATTGACGTGGACCCGGGAGCCGAGCGCCTTGTGCAGCTTCTGGCCCAGCATTTCCGCACGCCACGGCTGGTCGTTGATATCCCGGATCAGCGCGTACTCGATGGATACCCGGCGGCCGGACTTGTCGGCGTAGTACCGGGCGGCATCGAGGACCTCGGCCACCGGCCAGCGGTTGTTCACCGGGACCAGGGTGTCCCGGAGTTCGTCGTCGGGGGTGTGCAGGGACACCGCCAGAGTCACCGAGAGATCCTCGTCGGCGAGTTTGCGGATCGCGGGAGCCAAGCCCACGGTCGAGACCACCACATTGCGCTGGGAGATCCCGAGACCGTCCGGAGCGGGCGCGGTGATGCGGCGTACCGCGTTCACCACCCGTTTGTAGTTCGCCAGCGGCTCACCCATCCCCATGAACACGATATTCGACAGGCGCCCGGGACCGCCGGAGACAGCACCGTCGCGCAGATCGGCCGCGGCGGAGCGGACCTGGTCGACGATCTCGGCGGTGGAGAGGTTGCGGTTGAGTCCGCCCTGCCCGGTCGCGCAGAACGGGCAGGCCATGCCGCAGCCGGCCTGACTGGAAATGCACAGCGTGGCTCGGTCGGGGTAGCGCATCAGCACGCTTTCCAGCAAAGTCCCGTCACCGGCTCGCCACAACGTCTTGCGAGTCTCCCCGGCATCGCAGGCGATCTGCCGGACCGGGGTGAGCAGCGGCGGAAACAGCGCCTCCGCCACTTTCTCACGGACCGCGGCCGGGAGATCGGTCATCTGCTCGGCATCGGCCTGCAGCCGCCCGTAGTACTGCCGCGCGACCTGATCGGCGCGGAACTTCGGCAGGCCGAGCTCGGCCATCGCGGCCCGGAGGCCGTCGGCGTCGAGGTCGGCCAGATGACGGGGCGGCATACCACGGCGCGGCGCGTCGAAAACCAGGGGCAAGGAGACGGTCATAGTTCTACCAGTGTGTCATCTCGGTGAATGTGATCCGTGCCGAGCCGCCTCACAGGGCGAGCGACCCCGGACCGATACCGACCGGCGGGCCCGAAATCCGTGCGCAGCCGATAGCTGTCGGCAATCATCGACATATGGCGACCTCTGACGACCGAACACCCGAGACCCGCGCGCTGCCGAAGGATCCCCCGTCCACCGGACCCCTGGGCGCACCCGGTGAGCACGAACCGGCACCCGATCTCACCGGCGGAAAGCCCACGGGCAAGACCCGGCGGCGCAAGGGGGTGGAGAAGTCCCGCGTCGGCAACGCCTGGATCGCACTGATCGTGGCGGCGCTGCTCGGTATCGTCCTGCTGATCTTCATCTTGCAGAACTCCGAGAGCGCCGACGTCGAAATGCTGTTCTGGAACTTCTCGCTACCGCTCGGGGTGACGATCCTGCTGTCGGTGATAGCCGGCGCACTGGTGATGGCCCTGGTAGGCGGGGTCCGCATCGTCCAGCTGCGGCGTGCCGCGCACCGCGGCTGACCTCAGATCAGGGTGCTGAGCACCAGCCAGGACACGAAGGCCGAGGGCAGCATCGAATCGAGCCGGTCCATGATGCCGCCGTGCCCGGGCAGCATGGTGCCCATATCCTTGATGCCCAGCTCACGTTTGATCTGCGATTCGACCAGGTCACCGAGGGTAGCAACCACCACCAGGCCGATCCCGAGGACGACGCCGATCATCGAATTGGCGTCGAGCAGCAGCGTGACGGTGAGCAACCCGCCGATGATCGCGAAAACCAGCGAACCCCCGAAGCCCTCCCAGGATTTCTTCGGGCTGATCGAGGGCACCATCGGATGACGGCCGAACAGCACTCCGGCGACATAGCCGCCGACGTCCGAACACACCACCAGGATCATGAAGGTGAGCACCCGTAGATTGCCGTCGGGTTCTTCCAGCAGGAGCAGGACCGCGAACGACGCGAGCAGTGGAATCCAGGCCAGGGTGAACACGGTGATGGCGGTATCGCGCAAGAAATTGCGCGGGGCAGTACTCAGGCCGTGGTCGAACAACCGCCACACCATGCAGACCAGCGCCGTCGCCGCGAACGCACCGGTGACACCGCCCGGGCCGAGCGGCCAGCCCAGCCAGAACACCGCCTGACCACCGACGATCAACGGGGTACGGGGTACCAGCACATCGGCTTCACGCAGCCGCTTGGCGACCTCCCAGGTGGCGATACCGATCGCGACGCCCGCGACGCCGATGAACACCTTCGGTACGAAGATCAGGACGGCGATGCACAACATCCCGAGCGTCAGTCCGACCGCCAGGGCCGCGGGTAAGTTCCGGCCCGCGCGTGAGCGCCTGGGCTCGGCGCCCGCAGACGCGCCGGTCGATGCCGGTGTCGGTTCGGATATGCCCTCGGCCGGCGGCTGCGGTCGGGCCGCACCGGTCGCGGCGGCTTTCTCGGCCACGATTGTCCCGTCGCTCAACTCGTCGTCGTTCCGTTCGTTCCCACCCGAAGCGGGCGTCGCTCGCTCCGCTGTTCCCATTGTGCGGCAGTCCACCGGCCAGGGTGCCGGGTCGACCGCCGATCCGATGCCCGCTCACTACGGACACCGCGTTCCGCGCGACACCTACCGCTCGCGCCGCTCTCGGACGATCCTGTGCGCCGGGCGCGCGCCCGGCACGCCTGCGCAAGGTACCACCGCGAATCCGGCGGGCCGATAGGCCCGTCTCCTCGCTCAGACCTCTAGCAGTTCGGATTCCTTGTGCTTCACCAGTTCGTCGATCTGGCCGACATATTTGGCGGTGGTCTTGTCCAGTTCCTTCTCGGCGCGCCCGACCTCGTCCTCGCCGGCTTCGCCGTCCTTCTGGATCCGACCGAGCTCTTCCATGGACTTACGGCGCACGTTGCGGATCGCGACCTTGGCGTCCTCGCCCTTCTGCTTGGCCTGTTTGGCCAGTTCCCGGCGCCGTTCCTCGGTGAGCTGCGGAATACTGATCCGCAGGATGTCACCGTTGTTGGTCGGGTTCACACCGAGGTCGGAGTTACGGATCGCGGTTTCGATCGGACCCAGCTGCGCCTGTTCATAGGGTTTGACCACCACCATCCGCGGTTCCGGCACGGTGATACTCGACATCTGGGTGATCGGGGTCGGCGATCCGTAGTAGTCGACCACGACCCGGGAGAACATGCCCGGATTCGCGCGCCCGGTACGGATTCTGCCGAGATCGTCCTTCGCCACCGAGACGGCCTTCTCCATCTTCTCCTCGGCGTCGAAGAGCGCTTCTTCAATCACGACCGTTTCCTCCACTGCGTCGTCATCGTCATGACCCGCGGGCCCGCGGTATCAGGATCGAACCAATGTGCCGATCTTCTCACCGGCCACCGCTCGGGCGATATTGCCCTTGGTCAACAAATTGAACACCAGCATCGGCATCTGGTTGTCCATACACAAACTGAACGCCGTCGCGTCGGCGACCTTCAGATCGCGTTCGATCACTTCCTTGTGCGTGATCTCGTGGTACATGGTGGCATCGGGATCCAGCCGCGGATCAGCGTTGAACACACCGTCGACCGCCTTGGCCATGAGCACCACCTCGGCGCCGATCTCCAGCGCCCGCTGAGCCGCCGTGGTATCGGTCGAGAAGTACGGCATACCCATCCCGGCACCGAAGATCACAACGCGACCTTTTTCCAGGTGCCGCTTGGCACGCAGCGGCAGATACGGCTCAGCCACCTGCCCCATGGTGATGGCGGTCTGCACCCTGGTGTCCACACCCTGCTGCTGCAGGAAATCCTGGAGCGCCAGGCTGTTCATCACGGTCCCGAGCATGCCCATATAGTCGGATCGGGCGCGTTCCATGCCGCGTTCCTCGAGTTCGGCGCCGCGGAAGAAGTTCCCGCCGCCGATCACCACCGCGACCTGCACTCCGGAACCGACGATCTCGGCGATCTGCTCCGCCACGGTCTCCACCACGTCGGGATCCAGACCCACCGCACCGCCACCGAACATCTCACCGCCGAGTTTCAGCAGTACCCGGCGATATCCTGGGCGGTCGGTCCCCGGGTGTGTCATCGGTTGGCGTCTCCTTCGGCAATCGGTGTGTTCTTCGGTGATCGTGCTCGTGGTGATGGCGAACGCGCGGTGGTCGCCGGGGTCCGGATACCGTCCGTCGCCTTCGCCGACCGGGTCCGGGCGCGAAGGTGGCACGCCGGTTTCGGCACCAACAGAAAGCGGCCTCTATCCTGCCCTACTCCGCCGCGCGCCCCTGTACTAGGTCCCATCGCGGGACGAGTTCACAGCCGATCTCAGAACGAAACCCCCGTCGCGGTGGACGCGGCGGGGGTTTCCTTCTGAGCCGAGGATCGGATCAGGCCTGTCCGACCTCGAAGCGGGCGAATGCGGTGATGGTGACACCGGCTTCGTCCAGCAGCGCCTTCACTGTTTTCTTGTTGTCGGTGACCGACGGCTGCTCCAGCAGGACGACGTCCTTGAAGAAACCGTTGACGCGGCCCTCGGTGATCTTCGGGAGAGCGCCCTCGGGCTTACCTTCTTCGCGGGCGGTCTGCTCGGCGATACGACGCTCGTTCTCGACGATATCGGCGGGAACCTCGTCGCGGGTGACGTACTTGGCCTTGAGCGCGGCGACCTGCATGGCGGCGGCACGAGCGGCTTCGGCGGCCGCGTCACCGGAACCGGTGTACTCGACCAGCACACCGACGGCCGGCGGCAGATCCGACGCACGCTTGTGCAGATAGGTGGCGACCGGACCGTCCAGGGAGACGACGCGACGCAGTTCCAGCTTCTCGCCGATCTTGGCGGCCAGCGCCTGCAGCGCCTCATCGACGGTCTGACCGTCAAGGGCCACGACCTTGAGCGCGTCCACATCGGCCGGCTTGGCGACCGCGGCGGCGGCGACGATCTTGTCGGCCAGCTCCTGGAACTCCGCGTTCTTGGCGACGAAGTCGGTCTCGGAGTTGATCTCGACCATCACGCCGTCTTTGGCGATGACCAGGCCCTCGGCGGTGGTGCGCTCGGCCCGCTTGCCGACATCCTTGGCGCCCTTGATGCGCAGCAGCTCCACGGCCTTGTCGAAATCGCCGCCGGTCTCGACCAGTGCGTTCTTACAATCCATCATTCCGGAGCCGGTGAGCTCCCGCAGCCGCTTCACGTCAGCGGCGGTGTAGTTCGCCATCGGGGGCGAGCCTCCTTCGAGAAAGTCTGGTACCGGGCAGTGGTGGTCACGGCTCGGCGAGCCGTGACCACCACTGTGGGAAGTTCGGTTCGGCGGCGCCCACCACGGCAGTAGCCGGTGAGCGCCCGCCGAACGCGAGGTTACGCGACTCAGGCGTCGGCCGGGGTCTCCGCAGGAGCCTCAGCAGAGGCCTCGGCGGGCGTTTCGGCCGGGGCCTCTGCCGGCGTTTCGGCCGGGGCCTCGGTGCTCGGGGCGGCCTGAGCCAGCAGTTCCTGCTCCCACTCCGGCAGCGGTTCCGCAGCGGTCGCCTCGGGCTTGTCGTCGCCGCCGGAACGGCCGGCCCGGGCCTGCACGCCCTCGGCCACCGCGGACGCGACGACCTTGGTGAGCAGCGCGGCCGAGCGGATCGCGTCGTCGTTACCCGGGATCGGGTAGTCGACCAGGTCGGGATCGCAGTTGGTGTCCAGGATCGCGATGACCGGGATGTTCAGCTTGCGCGCCTCGCCGACGGCGATGTGCTCCTTGTTGGTGTCGACGACCCAGATGGCCGACGGCACCTTCTGCATATCCCGGATACCACCGAGGGTGCGGTCCAGTTTGTTCATCTCACGCGTGAGCATGAGAATTTCCTTCTTGGTGCGACCCTCGAAACCACCGGTCTGCTCCATGGCCTCGAGTTCCTTGAGGCGCTGCAGACGCTTGTGAACGGTGGAGAAGTTGGTGAGCATGCCACCCAGCCAGCGCTGGTTCACATACGGCATACCGACCCGGGTGGCCTCGGCCGCGATGGACTCCTGCGCCTGCTTCTTGGTGCCGACGAAAAGGACGGTGCCGCCGTGCGCGACGGTCTCCTTGACGAATTCGTAGGCCTTATCGATGTAGGTCAGCGTCTGCTGCAGATCGATGATGTAGATGCCGTTGCGGTCGGTGAAGATGAACCGCTTCATCTTCGGGTTCCAGCGACGGGTCTGGTGCCCGAAATGCGCGCCGCTGTCGAGCAGCTGCTTCATTGTTACGACAGCCATAGCTCCCGTATCTCTCTTTCGTTGCCGGTTGACGCAGCGGGCCGGCGGCCTGCTGCCCTGGCACCACAGAACGCTCGGACCCGATCCGTGGATCGGGACCAGCCGAGACATTCCCCTGTTCCGGAATTGCGCTGACCTTCACCGGCTCCGACAGGAGTTCGGTGGGGCAGCGCCGTATGAACAAGCACGGTGGTGCGCGAAGTCGGTCGGTGCGAACACGGACCGCTCGGCCAGTTTACGGCGTGGGCTGCGCGAACTGGAAATCGCCCGGTCGGATCACCTGCGGGGCGGTCATCCGAGGGCACGAATGAAACATTCATTATTCACAGCGGGCGAGTTGTCCACAGGTAGCGGAATTGCGGGTTCCGGGCCGGTCCCGCCGCGGGCAGGCTGAGCATATGACCTGCGAAACCACTATCACCGGCGCCGATGCGGCGACCGCGGCGGACCTGGATCTCCCACCCGCGCCACGGAGCTGGCCCCATATCGCGCGCCGCGAGCGGACACCGGATACGGGCGAGCACCCGACCCGTCCCCTGCCGGTATGGCCGCGGCGAACCACCGAGCAACCAACCGGACGGCGCGATATCTATCGCGGTCGTGGTGCCCGGCGCTGCACCGGCCGGGCGGGCAACGCGGACGCTGCATCGGCGACCATCTCACCCGGGCACTCCGCTCATCCGACCGGGGAGCGGTCGACGGGCCGGCACCGAGCCGTATCCACGGCTCGGTCCGCGGAGCGCGCGGTGTCCGCTCCTTCCTACCCTGCGGGGCCGAGCGACCTGGAACGGCGAGCAAGGCGATACGAGCGCCGGATGACCAACCGGGTGGACGCGTGCCCTCGGAGCGACCGTGCGCCGGGTTCGCCGGATCCAGGACCGGCCCGGTGCTCGCAGCGAACCACCCCGGCACGCCCGACCCGATTTCCCGCCGTACAACCCGGCCGGCCAGCATTTCCCGGGACGACGCCGGTACGACACGCGCCCGACCGGCACCTCCGGCGTTCCCCGGGGAGGAATCCGATTCGGCGGCCCGAAGTGGACAACCGCCGGGTTTCCGGAACCGGCCTTCAGCGCCGGGCAGGCCGCCAGGGCGCAGCGGTGGCGCGACGGAGACTGGATACGTTGATCGGAACGGCGCTGACCACGGCGCTCATCGCTATCCCGCTCGGTCCGGGGAGCACAGCTGCCGCCTCTACCGGGGAATCCGCCGCGTGGGCAGCACACTCCGGATCGGAGATCGGCCGGGCGGCCCGCGCGATCTCTGTCCCGGCCCGTGCCCGCACGGCCCACGCCGAATCGGCCGTAAGCGGATCATCTCTCGACCGCGTGCCCGGCCCGAAATCGACGACCGGCGCAATCGCCGGCGTGAGTACACCGGATACAGCCGTGGCCGATCCGGCTGTCCCTTCGGTCGAGGCCTCATCCGGTCCGCCGGACAGCGGCACAACCGCGACCGCCGGCGAATCCTCTTC
Source organism: Nocardia sp. NBC_01329 (assembly GCF_035956715.1). Taxonomy (NCBI): domain Bacteria; kingdom Bacillati; phylum Actinomycetota; class Actinomycetes; order Mycobacteriales; family Nocardiaceae; genus Nocardia; species Nocardia sp. NBC_01329. The sequence goes on along the minus strand of NZ_CP108381.1, from coordinate 1,025,333 downwards.
GACCGATGTGGTGGTCGGTTCACCGACCGGGTCGAGCCGGGGAGGTGGTTGCGGGACCGGCTCGAATTCGGGTTCGGTGACCGGGTCGGGGCCGCTGTGCCGGGAGATCCCACTGCTGCGGAATCTGGTGCGCGAGCTCATGCGGCTCGCGCCGCGGCCCATACCACCGTGTCCGTGCCCCGGCCGTGCGCGATGACCCGGATTCCCGACCGTTCGGTGTGGTACCCGCCCGGCGCCCGGATCGGTGGAGAGCGAGCCGTAATCGCCACCAGCGAGCCGGCCAGACAGCGGGGAACCACCCGGCCTTCGGGTCGGTTCGCCTCGCGACAGCGGCGGTTCTGTCGGCCACCGCACTGATCTCTCCAGGGTTCGCGGCGGCCGGCCCGGATACCCGGTTCGACTGGCCGTTGCGTCCACATCCGGTGGTCGGGCGGCCGTTCGATCCACCCGAGCAGGACTGGCTGCCGGGCCATCGCGGCGTGGACCTTGCCGGTACCCGTGGGCAGGCGGTCTACGCGGCCGGTCCTGGGACCGTGGTCTTCGCTGGGAAGGTGGCCGGAAAACCAGTGGTGGCGATACTTCACGCGGGTGGTTTGCGAACCACATACGAACCGGTCGAGGGCGAGGTGCGGGTGGGCAGACGGGTCACCCGCGACACTCGGATCGGCGAACTGGCCGCCGGTCATGGGGGATGCGCCGCACCGGCCTGTCTGCATTGGGGTCTGCGCCGGGAGAGCACCGCGCACGCATCCCGGGAATACCTCGACCCACTCGGTCTGCTCCGCAGAACCCCGATCAGGCTGAAACCGGTGGAACCGGACCGGCCGGGCGGCAACTGAGAGTCTCGCCCGAACCGTCAGACGAACGACGCGAGAGTGGCGGCTTCGGCGCGCAAGACCGCGGCCCGGTCGGAACAGCCCGCGGCCTCGTAGCCGGAAGCGGCGGACACACGGTCGGCGATCTCGGCGCGCACGATCTCGGCGATCGCATTCTCATCGAGGTCGCGGCGCTCCACCTCGGCCGAACCCGGTCCGATCGGGGCTGCCTCCACTGCGCCGCCGCGGTGATCGCCGATATCGACCGCTTCCGCGTTGTCGATGGCGGCGAGCACGGCGCGGAGCACCGAAACCGTCTGTCGGTCGCGGGCCTTCATCGCGCCGGTGAGCGCTGAGCGGAGCTGGACACGCAGTAAGGACCCACCTGCTGTTCCAGGCTCTCCGGTCGTCATGGTGGCAACCTATGCGTCGAGGCCGGAGACTGTCCACCGTCATCTTTTCACCCCGGCGGTCCGGGGTGCACCATCACATATCCGGCGACGACCAGCCCCACGATCGTCACTGCGGCGGCCACCGATCGGATCGTCACCACCGCCGAACCAGCGGCTCCGAGATGAAGACGGCGATTACGCCGGTATCCCGATGCGGCGACGAACAGCAGGACCAGACAGGCAACGCCGGGCAAGAGCGCGGCCGGATCCCACCCCTCCTCGAAAACTGTGCGTAGGAGCAGAAGGGCGACCGCCACGCATCCCAGACAGGTACGCCGCCAGGACAACGCTGTTCGTTCCGCGGCCAGCCGGATCTCGATCGAATTCGTCACGGCGCTGTCCTCAGTGCAGAAGTACGGCTATGCAGGCGAGCACCGCCACGAAGGCTGTCCCGGCGGACAGCACCGGTACCAGCACTGTGCCCGGCAGTGGCCGCCCCTGATCCATCGCTACCCGGATCCGCCTCCAATGCAGATACGCACCGACCGCGACGACCAGCGAAAGCGCCAGGCAACTCACGGCCAGCGCGGTGCGGAAATCGGTACTCCACTGCTCTTGCACGACCGCGTGCACCGCCACCCCGCCGGCCAGCAGACCGAGCGCCGTGCGGATCCAGGACAGGAATGTGCGTTCGTTGGCGAGCGTGAACCTGTAGTCGACTGCCGGGCCCCCGGTTTCCTCGCGAGCCGGACTCATCCGGCGATCGCGCTGATAGTGTTCTGCACGCTCACCTCCCGCTGTACCGGTCGGCCGCAGTTGGACGGCTCCGCAGGACAGCGTAAGCGCCGTGCTACGACGCGTCCAACGACCGCCTCCGGTCATTGCGTATCACGTGATCCGTTCGTATCTCTGCGGGTGCGGCTCCCGGCACCGTGACGTATCGAGCGAGGGCACTGCACGCACGCACGAGTCGGCTGGGGATATCAGGGGCATCCACGCGGGCACCTGACGGACTGCGCGGATCGAGCCACCCGGCGCCCATTCCTCGACGGGGCCGTGAACCGGGTCCGGGGTCATCGAGGGCACGCTGCCGCCGAGTATTCGTCCGAGAACACCTTCCCGGTTCCTGAATGGTTGCGATCAGTACGCCGTCGACTGCACCCCGCGGTTGTGGTGAGACGGTCACGGCACTCTGGATATTCAGGCCCGGGGGTGGGCCTGGTCATGAACCTTTCGCAGCCGGTCGATGGAGACATGGGTATACAGCTGCGTGGTGGCGAGGCTGGCGTGCCCGAGAAGCTCTTGGACGACTCGCAGATCGGCGCCGCCTTCGAGGAGATGAGTGGCCGCGGTGTGCCGGAGACCGTGGGGGCCCAGATCGGCGGTGCCCGGAACCGCGGAGACCACCGCGTGCACCACCGTTCGAGCCTGCCGTTGGTCGAGTCGGCGACCGCGGCGGCCCAGCAGAAGTGCGCGACCGGAATCCGGTGCGGCCAGCGGAGGCCTTCCGTAGCGCAACCATTCGCCGAGGGCGTGGTCGGCGGGGCCTCCGAACGGTGTGGAGCGCTCCCGGTTGCCTTTGCCCAGAACACGCACCAACCGCCGCTCTCGGTCGATATCGTCGATATCGAGCCCGCACAGTTCACCGACCCGGATCCCGGTGGCGTACAACAACTCCACGATGAGCCGGTCCCGCAGCGCCATCGGATCGTGTTGCTCGGCACCCGATTCGGCAGCATTCATCACGCGCCCCGCCTGCTCCTGTCCGAGAACGGCGGGCAGGCTGCGATGGGCTTTCGGCGCCGCGAGCCGGAGGCCGGGGTCCACGGCCAGCCGGCCGGTCCGGGTGAGCCACGCGGTGAACGCCCGGGCGGCCGAGGCCCGCCGCGCCATACTGGTGCGGGCGGCGCCGCGATCCGCGTGCGCCGCCAGCCACGATCGCATGGCCGGCAGATCCAGCTCCCGCACCGAGGCATCGGCGGCACAGTCGACCAGATGCCCCAGCAGCGATCGGACATCACCGAGGTAGGCGCGCACCGTATGCGCCGACCGGTTACGACCGAGCAGCAGATGTCGCCCGTATTCGGTCAGTAGGGCTTCGAGATCCTCGGGCAACTCGCGCACCGTCTTACCGTTACCCCCGCGCCCCCGAAGCGCAAGCCCACGCGCCGATATCCTCGCGCGCCCCGCATCCCCACGGACGCGGCCCGCGGGGCGTGCTTCCGATCAGCGGTCCCACCTGGGCAACCCCTGTCCGAGTTCGGAGCCCCTGTTCCGGCGACGATTCGGGTCAGCGGCGCAGTACCGGGTGACTTCCGGGTTCATTCTCCTCCTTTCTCCGCCCGGTCCGATCGGAACCAGCCCGCGTCGCTACGGGCGGCCACTCCCGCAAGATCGAGTGCTACGAGGGCGGCCCGTACCTCCGCCGACTCCATTCCGGTCGCGGCGGCAATCTCGTGCGGCCACCTACCACCGGTGTCGGGAAGGGCCGCAAGGATCTGTGCTGCGACACCGCTGGGACGACCGTCTCCGGACGACTCGGACCCGGCGGTGCACGGCAGATGCAGGGGTGCGACTTCGGCCAGTACGTCCGCCGTACCGGTGACGAGCACCGCTTCCCCATCGCGGATCATCCGATGGCAGCCCGCGGAGGCTGCCGAATCCACCGATCCCGGCACGGCGAGCGCGGGTCGCCCGATCCGGCGAGCCCATTTCACGGTGTTACGGGCCCCGCTGCGCATTCCCGCCTCGACGACCAGCACACCGTCGGCAAGAGAGCCGATCAGCCGGTTCCTGGCCAGGAAATGGTGTTTGCGGGCGGGCGTACCGGGCGGGTATTCGCTCACCACCAGACCGGCTTCGGCGATCCGGGCGATGAGGCGATCGTGGCCGGCAGGATAGGGCCGGTCGGCGCCGCAGGCCAGGACTGCGATGGTGGCCCCACCGACAGTCAGAGCAGCCCGGTGCGCGATGCCGTCGATGCCGAAGGCCGCGCCCGAGACGATGGTCCAGCCGCGGGCCGCCAGTTCCCCGGCGATCTCACCGGCGATCCGATCGCCGTATCCGGTGCTGCATCGGGCTCCGACCACCGCCAGCGCGCGCTCGGTGAACTCGCTCAGATTCCGTTCGCCACGGACCCAGAGCACCAGCGGTACCGCACCGTCGGGGTCGCGGCCCGGGAGCAGCTGGGCGAGCCCGAGCAGTCGCCAGGCCGGCCATTCGGCGTCATCCGGGGTTACCAGCCGACCACCACGGGCATGGATCGTCTCCAGATCCCGTGCGGCCGTGTCGACATCCCGCCGCCGCGCGGTCGCGTCACGCAGAACCTGCGGCAGCGCGTGTTCGCGCACCGCCCGCGCCGCCTCCCGCACCCCCACCGAGTCGATCAGCGCAGTGAGTGCCGGGCACGGCCCCAGCACCACCCGGGACAGGTATGCCCAGGCCAGCTGCCGCTCCTCGCGCTCACCCACGTCCACCCGCACCGGCGGCGAGCCGGTACCGGCGGCGTTCACCGGGGACTCCGCTGCCGGAAGTCGAGCGCTTGCATCACATCGTGCGCGGTGGGCCTGTCGGCGCCCCGCAGATCGCAGACCGTCCACGCGACCCGGAGCGCCCGGTCGGCGCCACGCGCCGAAATCCTGCCGAGCCGCAGCGCCGCTTCCACCGGCGCCGTCGCCTCGGCGGGCAACGGAAACCGCCGACGCAAGGCATACCCCGGAACTTCTGCGTTGGTGCGCCACCCGTCGTCATGCCATCGAGCGACGGCGGCGGCCCGGGCGGCGATCACCCGGCCACGGACGGTCGCGCTGTCTTCGGATTCCGCTGCCGCGAGACCGGCACCCGATACCGGATGCATCTGCAGCCAGATATCGATGCGGTCCATCAGCGGACCGGACAGCTTGCCCAGGTAGCGGCGGCGAGCGAGCGGAGCGCAGATGCAGTCGACGTCGCGGGCGGGGGCACAGGGGCACGGATTCGCGGCCAGTATCAGCTGGAATCGTGCCGGGTACCGCGCCACTCCGTCGCGACGCGCGATCCGCACCTCACCCTCCTCCAGCGGAGTTCGCATCGCCTCGAGCACTTTGGCGCCGATCTCGGCACATTCGTCCAGGAACAGCACGCCCCTGTGGGCCCGGCTGACCGCGCCGGGCCGCGCCTGCCCCGAGCCACCACCCACCATGGCGCTCACCGAGGTCGAATGGTGCGGCGCGACGAAGGGCGGGACGGTGATCAGCGGTTGTTCGTCCGAGAGAGTGCCTGCCACCGAATGGATGGCGGTGACCTCGAGCGCTTCGTTCTCCGACAGGGGCGGCAGCACCCCGGGCAGCCGCTGCGCCAGCATGGTCTTCCCGATACCGGGCGCTCCGGTGAGCAGCAGGTGATGTCCGCCGGCGGCAGCGACCTCGAGCGCCCAGCGGGCCTCGTGTTGTCCGGCGACATCGCGGAGGTCCCCCGTCGGGGCGGGCAGTGGCGTCAGGAGGGTCCCCGAGGATTCCTCGAGACCTCCGTCTCCACGCAACCAATCGATCGCGGCGCGCAGATTGGGCGCACCCAGCACCCGGACCCCGGCGACCAGGCCCGCTTCCGGCAAGGCTTCCTCCGGGACCACTACGGTCTTCCGACCCGCCCGGCGGGCCGCCAGTACTGCGGGCAGGATTCCGCGTACCCGGCGCAACCGCCCGTCGAGCGCGAGTTCACCCAGCAGCACTGTGCCCGCGAGCCGCTCCGAGGGCACGATATCGGCGGCGTCGAGTACTGCGGCCGCCAGCGCGAGATCGTAGACGGAGCCGACCTTGGGCAGCGTCGCCGGCGACAGCGCCAGGATCACCCGGCCATCCGGCCATTTCTCGCCGGTATTGGCTACGGCCGCTCGGACCCGGTCCCGGGATTCCTGCAGCGAGGTATCCGGCAGACCGACCAGATGCACCGACGGCAGGCCCTGGCCGATATCGGCCTCGATCTCCACGACCTGCCCGTCGATCCCACGCACCGCGATCGAGCAAGCCCGGCCGAGGGGCATCAGAACACCGCCCGGAGGTGATCGATAACGGGGTCGGCGCTGCGTGAGAGCACGATCGCGACCACGTCGAACCGGATCCGCTGCCACGGCCCGTCCTGTTCGGTGAGCCAGAGCAGCGCCAGGCGGCGGATCCGCCGGCGTTTGTCGTAGGTGACGGCCTCGGCCGGGGTTCCGTAGCCGAGCCCCGATCTGGTTTTCACCTCGACGAACGCGGTTACCCCCGCATCGCGGACCACCAGGTCCAGTTCGCCGTATCTGCACCGCCAGTTACGGCAGACGATCTCCATCCCGGCGGCCTGCAGATACCTGGCCGCCAGTTCCTCCCCTTGTGCGCCGAGCGCCGCGTTGTGTCCCACCGGCACAGCATCCGCGGTGACTCCGCGGCCGATCCAGCGGCGAACTGCGGAAACAGCAGATCTGTGGACAACTCGGGACCTGTGGACAGGTCACCCGGCGAGCCCCGCGCGCCATCCGGCGCGGCGGCTCATTCCGGCAGGCGCAGGTCGGGTTTCTCCAGCTCTTCGATGTTCACGTCCTTGAAGGTGATCACCCGGACGTGTTTGACGAAGCGCGCGGGCCGGTACATATCCCACACCCACGCATCGCTCATCCGAACTTCGAAGTACACCTCACCGTCGGCGTTCTGCGGTCGTAGCTCCACCGAGTTGGCCAGATAGAAGCGGCGTTCGGTTTCCACCACGTACGAGAACTGACCGACGATGTCCTTGTACTCCCGGTAGAGCGAGAGCTCCATCTCGGTTTCGTATTTCTCGAGGTCCTCGGCACTCATCGGGTGGAACGTCCTCCTTCTCGCCGCCTTGCGTCTGCAGCTATCATCGCTCATCGTCCCAGGGCATGTCACCGTGGGCCGGGCCGCACTGCGCCGGTGCGCTGCGCGACGGGCCGTGACCGGCCGCGCAGGCCCCGGTCAGGCGGCGCCGCCGGTATCGGCGGTGGCGAATGCCAGGGATTCGGCCCCCGCGGGTACGGGCGCGCCGCATTCGCGCACCGTACGCCACGACCGGCGATGTTCCGGGCACGGGCCGAGCCGGCGCAGCGCTTCGAGGTGCTGTGTGGTGTTGTAGCCCTTGTGCTCGGCGAATCCGTAGCCCGGCCGGCGCTGATCGAGTTCGACCATCATCCGGTCCCGGGTGACCTTGGCCAGCACACTGGCCGCCGCTATACAGGCGGCGCTGGCGTCGCCACCGATCACCGGCAGCGACGGCACCGCCAGCCCCGGCACCCGGAAACCGTCGGTGAGCACATAACCCGGCGAACAATCCAGGCCCGCGACCGCGCGGCGCATACCTTCGATGTTGGCGACGTGGATTCCGATGGCGTCGATCTCCGCGGCCGGGATCACCACCACCTTCCAGGCCAGAGCCAGCCGCTTGATCACCGGGAACAGTGATTCACGGGCCGACTCGGTCAACTTCTTGGAGTCGTTGAGTCCGGCCAGCGCAGTCGACGCTTTCGGCGCGAGCACGCACGCGGCGACCACCAGGGGCCCGGCACTCGGGCCGCGCCCTGCCTCGTCCACACCGGCGACCGGCCCCAGGCCGCTGCGGATCAGCGCCGAATCCAGCGTCCGCAGACCGGCGGCCCTGCGTACCACGACACGTGGCGGCCAACTGCCGACTCGCCCCGAGCCGGCTCGGTTACTTCGTGTCACTGGCCACCTCGCGACAGATGATCGGAACCACGGCCCGATTATCGCGCACCGGGTCGAACGCAGTACCGGTAGGGGCCGATCGAACGGCTTGTCCGGCAAGGCGATCGGCGGCGCGGGAAACCGGGTGCCGACGTGCGACCACGGCTCGACTATTGCGGATCCTGCGAGGTGACCGGACCGATACGGCCGGGCGGCCAGATCTTGAAGACGGCTTTACCGCGAACATTCTCGATGGGGACGGTGCCCTGCAGATCATCGCCGACATGAGCGCGGGAATCGCGGGATTCATTGCGGTTGTCACCCATCACCCACAGATGACCCGGCGGAACCAGTACCGGTCCGAAGACCCGGCCGACCGGATAGGCGGCGTTCTGCTGACCCTGCACCCACGGGTAGTCGTCGGCGACGTAGGGCTCGTCCAGCGGTTTACCGTCCACCATGACCCGGCCCTGGTCATCGCAGCACTCCACGGTCTGTCCACCGACCGCGATCACCCGCTTCACCAGGTCGTTCTCATCCGGTGGTACGAGGCCGAAGAAGGCGAAGAAGTTCTGGATTCCGCGGACCGCGGGATTCTCCGACCGGATGGAGACGTAGTGATCGTTCCAGGACGGCGGTCCCACGAACACGACGACATCACCGGGTTTCGGATCACTCCAGTAATAGCTCACCTTCTGCACGTAGATCCGGTCGCCGGTACAGCCGGCGCAGCCGTGCAGGGTGGGTTCCATGGACTGGGAGGGGATGACATAGGGACGGCCGACGAAGGTGACCATGAGAGCGGCGATGATCGCCGCGATGACGAGCAGGATGGGAAGTTCCTGCCAGAACGGGCGCTGCCGCTTCGCTTTTACCTGCTTTCGCGCACGACGCCTTCTCGGCGGTTCGTCCCTGGATCCGGATCCGGAAACCGACCAACTCTCATCTGCCACGCGAACAGCGTAGCCCGGTGCCACAACGGAATCGTGGCACCGGGCTACATATGCCGTTCGCCGAGGTCACCGGCGCGCACCGGGGTGCACGGGCGTCGGCGGTCAGCGAAGGGTCAGCGCTTTTCCTTGATCTTGGCGGCCTTACCGCGGAGCTCCCGCAGGTAGTACAGCTTGGCGCGGCGGACATCACCGCGGGTCACCACATCGATGTGATCGATGGTGGGGCTGTGCACCGGAAAGGTGCGCTCCACACCGACACCGAACGACACCTTGCGCACGGTGAAGGTCTCGCGGATACCGCCGCCCTGGCGTCGGATGACGACGCCCTTGAAGACCTGGATGCGTTCTTTGGAGCCCTCGATGACCTTCACGTGCACATTGAGGGTGTCGCCCGGCCGGAAGTCGGGGACGTCGCTGCGCAGCGAGCTCTCGTCGACGAAATCAAGGGTGTTCATGATCATCCTTCTGATGGTCGCGCGAACAGAGGAACCTGGCGGCGCGGATGCTCGACCGGTTCGTGTTCCGAATGTGGGATGCGCCCGGGACGTACCCAGGGCAACCTGTGCATTGTGCCAGATCAGGGGTCGCTTTCGGAAACCGGCCCCGATCGGCTCGCCGCCTCGGCGGTCGACTCGGGCCGGTCGTGCGGCCACAGGTGCAATTCCTCCAACAGCGGGTGGTGCCGCACCGGCGGTGGTGGAGCCGGTTTCACCTTACGCGTCAGCTCCGCTTCGGCCGCAGATCGCACGTGGTCGACGTCCGGACTCCCGGCGATCAGGTCCTGGACGAAGATCTTGGCCCGGATCACCGGGCGGCGGTATCGGCGTTCCCGCACGATGGCGCGGTACATGAGGCGCCGGCGGCTGCCGTAGCGCCAGCGCGCCCACGGCGCACCCGGACGGCTGAGCCGCAGCGCGCCGACCACCAGCAGCGGCAGGAAGAACATGCCGAACAACCCGGTCCAGATCTTGCCCTTGGCGATCACCACGGCGGCCAGCCCCAGATTCACCACCGCGAACCCGGCGACCAGCACCCGCGTCCCTATCCCGGGCTGATGCCGCACACCGTTGATCTCCAGCAGCCACAGCGGGTGGAATCCGAGCAGCAGCAGGCCGGTGACCGCCAGGGCGACGAACACAGCGTCGACCGAGGTCCGGCCCTGCTTTTCCCAGTACACATCGCGCAGGTAGTACAGGAGCGCGAACTCGTCGAGCACGAGGGCGGCCCCGACTCCGAAGGTGGCGGCCAGCACCGCGGCCGTCGCGGTGCTGTTGTCGACGCCCACGGCGATCATCCCTATTCCGGAGATCAGCACCAGCACCACGCCGAACACCATGTGGTGGATGTGCACACCGCCGGATTTCAGGTTGCCGGGCCACCAGCGCACCTGTGCCCGGATCAGCCGGACGCTGACCCGGATGACCAGGAATCCGACGATGAAGCCGAACAGGAAACACAGCAGCGGGAGCCGGCCCGCGGCGATCACGTCCTCGGACAGCCACTGCCGCATACCGGCCCCCGAATCAGCTGTTGGTCACTTCCGGAAACCCGCCCGCCGCAACGCGTCGGCCATGGCACCGTTCACCGGAGCATTATCGCGCCGGCCGTCCCGGCTCTGCCCGCGATTTCGTTCCTGACCGCTACCGGCGCCACGATTACCACCATTGCCCTGGCCCTGGCCTTGACCACCGGCCTGACCACCGCGGTTCTTGTCGTTGCGACCTCGAGTCCGGCCGCCCCAGTCACCACCACCGCCGCCCCGTTCGCTACCGCCGCCTCGTTCGCTGCCGCCGGCGCCACCACCGCGGGCGCCGCCGTCACGACCGCCCTGGCCGCGGCCGCGGTCTCCGGGGCCCTGGGCCCGTTCGGGTTTACCTGTGCCCGGTTCGTCGTCGAGCCGTAGCGACAATCCGATCCGCTGGCGCGCGATATCGACCTCGAGCACCTTGACCTTGACCACGTCGCCGGATTTGACCACTTCGCGGGGGTCGCGCACGAAATTGCGGGACATGGCGGAGACATGCACCAGGCCGTCCTGATGGACACCGACGTCGACGAAGGCACCGAACGCGGCGACGTTGGTGACGACTCCCTCCAGCACCATCCCCGGTTCCAGATCGGCGACCTTCTCGATGCCCGCCGCGAATTCCGCGGTCTTGAACTCCGGACGCGGGTCGCGGCCGGGCTTCTCCAATTCGCTGATGATGTCGGTGACGGTGGGGACACCGAATTTCTCATCGGTGAAATCGGCCGGGCGCAACGTGCGCAGGACCGTGCCGTTGCCGATCACCTCGGCGATCCCGCTGCCGGTGGTCTCGAGGATCCGGCGCACTACCGGATAGGCCTCCGGGTGCACCGCCGAAGTGTCGAGCGGATCCTCGCCGCCACGGATCCGCAGGAAGCCCGCGCACTGTTCGAACGCCTTCGGGCCCAGTCGAGGCACGTCCAGCAGCGCGGTCCGGCTGCGGAAGGGCCCGTTCTGATCCCGGTGCGCGACAATGCTCTCCGCGACCGATCCGGTAACACCGGAGACCCGCGACAGCAGCGGTACGGAGGCGGTGTTCACATCGACGCCGACCGCGTTCACGGCGTCCTCCACCACCGCGCCCAGAGATCGGGCCAGCAGTGTCTCCGAGACATCGTGCTGATACTGACCGACGCCGATCGATTTCGGTTCGATCTTGACCAGTTCGGCCAGCGGATCCTGCAACCGGCGCGCGATCGAGACCGCACCGCGCAGCGAAACGTCCATATCGGGCAATTCTTGCGAGGCGTACGCCGAGGCCGAGTACACCGAGGCTCCCGCCTCGGAGACCACGATCTTGGTCGGTTTGTTCTCCGGGATCCGTTCGATGAGTTGCGCGGCGAGCGCGTCGGTCTCCCGGGACGCCGTCCCGTTGCCGATGGCGATGAGCTCGACACCGAACCGTGCGACCAGGGCGCCGAGCACGGCCAGCGATTTCTCGGTCTGGTTCTGCGGTTTGTGTGGGTACACCACCTCGGTCGCCACCGCCTTTCCGGTGCCGTCCACCACCGCGACCTTGACACCGGTTCGGTAGCCCGGGTCCAGACCCATGGTGGTGCGGGTTCCGGCAGGGGCTGCCAGCAGCAGATCGCGCAGGTTGGTGGCGAATACGTCGACCGCGTCGCGTTCGGCGGCCTGACGCAGGCGCATCCGGGTGTCGATGCCCAGGCTCACCTGGAGCTTGGTCCGCCAGGCCCAGCGCACCGCATCGAGCAACCAGCCGTCGGCGGCGCGCCCGGCGTCGGCGATCGAGAAGCGCTGTGCGATCCGGGCTTCGTAGAGACTGCGTTCGCCGGGCGCGAGTTCGGAATCGGCGGGTTCGGGGTCGAGGTGCAGGCTGAGCACCTCTTCCTTCTCACCTCGCAGCAGCGCCAGAATGCGATGGGAGGGCAGGCTCGCGAACTCTTCGCCGAATTCGAAGTAATCGGCGAACTTCGCTCCGGTTTCTTCCTTACCGGCACGCACGGTCGCGGTGACACGTCCCCGGTTCCACATGAGTTCGCGGAGTTCGCCCACCAGATCGGCGTCTTCGGCGAAGCGCTCGACCAGGATGGCCCGTGCGCCCTCGAGTTGTTCGGCGGAGTACCCGGCCGGATCGGTATCCGGGTCGCCGAGCAGGGCGGCCGCGACGGGCTCGTGTCCTGCTTCACGCGCGATCTGAGCCTTGGTGCGGCGCTTGGGTTTATAGGGCAGGTAAATGTCCTCGAGCCGTGCCTTGGTCTCGGCCAGCACCAATTGCCGGTGCAGTGCCTCGTCGAGTTTGCCCTGGCCACGGATGGATTCGATGATGGTGTCGCGACGTTCGTCGAGTTCGCGCAGATAGTGCAGGCGTTCCTCGAGCGTGCGCAGTTGCGCGTCGTCCAAACCACCGGTGACCTCTTTGCGGTACCGCGCGATGAACGGGACGGTCGAACCGGCGTCCAATAGTTCGACGGCAGCCCGGACCTGGTTCTCCCGCACCGAGAGTTCGTCGGCGATACGCCGGCTGACGGGACCGGACACCACCGGGCCGGTACCGGGGTCTCGAGGAGAGTCGGTGGGGATGGTCTCGGGGTCCGAGGTCTCTGGCACTGTCGTCACCTCCCGCACACTACAGTCGCTCGGCGACAGCCGGCCCACGCCCAGGCCCGGGCTCGCCCCCCGGCCGGGCCCGGTCGAGCCGTGCCTATCCGGCGTCGCGGCCCTGCTGCCGCAGCAGGAACCGTTGGACCTTGCCGCTGGGGGTCTTGGGGAGCGCGGCGACGAAATGCACCCGGCGCGGATAAGCGTGCGCGGCGAACTTCTCCTTCACGAGAGTTTGCAGTTCGGCTTCCAGTTCACCGGTCCCGGCCACCTCACCACGCAGCACCACGAACGCCTCCAGGACTTCGCCGCGCAACGTGTCCGGAAGACCGACGACCGCCGCTTCGGCGACATCGTCGTGCAGTACCAGCACGCTCTCGACATCGAAGGGGCCGATCCGGTACCCGGCCATGATGATCACATCGTCGTCGCGGGCCGAGAAGTGGAAATACCCGTCGGCATCGCGCGAACCGGCATCGCCGGTGAGATACCAGCGGCCGTCGGCGGTATAGCGCCGCGCGGTCTGCTCCGGTGCGTCCAGATAGCCGAGGAACCACAGCAGGGCGCTGCGCTCGGCGTCGACGGCGATGCGGCCCAATTCCCCGACCGGTGCTTCGGTATCCGAGTCGTCGGACAGGACAGTGCACTCCCATCCGGGGAGTGACCGGCCCATGGAACCCGCGGGGGCGGCGATATCCAGGTCGTCGTGCCAGGCGTTGCAGATGACCATGCCGTGTTCGGTCTGCCCGTAATGATCTCGGACGGCGACACCGAGATGTTCCCGGGACCAGGCCACCACCTCGGGGGTCAGCGGCTCCCCCGCCGAGGATGCGCGGCGCAGCCGTACCGGATTGCCCGGCGCGGCTGCGCGCAGTGCTCGGTAGACGGTGGGGGCGGCCGCGAAGTTGGTGACACCGAACCGTTCCAGGACCTGCCAGGTCAGTGCCGGGGAGAACCCGGCGTGCAGCAGCAAGCTGCGGGTGCCGGAGGCCAACGGACCGAGAATCGCGTAGTAGAGACCGTAGGCCCAGCCGGGATCTGCGGCGTTCCAGAAGACGTCGCCGGGGCGGACGTCGAGCGCGAACTCCTGATAGGCGTGGAACGAGGCCAGGGCCCGGACCGGGATCGGTACCCCTTTCGGGGTGCCGGTGGTACCACTAGTGAACAGCTGCACGAGTAGTCCGTCGCCGCCCACCGCGACCGGCGGTTCGGTATCGGTTCCGTCTACCACCAGTTCGTCCATCCGCAACGCGCCCCGGACGTCGGTTTCACCGGTGACGATGATGCGCCAGGGCGGGTCGGCAGGCATATCCGCGCCCGGGGTCAGCTTGCCGGCCTGGTCCGGATCGGCGACCACGATCGACGCTCCGGACGCATGCAACCGGAAGGCGATGGCAGGGGCGGCGAACGCCGTGAACAGAGGGACGTGCACAGCACCGCGCCGCCAGATCCCGAGCAGTACGACCACCAGGTCCACCGATTTCGCCATCAATGTCGCGACCTGATCGCCGGAGCCCACCCCGAGCCCGGCCAGCCCGGCGGCGAAGCGTTCGGACCGCGCGCGCAGTTCGCCGTAGGTGAGGTCGACCGCCGACAGATCGCTGTCGATCACGCTGAACGCCACCGCATCGGCTGGATGTCGGTCGCACAGCAACTCCGCCGCGCAGGCGTCGAAGCGGTCGTAGGTGTCCAGCAGTTCGCGCACCCGCACGTTGGGGTCTGCACCCATCTCGCATCTCCTCGGTCGTCCGGCCGGTATTGCCATAGGATGTAGGTCACACCAGGTCCGGCACTACCCCCGAAAAGGGGTGATAATCCATGCCCGCTCCCCCATCGCTGTTACGCCCCCGCGACGGTGACGCGTTACGCGCCGAGATCCGCCGGCTGGCGGGTACTGCCGGAGCGCCGGTGGTGTTCGGCGGTGAAGTCGACGCCGATACGCTGCGGTTGACCGAGTTCTCCGGCGTACGCACCAACGGCCTGCGTGGGCTGTCGGTGACGCGGGCGTCGGGGCTGGGTGGCCGGGTCGTCGATTCATGCCGACCCGCCTCGGTCTCCGACTACGGCAACGCGCTCTCGATCACCCACCACTACGACGGGCCGGTGCTCGGCGAAGGGATCAGGTCGGTCGTCGCGGTACCCGTGGTGGTGTCCGGTCGTTCACGTGCTGTGCTCTACGCGGCGACCCGAGGCGGCGGTCCCATCGGCGATCGCACCGCCGACGCGCTGGTACAGGCCGGGCGCCGGTTGGCCGCCGAGATCGGAGTCCGCGACGAGGTGGACCGGCGACTTCTCCTACTGGAAGCGGCCGCACCCACGCCCGCTATCGACGGTGCTGTGGCCGAGGAGGTGTGCGCGGTCCAGGCGGAACTGCGCGCCATCGCGGACGCGGCCGGCGACGAACGGATGCGGGACAGGTTGCGGGAGGTGGGTGAACGGCTGGACCGCGCCCTGGTCGGGAAACCCGCCGAGGGCGCACCCCGGCTGGCACCCCGGGAGATCGACGTACTGCTACAGGTAGCGCTGGGTTGTTCCAATCAGGAAGCGGCGCGACGGCTTTCACTGGGCCCCGAAACGGTCAAGAGCTATCTGCGCAGTGCGATGCGCAAACTCGACGTGCGTTCCCGGTACGAAGCCGTGGCCACCGCCCGCCGTCTCGGTGTGATTCCTTGACTCGCCGTATATCGCCGGTCCGGATGCCCGCGCTGCCCCTGGGCTCCGCCGATCCCGAAATCCCCGCCCGGTTCCACCTCGACCTGCTCGGCGGGAAAACTTTGTGGCGCAAGGAGAGCGGACGAGCCGCGTTCGGCCGCGTCACCACTGTGCCGCTCCCGGACCAGCAGACCTAAGGCCGATCCGCGTCGGGAAGCAGATCCGGGCGCCGTTCGCGGGTACGGATCAAGGACTGTTCCCGCCGCCAAGCCGCGATCCGGGCATGATCACCGGACAGCAGGATCGGCGGGACGTCGAGCCCCCGCCAGTTCACCGGGCGGGTGTAGCTGGGTCCTTCGAGCAACCCGTCGGAGAAAGAATCCTGTTCGTGAGATTGCCGGTTGCCGAGCACACCGGGGATCAACCGGACGATCGCCTCGGTCATCACGAGCACGGCCGCCTCGCCGCCGATCAGCACATAGTCGCCGATGCTGACCTCTTCGACGCGAACCCGGCGCGCCGCATCGTCGAACACGCGCTGATCGACGCCTTCGTAGCGGCCGCAGGCGAACACCAGGTGTTCTTCCCCGGCCCACCGCTGCGCGGTTTCCTGGGTGAAAGGCACACCGGCCGGGGTGGGCACCACGAGCAGAGCGTCGCCCGGACACACCTCGTCGAGCGCGTCACCCCACACCGCGGGTTTCATCACCATGCCGGGTCCACCACCGTAGGGCGAATCGTCGACGGATTTGTGTACATCATGGGTCCAACGCCGGAGATCGTGGACATCCACCGAGACGATGCCCTTGTCGATGGCTTTGCCCAGCAGCGCGGTGCGCAGCGGCTCCAGGTACTCCGGGAAGATGGTGACCACGTCGATCCTCATGACGCCGGCCACCTCATTCCGGATCCAGCAGGCCTTCGGGCGGGTCGATCACGATCAGCCGATCGGCGATCGAAACCGTGGGAACCATAGCGGTGACGAACGGCACGAGGATATCCCGTCCGTCCTCGGCGGCCCGGACCGAGAGCAGTTCACCGGCCGCCGAATGCAGCACCTCGGTGACGGTACCGACCACGGTCCCGTCGGTGAGCTGTACCCGCAGCCCCTCGAGTTCGTGGTCGTAGTACTCGTCCGGGTCCTCCGACGGCCCGAGGTCCGCACTGTCCACCAGGAACAGCGTGCCCCGCAGCGCATCGGCGGCGCTTCGGTCGGTCACCCCCGCCAGTTGCACCAGGAGCCGGCCCGAATGTTCCCGGGCCGACTCCACCGTGAAATCGCGGACCTCCGAGGACGATGCGCGTGCGGCGCGCCCGCGCAGGACAGCGCCGGGCGCGAAACGCGCCTCCGGTTCATCGGTGCGTACCTCGACGACCAGTTCGCCCCGCACACCGTGCGAGCGGGCGACCCGGCCCACGACGAGTTCCATCTACTGGTCGGTGTCGACCACGTCGACCCGGATACCCCGGCCGCCGATGCCGGCGACGAGGGTGCGCAGGGCGGTCGCGGTGCGGCCGCCCCGGCCGATGACCTTACCCAGATCATCGGGGTGGACGTGCACCTCGACGGTGCGCCCGCGGCGACCGGTGATCAGCTCGACACGGACGTCATCGGGATTGGCGACGATACCGCGAACCAGATGTTCCACGGCATCGGCGACGAGGACACTCATTACTCGGCGGCCTCAGCGGACTCGGTCGCCTCGGCGGCGTCCTCTTCCTTGTCCTTCTTGGCCTTCTTCTTGGGAGTCACGGCTTCGGCGGTCGGCTCGTTGTCGGCGGCGGCCAGCGCGGCGTTGAACAGGTCGAGCTTGGACGGCTTGGGCGCGGCGACCTTCAGGGTGCCCTCGGTGCCCGGCAGGCCCTTGAACTTCTGCCAGTCGCCGGTGATCTCCAGGAGCCGCTGTACCGGTTCGGTCGGCTGCGCGCCGACACCCAGCCAGTACTGCGCCCGCTCCGAGTCGATCTCGATCAGCGAGGGCTCTTCCTTGGGGTGGTACTTGCCGATGGACTCGATGGCCCGGCCGTCACGGCGGGTCCGGGCGTCCGCGACGACGACGCGGTACTGCGGGTTGCGGATCTTGCCCATACGGGTGAGCTTGATGCGAACAGCCATCTGCTGATCTGCCTTTCATAGTGGTCACGGCGCAATTCAGCGACTCACGCGGTATCGCGAGCCCGGTTTTGCGAATGAAGTGTGTGACCGCCGCGCGGTACGTGACCGGAGACGGGCTGACACTGTCCAGAAGGACGGTCGATCATTCTGCCAGACGCCGCGCCCGGCTCGGTAATCGCCTCCGGTCGAGCGGGTACATGTCCGTGCCTGCGCTGGCCCAGCAACTCCCGGGGCAGCAGAATCCCGAGCACGCCCGTCCACCCGCACCATCGCAGCGGGCTGCCGCTGAACCGGGGCGAACCCGTGCGGCTCGCTCGGGCCGGAACATCCGCACCTAGGCCTCGCCAGCCCGAAACCGGGCATCCCCGGCATCGGATGGCACCCACCCGGTCTGCTGCGTAGAGTCCCGCAGGATCGTGCCCATTCGTGTGGGACAGCAGTGAACGGGAGGCCCACCGCGTGCAGTTTTCGAGCCGAGCCCTCGGGGCGATAGCCGCGGCGGTGATCGGCCTTGTACCGGCCGCAGCGCCCGCGGTCGCGCAGCAATCGCCACAGCAGGGAACCGAGTACGCGCCGACGATGCTGGTGCTGGACGCGTCGGGGTCGATGCTGGCGCCCGACCCCAGCGGCGGCACCAAGATGGACGCGGCGAAGAACGCCGTCCGCAGTTTCGTCGCCGCGGCGCCGAGCACGGCGGAGGTCGGCCTCACGGCGTACGGAACGGCCACCGGGTCCTCGGACGCGGAGCAGGCCGCGGGCTGCCAGGACGTCAACGTGCTGCACCCGGCTCGGACCATCGACAAACCGGCGTTGACCGCGGCGACGGATGGGATCGTGCCACGCGGCTACACCCCCATCGGCACCTCGTTGCGAGCCGCGGCCGCGGCGCTGCCGCAGGAAGGTCCACGCTCGATCGTGCTGGTCTCCGACGGACTCGACACCTGCGCGCCACCGGACCCCTGTGATGTCGCGCGCGAGCTCAGCGCACAGGGCGCCGAGCTCGTCGTGCACGCGATCGGGTTCGGCGTCGACGATCCGTCCCGGGCACAGTTGACCTGTATCGCCCAGAGCACCGGCGGCACCTATACCGACGCTGTGGACGGTAAGACCCTCGAACAGGTACTGCCCCGGGTCAGCGCCGCAGCCCTGCGCACCTACGCCGCGGTCGGTACCCCGATCACGGGCACACCGGGGTACCAGGAGGCGCCGGTGGCCGCCCCCGGGCAGTACCTGGATGTGCTCGAGCGGAAGAACCCGCAGTACTACGCCGTCGACGTACCCGAGGGTGCGACCGCGTATTTCACCGGGACGGTCTCGTTCCCACGTCACGACGATTCCGTCACCTCTGTCGACAGGCTCGATCTCCGGGTCTACGGCGCCGACGGCCAGGATTGCCACAGCGAAGAGAGTCAGTTGGCCACCAGGACCGGCGACGGAGTCGCACTGACGGTCGGAAGTGTCTGGAATGGCGCGGCGAAGCCGAGTTCCGGTGGCGCGGACGCCGACGCGTGCACGGGTGGTGGCCGCTACTATTTCGCGCTGGAATGGGGCGAGGCCTCGGACAAGGCACCGGCACAGCTACCGGTCGAGCTGTCGGTGGGTGTGGAGCAGGCGGTCACCGATCCCGGTCCCACTGCCGCGCCCGCGGTGGAGTTCACCGCACCCGGCAGCACCACCGTGCCGATCGTCGGCGGCGGATCGTTCAATGTCGCCGCCGAGCTGCCCGGGACCGGACGCTACACCGACACCATGCAACGCGGTGAGTACGTGTTCTACCGGGTGAAACTCGACTGGGGCCAGGGCCTGGCCTACCGGGTACGGTTCGGCGCGACCCCGGAGCGCGGCAGCGAATACACCTCGAATATCGCCACCAAGCTCTACAACCCGTACCGGGCCGAAATCGACTCCGACACCATGGCCTATACCGGCAGCGAACAAACGCTGCCGTCCGACGACTCGGCGCTCGCGACCGCCCCGATCCGGTATCTCAACCGGGAAGCCGCCGACGCCGGGGTCGCCGGGCAGGCCGTGGCGGGCTGGTACTCCATCGCGGTCAAGCTGAGTCCGACGGAAAAGGTCGCGCCGGTGCCCATCGAACTGGAAGTCGATATCGTCGGCACACCGGAGTCCGGACCGCGTTACACAAATGATTCCGCGAGCGACGCGACCTTCGGCGAGAATTCCCACCCCCTTGCCTCCGAGGAGGCGAGCGATCAGTCCGACGGCATTTCGACGGTCGTCGGGATCGCCGTGGGGATCATCGCCGTCGTCCTCGTCGTCGCGGTGACGACGGTTGTCCTCGTGAGCCGCCGCCGCAGGCGCTGACCTCGCGCACGCGGTGAGTCCGGGCGCCGACACCCCCACAACCCACGGGAGTCGGCGTCCGGACTGTGTACGGACAGAGCGCGATATGACAGGTTCGGGACTATCGGCCGATTACTTGTCCGGGAACTTGAACTTGGAGAGATCGAAACCCTCCAGGCCCGGGGGCAACTGATCGAGGCCGGGCGGCATATTCGACAGATCGGGCATCCCACCACCGGGCAGGCCCGGCATCCCGGGGAAACCGCCCCGCATCTTCGGCTGAGTGGGTCCGCGACCGCCCTTTTTGCCCTTCTTGCCCTTCTGCTTCTTGTTGCGGCGGTTGGCGCCGGGCATCCCCATCTGACGGCCCATCATCGTCATCATCTTGCGGGCCTCGAAGAACCGGTCGACCAACTGGTTGACATCGGAGACCTGGACACCCGAGCCGTTGGCGATACGCAGCCGACGGGAGGCGTTGATGATCTTCGGATTATCCCGCTCGGCGGGGGTCATACCGCGGATGATCGCCTGCACCCGGTCGAGCTGCTTATCGTCGACCTGGGCGAGCACATCCTTCATCTGGCCGGCGCCCGGCAGCATCCCGAGTAGGTTCCCGATGGGACCCATCTTGCGAATGGCCAGCATCTGGTCGAGAAAATCCTCGAGGGTCAGCTCACCGCTGCCGATCTTGCGCGCCGCCTCCTCTGCCTGCTCCGCGTCGTAGACCTGTTCGGCCTGTTCGATGAGGGTGAGCACATCGCCCATACCGAGGATGCGGCTGGCCATCCGGTCGGGATGGAAGACATCGAAGTCCTCGAGCTTCTCCCCGGTGGAGGCGAACATGATCGGGGCGCCGGTGACATTACGGACGCTGAGCGCCGCGCCACCGCGGGCGTCGCCGTCGAGTTTGGTGAGCACCACGCCGGTGAAGCCGACACCGTCACGGAACGCCTCAGCGGTGGAGACCGCGTCCTGGCCGATCATGGCGTCGAGCACGAACAGGGTCTCGTCGGGTTTCACCGCATCGCGGATACCAGCCGCCTGCGCCATGAGTTCGGCGTCGATACCGAGCCGACCGGCGGTATCGACGATCACGACGTCGTACTGTTTGGCCCGCGCCTCGGCGATACCGGATTCGGCCACGACGACCGGATCGGCCGCGGTGATACCGAGCGCGTTCGCGCCGCCGCCGATCGAGGTGCCCGGATGCGGCGCGAAGACCGGGACACCGGCGCGCTCACCGACCACCTGCAGCTGGGTCACCGCACCGGGACGCTGCAGATCGCAGGCCACCAGCAACGGCTGATGCCCCTGGTCGCGTAGCCATTTGGCGAGCTTGCCGGCCAGTGTGGTCTTACCGGCGCCCTGCAGACCGGCGAGCATGATCACCGTCGGCGGAGTCTTCGCCAGCGTCAGCCGCCGGGTCTCCCCCCCGAGGATCCCCACGAGTTCCTCGTTGACGATCTTGACGACCTGCTGGGCCGGGTTGAGTGCGGCGGAGACCTCCGCGCCCTTGGCCCGCTCCTTGATCCGGGCAATGAAACCGCGGACCACCGGTAGCGCGACATCGGCTTCCAGCAGCGCCAGGCGGATCTCCCGGCAGGTGGCGTCGATATCGGCCGGCGACAGGCGTCCCTTACCGCGAAGATCCTTGAGGGCACCGGTCAACCGGTCGGATAGGGATTCGAACACCTGGTGCGCTCCTGATCTCGAGTGACGTCACTGAGTCCCAGGGTAATGGGCGTCCCAGAGTAGCGGGCCGCCCGGCGGGGCCGGGGCCCGCACCGGACTGCTCGCACACATCACCGGATACCGCAGCCGCGCAGCCGGCCCCTGAGCCGGGGCTCGCCCCTCGGTTCCGGAGCGTCGTAGCGACGAAACGCAGCAACCGACTGCGCGCCGCCGGCCATACAGAGAACGGCGACCACCGAACACTTACCGCCCCGCGCACCTACTCGGGCCGGTCGAGATGCGCGTCCGCACACACCTCACCTCGACTCCAGCTGGTCACCCGCCGAAGTCGGGGCCCGCCCCGATTCTGGAGCGACCAGAGGCAGAGGAAGGGAGCGCAGCGACCGACCGCCGGAGGCGACGCAATCGAACACAGTCACGACCCCGCGGCGCCGGAGGCAACGCAATCGAACACAGTCACGAGGGCTCCGACCCCGCGGTGTCGCCGATGAACTCAGCGGAGAACCCGCGGCGGTAATCGTGCTGTTCCACAGCAACCAGATAGGCCGCCTCACGCCCGGTCAGGCCGAGTTCGCGGGCGAGGGTGTCCAGCCGCGACCAGTCGTCGTCGGGCGGTAGCCCGTTGGTCGCTACGGCGGCGGCCACGGTCATCGCGGCCATCGCCTGGGGTTCGGTGAGTGTGCGCCCCGGTAACCAGGACACCACCCAATAGGCGTCACCTACACATCGGGCGATGTGCGGTGTCATATCGCTGGTCATGATCGACGAGGTCACCACTTGGATTGCCACCGACCTGCTCCCCTCATGAGCGCGACAGCTGACCACCCGAATGGTAGGGGCCCGATCCCCTACCGCCACCAACCCGCTGGCAAACGGTGAGCAATCGACGCGCAACGGTGACCTTGGTCTCGAGCGCTAGTTCTGCTCCGGCTCCAGCGGTTTGCGCGGAGCCGGTCGCGGAACCACCGCGAGGATCGCCGATTCGATCTCCGCGCGCCGGTCCGGACCGGTTCGCGCGCCCAGATCCACACAGAACACGTCCACCACGAACGACCCTCTCGTCACGACCTTCGCCCAGCGCACATCGGCACCCGCGGCCGCCAGCACCGCGGCCGAGCGGCAGAGCAGACCGATCCGGTCCTCGGCCCGCAACTGCAGGATCAGCTGTCCGGGCGTCGCGGTCTCGGCCCACAGCAGACGGGGCTCGGCCTGGGCATATCGCGCGGCGCCGAGCGTATCTCGCTCCCGCGCATCCAGGGCCGCCCGGACATCCAGGTCTCCGGCAGCGGCGCGTTTGATCTCCTGCCGCAGCAGACCCGCGTCCGGCGGACCGCCGAACGTGGGTGTGACGACGAAGGTGTTGACCGCCGACTCCCCCGCCCCGCCGACCGACGCCGACAGCACCCGCAGCGAATGCAAGGCCAGGACGCCCGCGGTATTCGACAGCAGCCCCGGCGTGTCCGGCGCGATCACGGTGACGATATGGGTGTATTTGCCCTCCCCCGGCACCAGTTCGACGTGTACACCGCCGACAATCGCGCGGGCCAGCAGTTCCTCGGGGATGGGCTCGGGTTCGGGGAGCTCCTCGCCCGCCATCACCGTACGGCAGCGCCGTACCAGTTCCCCGATCAGCGTGGACTTCCAATCACCCCATACCCCGGGCCCGGTGGCCAGCGAATCCGCCTCGGCCAGCGCGTGTAGCAGTTCCAGCCGCCGCGGATCGTTGTCCAGCGCAGCGACGACGTACTGCACGGTGTCGGGGTCCTCGATATCGCGGTGCGTGGCGACATCGGGCAACAGCAGATGATGGCGCACCATGGCGCTGAGGATGTCCACATCCGAGGGCCACAAGCCCATCCGGCGGCCGATCTGGGTGGCCAGTTCCGCGCCCACCGCGCAATGGTCCTCGACCCGGCCTTTGCCGATATCGTGCAGCAGCGCACCGAGCGCCAGCAGGTCCGGGCGGGCCACCCGGGTACTCAGGGCGCCGGCGTGAGCGACCGTCTCCACCGAATGCCGGTCCACGGTCCACACGTGTACCGCGTCCCGCGGCGGCAGATCCCGGACCGCGCCCCATTCCGGAAGCAGCCTGCCCCACAGACCGGTGCGATCCAATGCCTCTACCGCGTCGATCACCCCGCGACCCGCGCCGAGCAGCACCAGCAGATCGTTCAACGCGTCCTTGGGCCACGGTTCGCGTAGTTCCGGTGCGTCCTCGGACAGGCGGTTCAGGGTCGTCGCCGACATCGGCAGCCCGGTCTGGGCGGAAGCGGCGGCGACCCGCAGCACCAGCCCGGGGTCGCGCTGGGGCCGGGCGTCCCTGGCCAGCACCACTTCTCCGGCATGCTCGACCACACCTTCGTCCAGCGGCCGCCGCACCGGCATCCGCCGCAGCCGGGCCAGACCGCGGCGCGGCAGCGTGTTACCCGCGGTGCGCAGGCCCACATCCACCGAATACCCGACGGTGCGCGCCGCATCGCTGAGGGTGCGGGCCAGGTCGAATCGGTCGCCGATCCGCAGCGCGGCCCCGATCTCGTCGGCGTCCTGGGCGCGCAACTGGTCTCGGGCCCGGCCGGCGACCCGGTGCAGTTCGGTGCGCACATCCAGCAGCCGCCGATGGGCCTGGTCCAGACCGCCGCCCGGCGTGTCCGGGCCCAGCCCGGGCACGGCGTCGGTGAGTTGGGCGATGGCGAGCGCGTCCAGCAGCTGGATATCGCGCAGTCCCCCACGGCCGTTCTTCAGATCCGGTTCGCTCCGATGAGCGACCTGGCCGCTGCGTTCCCACCGCGCGCGGACACCGGTGACCAATTCGTCGAACCGGCCCCGGATCCCGCTGCGCCAGTCCTTGCGGATCCCGGTGACGACCCGGTCGCTGAGATCGGAGTTGCCGACGATGTGGCGCGCGTCGAGCATTCCGAGCGCGGCCACCAGATCGCCGGAGGCCACTTTCAGCGCATGCGGAACCGTGCGCACACTGTGGTCCAGTTTGATGTGGGCGTCCCACAGCGGATACCAGAGCCGATCGGCGATCTCGGCGACTCGCCGGGGGTCCATATCCTCGTGCAGCAGCACCAGATCCAGATCGGAGTACGGCAGCATTTCACGGCGGCCGAGCCCACCGACGGCCATGATCGCCAGACCGCTGTCCGGGGTGATCCCGACTTCGGCGCCCTTGCTGGTTAGCCACAGCTCGTATAGATCCACCAGGGCCGCGCGCAGCGATTCGGCGTCCAGCCGCGGATGCCGGGGCGCACCCCCGCCCAGCAGTTGATCCCGTGCCCGGACCAGCTCCGCGGCCCCCTGCGACAGGGCGGCCGGCTTCCGGGGCCGCTTACCGTGAGCCCGCCCGGGATCTCGATCCTGCCGGTTGTCTCCCAACGAAACCACCACCCGTTCACGCAGGCGACCCCGCCCCGACCGGAAACCGGTGGGAGCGGGGCCGCGTCATCGTTGTGCACCCGCTGTCGCGCTCGATGCGCGCCGGGGTCTATAGCGCGTCGGTGCCGCGTTCCCCGGTCCGGACCCGGACGATCGTTTCGACCGGGGTCACCCAGACCTTGCCGTCGCCGATTTTGCCGGTCCGCGACGCCTCGACGATCAGGTCCACGACCCGATCCGCGGTGGCGTCGTCGACCACGACCTCGACCCGGACCTTCGGTACGAAATCGACCGAGTACTCCGCACCGCGGTAGACCTCGGTGTGGCCCTTCTGCCGTCCGTATCCCTGGACCTCGCTCACGGTCATACCGAATACGCCCGCCTGCTCCAGGCCGGTCTTGACGTCTTCGAGCGTGAACGGTTTGACGATTGCGGTGATCAGTTTCATGGGGTTCATGCCTCCTTGACGGCCGAACGAGCGGTTCCACCCAGTGCAGCGAAATCGTATGCCGTCTCCGCGTGTTCGGAATCGTCCATACCGGTGGATTCCGCTTCGGCGTCGGCGCGCAGGCCGATCGTGAACTTGATCGCGTACGCGATCACCAGGGCGATCACGAAGGAGTACACGAGAACGGCAACCGCACCGAGGGTCTGCCGGCCCAGCAACTCGAGGTCACCGCCGTAGAGCAGGCCTTCGGCACCGGCGGGAGCTTCGGGCGCGGCGAACAAGCCGATCAGCACCGTGCCGAGGATACCGCCGACCATGTGGATACCCACGACGTCGAGCGAATCGTCGTAACCGAGTTTGAACTTCAGGCTCACCGCCAGCGCGCAGACGGCACCGGCGATGGCACCGATGGCCAGGGCGCCCAGCACGTTCACCGAAGAACAGGACGGTGTGATGGCGACCAGACCGGCGACGATACCGGAGGCGGCACCCAGCGAGGTGGGTTTGCCGTCGCGGATCTTCTCCACCACCAGCCAGGCGATCATCGCCGCCGCCGTGGCGACCAGGGTCGTGATGAAGGTGGCGCCGGCAACTCCGTCGGCCGCGGCCGCCGAACCGGCATTGAAACCGAACCAGCCGAACCACAGCAAAGCGGCACCCAGCATGACGAACGGCAGGTTGTGCGGGCGAAAGGGAGTCTTCGGCCAGCCCGCGCGCTTACCCACCACGATGGCCAGCGCGAGCGCCGCGGCACCGGAGTTGATGTGGACGGCGGTACCACCGGCGAAGTCGATGGCCTCGACCTTCTCCATGATCCAGCCGCCACCCCAGACCCAGTGCGCGACCGGGAAGTACACCACGGTGGCCCAGACGGCGCTGAATACCAGCCAGGCGCTGAACTTCAGGCGGTCGGCCACCGCACCGGAGATCAGCGCGACGGTGATGATCGCGAACATCGCCTGGAACGCGACGAAAACGGTCGCCGGGAGGGTACCGATCAGCGGGACGCCCGCCGATTCGTCGCCGAATCCGGCGATCAGGGTCTTCAGGCCGAAGAACTGGCCGGGGTCGCCGATCAGCCCGCCTTTATCGGTACCGAACGCGACCGAGAAGCCGTACAGCACCCAGAGCACTGTGACAACAGCCATCGCGCTGATGCTCATCATGATCATGTTGAGCACGTTCTTCCCACGGACCATACCGCCGTAGAAGAACGCCAGCCCGGGTGTCATCAACAGGACGAGCGCCGCGCTCGTCAGTATCCATGCGGTGTCGCCGGCATTGGGCGTGCCGATCACGGTTTCCACCAGTTTCCTCCCTCATCCTCTGGCCCGCCGCTCGCGCGACATCGGGCCCGCTACTGAAGGGTCCTCATTCGGTGTTTCATCCGTGACGCCCGGGTGTTTCACCTAGGTGAATGGATCGGGGCGCGATGTTTCCAGCGTGTTGCACACGCTGTGCGGAGGTTTCCGGGGCAGCTGTGCGACACGCCGGAGCTGCGCGGATCTAGCCCAGGAGCGCGTCCACGAAGGCAGAGGGTTCGAACGGGGCCAGGTCGTCGGCGCCCTCGCCCAGGCCCACCAGTTTCACCGGCACCCCGAGTTCGTGCTGGATCTGGAAGACGATTCCGCCCTTGGCGGTGCCGTCGAGCTTCGTCAGAACCACGCCGCTGATATCGACGACCTCGGCGAAGATACGGGCCTGCGCGAGGCCGTTCTGGCCCACGGTCGCATCGAGCACGAGCAGTACCTCGTCCACCGACGCCTTCTTCTCGACCACTCGTTTGACCTTGCCGAGCTCGTCCATGAGCCCGGTCTTGGTGTGTAATCGGCCCGCGGTATCGATCAGCACCACGTCGACTCCTGCGTCGATCCCACTGGCTACAGCGTCGAACGCGACGGCGGCCGGATCGGCGCCCTCGCGCCCGCGCACAGTCTCCGCGCCGACCCGCTCGCCCCAGGTCTGCAACTGGTCGGCCGCGGCGGCCCGGAAGGTGTCCGCGGCGCCGAGCAGCACCCGGCGCCCGTCCGCCACCAGTACCCGGGCGAGCTTTCCGGTAGTGGTCGTTTTACCGGTACCGTTCACCCCGACCACCAGCAGGATCGACGGATGGTCGGCGTGCGGCAACGCGCGCACCGAACGGTTCAGTTCCGGGCGCAGCGATTCGATCAGTACCTCACGCAGTATCGATCGCGCGTCCTCGGTGGTACGGACACTGCGCGCGGCCATCTCTTCGCGCAACCGTTCCACGATGACGGTGGTGACCGCGGTACCGATATCGGCCAGGACCAGCGTGTCCTCGACCTCTTCCCAGGAATCCTCGTCCAGATCGCCGCCACCGAGCAGGCCCAGCAAGCTCTTGCCGACTGCGTTCTGGGACCGGGAAAGACGGCCGCGCAACCGGGTCAGCCGGCCGGAGGTCGGGGCGATCTCCTCGACTTCGGGAACCAGATGGGCTCCGGCGGCGGTATCGGGAGCGACCACCGCGGCGTCGGCGCTCGCCTCGGTAGGCGCACTCGCCGGCTCGGGCTTCGCGGCCTCGGGAGCGGCCTCGGTGTCAGGGCCTGCCGCCTCCTCGGCTGGAACGGCCTCCGGGGGCGCGGTCGGCGGCATCGTCTCGGGTGACGGCGGTTGCGCCGCCTCCGATGAGGCGATCCCGGTGCTTTCGGCGGCGGGCTCCGTTCCGGTGGTGGCCTTATCGGTGGTGGCCGTTTCGGAATCGACAGTGTCGGCTTCGGGCAGCGGAACGTCGGTGATACCGCGACGCGGCGCGTCCCGTGGGACGGCGGCGTCGTCTCCGATATGCGGCTGCCCCTCCACATCGGTCCGCTCAGTGGGACTCGGCGCCGACGGTTCGGCAGGGCTCGGTCCCGGCGGCGCGGGGGCGGCGGTCGCGCCCTGGCCACCCTGGCTGAAGGTGAATCCACCCGCCGCCCGATACCCGCCCGAGCGGTCGGTCAGCTCATCTTTCTCCGCCGGCGCCGTCAGCGATACCCGGCCACGCTTGTACCGGACGAAACCGGCCACGAGCGCGACCAGCAGTACGGCGGCGATCACTGCGATCAGAATCCAGGCTTGCGCACTCACGCCGCCCATCCTTGCAGAGCGGCTCCGGGCGGCAGGTCACCCGGCCCGGGGCCGCGCGGCGGGCAGTAGTCACCATCGCCGGCTATCCGGCGCATCCCCAGCTCAGCCCGGCGAACACAGCCGTGAGATTTCTTGTCCTGCGGAACTTCTCGCCACAGGCCAATAGGATCGGCGATGTGACCGATCGAAACGTGCTTGGGGGTCCGCTACAAGAGTGCGGCACCGATCCTCTGACCGGGTTCTACCGGGACGGCTGCTGCAGCACCGGCCCGGAGGATCTCGGCAGCCACACCGTGTGCACGGTCGTCACAGCGGAGTTCCTCGAACATCAGGCGTCGATCGGAAACGATCTGAGCACGCCTCGTCCGGAGAACAACTTCCCCGGACTCCAGCCGGGGGACAGATGGTGTGTCGTGGCGGTGCGCTGGTTACACGCGCACGAGGACGGTGCCGCCGCACCCGTGGTGCTGGCGGCAACCCATGAGAATGCTCTGGAAGTGATAGCGATGGAAATCTTGCGCAAATACGCGGTCGACGTACCCGACGACGTCAGCGACCTGCTCTGACTGCGCCGCCGACGCACCACCCGGGCCGGCTGCTGTGGAAAACCGCTCGCCGCAGCGGTGGGGTCACCGGGCCGAATCGGCGGCGGCAAGATCCTGCCCCCGCAACCGCTGCGAGATGACCTGGGTGATGCCGTCGCCGCGCATACTCACCCCGTAGAGCGCGTCGGCGATCTCCATGGTCGGTTTCTGGTGGGTGATGACGATCAGCTGGCTCTTCTCCCGCAACTGCTCGAACAGTCCGATGAGCCGGCGCAGGTTGGTGTCGTCGAGCGCCGCCTCCACCTCGTCCATGACGTAGAAGGGTGAGGGGCGGGCGCGGAAGATGGCGACCAGCAGCGCCACAGCCGTCAGTGATTTCTCCCCACCGGAGAGCAGCGACAGCCGTTTGACCTTCTTACCGGGCGGCCGGGCCTCCACCTCGATACCGGTGGTGAGCATATCGGTGGGGTCGGTCAGCAGGAGCCGGCCGTCGCCGCCGGGGAACAGGGCCGCGAAGACCTGGACGAACTCCCGTTCCACATCGGCATAAGCATCGGTGAAGACCTGAAGAATCCGGGAATCCACCTCGGCGACCACGTCCAGCAGATCCTGGCGGGCCTTTTTGACATCCTCGAGCTGGGTGGCCAGGAAGTTGTAGCGCTCCTCGAGCGCCGCGAACTCCTCCAGTGCCAGCGGGTTGACCTTGCCGAGGGTCGTCAGATCCTTCTCGGCACGTTTGGCGCGCCGCTCCTGTGAGGCTCGATCGAAGGACATCGGCGCGGGTGCGGTGACCTGCTCACCTCGCTCCTTGGCCTGCTCGTATTCCCGAATCTCCAGCTCGCTGGGCGGTAGTGCGACCTGGGGACCGTATTCGGCGATCAGATCGTCGAGTGCGATTCCGAACTGTTCGGAGATGGTCGTCTCCAGTTGTTCGATCCGCAGCGCCGCCTGCGCCTTGGCGACCTCGTCTCGATGCACCGTGTCGGTGAGCTGTCCGAGCTGAGCGCTCAGTGCCCGCACCCGTTCTTTGATCCGGTCCACCTGACCGGCGCATTCGGTGCGCCGCCGGACCAGCTCGTCGCGGCGGCCGGCGGCGGCCGTCACCACCTTCTCGAGTTCGGCCGCCAGATCCGCACCGGATTCGGCGACCGCGGCGGCGACCTGAGCGGCTCGGCGGCGGGCGGCCTGGGCGCGTTCGGCCCGCGCCCGCGCCTCGCGTTCGGCGCGTGCCGTCCGGCGCAGCGAATCCGCTTTTCCGCGCACCGATTCGGCGCGTTCCTCGGCCGTTCGCACCGCCAGCCGCGCCTCTACTTCCAGGGCCCGGGCCTCGGCGAGCGCGGCGGCGGCTTCCTCCCGGGCGAGCGCGGCCGCCTCGGTCCCGGCGGCACCCTCGGTATCGCTGTCGGTATCGGCTTGTTCCCGCTCCGCGTGCCGCAGCCGGTCCTCGAGCCCGGCCAGCTCGGTGACTGCTTTCTCGTGCGCGGTCTCGGCGTCGGCGCGCTGTCCGGACAGCCGCTCCGATTCGGCGTCGGCCGCGCGGACCGCCGAGCCCAGCCGACCGAGCCGCTCGTAGACCGAGTTGAGGGCCTGATCGGATTCGTGCAGGGCCAGCAGCGTGTGGTCGACTGCTTCTTTGCGGTCGGTCTGCTCCTCGAGCGCGCCGGCCAGGCTCGCTTCCAGTCCCTCGGCCCGGCGGCGCTCGGCGACCAGATCGGCTTCGGCGGCGTCGATACCCGCCTGGATCTCCAGCCGGCTCGGGGACCGGTCCGAACCGCCGACCAGCCATCCCGTCCCGGCCAGATCACCGTCGCGGGTGACCACTCGCAGTTCCGGCCGTTCGCCGAGCAGCGCGGACGCCGCGTCCAGATCGTCGACAACCGCGACGCGATGGGTCAGTGCCACCACCGCGGCGCGCACCGGCCCGGGGCAGTCCACCACGTCGAGCAACCACTGTGCCGAACCGGGCAGAGCCTCGTCCGAATCGGCCCGCGTCTCCGCCGATCCCTCGTATACCAGTGCGGCACGGCCGCCGTCGGCTTTCCCGAGCGCCCGGAGGGCGCTGAGCGCGGTGTCGCCTGTATCGGCCACCACGGCCTCGGCCACCGGGCCGAGTACCGCCGCGACCGCGGATTCGAAACCGCTGTGCACACGCAACTGTTCCGACAGCGGACCCAGCAGCCCGGCCGGATGGTTCTCGGTGAGCCAAGCCGCGCCGTCGCGGCTGGCCAGGTTCATGCCGAGCGCTTCGATCCGCGCGGTCAGCGAGGCGACCGAGCGCCCGGCTTCCCTGTCCTCGGCGCGCAGTTCGGCGACCCGGCGGTCGGCCAGATCGAGGGCTTCCACAGCATGTTCGTGCTGGGCGTCGAGTCCGGCCTCTCCGGCGTCCAGTTCGGCCAGTTCGTCCTGGACGGTGTCGAATTCGGTCCGCGCCGCGGTACCCCGGGCCCGAGCCTCGGCGATCGCGGTGGACAACCGCGTGATCTCGGAGTTCATCGATTGCGCTCGAGTGCGCAGATTCTCGACCTGTCCGGACAGCCGGACCAGTCCTTCGCGCCGGTCGGCGATGGCCCGCACTGCGGCGAGATGCGCCTGTTCGGCGGCTTTGGCCGCGTGCTCCCGGTCCGCGAGACCGTCGCGTGCGGCCTCCAGCGTTTCGGTGGCCATCTCGACGACCTCGCGCAGTTCGGCTTCCTCGGCCTCCACCCGATCGGCTTCGGCTTCGAGCTGATCGGGGTCGCGGCCGGTGTTCGCGGGTGTGGAGGTATCCAGGTGGCGAGCGCGATCCGCGGCGATCCGGATGGTCGCGTTCACCCGTTCGGACAGCGCGGACAGTTGGAACCACAGCTGGCCGGCGGCCTCGGCGCCCGGGGTGAGTTGCGAGAGCTGGTACTCCTGCTGGGCGAGCGCGGCTGCGGCGGCATCGAGTTCGCTCTGCACGGTGATCTGCTGTTCGCGCGCGTAGGCCTCCTTGCTCTGTTGACTCTCCAGCTCGCTGCGCCGGGTGACCAGATCGTCGGCGGCCAGCCGCAGCCGGGCATCGCGCAGATCCGCCTGCACCGTCTGCGCCCGGCGCGCCACCTCCGCCTGCCGGCCCAGCGGTTTGAGCTGACGGCGGAGTTCGGTGGTGAGGTCGGTGAGCCGGGCCAGGTTGGCCTGCATCGCATCGAGTTTGCGAACGGCCTTTTCCTTGCGTTTGCGGTGTTTGAGTACCCCGGCGGCTTCCTCGATGAAGGAACGCCGGTCCTCGGGGCGCGATTCGAGGATGGCCGAGAGCTGCCCCTGCCCGACTATGACATGCATCTCCCGGCCGATACCGGAGTCGCTGAGCAGTTCCTGCACATCCATCAACCGGCAGGTGTTGCCGTTGATCTCGTATTCCCCGGCGCCGTCGCGGAACATCCTGCGGGTGATGGAGACCTCGGCGTAGTCGATGGGCAGCGCGCCGTCGGAGTTGTCGATGGTCAGCGTGACCTCGGCACGTCCCAGCGGTGCCCGGCCGGTGGTGCCGGCGAAGATGACATCCTGCATCTTGCCGCCGCGCAGCGCTTTTGCCCCTTGTTCACCCATCACCCAGGTGAGCGCGTCGACGACATTGGATTTACCGGAGCCGTTCGGACCCACCACGCAGGTGATTCCGGGTTCGAACCGCAGGGTCGTCGCGGACGCGAAGGATTTGAACCCCTTCAACGTCAAGCTTTTCAGGTGCAACGCCGACGACCCTTTCCGCCTCCGTGACTTGCCCGCCTCACCCAGACCGATCAGCCATGCTATCGGTCCGTGGCGCCGAGTCCCCGTCCGGCGCACCGGCCGTGGCCGATCGATTGCCGGGCGCTCCGGCCACCGCGGCCGCGCATGTGCACCGGCCGGACGTCACCGAGGCTACCGGGCGTTATATCTTCCGGCGATGGCGGTGGCCACCTTCGAGACCGGTTGCCGCCCGTACTGCCAGCACGGCACCCCACGGGCCGATGACCCATACCGGCCAGAAATAGGTGAACTCACCGACGCCCAGCGAGATCGCCGCCCAGATCACCAGTACCAGCACACTGACAGTGAGCCACGCGCTCGCCTCGATCCGCTGCCAGATCGGGAAGCGCGAGCGCGGTTTCTCCTGTCGTATCGGCGCCGGCGTGGGCAGATCGGCGAGCACTCCGGCGAGTTCCTCGCGGGTCGCGATGCGGTACACCTGTGCGACCCGCTGGTCGTATTCGGTCAGGTCGATCCGGCCGTCGCCGAGGTGCCTGCTCAGATCGCGCACGATCCGGTCGCGTTCGGCGTCCGAGGCCCGGGTGCCTGTCGTGATCTCCATTACCGCTCCCCTTATAGGTCAGACCACACTCCACAATGGAATACCCACCAGAGTGCATCTTCCACTGTGTAGTGTCAAGGGTTTCGCGGTGACCGCCCCGACGCTCGGGCACGCCCTACCGTTCGACGAAACCCCGCAGCCCGCCCCGCGCGGCGTCCCACGACTCCACCACCAGATCCACCCGCCCGGGGGCATCTCCCGAACGCAACAGCTCGAGCAGGCGCTCGGCCGCCGGTCGCGGCCCCTCGGCCACCACGTGCACGCGGCCGTCGGGGGCATTCGTGGCCTGCCCGGTAAGTCCGAGCTCCAGCGCCCGCGCCCGGGTCCACCACCGGAAACCGACACCCTGGACATACCCGTGCACCCAGGCGCTCAGCCGGACCGGGCCGGGCCCCTCCGCAGCCGCCACTGTCAGTCGACCGTATCGATATCGAACGACAGGGTCACCTTGCTGCCCGCCTTCAGCGTCCGGCCGACCGTGCACACCCTGTCGATCGCCCGCTGTACCGTCACCAGCAACCGGTCCCGGGCCGCGGGATCGAGTTCGCTCATATCGAGCTCGAAGACCTCGTCCAACTGCGGGTACACCTCGTTCTCCCGATCTGCGGCACCGGAGACCCGGATGGTGGCGTCGTACTCGTCGCCGAGCCGACGCGACAGCGGAAGGTCCGAACTCATCCCCGAACAGGCCGCCAGCGCGATCTTCAGGAGTTCCCCCGGAGTGAAAACCCCCGGCATACCCTCGGAACCGATCAGCACCTCGGCGCCGCGCGAACTGTGACCGGTGTAGCGGCGCGTACCCGTACGCTCCACCCACAGGGTGGCCGGCCCGCCTTCCGCCGCATGAGCCGGGTCGCCCGCCGCCGAGGCGGGGGTCGCAGTGCTGTCATCAACCATGGTCGCGATCCTGCCATCCGCCGTCGCGGCGCCGAGCACCCGTCCTCGGCCGGTCAGCGTCGGTGCAGCCGGTTCCGGTTGCACCACCGGTACCCACCACCCGCCGCCCGCCGCGCACGTCCAGGATCTCCGCGGTGGCCCGCAGCGGCAGATCCTTCCGCCGCGATACGGCGGCTATCCGCCTCGGCGATGATGCGGCGGCGGTCCTTGTAGCCGAGTGACCCCGCCGGGTGTACGCGTCCACTCCAGCAGTTCGTCCACCGGACGGGTGTTGACGATCCGTTCCGGTGGCACCTCGGCGGCCGCCGCGCGAGCGCAGCCGTACCCCTGCCAGTCCAGCTGACCGGGTGCGTGTGCGTCGGTATCGATCGTGAACTCACAGCCCATCTCGAGCGCGAGCCGGATCAGCCGCGACGGCGGATCCCGGCGTTCGGGTCGGCTGTTGATCTCGACCGCCGTACCGTAGCGCCGGCAGGCCTCGAAGACGATCCGCGCGTCGAAGTCCGATTCCGGCCGGGTACCACGCCCGCCCTCGACCAGTCGCCCGGTGCAGTGGCCGAGTACATCGACGTTCGGATCGGCCACCGCGTACACCATCCTCCGGGTCATGGTGTCGGCGTCGTCGCGCAATCGCGAATGCACGCTGGCGACCACGATATCGAGCTCGGCGAGCAGGTCCGGGTCCTGGTCGAGGGAACCGTCGTCGAGAATATCGACCTCGATCCCGGTCAGGACCCGCAGCGGTGCCAGTTCCGCAGCGAGTTCGGCCACCACGTCCAACTGGCGCCGCAAGCGTTCGGCGGAGAGCCCGTTGGCCACGGTGAGTCGAGGCGAGTGGTCGGTCAAGGCGCAGTACTCGTGCCCGACAGCGGCCGCGCAGGCCATCATCTCGGCGATGGGGCTGCCGCCGTCGGACCAGTCGGAATGGGTGTGCAGATCGCCGCGCAGTTTCTGGCGCAGCGACGCACCCCCGGAACCGATCGGCTTCGCGGCGGCGCGGAGTTCGGCGAGGTAGCGCGGCACCGCCCCCGAGTAGGCCTCCTCGACCACGGCCGCGGTTTTGGGACCGATTCCGGCCAGTTCCTGCCAGCTGCGGTCCCGGCGGTGCCGGTCGGCCGTCGCCTCGTCGAGTCCGGCGAGGATATCGGCGGCGCGGCGGTAGGCCTTGACCCGGTGTGTCTGCTCCCGGCCGCGTTCGAGCCAGAAACCGATCTCGCGTAGTGCCGCGATGGGCCCCGGGATGGTCTGCCCGGCCCCGTCCGGCTCCTCCGCCGGGCCCACCGGCTACCTCGCCCTGCCGTATTTCACAAAGGCGACGCCGTCCTCGAAGACCTGGCTGGTGATCACCCGGAAATTCGCCGGATCCGGAAGTTGCGGCCCGGTACCGAACAGTGGCCGTCCCCGGCCGAGCACGATCGGATACAGCTTCAGGAAGATCTGATCGATCTCCGGGAGCAGCGCCCGAGCCAGATCACCACCCCCGCACAACCAGATACCGAGGCCTCGCTGCCGTTTGAGCTCGGCGACCGCGGCGACGGGATCCGCCGTGATCAGTTCCACGGCCGGATCCGGACGGGCGGTGAGCGTAGTCGACACCACATACTGCCGCAGATGCGCGTACGGACTGGTGGTACCGGTCCGCACACCGAAATCATGGGTCCGGCGGCCCATCAGTACGGTGTCGAAATTCTCGTTGCGCTTGGTGATACCCAGCGATTCCCGTACCTGCGACGGTAGGGTCTCCGGGTACTGCGCCGTGATCGCGGGCCCGTGATCGCCGCCGACCGGGAAGAAATCCACCGAGCCGCCCTCGGTGGCGATGAACCCGTCGATGGTGGCCGCGACGTAGTAAGTGAGCTTTCGCATGGCCTGCCTTCCGGACGGACCGAGTCGATGATCTCGCCGAGGCCCACCGTAACCCGCGGCCGGATCCCGCGCGAGGGGTCGTCAGGAAGAGACGCGGCGCTCGCGCGGCGGGGGCTGGCAACGCGGGCAGGAAAAGGAGGAGCGGTTCATGAACTTCTCCCGGACGATCACCGCACCGCACCGGGCGCAGGGGCGGTCACCGCGTCCGTAGACTGCCAGCGCCCGTTCGAAGTAGCCGGATTCACCGTTCACATTCACATACAGGGCATCGAACGAGGTGCCGCCGGCGGCAAGAGCATCGGTCATCACCGCTCGCGCCTCGGCGAGCAGACCGCGCAGTACCGGGCGGGTGAGCGTCGAGGCGATCCGCCCGCCGTGCAGCTTCGCCCGCCACAGCGCCTCGTCGGCGTAGATATTGCCGATACCGGAGAGCACGGCCTGGTCCAGCAGCACCCGTTTGATCTCGGTGTTCTTGGTCCGCAGCACGCCGACCACCCGCTCGGTGTCGAAGTGGGGGTCCAGCGGATCCCGAGCGATATGGGCCAGCAGATCGGGGAGCAGATCGCCGTCCACCCGCACGAGAGGTGCCAGCACCCAGCCACCGAATGTGCGCTGATCGACGAACCGCAGTTCCCGGCCGTCGTCGAGGACCGCCCGAATATGGGCGTGCTTCTCCACCGGGGCACCGGCGGGCTGTACCAGCATCTGCCCGCTCATCCCCAGATGGACGACCAGCGCGGTATCGGCGGCGACGCCGTCGGCGTGGTCGAAAGTGAGCCACAGGTATTTCCCGCGTCGCTCGGCCGCGGCGACCGACAGTCCGGTGATCCGGGCCGCCATATCGGTGGCACCCGCCACATGCCGGCGCACGGATCGTGGATGGGTGACGGTCACCGACTCGATGGTCCGTCCGCACAGATGTTCGGTCAGGCCGCAGCGTACGACCTCGACCTCGGGGAGTTCGGGCACCTCAGGATTCGCCGGTCAACGCGCGGTAGGCCGCACCCGCCGCCTTCTGCTCGGCTTCCTTCTTCGACCGGCCGACCCCTCGACCGTAGGCGTTCCCGGCGATCACGGTGGTCGCGGTGAATTCCTTGTCGTGGTCAGGGCCGGTGGAGGTGATCTCGTAGCTGGGCACCCCGAGACCGCGTTCTGCGGTCAGCTCCTGCAGGCTGGTCTTGAAGTCCAGCCCCGCGCCCATCCGGGGTCCACGTTCGAGCAGGTCGGCGAACAGCCGCAGCACGACCTCCCGTGCCACGTCGATCCCGTGCTCGAGGTGGACCGCGCCGAGCAGCGATTCCATCCCGTCGGCGAGGATGCTGGGTTTGTCCCGGCCGCCGGTGAGTTCCTCACCCTTGCCGAGCAGCAGATGCACGCCCAGCCCGCCGTCGCCCAAATTCCGCGCGACCTCGGCCAGCGCATGCATGTTCACCACACTCGCGCGCAGCTTCGCCAGTTCGCCCTCGGATTTCTCCGGATGCTCGTGGTAGAGGCGTTCGGTGATGCTCAGCCCGAGGACCGAATCACCGAGGAACTCGAGCCGTTCGTTCGTCGGCAGTCCGCCGTTCTCGTACGCGTACGAGCGGTGTGTCAGCGCCAGGCGCAGCAACTCCGGCTGTACCCGCACGCCGAGCGCGGCGAGCAGATCAGCGTGACCACTCGGCTCGCCCGGTTCATCGTTACCCGTGGTCAAGGGTGGATCGGGGGTCAAACGGCCGAGGTGACCTGGCGGCCCTTGTAGGTACCGCAGGAGGGGCACGCGATATGCGGCAGGGTCTTCTCACCACAGGCCCGGTTCGGGCAGGTGATCAGGGTGGGGGCGGCGGCCTTCCACTGGCTGCGCCGCGACCGGGTATTGGAACGGGACATCCGGCGCTTGGGAACGGCCACGACTAGTTCTCCTCTGTACTGTTACGTGCTGTATCGGCGGAAGGTTCTCCGGTGGCCGCACCCTCGTCGGGGCTGCCGCTGCCGGGCGATCCGGGGGCGAATTTCGCCAGCCCGGCCCAGCGGGGATCAAGTATCTCATGCCCGTGATCGGATCCCGCAATCGCCATCCGAACACCGCACTCGGGGCACAGCCCCTGGCAGTCCGGCGAGCACAGCGGCTGCAGTGGCAGTTCCAGTCCCAACTGGTCCACCACCAGGGGTTCCAGGTCGATGAGGTCGTCGCTCATCCGATAGATCTCGTCATCACCGCTGGTCTGGTCGGTGACGCTGTCGGGGTAGACGAACAGCTCGGTCAGCGACAGTTGGACCGTATCGGTGAACTGTTCGAGACAGCGGGCGCATTCACCAACCACCGGCGCATCGAGCGTCCCGGTGACGAGTACTCCCTCCGACACCGATTGCAGCCGGAGATCCAGCTCGACCTCGGCACCGACGGGCACGCCGATCAGGTCGAGCCCGAACTGTTCGGTTGTGGTGACCGTCCGCCGCAGTTCGCGCATCGATCCCGGGGCGCGACCGAGGCTGCGGACATCCAGCACGAATCCCGCGCCGTGTGCACGTGGTGCACCGGAACGCGAGCGCGCGGTGGTATCGGCAGACATCGAAGAACACTCCACTGGATGGTTGGGGGCTGTTCGGTTTGCGCCGGAATCGGCGAGCAACCACACCACCGTACGCGAAGCGGGCACCCCCGCAAAACTCGATGGACTGAGCCCACCAGGCGCTGGTCCGGGCCGGCGCCGGATCGAAGATACAGCGTTCGATCGCGTACGCACACGGTCGTCCGTCCAGCGATCGGCGACCACCGAAGCGCCCACAGAGCGTCGTGCACCCCACCCAGATCTGTCGAGACATACGACCGCGCGCACCCGCTCCCCCACCCGGACAGGGGCGTCCGGGGCGTGCCCCACCCCCGTCCCGGATGCGATCGAGCGCACGACCGAGCGCGTGCGGACAGCCCGCTCACAGATCCGACCCCCGCGAACACTCACCGCGTGGACGTATCCGAACTGATGAGGTAGGCCTCCCCCACCCACTCCGAATCGCCAGCCTTCCATGGTCGGGGCCCGCCCCGGTTCTGGAGCGACGAAGCGAAGGAGCGCAGCGACTGAGCGTAGGAGTGAAGAACCGGGGTCACAAGGGCCCCGACCGCCCCGCCGCAGGCGGGGCAAACAACACAGTCGGGGCCCGCCCCGGTTCTGGAGCGACAGTAAGGATGGGTGTGGACCCGCAGCGCTTGGTCCTGACCCGTCGTAAGACAGAGCGAACGAGCGCAGCGACCGAGCGCCGGAGCGAACACCCGGGCTCACGAGGCCCCCGAAGCGACGCCGAAGGCGAGAACCATCCACGCAGTCGGGGCCCGCCCCGGTTCTGGAGCGACGAAGCGAAGGAGCGCAGCGACTGAGCGCAGGAGTGAAGAACCGGGGTTAATAGGGCCCCGACCCGCGGCGCCGAAGGCGCCGCAAATAAACACAGCTCAGCGGCGGAACTCTGCGGCGTAATCGGGTACACCTGCCCCGTTGCGCAACTGCTGACGGCCCCGGCCGACCGTACGCAGTGCGGCGCCGAGCGTTTCTTCGAATTCGGCGAGTTTGGTGTCGACATAGTGGTCGCAGTCGGCGCGCATCCGGTCGGCGTCCGCGTGTGCGGTATCGATGACGCGAGCCGATTCGGCGTGCGCGGCACGCACCACCTCGGTCTCTTCCACCAGCCGCCGCTGCTCGGCCTGCCCGTCGGCGACGGAGCGGTCGTGGGAAGCCTGCCCGGCCTCGATCGTCCGTTCGGCCTCGGCGCGGGCCCGGCCGGTGACCGTCTCGTACTCGGCCTTGGCGTCGGACACCAGGCGTTCGGCCTCGGCGGTGGCCGTATCGACCATCCGGTCGGCGTGCGCGGTCGCTTCGGCGACCATCCGGTCGGCGTGGGCCTTCGCCTCGGCGAGGATCCGGTCGGCTTCGGCACGGGCGTCGGTCACGGTGCCGGCGGCCTGTTCGTCGGCGGATCGGATGGTGTCCTCCGCGAGGCCGCGGGCATCGTCGACGATCTTGTCCCGGTGGTCGAGCACATCCTGGGCGTCGTCGATCTCGGTGGGCAGCGCGTCGCGGACGTCGTCCAGCAGGTCGAGTGTTTCCGGCCGCGGAACGATGCAGTTGCGCGTCGCGGGGATGCCGCGCGCCTCTTCGACTATGGCGACCAGTTCGTCGAGCGCCTCGAATACCCGGTACATGCTCACTGTCCTCCTGCTGACGATCGGCGACACATCACGCCGTTCCCAGTGTGCCCCGGGCCGGTGGATGCGCCGAGCCTGATTTCGGTGTGTCGCCCGTTCGACCCGATATCTGCAGACTCACACAATCAACTGGAGACCTATCCTCCGCTTGGTGCTAAATTCTTAAGGGAGTCCAACCGCCGCGCGGGCGGGCTTGCCCATCCCTTGCCCGATCGGAACCGCCCATGACCATCCTGCAGCTGCCTTCTTCCACGGCACTGACCTCTGGGGATCTGGATATCGATTGGCCGGAACCGTTCGCCCCCGCCGCCGCCCGGCAGCAGCGTCTCCTGCAGTATCTGCGCGGTGACCGGGCGTTCCCGCAGTTGATTCGTTTCGCGCTGGTCGGCGGATTGAGCAATATCTCCTATGTACTGCTGTTCCTGACCCTGACCGGTGCGGGGACGCTGCCGGCCAATGTGGCCGGGTCGGTGGTGAGCACCGTGCTGGCCAACGAATTGCACCGCAGGCTCACCTTCCATGCGGCCGAACGGGTCAGCTGGTTCACCGCGCAGTGGGAAGGCGGTGGATTGGCGCTGCTGGGCCTGGGGATCAGCACCGCGGCCCTCGCCTCGCTGGAAGTGCTGGCCCCCACTTTGGACGAACCCGCGCAGGCCGGCGCCGTACTCGCGATCAGCGCCGTGGTCGGCGGCCTGCGATTCCTGGCGCTGCGCGGCCTGGTGTTCCGGCCACTGCAACGGGCCCGGGAAGTGACAGCTCAGCGGTCCGGATCAGCCCGCGCGCTCGGCGAGCCGATCGAGTAACCGCTTGTGCACCAGCGGCGGCAGCATATCGCTGACGTCACCGCCGAACGCCGCCACTTCCTTGACCAGGGAGCTGGACAGATAGCTGAAGGTGGGATTGGTCGCGATGAAGAAGGTGTCGACCCCGGAGAGCTTCTTGT
Organism: Nocardia sp. NBC_01329; assembly: GCF_035956715.1. Taxonomy (NCBI): domain Bacteria; kingdom Bacillati; phylum Actinomycetota; class Actinomycetes; order Mycobacteriales; family Nocardiaceae; genus Nocardia; species Nocardia sp. NBC_01329. The sequence goes on along the minus strand of NZ_CP108381.1, from coordinate 984,001 downwards.
TCATCTGCGCCATCTGGAGTTCGTAGCCGAAATCACCGGCGTCGCGCAGTCCCTTGACGATGGCGGTGATGCCCTGTTCGCGGGCGAAATCGACCGTGAGGCCGTCCCAGGAGGCGACCCGTACGTTCGGCAGGTCCGCGGTGGCATCACGCAGCATTTCGATACGTTCGTCGATACCGAACATGCCCTGCTTCTTCTTGTTGATCATCACCGTGATGACGACCTCGTCGAACTGCTCGGCGGCCCGCCGGAACACATCGAGGTGGCCGTTGGTCACCGGGTCGAACGACCCCGGGCACAAAGCTCCTGCCATGGGTCAGACGCTAGCAGGTTCGCCCGGTCCGGCCGGGTCGGCGCCGAGGTACACCGCCGACTCGATCCGGGTCTCGCCGTAGCGCCGCGGGGCCCGGGCTTCGAACCCTGTGGGCCAGTCGATCTCGGCCGAGCGCGCGGAGCGTTCCACGAGCAGTAACGCCTCGTCGGACAACCAGCTGTGCACGGCCAGCGCCATGAGGTCGGCGTGCACGGATTCGGTGGGCAGATCGTAGGGCGGATCGGCGAAGACGAGGTCGTAGGTGTCCGCCCCGCCGTGCCCGAGCACCTGGGCCACCGTCCCGACCCGTACCTGCGCACCGCCGAATCCGAGTTCGGCGATATTGGCACGAAGCACCCCGGCGGCGCGCCGGTCGGATTCGACCAGTAGCGCGGCCGCGGCTCCCCGGGACAGCGCCTCCAACCCGAGCGCCCCCGATCCGGCGTACAGGTCGAGTACCCGCGTGCCCGCCAGGTCCATCCGGGCTTCGATCGAGGAGAACAGGGCCTCGCGTACCCGATCCGAGGTGGGCCTGGTCCCGGCGGGTGGCACTTTCAGGCGCCGCCCGCCGGCTGTTCCGGCGACGATCCGGGTCATTCGGATTCGCGCTCGCCCAACTCGACGAGCAGATCACCGCCTTCGACCTGCTGCACCTGCGCGATGGCCACCCGGCCCACAACACCACCGCGCGGGGCGGTGATGGCGGCCTCCATCTTCATGGCCTCGATGGTGCCGATGGTGTCGCCCGAGGCGACTGTTTCGCCTTCGGCCACGGTCAGCGTCACGACACCGGCGAAGGGCGCCGCGATGTGATGTGGATTGTTCTTGTCGGCCTTCTCCGCGGCCGGGACCTCGCTGGCGATGGAACGGTCACGCACCGACACCGGGCGCAGCTGGCCGTTGAGGATGCACATCACCGTGCGCATACCGCGCTCGTCGGGTTCGGCGATCGCTTCCAGGCCGATGAGCAAGATGACGCCCTTCTCCAGCTGGACGCGGTGTTCCTCGCCATGGCGCAGCCCGTAGAAGAACTGGTTGGCCGACAGGCCGGTGGTATCGCCGTACTTCTCCCGGTGTGCCAGGAATTCCGCGGTCGGGCCGGGGAACAGCAGCCGGTTCAGGGTCGCGCGCCGTTCGTCGGAGGTGCCCGCCAGACCCGCTTCGTCCGCGGCGGACAGCTCCACCACGGGTTTTGCGGCGCTACGCCCGGCGAGCGCCTTCTCACGGAACGGTTCGGGCCAGCCGCCGGCCGGGGTGCCGAGTTCGCCGCGCAGGAAACCGATCACCGAATCGGGGATATCGAACCGGCCCGGCTCGGCGGCGAAATCCTCGATTTCGATACCGGAACCCACCAGCGACAACGCCAGATCACCGACGACCTTGGAGGACGGGGTCACCTTGATCAGCCGGCCCAGCAAACGGTCCGCGGCCGCGTATTTCGCCTCGACCTCCTCGAACCGGTCGCCCAACCCCAACGCCATGGCCTGCTGGCGCAGATTCGACAGCTGCCCGCCCGGGATCTCATGGGTGTAGACACGGCCGGTCGGCGCGGGCAGCCCGGACTCGAACGGCGCGTACACCTTGCGCAACGCCTCCCAGTACGGCTCCAGATCACAGACATTGCGCAGGTTCAGCCCGGTGTCGTATTCACTGTGCGCGGCGGCGGCCACGATCGCCGACAGCGCCGGCTGGCTGGTGGTGCCCGCCATCGCCGCAGACGCACCGTCGACGGCATCCGCACCGGCCTGCCAGGCGGCGAGATAGGTGGCCAGCTGCCCACCGGGGGTGTCGTGAGTGTGCACATGGACCGGCAGATCGAAATTGCTACGCAGCGCGGACACCAGTTTCACCGCCGCCGGAGCGCGCAGCAATCCGGCCATATCCTTGATCGCCAGCACATGCGCGCCCGCGTCCACGATCTGCTCGGCCAGCTTCAGGTAGTAATCCAGCGTGTAGAGCTTCTCGTCCGGATCGGCGAGATCACCGGTATAGGACAGCGCCACTTCGGCGATCGCGGTACCGGTTTCGCGGACCGCGTCGATCGCCGGGCGCATCTGGTCGACATTGTTCAGGGCGTCGAAGATCCGGAAGATATCGATCCCGGTCTCGGTGGCCTCGGCCACGAAAGCCCGGGTCACCCGCTCCGGGTAAGGCGTGTATCCGACGGTGTTGCGGCCGCGCAGGAGCATCTGCAGGCAGATGTTCGGGATCGCCTCGCGCAGCGCCGCCAGCCGCTCCCACGGGTCTTCGTACAAGAATCGCAACGCCACATCGTAGGTCGCCCCACCCCATGCCTCGATCGACAACAGCTCCGGGGTCAGTCGCGCCACATGCCCGGCCACATCCAGCAATCCGTTGGTCCGCACCCGGGTCGCCAGCAGCGACTGATGGGCGTCCCGGAACGTGGTGTCGGTGACCCCGACCGCCTTCTGCTCCCGCAGTGCCCGGGCGAAACCTTCGGGGCCCAGCGTCAGCAACCTCTGCCGCGAACCGTCCGGCGGCGGCACCGACAGATCGATCGCGGGCAGTTTGTCGTGCGGATACACCGCGGTCGGCCGAGCACCGTGCGGTTTGTTCACGGTCACATCGGCGAGGTAGTTCAGGATCTTGGTGCCGCGGTCGGCCGGCTCACGCGTAGCCAGCAGTTCCGGCCGTTCGTCGATGAACGACGTGGTGATCCGGCCCGCGGTGAAATCCTCGTCGTCGAGGACAGCGAGCAGGAACGGGATATTGGTGGTGACGCCGCGGATACGGAACTCCATCAGCGCACGCCGCGCACGGGCCACCGCGGCCGGGAATTCCCGGCCCCGGCAGGTGAGTTTGACCAGCATGGAATCGAAGTAGGCCCCGATCTCGGCGCCGAGATTGGCGCCACCGTCGAGCCGGATCCCGGCGCCGCCGGGGGTGCGGTACGCGGTGATGCGGCCGGTATCGGGACGGAAACCGTTCGCCGGATCCTCGGTGGTGATCCGGCACTGCAGGGCCGCGCCCCGGATGGTGACCTTGTCCTGGCTCAACCCCAGATCCGCCAGACTCTCGCCGGCCGCGATCCGCAACTGGGACTGCACCAGGTCCACATCGGTGATCTCCTCGGTCACCGTATGTTCCACCTGGATCCGCGGGTTCATCTCGATGAACACGTGGTTGCCGCGCTCGTCGAGCAGGAATTCCACGGTGCCCGCGCAGCTGTACCCGATCTGCCGGGCGAAGGCCACCGCGTCCGCGCAGATCCGGTCCCGCAGTTCCGGGTCCAGGTTCGGCGCCGGGGCCAGCTCGATCACCTTCTGATGCCGCCGTTGCAGCGAACAGTCGCGCTCGAACAGATGCATGACATTGCCCTGGGTATCGGCCAGGATCTGCACCTCGATATGGCGCGGATTGACCACAGCCTGCTCCAGGAACACCGTCGGATCGCCGAATGCCGACTCCGCCTCGCGCGAAGCCGCCTCGATCGCCTCCCGCAGTCCGGACCGCTCGGCGACCCGGCGCATTCCGCGCCCGCCGCCACCGGCGACGGCCTTCACGAATATCGGGAACTCCATGGACTCCGACGCCGCGAGCAGCTCCGCCAGATCGGCCGAGGGCGCGCTCGAATTCAGCACCGGCAGCCCGGCCGCCTTCGCCGCGGCGATCGCGCGCGCCTTGTTACCGGCCAGTTCGAGGACTTCGGCGGAGGGGCCGATGAAGGTGATCCCCTCCCGCGCGCATGCCGCGGCCAGATCCGGATTCTCCGACAGGAACCCGTACCCCGGGTAGATCGCGTCGGCACCCGCTGTCTCGGCGGCCTCGATGATCGCCTCGACCGAGAGGTAGGCGCGGACCGGATGGCCTTCCTCCCCGATCTCGTATGCCTCGTCGGCCTTCAGGCGGTGGACCGAATTGCGGTCTTCGTGCGGGAAGACGGCAACCGTCCCGACACCGAGCTCGTATGCCGCGCGGAAGGCTCGGATGGCGATTTCGCCGCGGTTGGCAACCAAGACTTTCGAGAACATTGAACCAACGTACCCGGCGCCGCATCCAGGATCGACAGCGAAGTCCACTTGGCAGGATCTTCACAAGCGCGTATGGCAACGCTGCGAAGTCTTGTTCATAGCACCGTCATATCTCACCGACAACGACCCAGGCCTGTACGTATCCTCCGCCGCCGCGATATCCCGCCAGTCCAGGGCGCTCGGCCGATCTTGCGAAGGTATGCGAAGCCGAATGCGACCGGGCACCGTCCGGACCGCCCTGGGCAGCTCGGCGCGTCCACGTTATTGTGGTCCACGCAGCTGGTCCGCCGGCCGGACGACGAGGAGCCCCGAACGTCCGCCCCCGGCGCCGAAGCCCGCAATACGCGGGTGAGAGGGAATCCGGTGGGAATCCGGAACTGTCCCGCAGCGGTGAGCAGGAACGACCGCCGTCATCAGCACTGGGCCGTACAGCCTGGGAAGCGACGGCCAGTAGGTCGGCCGTAACGGCCGGTGCCCGCGAGTCCGAAGACCTGCCGGTTGTACCGGGTACGCCGTATCCGGTGGCCACCGCCTCGTGGATCAGGCGCCGCCACCAGTGCTGACATTTCGACCTGCCCTTGCGGCCGGGTCGTCCGGGGTCTCATCGGTGCCGTGCGTCCGTGAACGGCGATGGCCGTCGAACTTCAGCACTGGAGAACACCGTGACTGTTATTTCGCAGAGCCCGTTCACCGCAACGGTTCTCGGACTTCCCCGGGTGGGCCCGCGCCGGGAGCTCAAACGCGCGATCGAGTCCTACTGGAACGGGCGCATCGACGCGGCGCAGCTGCACGAGACCGGGCGCGCATTGCGCCGCGATCAGTACGCCGAGCTGGCTGCCGCCGGCCTGGATTCGATCCCCGTCGGCACCTTCTCCTACTACGACCAGATGCTCGATACGGCCGCCCTACTGGGCGCCCTGCCGACCCGGGTGGCCGATATCGAGAATCCGCTGGACCGCTATTTCGCGGCCGCCCGCGGCAACGAATCGGTGGAACCGCTGGAGATGACCAAGTGGTTCGATACGAACTACCACTATCTGGTCCCCGAACTCGGTCCGGAGACGACCTTCACTCTGCATCCCGGCGATCTGCTGGAGCAGGTGGCGGAGGCGATCGAATCGGGCGTCGCGGCACGGCCCGTGGTCATCGGGCCGGTCACCTTCCTGAAACTCGCCAAGGCCACCGGCGGGGCGGCCCTGGACCGCGTCGGGGAACTGATCCCGCTGTACCGGGAGCTGCTGCGGCTGCTGGCCGAAGCGGGGGCGAAGTGGGTGCAGCTCGACGAGCCCGCTCTGGTCACCGATCTCACCGAGGCCGAGATAGCGACACTGCGTCACGTCTACACGGAACTGACGGAATCGGAGAACCGCCCGGCCATCCTGGTCGCCACCTACTTCGGCCATCCGGGGCCGGCGCTGGATGCTCTGGCCGGGACCGATATCGAAGGTATCGCGGTCGATCTGGTCGCGGGTGCCGATATCGCCGCGGTCGCGGCGATTCCCGCACTGGCACACAAACTGCTCGTCGCGGGTGTGGTCGACGGCCGCAACGTGTGGCGCACCGATCTGGACGCCGCGCTGTCGACACTGGCCGCACTGCTGGGCAGTGTGCGGTCTCTGGCGGTCTCCACCTCGTGCTCACTGCTGCACGTCCCCTACTCGCTGGCGGTGGAGGCCCGGCTCGACGACGCGCTGCGTTCCTGGCTCGCCTTCGGTGCCGAGAAGACCGCCGAGGTGCGGGTGCTGGCCAGTGGTCTGAATTCCGGGACCGAGGCCGTCGCAGCGGAACTGGCGGCTGCTCGCGCCGCCGCGGCGAGCCGCCGAGACGATCCGCGGATCGGCAACGCGCAGGTACGCGCGCGGCTGGCGGCACTGGGCCCGGATGCTGTTCGGCGGGCGCCCGCCGAACAGCGCCGGTCCCTGCAACAGGATCGGCTGCGGCTCCCCGCCCTGCCCACCACCACTATCGGCTCCTACCCACAGACCTCGGCGATCCGGCTGGCCCGCGCGGCACTGCGCTCCGGCGAGATCGACCGAGCCGAGTATGTGCGGCGGATGCGGGCGGAGATCAGCGAGGTCATCGCGCTCCAGGAGAAGCTGGAGCTCGATGTACTGGTACACGGCGAACCGGAACGCAACGATATGGTGCAGTACTTCGCCGAACAGCTCGACGGATTCGCGGCCACGGAACTGGGCTGGGTGCAGTCCTACGGCACTCGCTGCGTACGCCCGCCGATCCTGTTCGGCGATGTCTCCCGCCCCGCCGCGATGACGGTGGACTGGATCACCTACGCGCAGTCGCTCACCGATAAACCGGTCAAGGGCATGCTCACCGGTCCGGTCACTATCCTGGCCTGGTCCTTCGTCCGCGACGACCAGCCCCTGGCGGACTCGGCTCGGCAGGTTGCCCTGGCCATCCGGGACGAGACGGTGGATCTGCAGAGCGCCGGTATCCGGATCGTCCAGGTCGACGAACCGGCCCTGCGTGAACTGCTACCACTGCGCACCGCCGATCAGCGGGCGTACCTGGACTGGTCGGTGGACGCGTTCCGGTTGGCGACCTCCGGGGTGGCCGACTCCGTGCAGATCCACACGCACCTGTGCTATTCGGAATTCGGCGAGGTGATCGAGGCGATCGCCGGACTGGACGCCGACGTGACCTCGATCGAGGCCGCCCGATCACATATGGAGGTTCTGGACGATCTGAACGCGTCGGGCTTCGACGCCGGGGTGGGGCCCGGTGTCTACGATATCCACTCGCCCCGGGTCCCCGGCGTCGAAGAAATTACCGCGTCCCTGCGCGCGGCGCTGAAAGCGGTTCCGGCCGAACGCCTCTGGGTCAATCCCGACTGCGGTCTGAAAACCCGCGGCCCCGCCGAGGTGGAAGCCTCCCTGCGCAATATGGTGGCCGCTGCCCGTAGCGTGCGGTGAATCTCCGGCCCGGGTCGCGTCACACGGCGCGACCCGGGCCGTTCAGCTCTCCAGTTCCCCCGCCCCCGGTTCCCGGCGTTTCGTCCGCCGCGCCACACACTGCGGACAGGTCTGCGTCATCCGCAGCACCGGCCGCAATCGCGCCGGCGCGGACAGCGACCGCCGCACCGCCCGGCATCTCTGCCTTTCCTCCATGGCCCCGGCCCCTTTCCCCTCGGCTATACCGTTGCCAGGTTTGACGCCGGGCCGTCCGGCACGGTTCCCCGGCGAGATCGAGGATCCCGCGGGACTCCGGTGCCGGGTGGCACCTCGTCGAGCCCGACCGGCGCGACTGCCGGGTCGAGCTCGTGCGGCAGGGCCGGTCGATCAGGATTTGGCCAGGTACTCCAGGCGTTCGGAGTCGACGGCCGCGTGCATCATCGCCGCCAGGCCCGGATTCCCGGTCAGCCCGGGATCCTGTTCGACCAGCGCGCGCGCCAGTTCCTGGGCCGCGGCGATGACTTCGAGATCGTCGAGCAACGAGAGCAGTCGCAGGGACCGCGTCGTCCCCGACTGTGCCGCACCGAGCACATCGCCCTCCCGCCGCTGCCGCAGGTCGAGCACCGAGAGCTCGAATCCGTCGGTGGTGGCGGCGACGGCCTCCAGCCTGGTCATCGCCGGACCACCGGGCGCGGCATCGGTGACGAGCAGGCACAGCCCGGCATGCGCACCGCGGCCGATCCGGCCGCGCAACTGATGCAGCTGGCTCACCCCGAACCGGTCGGCGTCCACGATCACCATCACCGTCGCGTTCGGTACGTCCACGCCGACTTCGACGACCGTCGTACAGACCAGTACATCGATTTCGCCGGCATTGAAGTCGCGCATCACCTGGTCTTTTTCATCCGACGGCAGCCGTCCGTGCAGCAGTCCGATCCGCAGCCGTGCCAGCGGCCCGGTGCGCAGGCGGTCGAAGACGTCGACCACGGCCTGGGTGGACGGAGGTTCCTTGCCCGTGTCGGCGGCCTTTCCGCCGCGCCCCCGAGCGGGATCGTCCTCGTCCTCGCCGATCCGCGAGCACACGACATAGGCTTGCCGGCCCGCGCCGACCTCCTCGGTGATCCGCTCCCAGGCCCGGTCCACCCAGTTGGGATGCACCCGGCGCGGCACCACCTTCGACTGGATCGGTGAACGCCCCCGGGGCAGTTCGGTGAGCGTCGAGGTCTCCAGATCACCGAGGGTGGTCATCGCGATGGTGCGCGGGATCGGGGTCGCGGTCATCACCAGCAGATGGGGTGAGAAACCCGACTTGGCCTTGGCGCGCAGGGCATCGCGCTGCTCCACCCCGAACCGATGCTGTTCGTCCACGATCACCAGACCCAGATCGAAGAATTCGACCGCGTCCTGGATCAGGGCATGGGTTCCTATCACGATCCCGGCGTCCCCGTTCATCGCGGCCAGCAGCGCGGCACGTTTGGTGGCGGTGGGCATGGAACCGGTCACCAATGTCACCTGTGTCGCGGTCTCGGCAGCGCCGAGTTCGCCGGCCTGCCCGAGATCGCCCAGCATCGCGGACAGCGACCGATAGTGCTGGGCGGCGAGCACTTCGGTGGGCGCGAGCAGCGCGCACTGCTGGCCCGCGTCGATCACCTGGAGCATCGCCTGCAGTGCCACGATTGTCTTACCCGATCCCACCTCGCCCTGCAGCAGCCGGTGCATGGGCTGTTCCCGGGACAGATCTGCGGAGATCTCCCCGATGACCCGGTGCTGGCCCTCGGTGAGTTCGAACGGCAGCCGCTCGTCGAAAGCGGTGGCGATCCCGTCTTCGCGCCGTGGACAGGCCCGAGCCGTGCGGCCCGATACCTCGTGGCGACGTTCGGCCAGCACCAGTTGCAGCGCCAATGCCTCGTCGAAACGCAACCGCTGCCGGGCCCGCTCGATATCGGAGGAATGCTCGGGCAGGTGGATCAGCCTCAGCGCGTCGCCCACCGGCATCAGTTCCCGCTCGTCACGCACGTTCGCGGGCAGCGGATCGTCGAGCGGGTCGAGCTGATCGAGGATCTGCCGGACGCAGGCCAGGATCTCCCAGCTCTGCACCTTCGCCGTCGCGGGATACACGGGAACGAACTCGCGATCGAAGAAGGACATGTCCACCCCGCCTTCGCCCTTCGCGCTCTGCGCGATACCGCGCAGATCACCCCCGCCGCGCACCGTGGTCAGGGTGGGCTCGTCGTCGGTCTCCGGCAGGATCAGATATCCCGGGTGGCTCAGATTCCATTGGCCGGGCCGCCAATAGTCGACCGTGCCCGACATCATGGCCCGGACGCCCGGCCGGATCACGTATTTCACCTTGTCCCCGTTGAAGAACGTGACATCCACACCACGCCCGCCACCGGTGTCCAGTACCACCTTCAGCAGTGAACCCCGCCGCTGCCGCATCGGCCGCAGATCAGCCTTGGTGACCCGGCCGATCACGGTGATGTGCGCGCCGTCCTCCGGCGCCTCCTCGGTGAGTGGCTGCCCCTGGGTGGCATAGCGCAGCGGATAGTGGCGCAGCAGATCTTCCACCGTGTGCATATCGAACGCGTCGGCCAATGAGGCGGCTGCCTTCGCGCCGAGCAGATGGTCGAGCCGGTCGCTCAGTGTCGCCATCGCGTTACTCCTGTCGCCACTGCCCGCCGAAGGGCCCAGCGGATACTCATTCCACACCGATCTGTATCAGGTCCCCCTGCTGACCACCGGAATACACCGTCACCTCGACACCGGGGAATCCGGCGCCGATATGCCCCGTGAGGTCGCCGGCGAGCCCATCGGGCGCGCCGGCGCCGACCAGTAGTGTCACCAGTTCACCGCCCACCCCGAGCATCCGGTCCAGCAGGGTCCGGCCCGCCGCGCGGGGATCTCGGTCGATGACCACCACATCGTGGCCCACCAGGCCGAGACCGTCGCCGGGCGCACAGGTTCCGACCATGGTGAGTGCACGTTCAGCCGCGCGTCGCAGCGCGCCCCAGCGCGTGCTCGCGGCCGCTTCGGACATGGTGAAGGCATCGTCCACGGCGACCCGGGCCCGGTCGTGCACGGCCAGGGCCGCCAGACCCTGGACCATGCTGGCGCTCGGCAACAGCAGTACGTCCCGGTGGGCGTCGCGCGCCGCCGCACCGACTGCCACCAGTTCGTGTGCCGGCAGGGCCCCGTTCGGCAGCACCAGCACTTCGCGATGCGGCAGCTGCCGGATGGCGGCGAGCAGCACCGCCGATTCCAGCGCACGTTCGGCGCTCAGGACTACCGCCCCGCCCGCCTCGAAGAGCGCTGTCGCACCGCCCCCCGAAGCGACGGCCAGGACTCCGCGATCGGCGGGTTCCCGGATGCGCCCGCTGATCTGCCGGACGGCCCGATCGCGCACCTGCCGTGTATCCGCCGCCTCGCACCCTCCGGTGATCACGACGCTGCCCGTACGCGGGCCCGCCGGGACGCCGTCGCCGGAAGCGTAATCCTCGGCGAGATGTTCGATACGGATCCCGTTCACATCGCCCACGGCCAGCCCGGCTTCCACCGCCGCACCCGCGTCCGCGCAGTGCACGTGGGCAGACCAGCCACCCGCGCCGTCGGCTGCCACCACCACCGAATCACCCAGGCCGGCCAGCCGGGAACGTAGTCCGGCGACGAGATCCTCGCGAGCCCCGTCGATCCGGTACATCACCTCGTAACGCTGCGCCGCTTCGCGCCGCACCGAGAGCTTCCGGGAGGCCGCTGCCCGATACTCCGCCCGCACCGGCGCCGCTCCGGTGACCACGGTGACCAACCCGTCCAGCAATACGAGCAGCCCGCGCGCACCGGCGTCCACCACTCCGGCCTCCCGCAGAACCGCCAACTGGTCCCGGGTATCCGCCAGAGCCCGCGCCGCCGCGTCGGCACCGGCGCGCACCACCGCGGCCAGTCCGGGTTCCGCGCACACGGAGGCCGCGGACCCCGCCCGGTCGAGGACAGTCAGAATGGTGCCCTCCACCGGATCGCTCAAGCTCCCTCGCACCAGCGTTGCCGCCCGGACCAGCGCGACGCGGTAGGTGGTCCCGGTCAGCCCGGCCGCCACCGTCGCCTCCGCGATACCGCGCAGCACCTGCGACAGGATGATCCCGGAATTACCCCGGGCCCCGGCGCTCGCGCCCCGCGCGAGCGCCGCGGTGACCGGATGGGCAGGCCGCCGGTCCGGGGCCCCGGCGGCATCGCCCGCGGACACATGCTCCGCTTCCGCCAGGGCGGCACGCATGGTCGCCAGCAGGTTGGTCCCGGTATCGGAATCGGGTACCGGGAAGACGTTGAGGGCATCGATCTCCGCGCGCCGCTGCTCGAGCTCGGCCACACAGATCCGGCTCCAGGCCATGAATTCGGATCCGCCCAGCCCGCCGGACACCGAACCGGTGGCCGGCGCATCGCCGCCGCTCACCTGCCGAGTTTCGGGCACCGCCACCTCGTTCCAAGTCGTCGCCACCGTCGAAGTTGTCGCCACCGAAGTTGTCGCCACCGTCGAACGCCAGGTTAGCGGCCGCTCCCGACACCGTGACCGGGGCCGGGGCGGTTCGCGCGGGTGGCTGCTCACCCCGGTTTGGTGGATCGCAGCGGGTCGGGCTACCCTTGCAGGGTTGCCTGGCGCGGCCCTTCCCGGTCTGCGCTGTCCGATGGTCATCGAATCCGCCGATGCTCGTCGGCGAGGCATGACGACATTGCTCAGGATCGACCACTGTATTGGTGGCAGGTCCCCCATGATGACATGAAGGAGTTCGCGACTATGGCTGCCGTCTGCGACGTCTGCGCCAAAGGCCCCGGCTTCGGTAAATCGGTCTCGCATTCGCACCGGCGCACCAACCGTCGCTGGAACCCGAATATCCAGACCGTGCGGGCGCAGGTCGCCCCGGGTAACACCCGCCGGATGAACGTGTGCACCTCCTGCCTGAAGGCGGGCAAGGTGGTCCGCGGCTGATCACCGGTTCACCGGTTTCAGCCGAGGAGGCCCACAGCTCTTCGATACGACCTCGCCCCGGCTCCGCACAGGAGCCGGGGCGAGGTCGTATCGCTGTCCGGAAGGAGCACCAGACGAGTACGAACACCGACGAGCCGGGCGGCCCGGGTATCTCCTGGCGGCTCGCCCCACTGGGGCCCGCGCATGCGCACGCGCTGGCTGCCTGTCATATCGCTTGCTGGCGCGAGGCCTACCGGGGTCTGGTCCCCGACCATGTCCTGGACGCCTTCGATCTCGAGCACCGGGCCGCCAACTGGGAGCGGATCGCCCGGAACCACTCCGGTCGGATCCTGGTGGCGGAATCGGGTGCCGGCATCGCGGGATTCACCCACTACAGCGCGCCCCGCGACGAACCCGCGGTGGCCGAGCGAGAACTGCAGGCCATGTACGTCCGGGCAGAGTGGTACGGCAGCGGGCTGGCTCGCGACCTGATGGACGCGGTGCTGGAGCCGGACCGCTCGTGTTCGCTGTGGGTTTTCGAACGCAACCCCCGGGCTCGCGCCTTCTACACCAGATACGGTTTCGCCCCCGACGGCACCACCCGGGCCGAACGGTTCGCCACGGCCACCGAGATCCGTATGGTGCGGCGGTAGCGATATCGTCGGCTTGTCGCGCCCAGTAGTGTCGCGGAAATGAGCACCGAAGCCGACTACGTCCGCCACGACGACGGGGTCCTGGAGATCATCCTGTCCACCGCCGCCAAGGGCACCTCGCTGGATTTCGCCGGGGTCGCTGCGGGGGCCGCCGCCCTCGCCGAACTCGGCTCGGATATCGGTGCGGTACTGCTCACCGGTACGGGCCCGAACTTCTGTGCCGGTGGCGATGTGCGCGACTTCGCGGCGGCACAGGACCGTTCCGCGCATCTATATCAGCTGGCCGATACGCTGCATGTTCTCGTCCGAGCGCTGGACAGTGCCCCGGTGCCGGTAGTCGCCGCCGTCCACGGCTGGGCCGCGGGTGCCGGGATGAGCCTGGTCTGCGCTGCCGATATCGCGGTCGGTGGTCCGGGCACCCGGATGCGACCCGCGTATCCGGGGGTCGGGCTGAGCCCGGACGGCGGTATGTCCTGGACGCTGCCGCGACTCGTGGGCGCGGCCAAGGCCCGCGAGATCCTGCTGACCGATGCGGTACTCGACGCCGCGGAAGCTCACCGGCTCGGGATCCTCGCCCGGCTCGCCGAGAGCGACGAATCGGTCCGCGACGACGCCCGTGCGCTGGCACGCACGCTGGCGCGCGGCCCACGCGCCAGCTACAGCTCCATCCGCAGCCTGCTCAGCCGCTCGGCCACCGCGTCTCTGAGCGAGCAGCTGGATGCCGAACGCGATGCGATGGGTGCGGCCGCCGGAAGCCCGACCGGCCGCGAGGGTGTGGATGCATTTCTCGCCAAACGCGCCCCGGACTATTCCGGGCTGAACTGATGCCCGCGCAGCCGGGTTGACTGATGCCCGCGCAGCGTGGCCTGCGCGGTACCGACAGTCAGCGGGAGCGTATGACGAACTTCGCGACCGCCTCGGTGAACGAGTCGTTGTCGTCGCCGGCGGCAGTATGGGCGGCATTACCGATCTCCACCAGTTCTGCGTGCGGTACCAGCTGCATGAATTCGGCGGCGCCCGCAGCGCTCACTACATCCGATTGCAACCCCCGCACCAGCAGTACCGGGATATCGATCGCGCGCGCCGCTCCGTCGAGGATGCGTGCCATTTCGTCGGGGTCGGCGGATTCGTCGCCGAGAATGCCCGGATCCCAGTGCCAATACCAGCGACCGTCACGTTCGCGCAGATTACGCAGCAGTCCCGCGTTGGATTCGGGCCGTGGCCGATGCGGAAGATATTCGGCGACCGCGTCCGCGGCCTCGTCGAGGGTCGCGAACCCATCCGGATTCCTGTTCAGGAAGGTGAGCACCCGGTTGACGCCTTCGGGTTCGGGCCGGGTGACGATATCCACCAGGACCAGTGCCGAGATGGCGTCGCCGCCGGGCGCGGCAGTGGCGAGCAGGCCGGTGATACCGCCCATGCTGGCGCCGACCACGACCACTGGGCCGCCGCCGAGTTGCTCCAGCACCGCGAGTACATCGCCGACCATGGCCTCGTAGCGATAGTCGCGATCCAGTGCCCACTGGCTGTCGCCGTGGCCGCGCGCGTCGAGGGTGACCGCCCGGAGTCCGGTCGCGCCGAGCTGGGCGCCGGTCTGCTTCCAGGAGTGCCGGGTCTGGCCGCCGCCGTGCAGGAACAGCACGGCCGGGCCGTCCGGTGGGCCGTACCGGTCCGCAACGAGCTCGATCCCGCCCGCGCCGCGTAACCGCAGCTGGACGGGATCGAGCAGATTGTTCGCATTACTCACGATTTTCAGCATCGCAAATATGCGGGCGTTACGCCGTACGAACGGGCAAATCAGCAGTCCAGGTCCATGGCGCTCAGGGTTCGCTGGAACAGGCAAGCGCCCTTGGCGTTCACCGAGGCGGAGATGGTCGACGAACCCGTCGAGGTGAAATCCTCGGCGATGGGGCCCGCGGGCTCGGTCACCGGGCTGGCCGGTTCCAGCCGCAGCGGGGCCGCTCCGGCCGTCGCCCCGGCAGCGCCCGACAGGGCGGCGCCCAGCGCGAGCGTGGCGGTGATGCCGCGCAGTTTCATGTGTGCTCCTCTACTTGTTTCTCATTCGACGCCCGCTCACGGCAGGCGCCAGTCCACCGGCTCGGCGCCGAGTTCGTCCAGTAGTTCATTGACCCGGGAGAACGGACGTGAGCCGAAGAATCCTCGTGACGCCGACAACGGTGACGGGTGTGCGGATTCGATACTGGGCACCTCCGCCGCGGCCAGCGCAGGTTTCAGCGAGGCGGCGTCCCGCCCCCACAGCACCGCGACCAGCGGCTCGTCTCGTGCCACCAGAGCGGCAATCGCCTGCTCGGTGACCTTTTCCCAGCCCTTCCCGCGATGAGAGGCCGGAGTGCCCGGAGCGACTGTCAGGACCCGGTTCAGCATCAGCACACCCTGGCGTGCCCAGGGGCTCAGGTCCCCGCAACTCGGGGTGGGATGGCCGAGATCCTTGCTGTATTCCGAGAAGATGTTGGCGAGGCTGCGCGGGACCGGCGAAACATCGGGCGCTACCGAGAAGCTCAGCCCCATGGCGTGCCCCGGAGTCGGGTAGGGGTCCTGACCGACGATCAGCACCCGGACCTCCTCGAACGGCTCCTGAAAGGCGCGCAGCACATTCTCCCCGGCGGGGAGATATCCGCGGCCCGCGGCATTCTCGGCACGCAGGAACTCGCCCATCTCCGCAATACGGTCGGCGACTGGATCCAGTGCTTTCGCCCAGCCCGGATCGATGATTTCCACGAGTGGTTTCGTGCCCATGACCGCACAACCTATCGTGAGTGGTCCGGTTTCGCCGAGTCCGTCCCGGAGAACGCCTCCCAGCCCTGCGGACCGCCCGGGCGCACCCCGTCCACGGTTACCCCCCGACCAGTATGGATACCGCCGACAACGGTCCATCCGGGCGGCGGAACCGAACCGGGCGGCCAGACCCCGGCGAACACATGATCCTCACCCCCGGTCAGAATCCATTGCCGCGCATCGGCTTCCAGCGATCCGGCCAAATCCTCCAGCCCGGTATCCCGCAGCGCCCCCGAGCGCACATCGATGGCGACTCCGGAAGATTCGGCCAGATGCCCGAGATCGGCGAGCAGTCCGTCGGAGATGTCGGTGAGCGCCACCGGCCGATGATCACCGGCCATGGCACCACGGACGAGGTCGTACGGAGGCCGCGGGGCACGGTGCGCGGCGACAGCGGTCTCCGCGCCGGGGTGAGAATCGACGGGGTGCCCGGCCGTGAGCACGGCATATCCGGCCGCCGACCAGCCCGGTCGCCCGGCGATCGCGAGAATGCCGCCCGCTCGCGCGCCGGACCTGGTCACCGGTTGCTCGCCCAGTGGGTCGCCGAAGGCAGTCACCGAGACAACCCACTGCGGACTCCGCACGATATCTCCGCCCGCGATCGATCCCCCCGCCCGCGCCGCCTCGGCCCAGAGCCCGTCCGCGAACGCGGTCACCGAGTCCACCGGAGTCCGGTCCGGTACTCCCAGACCCACCACATAGCCGACCGGTTCGGCGCCCATCGCATAGATATCCGCGGCGTTCTGGGCGATCGCCTTACGTCCGATATCCACCGGCTCCGACCAGTCCAGCCGGAAATGCCGATCCTCGATCAACATATCCGTGCTCACCGCATAGCGACCGCGTGCCGCCGCCAGTACAGCCGCGTCGTCCCCGGGACCCAGCTGTACGGCGGGCCCCTGTTCCCGGCCTGCGTTGATCCGTGCGATGAGGGCGAATTCGCCCAGTTCGCGCACCGTCGGTCCTGTACTGATCGTGGGACCTTCCTCACTCGCTGCTGCCGACGGCGGAGTCGACCGCCGCCTCGGGGAGTCCGGATCGCGGCCCGGGTCCACGAACCGGGACGACCGCACGCCGTACCGCCGCTCCACGGATCCCCGATCCCGCGCGTCCGGCCGGTACTCCCGCGCTCCCCGCACGACGGTACCCTGTGCCCGGTGACCAGGACGGCGGCCGGGCCTCGCGGCCGTGGTACCACCGCACCGACGAAAGGATCGCCGAGGATGCCGGAGCCAACGCCCGACCAGGACACCGACGCCCCGGCCGGCACCGAGCACACCGGATATCCGCCCGCCCTGATCGCGACCGCGGTGGCACTGCCGATCGCATTGCTGATCGGCGTGGTGGTCGCGGCGGTGATCGCGCTGCGCACCCCGGTCGAACGGGAACCGCTGGCACTCGGTCCGATTCCGGCGCCGGCGGCGGCCGGCCCGGCCTGCTCCGCCTTGATACCCGCGTTGCCCGCCGATCTCGGCGACTACACCCGCTCTGTCCTGGTCGAACCCGCGCCCCCGGCGACGACAGCATGGCAGTTACCCGACGGCGGCGAGCCGATCGTGCTGCGCTGCGGACTCGACCGGCCGCTGGAATTCAACCGGGCATCCGCGTTACAGCTGGTCAACGGTGTGCAATGGTTCGAGGTCCGCGACGACGCGGCCGCCACAGCCACCTGGTTCGCGGTGGACCGCGAAACCTATGTAGCCCTGACGGTTCCCGACGGGTCCGGGCCGACGCCCTTGCAAGCGGTATCGGACACCATCACCGCGCAACTGCCGGCGCAGCCGATCGATCCGGGCGAGCTGCCGAACTGAGCGGGTTCGGCACATCCGGCCGAGCGAGCGGGCTCAGCGCAACCCGGGACTCAGCGCAACCCGGGACTCAGCGCAACCCGGTACCGCGCGCCAACGCTGTTTCCACGAGCGTGGTCAGCAGTTCCGTGTAGCCGACCCCGGTCTCGCCCCACATCCGGGGGTACATCGAAATCGGGGTGAAACCGGGCATGGTATTGATCTCGTTGATCACCGGGCCGTCTTCGGTCACGAAGAAGTCGACCCGGGCCAAGCCCTGGCAGTCCAGTGCGCGGAAGGCGCGAACGGCGATCGCCCGGACCTCGTCGGAGATCTCGTCGTCGAGTTTGGCCGGTACATCGAATTCGCAGACATCGTCGAGATATTTGGTGTCGAAATCGTAGAAGGCGGGCCCGGGCTGCTCACCGGCGTCGGCATCGGCCAGATCCTCGGGCATCCTGATCTCGGCGAGCGCACTGGCTTCCACCCGGCCGTCCGGGAATTCCAGCACACCGCATTCGACCTCACGGCCCGCGATGCCCGCTTCCACGATCACCTTGGGATCGTGGGCGCGCGCCGCGGCGATCGCCGCGTCGAGATCGGCCCAGTCGGTGACCTTGGTGATACCGATCGAGGAACCGCCGCGAGCGGGTTTCACGAACACCGGCAGCCCGAGCCGGTCACGCTCCGCGGGTGTCACGCCGGCGGTACCCGGCCGCAGCACGATCTGCACGCCGACCGGCAGACCGTCCGCGGCGAGCAGTTTCTTGGTGAATTCCTTGTCCATACCGGCCGCGCTCGCCAGCACGCCCGGCCCCACATAGGGGATCCCGGCCAGTTCGAACATGCCCTGTACGGTGCCGTCCTCGCCGAACGCCCCGTGCAGCACCGGGAAAACCACATCGATGGCATCGAGCGCGGTATGCGGATCGTCGAGGGCGACCAGTTTTCCGGCCCGGCTGGGATCTGCGGCCAGGATCAGTTCCGGGCCGCCGCCGGTGACCGACGGCAGGGTACGGTCGTGCCTGCTGAGTTCGGCCGCGTCGCCGCCGGCCAGCATCCAGGTTCCCTCCGGCGTGATCCCGATCGGTACCGCCTCGAAACGCTCCGGGTCGAGGTTCCGCAGCACCGCGCCCGCCGACACACACGAGACCGTGTGTTCGTTGCTGCGTCCGCCGAAGACTACCGCCACCCTGATCCGGTTCGGGTTCATGTCCGAACCGTACCCTGCCGGGACACCCGCCGACCGGGCCGGACCGCCGGTGTGGCTATTCCGGTTTTATCCGGCGTCCCAAGAGTTTCTCCAGCGCCGATTGCACCGCCAGCCCTTCGTGACATACCTGGTGAACCGCTTCGGTGAGCGGCATCTCGACATTCTTCGCCGCGGCGAGCGCGCGCACCGATGTGCACGATTTCACTCCTTCGGCGACCTGGCCGTGCGTGGCTTCCTGCGCCGCCTGCATGGAGCCTCCGCTGCCGAGTACCTGGCCGAAGGACCGGTTCCGCGACAGCGGCGAGGTGCAGGTCGCGATCAGATCCCCGATACCGGCCAGGCCGGCCAAGGTCACCGGTTCGGCGCCCAGCGCCACACCGAGCCGGATGATCTCGGCCAGTCCGCGCGTCATCAGTCCGGCGAGGGAGTTGTCCCCGAAGCCCATTCCCGAAGCGATCCCGCAGGCCAGCGCGATGACGTTCTTGCACGCGCCGCCGAGTTCGCAGCCGATCACATCGGTGTTGGTGTAGGGCCGGAAATATCCGGTGACGCAGGCCCGCTGTACGGCGGCGGCCCGCTCGGCGTCGGTACAGCCGATCACCGTGGCCGCGGGCTGCCCGGCGGCGATCTCCTTGGCCAGATTGGGGCCCGACAGCACCGCGATACGCTCCGGCCCGGCACCGCTGACCTCGGCGATCACCTCGCTCATCCGTAACAGTGTGCCGTTCTCGATCCCTTTGGCCAGGCTCAGCAGGGTGGCGTCCGGGCCGATCGCCGGCGACCAGACCTTCAGGTTCGCGCGCAGCGATTGCGACGGCACCGCGAGGACCACGATATCGGCGCCCTCCAGCGCCCGTGCGTAGTCGTCGGTGGCCGCGACCGGCGGCAACTGCACCCCGGGCAGGTAGTAGGGGTTGCGGTGATCGGTGGCCAGTGCCTCGGCGACCTCGGGCCGGCGGGCCCAGATGGTCACTTCGGTTCCGGCGTCCGCCAACACCTTCCCGAATGCCGTGCCCCACGATCCCGCACCCAGTACCGCCGCCCTCGTCATCAGCCCAATATGCCATGACAGGATGGGTCCATGTGCCCGCACACCGTGCACGCCGTCATCGCGGTGAAAACCCTGGAAAGCGCCAAGAGCCGGCTGGCCGGAGTCCTCGCCCCGCCCCTGCGGTCCCGGTTGGTGCTGGCCATGCTGACCGATACCCTGCGCGCCGCTGCGGCAGCCCCGGAGGTCGCCTCGATCACGGTGGTGACGCCCGATCCCGCGGTATCGCGGGCGGCCCGCGCGCTCGGCGCCGCCGTCCATCCCGAACCCCGGGGCGTCACCACCGACCTCGACGGCCTCAACACCGCCCTGGCTGCCGCCGCGACGGCCCTGCGGGACCGGCACGGCGAGGTGGGACTGCTGGCACTACAGGCCGATCTACCGGCCCTGCGCACCGCGGAATTGTCCGCGGTGCTGGCGGCCGCCCCCACCGGAGCCCGCGCCTTCGTCGCCGACCACGCCGGCACCGGCACCGCGGCACTGCTCGCGCCGCCCGGTACCGCCTTGCGACCCCGGTTCGGGCGGGATTCGGCGCACCACCACCACGGCGACGGTGCGGTCCGGTTGCGCGGGGACTGGCCGGGGCTGCGCCACGATGTCGACACGGCCGACGATCTCGCGGCGGTGCAGGCCCTGGGGGCGGGTCCCGATACCGCCGCACTACTGGACGAACTCGGCTGGCCACATCACGTCCGGGAAGCCGTCACCCAGGTCTGCTAGGCGAACCTTCGCCTTCGCTCCGGCCGGGCGCGGTCGGTGGATGGTCTTCGCCCGGCTGCGCCGAACGGGCGGTCGGCACCGCGTGAACGCGAAACAGACCCCAGCGTGAACGCGAAACAGACCCAGCGTCAACGCGGAACAGGCTCCCGCGTGAACGCGAAAAAAGCTCCCGCGTGAACACGAACCGTGCCGGCGCGTGAACGCGAGATAACAGTCATCTACGGCATATGCACGGCGACCGTTTCGTAAGGAATGATCGTAGGTGTGAGCGATACGGAAACCATCAAGCAACAGCAGGTGCTCCCGACCCCACCTCCGGCCGCCACCCAGATACCGGCCGATGGGAACACACCACGTTTGCCGGCCGATCGCTACTTGAACCGCGAGTTGAGCTGGCTCGATTTCAATGCGCGCGTCCTGGCTCTGGCCGAGGACAGTTCGCTGCCGTTGCTGGAACGCGCCAAATTCCTGGCGATCTTCGCCTCGAACCTCGACGAGTTCTACATGGTCCGCGTCGCCGGTCTCAAACGCCGCGCCGAAACCGGGCTTTCGGTCCGGTCCGCCGACGGCCGCTCACCGAATGAACAACTGGCGCTCATCGCGGCCCGCAGTCAGGATCTCGCGGTTCGCCATGCCGAGGTCTTCCTCACCGAAGTGCTGCCCGCACTCACCGATGAGGGAATCGCGATCATCGATTGGGCCGATCTCGACGACGCCGAACGGGAACGACTATCGGCGCACTTCCAGGAACAGGTCTTTCCCGTTTTGACTCCGTTGGCCGTGGATCCGGCCCATCCGTTCCCCTATATCAGCGGCCTGAGCCTGAATCTCGCGGTGACGGTGCAGGACGAGACGACCGGAGGCGAACATTTCGCGCGGGTGAAGGTCCCCGATAATGTGGATCGTTTCGTCCGGGTGCGTCGGCCGGGACCCACCGGCGGCGGCATTGCCGCCTTCCTGCCGATGGAAGCGCTGATCGCGGCACATCTCGAGCATCTGTTCCCCGGTATGACCGTGGTGGAGCACCATTCGTTCCGGATCACCCGCAATGCCGATTTCGAGGTCGACGAGGATCGCGACGAGGATCTGCTGCAGGCGTTGGAGCGCGAACTCGCGCGCCGCCGCTTCGGCTCCCCGGTCCGTCTCGAGGTCTCCGACGATATGACCGAGCACATGCTCGATCTGCTGCTGCGCGAGCTCGAGGTCGATCCCGCCGATGTCATCCAGGTGCCCGGTTTGCTGGACCTGTCCTGCTTGTGGCAGGTCTACGGGGTAGACCGGCCGAAGCTCAAGGACGCGCCCTACGTTCCGGCGACTCCGCCCGCGTTCGGCGAACGCGAGACACCGCGCAATGTGTTCCAGGCCCTGCGCGAGGGCGATGTGCTGGTGCACCACCCCTACGATTCGTTCTCCACCAGCGTGCAGCGCTTCATCGAACAGGCCGCAGCCGACCCACAGGTACTGGCCATCAAACAGACCCTGTATCGGACGTCCGGCGATTCCCCCATCGTGAACGCGCTCATCGACGCCGCCGAGGCCGGCAAACAGGTGGTGGCGCTCGTGGAGATCAAGGCGCGCTTCGACGAGCAGGCCAACATCAAATGGGCGCGCACGCTGGAACAGGCCGGCGTGCACGTGGTCTACGGTCTGGTCGGGCTGAAAACCCATTGCAAGACCTGCCTGGTGGTACGCCGCGAGGGTTCGACTATTCGCCGCTATTGCCATATCGGCACCGGCAACTACAACCCCAAGACCGCACGCCTGTACGAGGACGTGGGATTACTCACCGCGGCACCCGAAATAGGCGCCGACCTCACCGACCTGTTCAATTCGCTGACCGGCTACTCCCGTAAATCGGATTACCGCAATCTACTGGTGGCGCCGAACGGTATCCGCGCCGGAATCATCGCCCGGATCGAACGGGAGATCGAGCTGGCTCGAACGGGTGCCGAGGCCGGGATCCGGTTGAAGGCCAATGCGCTGGTGGACGAACAGATCATCGATGCCCTCTATCGCGCCTCCCAGGCCGGCGTACCGGTGCGCATCGTGGTGCGCAGTATCTGCGGGCTGCGCGCGGGTGTGCCCGGAATGAGCGAGAACATCGAGGTGAGGTCGATTCTGGGCCGAGTCCTGGAGCATTCCCGGATCCTCAACTTCCGGGGACAGGACGAGTTCTGGATCGGCAGCGCCGATATGATGCACCGCAATCTGGACCGCCGGGTGGAGGTCATGGCCCAGGTGAAAGATCCGAAGCTGCGCGAACGGCTCGACGAGATCTTCGAATCCGCGCTGCATCCGATGACACGCTGCTGGGTTCTGGATCCCGACGGTAACTGGAAATCCAGTCCCGACGGCGCGGGTACCGGCCCCGACGGGGACGGTATCGAAGTTCGCGACCATCAGGTGGCGCTCATGCGACTACGCCGTCCGGATCAGCAGTGAACGGCGCGCACACTCCAGCTACCTATCCGGATCCCCGGACGTCAGCCAATATCCTCGCCGCCGGCACTGTGTTGTGGCGACACGCACCCGGTTCCGCGGGCGGTGTGGAGATCGCGGTGATCCGGCGTCCCAAGTACCAGGACTGGTCGCTGCCCAAGGGCAAACTCGACCCCGGTGAGTCCCCCGTGCTGGCGGCTTTCCGGGAAACCGAGGAGGAGACCGGATTGCGGCCCAGGCTGGGCCGCTATCTCGGCAAGGTGACCTATCCGATCACCGGGCACCGCAAGATGAAACGGGTCGACTACTGGGCCGCCGAGGTCGTCGACGGAGAGTTCAGCGCCAACAGCGAGGTCGACGAACTCGTCTGGTGTCCATTGGACACGGTGATGTCGGAGCTGTCGTATCCGATGGACCGGCAGATCGTGCGGGCATTCACCCGGCTACCCGCCGCCACCCATACCTTATTGCTGGTGCGGCATGCCAAAGCCGGACGACGCGACCGATACAAGGGGCCCGACGAACACCGGCCGCTGGAACTGGCCGGCTACCGGCAATCGCTGGCGCTGGTACCGAATCTGCTGTCATTCGGCGCGCAGGAAATCTATTCGGCCGAACCGCTGCGCTGTATGCAGACAGTGGCGCCGCTGGCCGAGGAACTCGGCGTCGAGGTGGAGATCGAACCACTACTGGGCGATATCGGTTATGCCGCCGACCCCGATAAAGCGCGGGATCGGATCCGGTCGCTGGTCTCCGCGCAGCGGGTCCGGGTGCTGTGCAGCCAGGGCGAGACCATTCCGGATCTCGTGCGCTGGTGGGCGCAACGGGACGGGATGCGGTTGTCGCCCGCGCGGACCCGGAAGGGTTCGGTCTGGGTTCTGTCGTTCTCCGGCGACCGATTGGTGGCCGCCGATCATCTCGACCGCTCGTTGTCGGTCGATACCGCGCCCGCCGTCACCGCGTAGAACCGCGGCCCGGCCGGGAGCCGGTATAGAGACGGTTACGCCCCCGGGGATCGCCCGGGGGCTTGTCCGTCTGGCGTTCCGGTTGTGTGGAGTAGCGAGCAGCCGTGCCGTGGCACGACGCGGTTTCGCGTCTCCGAGAACCGTTCGCGTTGTCTCTAGCCGTCCGCGAGTGCGCGCTCGCACCCGGGATCCGGTGGGGTCGAACAGTGCGGTGGGGCCGCACGAGCGGGCCGGGCACACGGGATCCGGTGGGATCCACGCTGTTATCTGTGCGCCGCCGGCACGCCTGACTCGCGGGTCAGCGAGCCCTTTTGGCTGCCTTCTTGGCCGGAGTCCGCTTCGCGGTGGCCGTCTTCTTCGCAGTGGCTTTGGTGGCCGTCTTCTTCGCAGTGGCCTTGGTGGCCGTCTTCTTCGCAGTGGCTTTGGCGGTGGTCTTCTTCGCCACCGTCTTGCGAGCCGCGGTCTTGGTGGCGGCCTTCTTGGCGGCGGTGCTCTTGGCCGGCGCCTTGGTGGCAGTCTTACGTGCCGTTGTTTTGGCGGGCGCCTTCGTGGCGGTCTTCTTGGCGGTGGTTTTCTTCGCCGTTGTCTTCTTCGCTGTGGATTTCTTGGCCGCCACAGGAGCATTGACACCGCGTTTCACCGCAGGGCCGGTTGCCGCGAGCTTCTGTTTACCGGCGATAACCGCCTTGAACTGGGCGCCGGGCCGGAACGCCGGCACCGAAGTGGGCTTCACCTTGACGGTTTCCCCGGTACGCGGATTCCGCGCGACCCGGGCTGCCCGCTTACGCTGTTCGAACACACCGAATCCGGTGATGGTGACGCTCTGCCCTTTGTGTACCGCACGCACGATCGTGTCGACCACGTGCTCGACTGCCGCGGTGGCCGTGCGCCTGTCAGTACCCAACTTTTCGGTCAGAACGTCGATCAGTTCCGCCTTGTTCATTGAATCCTCCGCAGACTAATGGCCCGTCGTCGGACCGACTAGGTACCACGGTAAACCCACATTGGGCAAGAGTCTATGTGCCACGCCAAAATTCATGTGGTCTAGCACACGCCCAGCTACCACGACATCTGAGCGGCCTCTAAGAGGCCGAGAACATTACGCCTGCGAAATAGGTTCCGGCAGGGTCTTTGGTTTCCAAGCCGGCCTTGTCTTTTCGAACTCGGCGATCACATCGCTACGTCGCAGCGTCAGGCCGATGTCATCCAATCCTTCCAACAGGCGCCACCTGGTGTAGTCGTCAATATCGAACGGCAACACGACGGTTCCTGCCGTCACCGTGCGCGCCCCCAGGTCCACAACCAATTCCAGTCCGGGCTGTTCCTCGAGCAACTTCCAGAGCATTTCGACATCATTCTGTGACATTCGTGCTGCCAGCAGGCCGCCCTTGCCCGCATTACCGCGAAAGATGTCGGCGAAACGTGAAGAGATAACTACCCGAAAGCCATAGTCCATGAGCGCCCAGACCGCGTGCTCACGCGAAGATCCGGTACCGAAATCGGGGCCCGCCACCAGCACCGTGCCCTGCTTGTACGGTTCGGTGTTCAGAATGAAGTCCTCGTCACCGCGCCACGCGGCGAAGAGCCCGTCTTCGAATCCCGTACGAGTGACACGCTTCAGATAGACGGCCGGGATGATCTGGTCGGTGTCGACATTGGACCGGCGCAGCGGAACACCGATCCCCTTGTGCGTGGTGAAGGCATCCATCGCAATTCTCCTGTATCAGCTATAAGTGGTTTTCGATATAAGACGGGCTCAGTTCAGGTCCGTGGGGGCCGAAAGTGTGCCCCGGACCGCGGTCGCGGCGGCCACGAGTGGCGATACCAGGTGGGTCCGGCCACCTTTGCCCTGCCGGCCCTCGAAGTTGCGGTTCGAGGTGGAGGCGCAGCGCTGGCCCGGTTCGAGCTGATCGGGGTTCATCCCCAGGCACATCGAACATCCGGCCTGCCGCCATTCGGCTCCGGCCGCGGTGAAGATCTCACCGAGCCCCTCGGCCTCCGCCTGTTCCCGCACCCGCATCGAACCCGGTACCACCAGCATTCGCACGCCCTCGGCGACCTTGCGGCCCTGCAAGACCCCGGCCACGGCCCGCAGATCCTCGATCCGGCCGTTGGTGCAGGATCCGACGAATACGGTGTCCACCGACACCTCGCGCAGCGGCATACCCGGGATCAAATCCATATAGCGCAGCGCCTTCTCCGCGGACTCGCGCGCGGTCTCGTCGGCGATCTGGGCGGGGTCCGGCACATTCGCACCCAGCGGCAGACCCTGGCCGGGATTGGTACCCCAGGTGACGAACGGGGTCAGCGCGCTCGCGTCGATGTGCACCTCCCGGTCGAAAACCGCGTCCTCGTCGGTCTTCAGCGCCTCCCACGCCTCGACCGCGGCGTCCCATTCCGCACCCCGCGGGGCATGGGGGCGATCTTTCAGGAACTCGTAGGTGGTTTCGTCCGGTGCGATCATTCCGGCGCGGGCGCCGGCTTCGATGGACATATTGCAGACGGTCATCCGCCCTTCCATCGACATATTCCGAATGGCCTCACCGCGATACTCGAGCACATAGCCCTGCCCGCCGCCGGTGCCGATTTCGGCGATAACCGCCAGAATGAGGTCTTTACTGGTAACTCCCGGCGGCAGCACACCGTCCACGGTGATGGCCATTGTCTTGAACGGCCGCAGCGAAAGGGTCTGCGTGGCCAGCACATGCTCGACCTCGCTGGTACCGATTCCCATGGCCAGCGCACCGAAAGCGCCGTGTGTGGAGGTGTGGCTGTCACCGCAGACCACGGTCGTACCCGGCTGAGTCAGCCCCAGCTGCGGACCGACGACATGGACGATGCCCTGTTCACGGTCACCCATCGGGTGCAGCCGGACACCGAATTCCGCGCAGTTGCGGCGCAGCGTTTCCACCTGGATACGGGAAACCGGGTCCGCGATGGGTTTATCGATATCGATGGTCGGGACATTGTGGTCCTCGGTCGCGATGGTGAGGTCGGGGCGGCGCACCGGACGACCGGCGGCCCGCAGACCGTCGAAGGCCTGGGGGCTGGTCACCTCGTGCACCAGATGTAGATCGATGTAGATCAGATCGGGTTCGCGCGCCTCGCCCTCACCCTCACCGCGGGCGACGACGTGCTGTTCCCATACCTTCTCGGCCAACGTACGTGGCATTGTGCGATCACCTTTCGGGCTCGGCATCCGAACTGGGTCTGAACCTGGCAGCGGATACGCGCTAGCTGGAATCCTGCGACCCTTCCAGGACGCCACCTGGGCTGTTCGTAATGGCATCTCAGAATGCAGGACGCTAATATCGTTGTATGAGACAGCATAGCGGTATCGGCGTCCTGGACAAAGCGGTGGCAGTGTTGTATGCGGTCGCCGAGCAGCCATGCGGTCTCAACGAACTGTGCGAGCGCACCGGCCTGCCCAGGGCCACCGCGCACCGCCTCGCCGTCGGCCTGGAGACCCATCGCCTCCTGGCCCGCGACGGCAACGGCGCCTGGCGCCCAGGCCCGGCCCTCGCCGAACTCGCCGTCGGCGCCGCCGACCCATTGATCGAAGCCGCCGGATCGATTCTGCCCAGGCTGCGCGAAATCACCGGCGAAAGTGTCCAGTTGTACTGCCGCGAGGGCAACGAGCGAGTGTGTATCGCCGCACTCGAACCGCCCGCCGGCCTGCGCGATACCGTGCCGATCGGCTCCCGCCTGCCGTTGACAGCGGGGTCCGCGGCCAAGGTACTGCTCGCCTGGGCCGATCCCGAACTGCAGCGCACGGTGCTGGGCGACGCGATGTTCACCGACCGTACCCTCGCCGAGGTCCGCAAACGCGGATGGGCGCAGAGCGCCGGCGAACGCGCTGCGGGAGTAGCGAGCGTTTCTGCGCCCGTCCGCGACCAGCAGGGCGCGGTGGTCGCCGCGGTCTCGGTATCCGGCCCCATCGACCGGATGGGCCGCCGCCCCGGCGCCCGCTGGGCGGCAGACCTGGTCGCGGCCGCCGATGCCCTGCACCGCCGACTCTGAGCGGCAGGCAGATGCCGTCACTTATGGTGACCTGATGGGAGTGAAGCAACGGTCACAGATCGTGATGACCGATACCGAGATCACCGATTTCCTCACCCGCAGCCGCGTCGCCACCCTGGCATCACTCGGCGCGGACGGAAAACCACACCTCACCGCCATGTGGTACGCGCTGATCACCGATCCGGAGCGGCCCGACGCGATCCCCGAACTGTGGTTCGAGACCAAGGGCAAATCCCAGAAGGCAGTCAACCTGCGCAGAAACCCCACGGTCACCTGCCTGGTCGAGGCCGGGAAAACCTACGACACTCTGCGCGGCGTCTCCCTGGAAGGCCGCGCCGAGATCATCGACGACCCCGCGAAACTGTTCGCCGTCGGGGTCGGCGTCTGGGAACGCTACACCGGCCCCTACACCGATGACATGCGTGAATACGTCGAGGGAATGCTCAACAAACGAGTCGCCGTACGCATCGTCCCGGACCGGATCCGCAGCTGGGACCACCGCAAACTGGGCCTACCCGCCATGCCCCTGGGCGGGTCCACCGCCAACGCCCTGGACGACTGATACCCCGGGTGCTGCCCAGCGGCAGCACCCGGAACCCCTCGGGCCACACCCGGAAACCGCCGTCATCCGGCCCACCACCGACCCGAATCCGACCGAGCGAAACCTGTGCCCCCGAGCCGGCCCGTCGACCCGAACCGTCCACGGTAGGCCCCACACACCAGGCCCGGAGCCACAACGGGCCCGCACATTCGAAAGAAGACAGTCCGGCCGATATAGCCGCGACCGGCCGTCATTTTCGAAGCAGAACCGCCCCACGGCGAATTCCCAGAAGCACAAACGCACATACCGCCGAAGAGCATGAAGCTCACATCAGTTCCAGACACCCGACCCCGGCACACCCGAACGTATCCAGTCCGAAAAGGGGGCCCTGGGGCGCAGCCCCGGCAACACATCCAGGAGATATCCCGTCCCGAAAAGGGGGCCCTGGGGCGCAGCCCCGGCAACACATCCAGAAGGTGTCCCGTCCCGAAAAGGGGGTCCTGGGGCGCGCAGCCCCGGCAACACCCCAGGACTGTCTCCCAGTCCCTGAAGGGGGTCCAGGGGGCGCCGAGCCCGCCTGGGCGGGGTGCGGGGGTTGCACCCCCGCAAGACATTGCGAAACAGCAAAGGCTCATGCTCTCCATGAGCATGAGCCTGCTAGCTGAGTAGCCCCGACGGGATTTGAACCCGCGCTACCGCCTTGAGAGGGCGGCGTCCTAGGCCGCTAGACGACGGGGCCAGGACTTGTGATCAACTCCTGGCTGGAGTGGATCGCGGATCTCTCGATCCGAAGCTCGATCAGCGTAACCGACCGGGCGGCGGCGACCAAATCGCCTGGAAAACTCGTTCGACACCGCATCTGGACGATGAAGCTGAGAGCGATCTCCGCTGGGGTACCAGGACTCGAACCTAGAATGGCTGAACCAGAATCAGCTGTGTTGCCAATTACACCATACCCCAATGACCTGGGCTTTCGGCTTCACCGCTGGCCGCGGTGACACCGTCGTTCCGGCCGAGGAAGAGAGTACCAAACTGCTCGGGGGAAACTACAAATCGCCTGGTCACGCCGCCACATCAGGTAGGTAACGGTCGATGCGGGACCGTCGGTCGATGTTTTCCGGCCCCGTGCGGGCGGAGACCGTCCCCGGCAGCGCCGGGGACGGTCTCGTGCCGTCGGTGCTCATTCGGCCGGCGGCGCCCATTCCCGGCCATCGCGCAGTCGCCGCATGGTGAGCTCGCGACCGAGCAGTTCCATCGATTCGTAGAGTGGCGGACTGATGTGGGATCCGGTCACCGAAACCCGCACCGGCGCGAATGCCTTGCGTGGTTTCAATTCCATTCCGTCGATGAGCGCGACTTTCAATGCGTTCTCGATCTCGGCCGCAGTCCAGGAGACCAGCGGTTCGAGCGCGGAAATTGCGGCGTCCAATACCGGTACGGCGTCCGGTCCCAAATTCTTCTTGCCCGCGGCGGGGTCGATGGTGAACTCATCCGTGGGTGCGAACAGGAATCGCAAGAGACCCCATGCGTCGTCGAGAACGACAATACGTGTCTGCACCAGATCCGCGGCCGCGGCGAAAGTCTTCTCGTCCGTTCCGCTGCCTATATATCCGTGGTGCGTGAAAAAGGTGCGCAACCGTCCGGCAAAGTCGACCGGCTCCAGCAAACGGATGTGTTCGGCATTGATCGCGTCGGCCTTCTTCTGGTCGAAGCGCGCCGGGTTCGAATTCACTTTCGATATGTCGAAGGCTGCCACCATCTCGTCCATGGAGAACACATCGTGGTCGTCGGCGATACTCCAGCCGAGCAGCGCGAGGTAATTGAGGAGCCCCTCGGGAATGAATCCACGCTCGCGGTGCAGGAAGAGATCGGCTTCCGGATCACGCTTGGACAGCTTCTTGTTGCCCTGACCCATCACGAACGGAAGGTGGCCGAATTCGGGAGTGAAATCGGCGACCCCGATACGCCGCAGTGCGGCATAGAGCGCGATCTGGCGCGGTGTCGAGGAGAGCAGATCCTCCCCGCGTAGTACGTGGGTTATTCGCATGGTCGCGTCGTCGACCGGGTTGACCAGCGTATAGAGCGGGTCGCCGGTGCCGCGGGTGAGCGCGTAGTCCGGAACGGAGCCGGCTTTGAACGTGGTTTCACCGCGGACCAGATCGTGCCAGGTGATATCGGTGTCGGGCATGCGCAGCCGGATCACCGGGGGCCGGCCCTCCGCCTTGTATTCGGCGATCTGCTCGGCGGTGAGGTCGCGGTCGAAATTGTCGTAACCGAGTTTGGGATCGCGTCCGGCCGCCTTGTGGCGTGTCTCGACTTCCTCTGGTGTGGAAAAGGACTCGTAGGCTTCGCCGGCCTCGAGAAGTTTCTTTACCACGTCGCGGTGGATATCGCGGCGCTGCGACTGCCGGTAGGGCGCATAGGGCCCGCCGATTTCCGGACCTTCGTCCCAATCGAGTCCGAGCCAGCGCAGCGCGTCCAACAACGCCTGATAGGACTCTTCGGAATCTCGTGCGGCATCGGTGTCCTCGATACGGAAGACGAAGGTGCCGCCGTGATGGCGAGCGTAGGCCCAGTTGAACAGCGCCGTGCGGATGAGCCCGACATGCGGTGTCCCGGTGGGCGACGGGCAGAAACGGACCCGTACGTTTGTCATGTCTCTCTTTCGTTCAGCGTTTTGCGGCAACAGGATTGGTCAGCGTACCGATTCCGGCGACGGTCACCGACACAGTTTGGCCGTCTTTCATCGGGCCGACGCCCTCAGGTGTTCCGGTGAGGATCACATCACCGGGCAGCAGGGTCATCACACGGGTGACCCATTCGATGATTTCCGGGATATCGTGCAGCAGCAGCGATGTGGTGCTGCGCTGGCGTACTTCGCCGTCGAGTTCGGTGGTGATCGCGAGGTCAGCGGGATCGAGCTCGGTTTCGATCCACGGCCCCAGGGGGCAGAAGGTGTCGTAGCCCTTGGCCCGGGTCCATTGGCCGTCCTGGGCCTGCTGGTCGCGGGCGGTCACGTCGTTGGCGACGGTATAGCCCAGGATGACGTCCTTGGCCCGGGCGGCGGGTACATCCTTGCAGGGGCGCCCGATGACCACCGCGAGCTCGCCCTCGTAGTCGACGCGGGAGGAGCTGGGCGGCAGGATGATCGGGATATCGGGTCCGATGATGGACGTGTTCGGTTTGATGAAGATCACCGGTTCGGCCGGTGCCTCTCCGCCCATCTCCGCGGCGTGGGACGCGTAGTTCTTTCCGACGCAGATCACTTTGCTGGCGAGGATCGGAGCGAGCAGGCGGATATCGGGCAGCGGCCAGCTGCGGCCGGTGAACGTCGGGGTGCCGAACGGATGTTCGGCGATTTCCTTTGCGGTCTCGCCTTCGATGGCGACGAACGCGACCCCGTCGGGGCTGGCAACTCGACCTAGACGCATGACCGAAGTCTATCCAGCCGGGTTCACCAGCCCGAATGCGCCCGACCGGTCGGTCCGGCCGACGGTGAGAACCGCGACACTACTCGGGGGCTCCACGGCCCGGAGGTGTACCGTGGCCGAGGTAAGTTCATCGATTGAGAATTTCATCTCATATAATGAGATGCTCTCGTTTCGAGATGGGGAACCATGGCGCACAGTTCATCGGCGGCCGTCCCGATCGCCGCACCCGGTAGGCAGGTATCCCCCGCCCACCGCTGGTTCATGCTCGTCTTCGGCGTCTTCGCCCAGACCACCAGCGCGATCTTCGTCCACGGCGTCCCATTCCTGCTTCCCGCGCTCACCGCCGGCGGGATGCCGCTGCCCACCGCCGGCCTGCTCGTCGCCATGCCCACCGTCGGTCTGTGCTGCGCCCTCATCGCCTGGGGCTATCTGGTCGACCGGGTCGGCGAACGTATCGCCCTGGTAGCCGGGCCACTGATCATGTGCGCGGCCGGTGCCGCAGCCGCTTTCACGACCAGCTACCCGGCCCTCGGGGTCCTGCTGTTCCTCGGCGGTATCGGTGCCGCCAGTACCAACGGCGCCAGTGGCCGGGTGATCGTCGGCTGGTTCCCGCCCGACCGGCGCGGCCTGGCCATGGGAATCCGCCAGACCGGGCAGCCCATCGGTGTCGGGATCGCGGCGATATCCATTCCACTGGCCGCGCAGAGTTTCGGGGTCGCGCCCGCGCTGAGCGTCCCCGCGATCCTGGCCGGACTGGCCGCCGTATGTTGTCTGCTTGGGATCATCGATCCACCCCGTCCCACGCGAGCACAGGCCACCGGCGCCAACCCTTACCGGGGCAGCAGCACACTGTGGCGAATCCACGGCGTCTCGATCCTGCTCGTCGTCCCCCAGGCCACCGTCTGGACCTTCGCTCTGCTCTGGTTGCACCGCGACCTGGGCTGGTCCTTGGCGGCCGCCGGGGCCTTGGTCACCGGCACGCAGATCCTGGGCGCGCTGGGCCGGATCGGGGCGGGCGCCTGGTCGGATCAGGTCGGCAGCCGGATGCAGCCACTACGTCAGGTCGCGATCGCCGCGGTCGCCACAATGGCGTTGCTGGCACTGACCTCCTGGACCCACTGGTGGTGGGTGGCCGTCCCACTGCTGGTCGTCGCCTCGGTGGTGACGGTGTCCGACAACGGGCTGGCGTTCACCGCCATCGCCGAACGCGCCGGGCCGTTCTGGAGCGGCCGTGGTCTGGGCATCCAGAACACCGGCCAGAACCTGACAGTCGCCGCGGTGCCGCCGGTATTCGGAGCGCTCATCACCGCGACCGGTTTTCCCGCCGTCTACCTCGCGGCGGCAGCCTTGGCCGCGGTAGCGATCCCACTGGTTCCGGTGGCGTCGGAAAAACCTCTGGAGTAAGCACCGACCAGTTGTTCATCCAGTGGCCGGGCCGGTTAGTACTGCGAGATTCCCAGCGCCGCGTACTCGCGTACCTTCCGCACTCGGTCGGTACGTTCGCTGCCGCTCCCGGGCGATACGACCTCGACGGCCAGCAGGATGTCGGTACCCGGGATCAGTTTCGGCGATTCGTCGACGATCGCGGCTCGCGCGACTGCTCGGGGAACTACGAAGATGTCAGGCTTCCGGATACCCGTCGGAGTGCTGACTTCCCATTCACCGCCATCGCACACGAATACATCAGCGCGATCGGCGGCGGTTCTGATCAGGCCGGCCAGCGACCAGCCGATGAAGCTGTGTCGCGCCCCCGCTGCCACCTCGACCAACCACCCGTCTTCGAGTTCGAAACCCTTACCGTCCTCCGGCAAGTCGTACAGATCCAGCACTGTGTAGGGGCCGAAGCCGACATCACTGGTGGCGTGCCACGCGGTCATGCTGCCCTCCAAGCCCTCGGGCCGTCCATCGGGGATACACCCAGGTATCCCCGATGGTATCGGACCCCCGAACCGATTTCGTCCGCGAAGATACAGATCGGCCTAGGTCAGAGGGCGGCGGCGATCCGGTCGCCGATCGCGGTGGTCGACGCGGTACCGGTCCGGCCGGACAGATCCTCGGCGACCGCCTCCTGAATACGGACGGCGGCAGCGGTTTCGCCCTTGTGCTCGAGCAGCAGCGAGACCGAGAGAATGGCCGCGGTCGGGTCGGCCTCGGACCGGCCGGCGATATCGGGGGCACTGCCGTGCACCGGTTCGAACATGCTCGGGTTGGTGCCGGTGGCGTCGATATTGCCGCTGGCCGCCAGGCCGATACCACCGCTCACGGCGGCGGCGAGGTCGGTGATGATATCGCCGAACAGGTTGTCGGTGACGATCACATCGAAGCGGCCCGGGTCGTTGACCATATGGATGGTGGCGGCGTCGATGTGCTGATAGGCGACCTCGACATCACCGAATTCCGCACCGACCTCGTCGACGGTGCGCTGCCACAGCGAACCGGCGAAGGCGAGCACGTTCGTCTTGTGCACCAGCGTGAGGTGCTTGCGGCGGGTCCGCGCCTTGGCGAAGGCGTAACGGACCACTCGTTCGACACCGAACCGGGTGTTGGTGCTGACCTCGGTGGCGACCTCGTGCGGGGTGTCCACGCGGATCGCGCCACCGGTGCCGGTGTACGGGCCCTCGGTACCCTCGCGGACCACCACGAAGTCGATATCCGGGGTGCCCGCCAGCGGGCTGGCGACTCCCGGGTACAGCTTCGAGGGGCGCAGGTTCACATGATGATCGAGCGCGAAACGGGTGCGCAGCAGCAGGCCACGTTCCAGGACTCCGCTGGGTACCGACGGATCGCCGATCGCGCCCAGCAGGATGGCGTCGTGCTGTTTGAGTTCGGGCAGCACCGATTCGGGCAGGATCTCGCCGGTGGCGTGGTAGCGCTTGGCGCCCAGATCGTATTCGGTGCGCTCGACTCCGGGCAGCACCACATCGAGCACCTTGAGCGCCTCGGCGACGACTTCCGGGCCGATACCGTCACCAGGGATCACGGCGAGTTTCATGACAACCACGCTTTCTACGAACGACGAGGCCGCGAACAGAGCGGGACGCGGCTGCCGGGCCGGGTGCGGCTTTGTCGCGGCGATGTCCCGACGCGGCAGTGTCCTGTCGGTGTCCTGTCGCTGCGACGGTGTCCGGGTACCGAACGCCCCGGGCAATGCGGCCCGGGGCGGAGCGGTGCCCATCGGTGCGCGCCACCCACCGGCCCGGGCGGTAGCGCGCACGGTTACCTCAGAAGAGGTCGACCAGTGCGACCTTGGCGGCGCCGACCGCGGTGGCGATCTCCGACCGCACCGCCTCGGACACCTCCTTGTTGACCCGCAACACCACCGTGGCGCCTTCTTTGTTGGCGTCCTGGGTGAGCTGAGCGGCGAGGATATCGACCCCGGCGGCGCCCAGTGCGGTGCCGACCCTGCCCAGGGCGCCCGGCTTGTCCTCGTAGTTGAGGACCGCCAGGTTGATGCCCTCGGCGCGCATATCGTAGTTGCGGCCGTTGATGTTGACGATCTTCTCGACCTGCTGCGGCTCGGTCAGCGCACCCGCCACATTGATGGTGCGGCCGTCACCGAACACCGCGCGCAGATCCACCAGGCTGCGGTGGCTGGGGCTCTCGGTCACCGTGGTCACCTCGGCGGTGATCCCGCGGGCCTGGGCCAGCGCCGGCGCGTTGACGAAGGTCACCTGATCGTCGACATGGGCGGAGAACACTCCGCGCAGTGCCGCGAGCTGCAGCACCTCGACGTCGGAGGCGGCCAGTTCACCGCGCACCTGCACCTCCAGGCTCACCGGCAGTTCGTCGGCGAGCGCACCGAGCAGTGCGCCCTGCTTGCGCACCAGGTCCAGCCATGGCGCGACCTCATCGCCGACCGTACCGCCGGTCACGTTGACCGCGCCCGGTACGAACTCACCGGCCAGGGCCAGCAGTACCGATTTGGCGACATCGGTGCCCGCCCGGTCCTGGGCCTCGCTGGTGGAAGCGCCGAGATGCGGCGTCACCACGACCTGCGGCAGTTCGAACAGCGGGCTGTCGGTGCAGGGCTCGGTCTCGTAGACGTCGATACCGGCGGCCCGCACGTGACCCGAGGTGATCGCCGCGGCGAGCGCGGCCTCGTCCACCAGGCCACCGCGCGCGGCGTTGACGATGATGACGCCCTTCTTGGTCTTGGCGAGAGCGTCCTTGCCGAGCAGGCCCTTGGTCTCCGGGGTCTTCGGCAGGTGGATGGAGATGAGGTCGGCCCGCTCGAGCACCTCGTCGAGGGTCAGCAGTTCGATACCGAGCTGCGCGGCGCGTGCCGGGGAGACGTAGGGGTCGTAGGCGACGATCTTGGTCTCGAAAGCTGCGAGACGGGCCGCGAACAGCTGCCCGATACGGCCGAGGCCGAGCACGCCGACGGTTTTGCCGAAGATCTCCACACCGTTGAAGCTGCTGCGTTTCCAGGTGTGTTCGCGCAGGGTGGCGTCGGCGGCCGGAACCTGGCGGGCCGCGCTCAGCAGCAGGGTGACGGCGTGCTCGGCGGCGGTGTGGATATTCGAGGTCGGCGCGTTGACGACCATCACGCCGCGTTCGGTGGCGGCGGGGACATCGACATTGTCCAGGCCGACTCCGGCCCGGGCCACGATCTGCAGGTTCTTGCCCGCCTCGAGGACTTCGGCATCGACGGTGGTCGCGGAGCGGACGAGCAGCGCATCGGCTGCCGGCACCGCGGCCAGCAGTGCGGGCCGATCCGGGCCGTCGACCCAACGGACCTCGACACCGTCACCGAGCGCGTCGACGGTCGACTGGGCGAGCTTGTCGGCGATCAGAACTACAGGACGGCCTGCTTGGCTCACAGTGGGGTACTCCTGGATGTGGGGACGGCCAGTTGACGGGCCCAAGCTTAGTTCGGACCGATCCGGCCATGTCCTGCCCCCTGCTGTCGGCGCCCGTCGACCTGCGCGAACCAAACGGACCGGGTGTGCGGAATCACGCGCGTATCCCTGCTCACCAGGCCGGGGTGACGCCTGGCCCGGGTAGAGCGCCGGCATCCGCGGCAATGCCTGCCGCCGCACCTACCCGAAAACGACGCGCGGCCCCGCACCTCTTCGGTGCGGGGCCGCGCTGCATCGTCACATCACTCAGATGGAGCGAACGTCCTGAGCTTGCGGACCCTTCTGGCCCTGCCCGATCTCGAACTCCACCCGCTGGCCCTCTTCGAGGGTCCGGAAACCGTTGCCGGATACCGCGGAGTAATGCACGAAGACGTCAGGTCCGCCCCCGTCTTGCGCGATGAAGCCGAAGCCCTTCTCGCTGTTGAACCACTTCACACTGCCTTGAGCCATGATACTTACTTCATACTTTCTGTTGCGAGCCCGACGGATCACGGTCGATCCGTCTGATCTCTCTGACAACGATGCCACGATCGGCAGAGTTCCTCCACCGCGAAAACCCCCCACTGTGAGGGAGAACGCGACTTCCGGAGGCCGGGTATGACACCCCGGTGAGAGCGATCCACCGCACGGACGACCCGCTCCTCCACCCGTACCGGCGTCCCGGGGGAATCCCGTAGTACCCGGGGATGATTCTTCGACCGAATCCGCCGAAGGACTGTGACATTCGTGACCGTTGCGCAAGAGTGAGGGTCTATCGCTTTTCGGCCGGTCGTCCCGGCTGTGCCGGAGGGCACAGTACGAGAGGATTCGAAGTGTTACGCAGCAACCGAGCACAAGCGACACGTCGGGCGACCGCCCGGATCGTCGTCGCGGGTGCCATCACTCTGCTCCCGCTGGCCGCCCTGGCGGCTCCGGCGATGGCCGACCAGGCGGCCCCGGCGCCGGGCTACACCCAGGTCGACCGGGATCGGCACGGGGACCGCGACCGCGACCACCACCGGGACCGCGACCGGGACCGCGACCACCACCGGGATCGCGATGGCCGTTGGGATCGCGACGACCGTTGGGATCGCGACCATCACCGGGACCGGCACGGCGACCGCGGCTGGGAGGATCCGGCGAACTGGGCCCGCCACCTGTTGCGCGGTCTCTTCGGCAGCAGCTGACCGAGGGCGGGCCCGCGGCTACGCGGGCCCGCGTCGGTCGACCGGCGATCCACCGCGTGCTCAGGGGAACGGGGCCCGCTCGGCCGCTGCGGTCATGTTGTACGCGAGGCGATTACGGTGCCGCTTCCCGCACGCTCGACCCGGCTGTACGCCCGTAGCGTAATTCGCCCGTACCAGCACATCCACCTCCTAGGCTCGGTCCATGACCGAGCCCCGCAGACTCCAGGCGATCCCCGGTGGACGCGCCGAGCGGCCGCCCCGGCAGCCGGTGGACCCGCCCGAACCCTTGTGGCGCGAGATCCTGGGCGGACAGTTACGTACGCTGCGCACCGAGAAACGGGAAACGCTCGCGGAAACCGCAGAGCGAGCAGGGATTTCGCCACAATATCTTTCCGAGATCGAACGAGGCCGCAAGGAACCCTCCAGTGAGATGATCGCCGCGCTGGCGGGCGCCCTCGGTACCTCCCTCGGCACGCTCACCGAGCAGGTGGCCGACGAACTCCGGGCCCGACGGCAACCCGTCGCGACCCGGCTGCCGGGCGCTGCCCCCACCGTGCTGCTCCGAGCGGCCTGACCGGCCGGAGCCCTTGCCCCGCGCCGGCGTCCGGCCCGCGCCGGTCATCGGGCGGGGGCCGAACCCCGCGGTTCCAGCACCGAATCGACCAACCCGTATTCCAGGGCGGCCGTCGCGGTGAACACCCGGTCGCGGTCGGTGTCGTGCCGTAACTGTTCCGGAGTCCGGCCGGTGTGGCGAGACAGGATTTTTTCGATCTCGGCCCGCATCCGCACGAGTTCGTCGGCCTGCAGAATGAGGTCGGGGATGGCACCCTGCCCGCGGGCTGCCGGCTGGTGCAGCACCACCCGGGCGTGCGGGAGCATCGCCCGATGGCCGGGCGCACCGCCGGCGAGCAGGACCGCCCCTACCGCGATCGCCTGGCCGACACAGGTGGTGTGCACCGGGGCGCCGATATGCTGGATCGTGTCGTAGACCGCCAGCATGGAGGACAGGTCGCCGCCCTCGCAGTTCACATAGAAATCGATCTCCTGGCCGGGGCTCTCCGATTCCAGGTGCAGCAGTTGCGCGATGAGCGCGTTCGCGACCCCGGAGTCGATGGGCGTGCCGAGATAGACGATGCGTTCGGCGAGCAGATGTGAATAGATATCGGTGATCCGCTCACCGCGCGGATGCCGGGCGATCACATTGGGAATCGTGTAGGTGCTCATGCTGCCTCCTCCGGCCGCGCCCTGGTCATGCTGTGCCCGCCGAGATCCCGATCTTCTGCCGTTGGGGGACCACCTGGCCGAAATCGCCGACGATATGGTCGATGAAGCCGTACTCCTGGGCCTGGTTCGCGCTGAACCAGCGGTCGTGCAGCGAATCCTCGTAGACCCGTTCGTAAGGCTGACCGGTATCCGCGGCGATCAGACCCAGCACGGTTTCCACCGTGTAGCGCAGATCGTCGGCCTGCACTTCGACGTCCACCGTGGATCCGCCGATACCGGCCGAGCCCTGGTGCATCAGGATCCGCGCGTGCGGTAGCGCGAAGCGTTTTCCAGGGGTCCCGGAGGAGAGCAGGAACTGGCCCGCGCTGCAGGCCAGTCCGAGCGCGAGGGTGGACACCGGAGTGGGCACCAGCCGCATCACATCGCGGATGGCCAGCATCGCCGGAACCGAGCCGCCTGGTGAATGGATCCACAGCGAGACAGCGGCCTCGCCGTCCTCGGCGGCGAGGGTGAGCAACTGGGTCGCCAGCAGGGTGCCGTTGTCGTCGTCGAGTGGGCCGTCCAGGACCAGGATGCGCCGGGACAGCAGTTGCTCCCGGGCGCGCCAGCCGAACAGTGGTGATCTGTCGTCGTGAGCCATGGTTCTCAGGTTGCCGGAGCGCGCGGTCGAGCGGGAGTGCGCACTGCTGTGAGCGGATCTGCTCTCAGCAGCGCGGCCGCGGCCCGTAGGACGATCGATACTCGAGCTTCACGCTGCGATACGTGGCCGAAACACAGCCTCCTTACCGTAATTCCTCGTATACGTCGCTGTATACAACGCCGAATACGAGCAAGTCAGCGGGCTGACCTTTCCTGAGTGGAGGCCGAACGGTCATGAATGCAGCCAGAACCGAAGAATCGGGAAAACCCATGACAGTCGCGGCATCACGCCCCGCACGTAACCGCCGCGAACGACGGCGGGCACGCACCCTCCTCGCTCTCCCGGCCGCCCTCTGCGCGACCGCGCTGGTGGTCACCGCGTGCGGTAGCTCCGCCTCGGATCAGGCCGGCGCGAACACCGCATCCTGTGTCGATACCGCCGGCCCCACGATCAAGGTCGGTTCGCTGAACTCGCTGTCGGGCACCATGGCGATCTCCGAGGTCACCGTCCGGGATTCGATCAGATTGGCGGTGGACGAGATCAACGCCGCCGGCGGCGTCCTGGGCAAGCAGATCCAGCTGGTCGGCGAGGACGGCGCCTCCGAGCCGACAGTCTTCGCGGAGAAGGCGGAAAAGCTGATCAGCAGCGACTGCGTCGCCGCGGTATTCGGTGGCTGGACCTCGTCGAGCCGGAAAGCCATGCTGCCGGTCTTCGAGGACCGTAACGCCCTGCTGTACTACCCGGTCCAGTACGAAGGCCTGGAATCGTCGGAGAACATCTTCTACACCGGCGCCACCACCAACCAGCAGATCGTGCCCGCCCTCGACTATCTGAAGGGCCGCGGCGTGAAGTCGCTCTATCTGGTGGGCAGCGACTACGTCTTCCCGCAGACCGCCAACCGCATCATCAAGGCCTACGCGGAGGCCAACGGGATCGAGATCAAGGGCGAGGACTACACCCCGCTCGGCTCCACCGATTTCTCCACCATCGTCAACAAGGTGCGTGCGGCCGACGCCGACGCCGTGTTCAACACCCTCAACGGCGATTCCAATGTCGCCTTCTTCCGCGAGTACAAGAACGTGGGCCTGACCGCGAAGGATATGCCGGTGGTCTCGGTATCCATCGCCGAAGAGGAAGTCGGCGGTATCGGCGTGCAGAACATCGCCGGCCAGCTGACCGCCTGGAACTACTACCAGACCGTCGAGAACCCGCAGAACAGCACGTTCGTCAAGGCGTACCAGGCGAAATACGGCGCGAACAAGCCGACTTCGGATCCGATGGAGGCCGCCTACGTCTCGGTCCACCTGTGGAAGAACACCGTCGAGAAGGCGCGATCCTTCGCGGTCGCGGATGTGCAGAAGGCAGCGGGCGGCGTCACGTTCGAAGGTCCCGAAGGCCTGGTGACCATCGACGGCGAGAACAACCACATCACCAAAACCGCCCGCATCGGTGAGATCCGGCCCGACGGCCTGATCTACAGCGTGTGGGATTCCGGCCGGCCCGTCGAACCGGACCCGTATCTGGCCGGTTACCCGTGGGCCGAGGGACTCGGGGGCTGACGCACCGTGGAAGCAGTCATCGGCCAGCTGTTCACCGGTCTGAGTCTGGGATCGATCCTGTTGCTCGCCGCCCTGGGCCTGTCGTTGACCTTCGGTCAGATGGGGGTCATCAACATGGCCCACGGCGCGTTCATCATGGCGGGGTCCTATACGGCCTACACGGTGCAGGAATATCTGGTCTCCAATGCCGAGATCGCCCTGATCGTCTCGCTGCTCATCGGGTTCGGCGTCGGTGGCCTCATGGGTGTGGTCCTCGAGGTGACGCTGATCAAACGCATGTACGACCGGCCGCTGGACACCCTGCTGGTGACCTTCGGTGTCGGCCTGATCCTGCAGCAGGCAGCACGAGACATCTTCGGTGCGCCGGCCGTACGTGTGGTCACCCCGGAATGGCTCGGCGGCGGGGTGGAGATCCTCGGGGCGGTCGTCCCGAAAACCCGGATCTTCATCATGCTGCTGGCGGTGCTCTGCGTGACCGCGATCGCGGTGACCATGAAGTACACCGCGATGGGCAGGCGTATCCGGGCCGTTGTCCAGCATCGTGATCTCGCGGAAACCAGTGGGATATCCAGTCGCGGCACCGACATCACCACGTTCTTCATCGGTTCCGGGCTCGCCGGGGTAGCCGGGGTGGCGCTGACACTCATCGGCTCCACCAGTTCCAACACCGGCGCCGCCTATCTGGTGGACGCGTTCCTGGTGGTGGTGATCGGCGGCCTCGGGCAGATCCGGGGCGCGGTGATCGCCGCGGTGACGCTGGGGCTGTTGAACTCGTTCATCGAATACAGCACCACCGCCTCGGTGGCGAAAGTCATCGTGTTCGTCGTCATCGTCATCTTCCTGCAGGTGCGCCCGCAGGGACTGTTCATCATTCGGTCGAGGAGTCTGGTATGAGGGGATTCTTCACGAACCGCTGGAAAGTTTATTCGGGATTTGTGGTCGCCGCCGTACTGCTTTTCGCGGTGGCGCCCGCGGTGCTCTCGGATTTCCGGCTCAACCTGCTGGGTAAGTTCCTGTGCTTCGGTATCGTCGCCGTCGGTATCGGATTGGCCTGGGGCCGCGGCGGCATGCTCACCCTGGGGCAGGGCGTGTTCTTCGGGCTCGGCGCCTACATCATGGCCATGCATCTGAAGATCTCCGACGCCCAGTTGCGCGGCGACGATGTCCCGGATTTCATGCAGATCGCGGGGATACGTGAACTACCCGGGTACTGGGTGCCGTTCGGTTCGCCGGTGGTCACGATCCTGGGCATTCTCATCGTGCCGCCGCTGGTGGCGGTGCTGCTCGGGCTGGGCGTGTTCAAACGCAAGGTCAAGGGCGCCTATTTCGCGATCCTGTCGCAGGCACTGGCGGCGGCGTTCGCGATCCTGCTGGTGGGTCAGCAATCCACCGGCGGAAGTAACGGACTCAACCGTTTCCGCAGTTTCTTCGGGCTCGC
This sequence comes from Nocardia sp. NBC_01329, assembly GCF_035956715.1. Lineage (NCBI taxonomy): Bacteria > Bacillati > Actinomycetota > Actinomycetes > Mycobacteriales > Nocardiaceae > Nocardia > Nocardia sp. NBC_01329. Next base: position 941,331 of record NZ_CP108381.1, on the reverse strand, counting down.
TCTCAACGACCCGGTCAACCGGCGACTGCTGTTCTTCATCGCGGCGGGCACCCTGCTGGTGATCGTCGCGCTGACGCGGCAGCTGATGTACAGCCGCTACGGCGAACTGCTGGTCGCGGTGCGCGATCAGGAAGAGCGAGTGCGTTTCCTGGGCTACGACCCGGCTGATGTGAAGGTTGTCGCCTACGCGGTGGCGGCCCTGTTCGCCGGAATCGCCGGGGCGCTGTTCGTCCCGATCGTCGGGATCATCTCCCCGGCCGATATCGGGATCGTGCCCTCCATCGCGTTCCTGACCGGTGTCGCCATCGGCGGCCGCACCACCCTGCTCGGCCCGGTCCTGGGCGCGATCGCGGTGGCCTGGGCGCAGACCGGCCTGTCGGAGAACTTCCCCTCCGGGTGGGTCTACGCGCAGGGTGTCCTGTTCATCGTCGTGGTCGGTTTCTTCCCGGCGGGTCTGGCGGGTCTGGTCACGCTGGTGCGGCGCCGTAGACGCGACGACGAGAAGGACCCGGCACCACCCGGTCCGGCACCCGAGCCCGCACCCGCTACCCCGGTAGGAGTGTCGTCATGACCGAGCAGGCGAAGACGATGGCCGGCGCACCGGTCGCCGGTGGAAACGCCGGTATGCACAGCGACTACCTCGAGGTCCGGGGCCTCAGCGTCGAATTCGACGGATTCAAGGCGGTCTCGAATGTGGACCTGACGCTTTTCCAGGGAGATCTGCGGTTTCTCATCGGCCCCAACGGTGCCGGAAAGACCACCATGATCGATGCGATCACGGGTCTGGTCCCGGCCACCGGGTCGGTACAGAAATCCGGGGTCGAAATGCTCGGTAAAAAGGTGCACCAGATCGCCCGGCTGGGTGTGGGGCGCACCTTCCAGACCGCGAGCGTCTTCGAGGAACTGTCGGTACTGCAGAATCTCGATATCGCCGCGGGCGCGGGCCGCTCGATCTGGACCATGCTGCGCCGCCGGCCGGCCGAGGTTTCCGAATCCATCGAACAGGCCCTGGAGACCATCGGTCTCACCGCGTTGCGCGACAAACCCGCCGGAACCCTGGCGCACGGCCAGAAACAGTGGCTCGAGATCGGCATGCTCCTGGTGCAGGACGCTTCGGTACTGCTACTGGACGAACCGGTCGCGGGAATGAGCCAGGAGGAGCGCGAAGAGACCGGGAACCTGTTGCGCCGCATCGGCGGTCAACGCACGGTCGTCGTGGTCGAACACGATATGGACTTCATGCGCAATTTCGCCACCTCGGTGACAGTGCTGGCCCGCGGCGCGGTGCTCGCCGAGGGATCGGTGGCCGAGGTCCAGGCCGATCCAGCGGTACAGGAGGCATACCTGGGCACCGCGGCGGTCGCGGAGGGGCACGGCGGGGGCGAGTCGCGCCCGCCCGATGCGCACCGCGTGGGCGAGTCGGGCCCGGAAGCGGAAGCCGGGCGCGATCACGCAGCGCCCCCACTCGGGCGCAATGGACAGGGAGAGTGACCGGGATGCTGGAACTCATCGACGTTCACGCCGGATACGGCCGCACCGAGGTCGTGCACGGGATCGGGATAGAGGTACCGGCCGACGGTGTGGCCGCGATCATGGGACACAACGGCGCCGGGAAGACCACCCTGCTGCGCGCGGCGGTCGGACTCGTCCGCACCGGTAAGGGCAGGATCCGCTTCGACGGTGCCGATATCACCTCCCTGCGGCCGAGCGCCCGGGTCAAACGCGGACTGGCCTATGTCCCGCAGGGCCAGCAGTGCTTCGGTCATCTCACCACCGCCGAGAATCTGCGGGTGGTGGCCGACGGCCGTAGACGCGGGCCCGCGCTGATCGACGAACAACTGGATCTGTTTCCCGCGCTGAAGGATCTGCTCGACCGGCGCGCCGGATTGCTCTCCGGTGGGCAGCGTCAGCAGTTGGCCATCGCCCGCGCGTTGATCACCGAACCCCGCATGCTGATCCTCGACGAACCCACCGAGGGCATCCAGCCGTCGGTGGTCGCCGAAATCGAGAAAACCGTCACCGAACTGGTCAAAGGCGGTGGGCTCGGGGTGTTGCTGGTGGAACAGCACATCGGTTTCGCCCTGCGGGCCGCGAGCCGGTACTACGTGCTGGAGAGCGGCCGGGTCACCGCTACCGGGGAAGGCGGGGCCGGGGCTGTCGAGACCGTCCGCGCCGCCATGACTCTCTAGGCTGCGCGTCGTGACCGAACTGCGAAGTAAACGCGAATCACGCAGCGACACTGTGTACAAGGCGCTGCGCGACGAACTCATGGCCGGTGCGCTGGCACCGGAGGAGCGGCTCGGCGAGGAACGGCTGGCCGAACGCTACGGTGTCTCGCGCACTCCGGTGCGCGAGGCCCTGGCCCGGTTGCAGGCCGACGGTCTGGTGGAACGCCACGACGCCGGACTGTTCCCCTACCGTCCGCGCCTGGACACCCTGGGCGACTACTACGAGTTGCGGATCACCCTCGAGGTCCAGGGCATCGCCCGTGTCCTCGACGATCCGGAGCTCGGCCACGAACGTAGGGTCCTCGGACCCGAGATCGACCGCTGGCGCACGTTCCGCACCGCGCCCCCGGATCCGGACGCCGGTTTCGTCGACGCCGACGAACAGTTCCACACCGTCCTGCTCGACTCTTCGGGCAACCATGCCCTCACCGACGCCCTGCGCGCGGTGAACGCCCGGATCCGCCCGGTGCGGATGTTCGACTACCTGACCCCCGATCGCATGCTCGCGACCATCGAGGAGCACATCGCCATCGGCGAGGCCGTTCTCGACCGTGATCTCACCGGCGCCCGGGAGCAACTCCTCGCCCATATCGACCAGTCGCGGCGCGTGGTGGCCGACCGCGCCGGTCAGGTGCTCCAGCTGACCCGCATGGCCCGCGCGACCAAAACCTGAAATTCCCGGCTACTCCGGTAGCCGCACTGTCCACGCCGAGAGGACCGACCGTGACCGAGACCGCCCCGCAGTTGTATACGCCGTTGCATACACCCTTGCCCGCATGCCTGCTGATCGCCAACCGCGGTGAGATCGCTTGCCGCATCCTGCGTACCGCCCGGCGGCTGGGAATCGAGACGGTCGCGGTGTTCTCCGATGCCGACGAGGGTTCGCGACATGTACGGGCGGCCGATCGCGCGGTCCGGCTCGGCCCTGCCCCGGCCGCCGACTCCTACCTGCGGGCGGACGCGGTGATCGAAGCGGCACTGTCCGCCGGCGCGACAGCCATCCATCCCGGCTACGGATTCCTCTCCGAGAACGCCGATTTCGCCACCGAGGTGGAGGCCGCCGGGATCGCGTTCGTCGGCCCGGCCGCCGAGCACTTGCGGCTCTTCGGCGACAAACACAGCGCCCGCGAGGCAGCGGCGGAGGCCGGTGTTCCACTGGTCGCCGGTAGCGGGCTGCTCACCGGACTCGACGAGGCCCTGGCAGAAGCCGAGCGCATCGGATACCCGGTGATGCTCAAGGCCGCCGGGGGCGGCGGCGGTATCGGAATGGCCGCCTGCGCGGGTCCCGGCGAGCTCACCGAGGCCTATCGACGAGTGATCCGGCTGGCGCAGAAGAACTTCGGATCCTCCTCGGTATATCTGGAGCGTTTCGTCGCCCGGGCCCGCCATGTGGAGGTGCAGATCTTCGGTGACGGTCACGGTCGGGCCGTATCACTGGGCACCCGCGATTGCAGCCTGCAGCGGCGCAATCAGAAGGTCATCGAGGAGGCGCCCGCCCCCGGCCTCCCCTACACCGTGAGCGAACGGCTCCTCGAGTCGAGCCGGAAACTGCTCGGCGATGCCGGCTACCGCTCGGCCGGCACGGTCGAGTTCATCTACGACGTCGACCGCGGCGAGGCATCGTTCCTCGAAGTCAACACCCGGCTCCAGGTCGAGCACCCGGTGACCGAAGCCGTGACCGGGATCGATCTGGTGGAGTGGATGCTGCGCCTGGCGGGCGGGGATTCCGCGTTCCTCGATGCGATCCCCGACGCCGGCCCGCCGATCACCGGCTACGCCGTGGAGGCCCGCGTCTACGCCGAGGATCCCGGTAACGACTACCGCCCCGGCGCCGGCACCCTGACCGGTGTCGAGATCCCCGCCGCGCCCGCACGCGTGGAGACCTGGGTCGAGACCGGTACCGAGATCAGCCCCTTCTACGACCCACTGATCGCCAAGATCATCACCTCCGGGGAGAGCCGTCCCGAAGCCCTGCACCGGCTGCGCGCAGCGCTCGACGAGACCCGCATGTTCGGTATCACCACCAACCTGCCCCAGCTCCGGGCCGCCGCCACCAGTTCCCCCATGCTCGATGCCCGGCACACCACCGCGACCCTCGGCAGCCTGGCCACCATCCGCCCCCGCCTGGAGATCCTGCGCGCCGGCGTCTCCACCACCATCCAGGATTTCCCGGGCCGCCTGGGTCTCTGGAATGTCGGGATCCCGCCGTCGGGCGCATTCGACGATCTGTCCTTCCAGCTCGCCAATCACGCTGTCGGTAATTCCCTGGGCGAGAACGGGCTCGAGGCCACCCTGCTGGGTCCGCGGATCCGGGTCACCGACACCACTGTCCTGTGCGTGACCGGCGCCGAAGCCCCGGTCACCGTGGACGGCGAACCGGTCCCGATGTGGGAACCGGTCACCGTCCCCGCCGGTTCGGTCCTCGATATCGGCGCCCCCCGCGACACCGGCCTGCGTACCTACCTCGCGATCCGGGGCGGCATCCTCGCCCCCGACTATCACGGCAGCGCCGCCACTTTCACTCTCGGCGGGTTCGGCGGTATCACCGGCCGGGCAGTCTCGAGCGGCGATATCCTCGGCATCAAACCCGACGCCGGCGGTCTCCTCGAGCCCGCGCCGATCCCGGCCGGGGAACGTCCGGAGTTCGGCCACACCTGGTACGTAGGCGTCGGCGAGGGCCCCCAGCCCGCCCCCGATTACTTCACTTCCGCCGATATCGCCCAGTTCTACGACGCCACCTGGCAGGTGCAGGCGCACGCCAACCGCACCGGCCTGCGGCTGGCCGGCCCCAAACCGGCTTGGTCGCGCACCGACGGCGGCGATGCCGGCCTGCACCCCTCCAACCTGCACGACTGCCCCTACAGCGTCGGCGCCCTCAACCTCTCCGGCGACACCCCGATCCTGCTGGGTCCCGACGGTCCCAGCCTGGGCGGTTTCGCGTGCCCGCTGACCGTGATATCCGCGCACCGCTGGAAACTCGGCCAGATGCGCCCGGGCGACCGGGTGCGTTTCGTCCCGATCGCCGACGAGCGAACCGGCGCGTTCCGTTCTTCACCCGCCCTGCGCGGCCGCGGCCTGCCCACCCCCGAACTCCTCGGGTCCCGGGAAGAAGACAACGGAGTCCTCGGCCGCCGCGACGCCGGTACCGGCACCCCCGAGGTCAGATACCTGCGCGGCGCCGACGACAACGTGATGATCGAATACGGCCCGATGGAGCTCGATCTGGGTCTGCGGATGCGGGTCCACGCATTGAGCGAACGGCTCGAAAAGGCATCCATCCCCGGTCTGATCGATATCACCCCCGGTGTGCGTTCCCTGCACCTGCACTTCGACCCCGATGTGATCGACCAGCGCACCGTGGTCCGCCTGCTCGGCGAACTCGAGGACGAGATCCCCGATACCGCCGACCTGCGCGTCCCGAGCCGGCATATCGAACTGCCGCTCTCCTTCGACGACCCGACGATCGCCGCCGCGATCGAACGCTACGGCCGCGGCGTCCGCGCCGAAGCGCCCTGGCTGCCGTCGAATATCGAGTTCATCCGCCGGATCAACGGCCTGGACAGTGTCGAGGAGGTACGCGATATCGTCTTCGACGCCCAGTACATGGTGCTCGGCCTCGGCGACGTCTACCTCGGCGCGCCCCTGGCCGTCCCGCTGGACCCCCGGCACCGCCTGGTGACCACCAAATACAACCCCGCCCGCACCTGGACCCCTTCCGACGCGGTCGGTATCGGCGGCAAGTACCTCTGTGTCTACGGTATGGAATCTCCCGGCGGCTATCAGCTCGTCGGCCGCACTGTCCCGATCTGGTCGGGTTACCGGCAGCGCGCGCCGTTCGAATCCGGTAAACCGTGGCTGTTCCGCTTCTTCGACCGCATCAGCTGGTATCCGGTCGCGGCCGATGAACTGCTCGAACTGCGTGCCGAAATGGCGGCCGGCCGTTTCGAGATGCGCACGAGCGCAGGGGAATTCGCCATGGCCGAACATCTCGCGTTCCTGAACGAGAACTCCGCCGATATCGCCGCCACCGAAGAGCACCGGCAGGCCGCGTTCGGCGCCGAACGGCAGCGCTGGGAGGCGAGCGGCGAACTCGACGCCCAGGCCGATCGCACCGCCGAACCCGAACCCGTCGAAGACCTCGCCCTGCCCGAGGGCGCCTATCTGGTCGCGGCACCCATGATGGCCAATGTCTGGCGCGTGGAGGTCACCACGGGCGAGCACGTCGAGGCCGGCACCACACTGCTCGTCCTCGAGGCGATGAAGATGGAGCTGCCGGTGGTCGCGGAGGTCTCCGGCACCGTGCACACCATCACCGTCGGGGCAGGCGATCAAGTCACCACCGGCGCCCCCCTGGTCGCCATCGAAACCGAAGGAGCGGCATGACAATGGAACAACTACCGCTGGTGGACCCGGCGGCCCCGGCCTCGGTCGCCCCTACCGAGAAGGTGGCCGGCGCCTACCGGACCATCCGCGAACACGACCGGCCCGAAATCTGGATCACCCTGCGTGCCGAGGCCGAGGTCCTGGCCGAGGCCGCCGCGCTCGAGGACCGGCTCGCCCGGGGTGAGCGGTTGCCGCTCGCGGGGTTGCTCCTCGCCGTCAAGGACAATATCGATATCGCCGGTATCCCCACCACCTGCGCCTGCCCCGGCTTCGAGAGAACGCCGGAGCGCACTGCTCCCGCTGTGGCGCGCCTGCTCGAGCAGGGCGCTCTGGTGCTCGGCAAAACCAATCTCGACCAGTTCGCCACCGGCCTCGTCGGCACCCGCAGCCCCTACGGCGCGGTCCGCAACGCGTTGTTCCCCGACCGGGTGTCCGGTGGCAGCAGCTCCGGTTCGGCGGTGGCGGTCGCGCTCGGCATGGTCGACGCCGCGCTGGGCACCGATACCGCGGGCTCCGGCCGGGTTCCGGCCGCGCTCAACAGCATCATCGGGATCAAACCGACCCTCGGACTCGTTCCCACCACCGGTGTCGTCCCCGCCTGCCCCGACTACGACGTGGTCACCGTTTTCGCCCGCGATCTCACCCTCGCCGGCGCGGTGACCGCGGCCATGATCGGCCCCGATCCCGCCGACCCCCGTTCCCGTCCCTGGCCGGCCGACACTCCCCTGGGCGCCCCGGCCCGCGCCACACTCGCGATACCCGCCGACCACAACTTGACCGCCCTCACCCCCGCCTACCGCGCCGCCTTCGACGCGACGGTCGCGCGCTGGATGGCAGGCGGCGGCGAGGTGGTGACAGTGGATATCGGCGAACTGCTCGATGCCGCGAAGCTCCTCTACGACGGTGCCGTCGTGGCGCAGCGTTATGCCGCGATGGGTGAATTCCTCAGCGGTGCGCCCGAAGGCGCCGATCCGGTGGTCGCGAAGATCGTCGCGGGCGCTGCCCGCCCGGCCGCCCACGAATACGTCACCGATCTCGGCCGCCTCGCCCACGCGAGGGCGGCCGCGCGCCGGCTGTTCGACGAGTATCCCGCCCTGCTGCTCCCCACCACGACCGAGCATCCGACCCTGGCCGCCGTCGGAGCCGAACCGGTGGCGATCAACACCCGCATGGGCACCTTCACGAATTTCTGCAACCTGCTCGACCTGGCCGCGGTCGCGGTACCGGGCGCGGAGACCGCCGACGGCGACCCCTTCGGCGTCACGCTGGTGACCCCCGCATTCGCCGACCAGATCGGTATCGACCTGGCCGCCCGGCTGCTGGACACGCCCGCACCGCTGCTCACCGATACCGGCACCGACCTTCTGGTCGTCGGCGCCCATCTTCGCGGTCTCCCGCTACACCATCAATTGGAGCAGGCCGAAGCCCGATTCCTGGGCGAGGTCGCCACATCCACCGCGTATCGCATGGTCGCTCTGCCCGCCACCCCACCGAAACCGGGCATGCTCCGCGTGGGTACCGGTTCCGGCAGTTCGCTGCCCGGCGAGCTGTATCGGCTCTCCCCCGCCGCGCTCGGGACGTTCCTGAGCACTCTGCCGGCCCCGATGACGCTCGGGAAGGTCGAATTGGATTCCGGACAGTGGGTCACCGGCTTCGCCTGCGATTACGAATCCGCCCGCGACGCGACCGATATCACCGAACACGGAGGGTGGCGCAACTACCTGGATGCCGGTCGCTGACACCGATCGACCCGGGAAGGCCCGCCGTCCGGCCTGTCGCACTGTCCGCCCGCTCTCGGACATGCGACCGTGGCGCGGGCAACCTCTCCCAAACTTAGGATTGACTAACCTAAAGTCCGCCGCTAGCGTTTCGCTTTATCCGAGTGGATTCCGCGCTGCGTTCACCCACCCGGGCAGTGCCGGCGGACGAGGTACGCGATACCGCGAACACCGCCTCCGGCGCATCGGTTCGCAGGTTTGTCTCAGAAGGGGCCGTCATGTCCAGATTCATCAGAATCGCCGCTGTCTGTATTCTCACCGCACTCATGGGATTCGGACTGGCGCAACCCGCGTCGGCCGATTTCTCCATCCGGGCCTCCCAGGCATCGGATCTCTACGTCGGCGACAACGTACCGACCCTGGCGCAGATCGAAAGGCAATTCGCCGCGTTCTGGAACCCGAATATCGGCATGGACCCGAAGGTCGAAGTGAGCTACAACGGCCCCTCGGCCCGCCCCGCCCTCGAGCGGGTCATGGAGTCCAGCAAGACCATGGATTTCTTCTCCATCCAGGGTCGTGCCATCGGCCCCGTGAACGTTTCCGGTAACACCATGACGGTCACCGTCGAGGGTCTGATGGCGGGCTTCCCCGCGCAGAGCACGCTCTACCACTACATCCGCGAAGGCGGTCTGTGGAAATTCGACTGGAAGTCCATCTGCCAGGGACTCCAATGCCAGGGTAACCCCTCCTTCGGCTACTGAGCCCCCGCACACCTGCCGGAGCGGCGCCCCGAAATCATCGGATCCGGGTGCCGCTCCGCCCGGGCGCGCGCCATCTCGAGCCGGAACCCACCGAGACTTCGATTCCAGCAGGTTTCAGCACCAGTCACCCAGGAATTCATATGATCAGCGTTCGTGGCGTTTCCAAACGCTTCGGTGCGAAACTCGCCGTCGACAACGTCACCTTCGAGGCCGGGCCGGGCTCGATAACCTATCTTCTCGGACCGAACGGTGCCGGAAAAACCACGGTGATGCGCATGATCGCCGGCCTGGCTCACACCAGCTCCGGCACGATCTCGGTCAACGGCAGCGGGCTGCGAGATTTCCGCAGCACGATCAACGAAATCGGTTTCAGTCTGGGCGCTTTCGCCCGCAATCCCGGGCACACCGCCGAACAACATCTGCTGTGGCAGGCAAGGTTGGGCGGCCTGCCGAAATCGGAAGTCGCGCCGGTACTCGATCGAGTCGGCCTCACCCGGGTCGCGAAGCGCTCGGTCGGCAAATTCTCCTACGGCATGCTCCAGCGCCTCGGCATCGCCTCCGCGCTCCTGGGCGACCCGAAGACCCTGGTTCTCGACGAACCCGCCAACGGCCTGGATATCGAAGGCATCATCTGGCTCCGCGAACTCCTCCTCGGCTTGGCCGCCGAAGGCAAATGCCTACTGGTGGCCTCCCACAACCTCACCGAAGTGGAGATCACCGGCACCCGCGTGGTCATCATGGGCAAGGGCGAAGTCCTGTCCGATACAAGTAAGGACGAACTGGTGGCGGCAGGGTCCGGACCACGCCCCTTGGAATCGGCATACGTCGAAATCACCGAGAACAGCGTCGAATACGTCGCGACCGGAGGTGCGAAGAAATGATCGCCACCTATCTCGTCCGCGCCGTCCGCAGCGAAATAGCCAAACTTTCCTGGCGCAGCTCGGTCTGGTACGCCATCGTCCCCCTCGCCGTCGCCATCCCGATCGGCCTCAACTTCGGTATCGCCAAAGCCACCGAAGCGAACAAACTCAACGGCGCCGGCGGAATGGACACCAACAACGCCGCCTACTGGATCCTCGTCTTCTCCGCCTTCATCCTCATGGCGGGCGGGGTGTCCTCGCTGTGCGCGGAATTCAAGGACAACACGGTCGAAACGGTTTTCGGCATCCAGACCCGGCGCTGGATCCTGCCCATCGCCAAACTGATCGTCTTCGGTGTGATCGCCGCCCTCGCCGCCCTCGTGGTCACATTCCTGATCCTGTGGGCGTTCCCACAGCTGTTCCCCGAGATCTGGGGCAGGGTCGAGGTGTTCTCGGCCGACGGGGTCAAGCTGTTGATCGGAGTCCCGGTCTACACGCTGCTGATCACCGCGCTCGGCTTGGGAGTCGCCGCGCTGGTCCCGAAGCCGGGGTTGGTGGTCATGATCGTGCTGCTGTGGAAGTTCGGGGTGGAGGTGTTCGTAACCTTCGTGCCCGGGGATCTGGGTGTGACTCTGCAACAGTTGTCGCCGTTCAAGAACGGCGAGCTGGGAGTCGGACAGTTGGCGACCATCGAGAGCCTGTTCGGTGGGCAGAACGGATCGCTGGCGTATTTCGCATTGGTCTGCGTGGCAATTTTCGGCGTAGGTACGGTCCGGCTCTCCCTCACCGACACCAAGGGCTACTGAACAGCGACGCTCCAGCTCGGCCGCGTACTGGTCGCCCTCCTGGGTGGAGGATACGAATGGCTGTGGTCGACCGAGTCGAAATCGCGTTTCTGGCAGCGCCGGTGACCGTCTATCGATTTTCGATCCTGTGGCATACCGGCGCCACTCGTGGTCGAACGCTGTTAAACCGGCCCGAACAGTCTCGACCGGTCGCCACCCGATACGTCCGTCACTTCGTACCGAAGAATGCTCGACCTTGCGACCCTGCTCATATGGCTTTGAGGACACCCTCTAGACCATCCGGGTCGGACCGGGGAGATCCCCGGCCCCACCCGAAGATCGACACTCACTCACGTCACTCGGTATGAGACGTATCTCGGCGAGGTTGGCTCGAGGTCGAAGTTACTCTTTCGGTTCTTCCGAGTAGTAAACGGTGATCGACGGCCATGGACCGTTGGCGGTGATCTCGTTGTGCAAGACCAGGTCTTGCACTGTCACGTTGCCTAGGCTTTCGATCGAGTCGGCCACTGTCCGCAACAACGCGACGACATCACCCTGGTTGTCTCCCGCCGGATTCGACTGAGAGAAGTGAGAGATTGTGTACCGCGGAATTGTCATTCTTCCTCGCTCCTTCGGCTACTTCTTCTTACCGCGCTTCTGCTTGTTTCGGTCGCCCTCGTACTTCTCTGCCTGCTGGATCTTCTTCTGGGCACGGTTGTAGTCCCCCACATCGTAGGGTCGTCCCGCGTTCTTGTTATCCACGGCAGCCTGCTCCTCCGGCGACAGCTGAGCGGGCTGCGGTGCCGCGTGCATGATGCCTACCCCAGGGGGCATGGCCGCAGCCTGCGGTGTGACAGCGGACCCGAGGCCAAGCGCGGAGAGTACGATCATTGCCGCGACGAGTATCTGCCGATTGTTGTTCATGTAGCTAACCCTTCGGTGGTGTTCAGTGCGTTGCAGACCGTGCGGGAACACGGATGCTCCGGGGTTGGGGATTTCCGCTCCCCAGCCCCGGGTCTGCGCCCCTATTCGTACGCAGACCTAGCGGTCAAGACCATGGCTTCTGGCCGTGTCTAGTTCCGTTACAAGATCAGACGTTGTTCTCGGTCGATCGGTTCCACGACTTCCAAGGAAGTTCTCCATTGCCCGGCATCGGCTTCAGAGATCAGTTCAGAATGAACTTTGAGGTTGCCTTGCGGTGCGCCGCAGCATGTTTGACAATCCCAGTGTGGGTGATGCGGTAGTGACCGACGCGTTGTGGGCCAGGCTGGAACCGTTGATTCCGGTGCGGGAGAGACGCTTCCGGTACCGAGCCGCCACAGGGCCATGACCGGGCCGCGTTGGAAGGCATCCTGTACGTGGTTCGCACGGGCATCGGATCCCAGCAGATCAGCTCGTGCGGTGTCGAGATGCTGCGCCACTTTCGGCAACTTCCCGTCCAGAGCATCCAACATTCGGGCGTATTGGGCAGCAACCGATTCCGGGTCGGCTTGGTCGAACACCGAATGCAGCAGAGTCCACACCCAGGGCCACGAAGTTTTCGGGCAGGCCGACATCAATTTGACCGTCTAATGGGTCCTGCATCGCTGCTAGGCCACGCCCGGCAGGGTCGCGCCGATCGCCGCGACGAGACCGGCGTGGGCGTCGGAGGTCACGAGTCCGACGCCGGTCAGGCCGCGAGCGACCAGGTCACGGAAAAACGCCAGCCAGCCGGCACCGTCCTCACCACTGGTGACATGAACCCCGAGGCTCTCGCGGTAGCCCTCAGCGTTGACACCAGTCGCGACCAGGCAATGCACGTTGACCACACGCCCGTTCTCCCGGACTTTCAGCACGAGAGCGTCGGCGGCGACGAACGTGTATGGCCCTTGATCGAGGGGGGCGGTGCGGAACGCTTCGACCTGGGCATCGAGTTCGGCGGCCATAATCGACACCTGCGACTTCGACAGCCTGGTCACCCCCAACGATTCGACGAGCTTCTCCATCCGCATCATCGACGACGGCCCCGGAAGGCCGAACCGGACAGGCTCGCTGGCCCACGGGCGCAGAACAGCCTTCACTCGCTCCGGATCGACCGGTTCGGAATGTCCCAGACGTCTCTCACCTCGCTCGAGGTTGCCCGAGAAGATGGGAATGCTGACCCCAGTACAGCTCCAGGGTCTATCGGCAGCCCGAACCACACACATAAGCTGTTGCTGCTCGGCAGATCTCGCGGCCGAGGCTCGACGCCGACAAGGCAACCCTGGCAGACTTCGTCCGTGGAAATCAGCGCTGAAGCCGTGCTACGCCAGGCAATATTCGATCACCTGAGCGAGCTGGTACGCGAGACTCCCGTCGTGACACGACAGCAACTTTGGGACTTCTATGTCGATGGTGAACAACACCAACTCGTCGACCGCAATCGAGGAATACGCAACCCGAGGGATATGGTCGCGACGCTCTCCATCATGTCGGACCCCAACAGCAAGTACGCGGACGAAGAACTCGGCGGATCCTTGTTTTCCTATGCTTACCGAGAGGGCACGACTGCAGGTGACAACAAGAAGCTACGTCGGGCGTACGAACTGGGACTACCACTGATTTTGCTTCGAAAGATTGAAACCGGCGTGTACCTCCCGATCTTTCCCGTATACGCGATAGGCGATGATCCGGACAACCGCAGATTCCTGATTGGGCTGGATGAGAGCCTCCGGTCCATCAAGGACCCGCTCGACCTTCAACCACTGGAACGACGCTACGCAGAACGAGTGATCAAGCAGCGACTTCATCAGCCCGAGTTTCGAGGACGTGTACTACTCGCATACAGGAGCGAGTGCGCTGTATGCAACCTGAAACATGGAGCGCTACTCGATGCGGCCCATATCATCGCGGATACCAAGCCGCACGGTAGCGCCGATGTCGATAATGGTCTGAGCCTCTGCAAAATCCACCATTCAGCTTACGATCTCAACTTCTTGGGAATTTCCCCTGACTACGAGGTGCATATCAACGAGAGTTTGCTGCAGGAGAAGGACGGACCCATGCTGAAGCACGGGCTCCAAGAGATGCACGGGCGTGAACTTTCGATACCTTCGAAGCGAGCGGAAAGGCCTGCAAGAGATCGGCTTGCAGAAAGATTCGATGAGTTCAACCGAGAAGCGTGACCTCCACGACTCTTCGGCGGCCCGTCATGTGACGCGTGGGTCGCGATGGCGAAGGCCTTCCGCCGCGCGGCGCCCGGAGGAAGGCCCGGATTCGTTCCTCGATCGGTGCCCGCCGATGATTCGCAGTTCGGGATCGGCAGGAACACAGAGCGCCTCGGGCAGGTTCGGGGTCAACCGTACAGGTAGAGCCCTTCACACGGGAGACGTGGAAGACCGGCCGGGTCCTCACGGAGTACGGCAGCGGTGTGGGTGCCGTGGTGCGCGGTCCACTCCTGGAGGAAGCGTTCGGCGGCGGTGCGGTGGGCTCGGTAGTCGAGGCGGAGGCCGTGAAGGAACACTGTGAGGCGAACGTCGGCGCCGAGCGATTGGGTTGCGAAGGCGCTCATGGCTGCGCCTGGGTGAGACCAGTGAGCAGTCGTTGGAGCATCGCGACGTTTGGGCACCTGCTCGAGGTGGTCGACCCGACCGGCAGGTAAGGGAGACCGCGGGCGGCGGCGCGTTCGCGGGGGCTGCGGGTGGCGGGGACGAGTTTGCCCGTCTCGACCAGTAGGGCGAAAGCGGCGGCCTTGCGAGGGCAGTCCAAGGGATTGCAGGTCAGGTGGGTCTGCATGATGCGGTGCGCGTCGGCGATGCGCAGCCGGGTATCGGGTTCGCTGTGCCAGACCTCGGGCAACCAGATGGGTTGACGCGCTAGTCCTTGTGGGTTCGTGCCGACTTTCATCCAGAGCTGTTCCGGGAACACCGTGATGAGGTCGCAGGCGTCGCAGAAGCGGCCGGGGTGGTTTTCGATATGCGCGAGGTCGGGGATGATCAACGTCGTTGTGCTGGTGGCGCGGACGATATCGAGGACGTGGCCGATAGCGTCCGGAACGGAGTCGGGGCCGAGTCGGACAATGTAGATCAGCGTGTGCCCCTGCCGTCGGGCGAGCCGGCGGATGGCTTCCGTGACGCGGGTCCGGCAGGGCGAGAAATCGCTTCGGAAGTAGCCGATCGCGCGGGGACGGTGCGGGTGCCGTATTCGGTTTTCCGTTCGTATCGTCATCTATTCGAATCCTTTTCGGAGATGCGTATGTGTTCGATGACCGGGCATGGGCATTTCCGCCTACAGCGGCAATTCGGTGGCCGGCAGGTTCCTGAAAATTGGCGATGAAAGTATTTGCACTCGGAGACTATTGGAGCTTCCGAGTCATCGGTGTGGATATAGTAGACACCGAAATGAGTTTGCTGAGAAGGCTATTCGGGGCAATCTGGCGAAATCACCGGTCGCCCAGTATGGATAGGTCCAGAAAACATAGGTCCGTACTGGACCACGACGGAGTAGCGAGGGTGGGCATGGCTATTGGTTCGACTCTTCCGCGACGCGCACTGGGTCGGCGGCTTCGCGAACTTCGATTCCAATCGAAGAAGAGTCAGTTGGCCGCAGGCTTGGCGATCGAGGTGTCCAAGCAAGGAATAGGGCGGCTGGAGGAGGGGCAACCGGTTCGAATCAGTACCGCGCAGTTCCGGGACCTACTGGAGTTCTACGGGGCAGGCGACGAGGTGAGAGATGAAGTGCTGGGCCTCGTACAAGAGGTGAAGGTGGCGAAGGGCGATCCGTCGCGCGGATGGTGGCGCACCTACGCCGATGTGGTGAACCCGCACTTCGACCATTTCATGAGTCTCGAGCAGGCGTGTTCCCAGCTGACCGCATTCCAGTTGACGTTGCTACCCGGATTACTCCAATCACCCTCCTATCGGCGATGGATTGTGACGATGACCAACCCGACTATGGCGACCGTCGATGTGGAACGCCAGTTGGAGCTCACCGCTCGTCGGCAACGTCGGCTCCATGAGGTACCGGACTTTTCGCTGAACGTGGCGGTCTCAGAGGCGGTCTTGCGGCACCAGGTCGGCGGGCCGGAAGTCATGAGGGAGCAGCTACAACATCTCATGTGCGTGTCCGAGCTGCCGAATGTTTCACTTCGAGTGATCCCGTTCGACGCAGGCCCACACTTCGGCCTGGTGGTTCAATCCTTCACGCTGTTCGAATTTCCATCTCTCCGTGCTGGTCACCCGCCAGAGCCCCCGGTCGCCTTCGTGGAGGGATTCACCGGTGCACTGTTCCTCGAAGACGACGAAACGATCATCCGCCACAGGGAGGCGGTGGCGAGTATCCGAGCGGTAACGTTGGAAGAGGACGACACCCGGAGTCTGATGCAAGTAATCGCAGAGGAGCATGTCGCGTGAGCAGGGGTTTATTCGGAGCGGACTGGTTCAAGAGCAGCTACAGCCAAGCGGGCGGCGACTGCGTGGAGGTCGCGCATCTTGCAGACGTGGTCGGTGTTCGTGATTCGAAGAACCCCGCTGGTCCCGCGCTCGTGTTCGCCCCGGCCGAGTGGGATGCGTTCCTCCGGGTGATCTCTTCCGGTAGTTGAATGCCGCAGCTGCCGGTGGTGGTGTGCCCCTGCCCTGAGCAAGGCGATGGACGGCCGATCCGGCGGCTGCCCACAATCAAAGATCGGCGGTGCGCAGGGCACCGCCGATCTTTGTTCAGCGCAGTGACCAGGTCTACGTGTCGATGACCTGAGTCCCACCTGCCGCGTTGTCGTGCCAACCCTGCTTCGTCGGGCTCGAGCTGATCGTGAACGCGATGGCGATCGCCGCGATGAACCACAGCAAGCCGCCCACCCACGGAATCAGGTTCAGCAGCATGTAGGCGTTGCGGATCGCGGAGTCCTTGAGGCTGGGTTTCGGTGCCGCACCCGACCCGTTGACGTGCAGCGAGAGCAGTTTCTTACCCGGGGTCGAGCCCGAGGACACCTCGAAGACGACGAAGTAGAGCCAGCCGAAGGCGGCGCCCGGGAGTACCGAGACCCAGTCGGGAGTGTCCCAGACCGAGCCGAGGAGCCAGAAGAAGAGGGCGCCGATGATGCCGGCGATGATCCAGTCGACGAACCTGGCCACCGCGCGTTTGCCCAAGCCTGCCGGTTTGATACTGGTGGTGGGGCTGAATGCGGGGTCGAATCCACCTGCGGTCATCACGCCTCCTAGCGAACGCTGTGTGACTCGGTTGCCTGTTCGGTGCTGATCACGGCATATCGATCTCCAAGGATGTCATACGCACAGGTAGCGGCGGCTCCTCCGACACTGATTCGTGTCCAACCCGAGTTGGGTATTCAACCTTTCCGAAGTGCGAAAACAGTGGGTTCGGCGACCTGGGGGCGACCGACGGTGCGCATCGACTCGTATATATTTGCCCAGCGATAGCGGTAGTCGGGTTCGGTATGCGCGCGCTCGGACTGTCGAGGTGCCAAGCTGCGGGGGTTGCGCCGCTGAGTCAGATCTCGGCGGGGGACGAATCGGGTACCAGCCGCCACAGCGAGGTGACTTCCCGGGCTCGGGCGATGTGGAGCGGATCGGAACTGTCCGCGGCGCGGGGATGTCGTGGGGAGGTGTCGTATCGGGCGAGGACCCGCAGTCCGGCGTCGGCGACGGCGGCGAGCAGTTCGGCGCGGGTCCGCAGGCCGAGGTGTTCGGCGAGGTCGGACAGGATCAGCCAGCCCTCGCCGACCGGGGTGAGGTGCGCGGTGAGGCCGTCCAGGAAGCGGCGGAGCATAGCGGAACCGGGATCGTAGATACCGAGCTCGAGGTCCGAGGTGGGACGCGCGGGCAGCCAAGGCGGATTGCATACGACCAGGTCGGCGCGACCGGAGGGCCACAGATCGGTTTCGTCGACGCGCGTGCGATCGGCCAGGCCCAGACGGCGCAGGTTGGCGCGGGCACACACCACCGCGCGGGGGTTGATATCGGTGGCCACCACATGTCGCGCGCCGCGCCGGGCCAGTACGGCGGCGAGTACCCCGGTGCCGGTGCCGAGATCGAATACGACCGGCCGCGGCGCGCTCGGCGGTAGTGGCGCGTCGGCGACGAGATCGATGTATTCGCCGCGGACCGGCGAGAAGACTCCGTAGGCGGGGTGGACACTCGTCCGCAGCGCGGGAATGTCGACACCTTTCAGATGCCACTGATAGGCGCTGAGGACGCCGAGGACCTCGGGCAGCGATACGCAGGTCGGCCCGGTGTCATCGGCGGCCGGGGGGCCGTAGGCATGGCCGCACGCGTCCCGCACGTCGGGCGCTCGGCGCAACCGCAGGGAGTGGTCGGGCTCGAGCACGACGAGCAGCCGTCCGAGCAGTTCGGCACGTCGGGCCCGCGCCGCGCGATGGCTGTGGAAGAGCGCCGCGGCGTCACCACCACCACCACCTCCACCACCGCCACGGGCGTCGCGGCGCAGCCGTCGATCCAGAGCGCTCATGAGCTGACGGGCGTTGTGGAAATCTCCTCGGTACAGCAGACCCGTCCCGGCACGGCCCATGCGGTATGCGGACTGCGCGGAGATCCGATCGTCGACGACGACCACCTGTTCCGGCGGGGGCGCGGCGTTCTCGGAATACCAGCGGGCGGAGCGAGTTTCATCGTTCTCGGTCCAGCTGATGGTGGACATGTGTACTCCTGCGAGGTCGAGGGCATCCGGCTCGGCGATGCTCCGATTCGGGAATACGACAGGTCTACGCGCTGATCAGCAGCAGGTCAGGACAGGTCGTTCCCGCGTCGAAGCGCGGGAGCGGTGTTCTCCTACTACCTGGCCCGTGATCACGGCCGATCTCTCCGTCGTGTGGGTTCATCCTCGCATGGGCGCCCATCCGGCCCGCACTCGGTAATGGTCAGGTGGCCGCCTCGGCGGAATTTCGCCGGATGCGAACAGACGCGGCTCGACACCGGGGCATCACCTGCCGGGGCACGACGAACGGTGCCTGTCGGCGGGCGAAACGCGCCTATGTCTCCGGCACGCCGCGCTGATACCGAGTTCGACGGCGGGACCGGCATTTCCAGCTCCGGTGCCCGCCTCTGGATCAGGTTATGGTCGATGCGCTCCGGGCATTCCGGTGAGAATTCGTGCTGGTTAGGTGTATTCGCAATTGGATACGGTGGAGAGCGTCTCGTTCCCGAACTTCATACTGGACCGGACCGGCGTGAGTCCGGCGGTGCGGCGTCAGCTCGCCCGCGCGGCGGGACTGCCGGAGTGGGTGCTGAACACCGCGGACACCATGGTGTCCAGCAATTATCAGCTGCGGTTGTGGGAATCGCTCGAATACGAACTGGCCGAACCCGATATCGCGCTGCGTGTCGGCGCGAGGAACACCCTGGGTCATTTCGGCGTGCACGACTATCTGTTCAGCACCGCGCCCACACTGGGTGAAGGCCTGGCCCGCTCCGAGGAATACGCCGGCCTGATCACCACCAATGTGGGTTTCGCGGTGCTCGGCGACTCCGAGGATGAAGCGAACGCGAATATCCGATTGCTGAGCGGGCTCGGCCGGGGCCGGCAACTGGCCGTCCAATTCGCCCTGGCGGCGGTGGTGACCCGGGCGCGCAATGCGACCGGGCGGAATGTGCATCCGATCCGGATCCGCTTCCGGCAGCCCCCACCGCGACGGCACGACCGGTTCGTCGAGATGTTCGGGACCCGGCAGGTCGATTTCGGTGCCCCGACCGATCAGATCACCTTCCGCGCGTCCGATCTCACGCTGCCGCTGCGTACCGCTGATCCGGTACTCGCCGATATCCTCCGCCGGTACACGGCGGCCCTGCCGCCACCGCCGCGACTCGAGGTCACCTGGGCGGGGCAGGTGCATCAGGCGCTCACCCTGCTGCTGGGTGACGGGCGGGTGACCATCGACCGGGTCGCGCGGCATCTGGCGACGAGCCGGCGCAGTCTGCAGCGGCGGCTGACCGATGAGGGCACCACCTGGACGCGCGAACTCGACCGAGCCCGCGCGGTGCTACTCGAGCGGCGGGTCCGGCTCAGTCCGGACGATACGCAGACTGCGCTGGCTCGGCGGATCGGCTATTCCGATCCGGGCACGCTGCGGCGGGCCAGACACCGCTGGTCGGCACAGGGCTGACGCGGCAGGTGGGCGGGACCGCGCCGCACGCGGGGCGAACGGCGCCATTTCACAAGGTCGTCACAGCACCGAAAGCGACGAATACCCGCAGGTGAACAATATTGTTCGAGTCGACCGCCCGGGGTGGCCGACCGATGCGGCGGCGGCTCTCACTGACCCATACTTGCCATCCGCCGGGCGGTTGTGCGGCGTCACGAGCCGGGAAGGGCGATGGGATGGATGCGACAGCTATAAACGGTCGGTCGGAGGGTGTGCTCCCGGGGGTGCTGAAACTGGGCGGGCACGTACTGGCGGAGAAGGTGCCGCGGAGCCTGAACGGCAGGATTCCGATGCGCAGGAGCGAGGTCGACACCGAATGGTTCGACCGCGTGCTCACGGCCGATCACCCGGGGGCACAGGTGGAATCGTTCGATATCGTGGACGCGGACGCGGGAACGACCAGCCGATGGAAGGCCACCGTCCGCTATAACGAGGCGGGCCGCCGGGCGGGACTGCCCGAGCACCTGTTCGCCAAGACGACTCTGACCTTCACTCAACGGCTCACGCAGTACCTGGCGCATGCGCTACCCGGTGAACCGGGGTTCTTCCAGCATCTTCGACCGGGGCTCGATATCGAAGCGCCCCACGGGTATTTCGGGGCTGCCGATACGCGCACCGGACGATCGCTGACCCTGCTCGAAGATGTGAGCGTCTCCCGGCAGGCGCGGTTCTGCACACCGTTGGAGCGGGTCACCCGGGAGCAGATGGAGGATCTGCTGGCGAATATGGCGCGCTGGCACGGGCACTACTGGCAATCGCCCAGGCTGAACGCGCACGACTGGTTGAAGACACCGGGCGCCCATTTCCGGAATTTCGATCGGCTCCTCGGTATGCGGAAGCGGGCGGCGGTCGGCTTGAAACGCGCCCCCGAAATCGTCCCCGGCACTTTGCCTCCGGTGCAGGACGATCTCTACGAAGCCTGCGGTCGCGCTCTGCTGATCGCCGAACAGGGACCCCACACCCTGCTGCACGGCGACCCACATATCGGCAACGCTTATATCTGCGGCGACGGCAGTATGGGGTTCACCGACTGGCAGCTGGTGATGCGCGGCAGCTGGGCATTCGATGTGGCTTATACGATCACCTCCGGGCTGGAGGTCGCTGATCGGCGAGCCTGGGAGCGTGAACTGATCGCCTTCTACATCGACCGCCTGTGCGCGGCCGGTGGACCCGCACTACCCCTCGAAGCCGCGTGGCTCGCCTACCGGCAGCAGTCGCTCTACCCGTATTTCGCCTGGATGATCACCATCGGGCGCAGCGCCCTGATGCCGGAATTCCAGCCGGCCGAGGTCTGCCGGGCGATCGTGCACCGCACCGCCACCGCCATCATGGATCTAGAAGCGCTGACGGCTGTGAATCGTTGAACGGGGTGGCGCGGGCACTATCGCAGCCGTCGGCGATATCACGGATCAACCGGGCGAAGCGCCGCGGTTCGGCGAGCGGTAGATAGTGCCCGGCTCCCGGCACCACGAGCAGCCGCGACCGGGGCGAGGCGGCCGCGAAGCGCTGCTCGTGGCCACGGAAGTGATCCCGGCTCCCGTTGATCAGCCAGACCGGGCCGGAATATCGGGCGAGTTCGGCGAGCGGATCGAAGGTCCGCACAGCGTCGCCGATATCGGGCAACACCTCGCTGGCGATTCCGCCCGCCGCGACGGCACGGGCGACCGGTGCGGGGAGGACGGCGGCGAAGATCCGGCGGCTGAGCCGCTCGCCTCCGTCACGCTGAGCCGATAGGAGCGCATGTGCCATCCGGAACGGAAGTGCCAGTGCGCTGTTCGGAATACGTGTCGAGCCGGCGACAACCAGGCCGGCGACCTGTTCGCCGAGTTCAGCGGCCGCCGCGATTCCGATGTGCCCGCCCAGCGAGTGACCGACGACCAGTGCACGGCCGCCGACCGAATCCACCGCCGCGCGAACGGTGTCGATCGCCGCGGGCATCGTGAAGCGTTCGCCGCGGCGTAGGCCGTGCCCCGGAAGGTCCGGAGTGACCACCGTCCGCTCGGTCCCGATTTCGTCCACCACGGAAACCCAGCACCGTCCGCTCAAGCGGATTCCGTGCACCAGAACCACCGGGATACTCATGAGACCTCCATATGCAACGCAACGTTGCGTTGTACTGTAGCTCGGCAATACCCGCAACGCAACGGGTAGTCGTGGCATTCGCCGGAAATTGGGCGAATACGACGTAGTCGCTTCGACTACCAGCAGCGCCTACCGCTGACCACGGTGTTCCGCGCGCGGGCATGTTGCCTTCCAGCGACGGGCCGCTGGGGGCGCGTCGACAGCCTTGCTTGACCTGAAGTTAACTTCAGGTATCAGGATGGCCGCATGACCATGATCGACACTCCGAGGCAGTGGATCGAGCAGCACGCCCATCCGCTGGCTACTTTCGAACCCGCTGCGCCACTGAACGACCTCGCGCCACTGGGCGACCTAGCCCGGAACGCGAACGTAGTCGCGCTCGGCGCAGCGACCCGCGACACACATGAGTTGTCCGTCCTCGCCCACCGAATGCTGCGGTTTCTGGTCGAGGAATCGGGGTTTCGCACTGTTGCTCTGGAAGGCGACAGCGCAGCGAGTAGCGCGATCAACGACTATGTGGTCGCCGGCGTCGGTGACCCGCGCGCACTGATGGCGAATGCTCGGACCTTCTGGCGGACCCAGGAGTTGCTCGATGTCGTCAAATGGCTACGGCGCTACAACATGCGACATCCGCACGACCCGGTTCGGGTTGCTCAGGCCAGTGATGCCGTGCCACCTTCATACGACCTCGGTGACATCGAACGATTCATGGCGGAGGAGGTTATCCGCTGGCACGAACGGACCGGAGAGAAGATCGTCTACTGGGGCGGTATGGCGCATACGGCCGATGGCATGTCGCGGACGATCCCGATGTCGGGGCAACGGATCGCTCATCGCAACGCCGGCAGTTACCTTCGGCAGCGCTTCGGTGCCGGCTATATCTCCATGGGATTGATGTTCGATCATGGGGTCGGCGCACAGAACTATCCCACGCCGCCAACAGATTTCATAGACTCCACGCTCGGCGACACTGCTCTTGATGCCTACCTTTTGAACCTGGCGATGATCAGCTCCGCTCGCGCCCAGCCGTGGCTGACCGAGCCCGCGAAGTCGCGGCTGGTCGGCCCCGGCTACGACCCCGCCGATGACGCCGACCAATATCTGGCGGGCGGTTCGCTGGCGGAGTGGTTCGACGGTGTCGTTCACTGCCGGAAAGTGACCGGCGCTCACTGGCTTCATCAGTGACCTGGCCGATCATCTGCCCGCGTCGCAAGGCGATCAGCCACCGGCACACAGCCACTCGGGGGGTGCGGGACGGGGCGTCGTCGCGGCACGGCCCTCGACCCGCAGTAGCGGGGCGAGCAGGGCCGTCGCCACGGCGAGCACGGGAAGTATCAGCAGCGCGGCGCGCACACTACTGTGCTCGGCGACGAAGCCGACGAGGGGTGGGCCCGCCAGGAAGGCGAAGTAGCCGGTCGTGGAGACCGTGGCCACCGCGGTACCGGGCGAACCGGTGTGGAGCCGGCTGGCCGCGCTGACGACCAAGGGGAAGGACGCCGCGATCCCGAGGCCGACCAGCGCGAAGAAGACCACCGCCACCACCGGTTGGCCCGTCGCAAGCGTGACCACGGAACCCGCGGCGGTCAGCAGCGCGCCGACCCGGACGACCCGGACGGGGCCGGAGCGGTTGGCCGCCCGGTCGCCGCTCAGCCGTCCCACCGTCATGGCCAGGGCGAAGGCCACGTATCCCGCGCCCGCCAGGCCGGGCTCCGCGTCGAGCGAGTCGGCCAGATACACGCTGCCCCAGTCGGTCACCACCCCTTCGATGAGCAGCACACACAGGCCCAGGATGCTGAGCAGCAGCAGCCTGGGCGTGAAGCGGGAGGGGCGGGCGCGCGCAGGTTCCCGCTTCTGCCCGGGTTCGTGCTGGTGTGCGGAAGGCCGCAGTGCCGCCGCAGCCACCCCGGCCGCGAGCAGGGAGACCACAGCTGTGGCGGCGAACTGGGCGCGCGGCGTCACACCCCCTGCCGCCGCGAGCGTGCCGAGCAGTGCCCCGGCCAGAGCGCCCGCGCTGAACAGGGCGTGGAACGAGGAGATCCGCGTCCTGCCGCTGCTCCGCTCCAGGTCCACCGCGTGCGCGTTCATGGCCACGTCCAGCGCGCCGACCGCGCCGCCGAGCACGGCCAGGCTCACCAGGAGTTCGGGCAGCGAACGCGCCAGCCCCGGCAGCGCGATAGCCGCCGCGTACACCAGGACCGCGCTTCGAGCCACCGCCCGGCTGCCGAACCGGTTCACCAGCGCTCCGGCCGTGGGCATGGCGGGCACGGAACCCAGCGCGACACCGAGCAGGGCGAGTCCGAGCTGCCCGTCGGAGAGCTGGAGCTGCTCCTTGACCTGCGGGATGCGGGGCGCCCAACTCGCCAGGACGAGACCGTTGAGGAAGAACACCGCGTAGAGCGAGACGGCGCCGCTGCCTCGTCCGCTCTTCGGCGACGAGGTCTGCGGAGTCGACGGGGTCTGCGGAGTCGACGGGGTCTGCGGGGCGCTCACTGCGGCGAGGTGGATACGGGGGGTCGTACGCCGGCCCCTTCCGGCACCAGCTCCGGTGCCGAGGTCGCCGGGTGGGAGGGGGCGCAGTTGAACGCCTCCGCGTAGCGAACCCTCACCTGTTGTCCGCGATGCGCCGCCTGCTGCTTCGTCAGATTCCAGCCGGCCGCATTGAAGAAGATCAGGTGCATGTCCTGGACCGTATGAGTGCAACACGCAAAAGTGCAAGAGATATCGGGGGTCGAAGAAGTGGGCATGGGAGCGCTTCTCTATAGCTTGCTCGCCGAAGATCGTGCGTGTTCACCGTGAATGAAACGTTCTCGACTGGAACCCGACTGGGTTCGCGTGCTGGCGCGGTGAATAGCGACGGGTTCCAGCGAACTGGGGACTGCAACGCCGCCGAGGACGACGGCGGGACTGTGGGGCCGCTTCAGTCTCCGGTGCAAGATCCCAAACCGCGGCCATGGTCAGTAAGCGAACGACCCCTACTTCACGCCCAGCCCGCGCCGACAGAAGAGTTTCCGATTCTGACCTGCCCGCGGACGCGTCTCTGCCTTGACGGCGGCTAGCGCGATGTCATTGGGTGGTCTGGCACTCGAACCAGTCCGCCATCGAGGCAGAAGTGGTACCAGTCACCGCCGAGGTGGTGACCGTATTGGCCCACCTCGGGCGGTCCGCCGGGGAGATGAGCGAATCCTCCGCTCCCGTCCATACAGTTGTCCGAGCTGGGGCCGGTCATGAAGTAGATGCCATCGTTGTCGCGTTCCACCCTGTGGATGCGGTAGAGCCCGAGCCAGTCACCGTCGAACGTCCGCGGAGCGACACCACCACGCACCTGCCGTGCGGAATCGTCGAATGCGTGCGCCGAAACAGACCAACGCACAACCATCGGCAGGTTTGTGCTCCACGCGACCGCCGTGAGTGCGACCACCAGCGAGGGCGCAAGCAGGAGGCAGAGCTCACGTACTCCAAACCGCCGGGACCGGAACGACAGAGTCAAGTAGACGATGCCGCGGACGAGGTAGCAGAGCGCAACCACGAGAATTGCCAGCACGCTGATCAAGAACAATCTCAGCCCGGGCTCGGTGCCGCCAGGATTACTCGACCAGACGAGTATGCCCAGAGAGGGCACGACGATGCAGGAGAGCAGTAGATACCCGGGTGGCCGTGACCAGAATCGCCGCTTGTCCGGTCCGCCTGGAAGCTCGGGGTGAGTCGCGACCATGCCGGAAGCCTAACCAGTGCCCCCTTGCCGAATCCTCGACGGCGATCAACGGCCTGCGCGGAGGCCAGGGAAACCCCAGTCCCGCAATCCGCAACCCAACTCCGAACAATCGGAGCCACAGACCGTGGCGAGTCAGATTTCGGGCCGCAGGTCACCCGTTTCATCGACCGCAAAGTGCATGCGGAACAGACAGCGGTCGTCGGCAGCTTCTATGGGCCGCTGCATGAGGTTTCGGGCGAGCACGCTGTAGTCGACTGCGGTCTTTTCGCTGAGCCCGAACGCGATCCCGTTCCGCAGGGGCGAAGAAGGCAGCGTGGAGCTCGTGTCAGGCCTTGGCCGGCAGCACGGCGTCCTGTAGCCGCCCGAGGATGTCGGCGACGGAGAGAGCGCCGGAGACGGCTCGCCGTCCGGTGAAGGAGAAGCTGGGAACGCCGGTGACTCCGAGCCGGGCGGCGCGCCGCTCGTCGGCGCGCACGGAGTCGCCGAACCGGTCGCCGTCCAGCAGCGCCTTCACCTCCTCGGTGTCGAGCCCGGCCTCGCTGCCGAGCCGGACCAGCGTCTGCCGGTCGCCCAGGTAGGCCCCTTCGGCCGCGTATCCCCGCAGCAGTCGCTCGCGTACCGGCTCTCCGAGCGAGCGGTGCTCGCCGAAGTGGATGAGTCGGTGCGCATCGAAGGTGTTGACCGGCACCGCGTTCTCCAGGTGGTACTCCAGCCCCACCTCGGCGGCGAGCTGGGTGACCATCGCCATGCCCGCGGCGGCCTGCTCGGGAGACATGCCGAGGTCGCGCTGCATGCATTGGGGAATCGTCAGCCTGCCGTCCCGGGGCCCGTCGGGGTCCAGCTCGAAGCTCCGCCAGGTGACCGTGACGGAGTCGCGGTGCTCGAACCGCTCCAGGGCGGCCTCGAAGCGACGCTTGCCGATGTAGCACCAGGGGCAGACGACGTCGGACCAGATCTCCACAGTAATTTCGATCATGGACACCACGGTAGAGGGTCGGCTTTCTTTTCGTAAGGGCATACCTTGCGGTAAGCTACGGATGTGGACGCCAAAGCTGAGGTCAAGGACGGCAAAGCCGTCGCGATGAGCGACGCATTCACGGCGGACTGCCCGGCCCGCACGGTGCTGAACCATGTCAGCAGCCGCTGGGGCGTGCTGATTCTGGCCTCGTTGCAGGAGGGGCCGATGCGCTTCTACGTGCTGCGGGACAGGATCGGCGGCATCAGCGAGAAGATGCTGTCCCAGAATCTGCAGGTCTTCGTGCGGGACGGACTGATCGCCCGTGAGGTCGAACCCACGGTGCCGCCCCAGGTGACCTACTCGCTCACCCCCATCGGGCGTGAGCTGGCGATGACGCTCGGCGGTCTGGTCGAGTGGATCACGCACCGGATCGGGGACATCGTCGCCGCGCGCGAGCGTCACGACGAGGAGGAGTGAACCCGCCATGCGCCGCTCCGACTGGAACAGCGGCGCGCCGGGCAGAGACGATCGATGACCGGGCCGCATCCCGTATCTGGGTACGGCCCTTACCGTGAGGTCAGGCATCCTGGTCGGCATGCACGACTGGCCCGCACCCGACTCCGGCGAGGTACCGACACCGGAGTTGGTCGCCGCATGGGTGGCGCTCGACACTATCCGGTCCGAACGGATCCCGGTCTGGGCAGCGCACTGGCTCGTTCAGGGCCATGACGGTGAAGCGCTCAGGACCTTGGCTGGGTTGACCGGCACTGATACGCATGAGGTGCACGACACGCTTCCTGCGGCGTTGGCCGACTGCGCTGTAGTTGTCCCGGACTCGGATGCGGCCGCGGCCCGAGTGGCGTTCACCAAACTCGCGCGCATGCATGCCGATAACCGAGCCACCGAAAGATGGGTACTCGACAAAGTGTGCGAGATCGTCGACCGGTCCGGCTATGCCGACAGTGTCACCGCACTTCCGCTGGGCCAGATCTTTCATCTCCAGGACGAGTGGGGAGCGGGCTGGGGACGAACGGAACAGCAACTCACGTATGAGATCCAGAGGGCCTGCAGAGCTCAACTTGCCCCTGGTGACCAGACCAGCGATCACTGATCGACCGCTGTGTCGAATGCCGCGAAGTTTCAGCGGGGCGCTGCATCAGCGACCGCGCGATGGTTGCGTAGGCGAGCGCGGTCTTGTCGCTGAGTCCGAAAGTGTGCGCCAGATGTAGTGGATCGGCGCGAGACGCGAGTGACTCGCGAAGGACGCGGTCGGCGCGGATGTGTTCGAGCGCGATACCGAGCAATCCGAGGTGCCAGGTGAGGCAGTAGGCAGGTGATTGCTCCCTGTCGCTGGGCCGTTTCGGGCGGCCCGGGGTGCCGCGGTGGGTGGATCCGGTGCTCGTCGGTGTATGTGTCCGGGCCGGAGGAGATGGATATGGCCGGGGTCGCTGAGAATCGGCCCACCGTGAAGCTGGTCGCGCACTGCCGCCGGTGCCACGGCTGGTTGTTGTCGCCGCGCACGTCGGGCCTATCCATTCCGCGATCGAACGCGGTGAGAGAAGCCACCGTGACAGCGGCGGCAATGTGCCACGACGTTCGATCTGGGGGACGCGAATCGAACGAGGGCTGCTGACCGTGTCACGATCTCCGGCATGTTCGAAGAGAAACTCGATACGCTCTCAGAGATGTTGGCCGAGCACATGGCCAGGCCGTTTCCGCCCGGCTTCCGCGGCCTGAGCATCGAGGGCTGGGACATGGTGCTGCTCGACTCGGATGCCTACAGCTATGCCGCACGCGTCCTTGAAGGCCCACTCAACGAGCCTTATCACACGGGTCTGATGCGGATGACGGCGGTGTTCGAGAAGGTTCTCCCGGCGATCGAAGACGAGTACGCGACCACGTATTACACCCACGTCCGCGACATGGCCGTGCTGGCCGCCGAAGTCGCGACTTTGCGCGCGAAGTAGCCACCTGCCCGGAGGTTTCGGCAGGCTGAACGTCAGGGCCGAGGACCATCTGCGTGAAATGTTCCGGCAGCACCCGGTTGGGCTTCCGAGAGGCCGAGTGCCACGCCGACCGAGACGCTACCGCACATAGTTTCGTGAGTCGCCCGTGAAATCGGGGCAGTTGCGCCAGTTCAGAGGTTGAGTCCGCACATAACAAGCGACTCCGGAACGCGCTGGGTCTGGTCAAGCGGGTGATCCGGGTGCTGGCGCGGTCGAGTGATTTCTGGCTCGATGACTGCTGGATCGTGGACTCCACCCCGGTGCCGTGCGGGGCGTGCCGGCCCACGGTGAAGCGTTCGGAGGTGGTGCGGCTACTGCGCGTCGCACTCGCGGTTCTACTGGGGGCTGAAACTGTATCTGGTGTGCACCCCGACCGGGATGCCGATCCTGTGGGCTCTGGCCGGCCCTGAAATCGGTGAGCGCGAAGTGCTTTCGGCGATGCTGGAGGCCGATGCCGCGGTGCCGGGTGAGGGATGAGGGCATTCTGCTGATCTGTGACAAGGGTTGCGCGGGCCGGGAGTTCGAGACCCCGGTGGGTGAGTACGGGATCACCACGCTGCGGCCCTCGCGCAAGGACGAGAAGGCCCGCTACGGTGAACCGCTGTTGAAGAAGGTGCGTCAGCTGATCGAGTCGGTCGACGACACCCTCAAAGGCCAACTCGACCTGGAAGACCAGCGGACCCTCGTTTCAGGGTGTCGCGATCCGCGTCGCCCAGCGCGTGTTGGCGATGGCCACCGCGATCTGGCGCAACCACACCACCGGCGCACCCGTCACCCGGTCACTGATCGCCTACGGCCACTGACCGACCCTCGGATCAGGCGAGCATGCTAGAACACGTGCATGGTGTACAGGTTCACGGCGCTGGTTGTGTGCGGGCTCGATGATCCAGATATAGACGATTGCATGATGGCGGGCGTGGCGGAGTCGAATGACGAAGAGGGGTTCTCCTTGTTGTTCATGTGCGACTTCGATGAGCCCGACGAACAGGACGTGTCGCTGGGCATGGACACGCATTGCCTTGTTACGCCCGATCAGGGCACTGCCTACGGCTGCGTACGCGACGTGGAGCTGACCGACGACGTGCTTCGGGTGACCTTGGATCCCGAGTCGCTGGACGATCTCGGCCTGACCGATCCCGTTGTCGAGGCGTTGCTGCGTGCGCCGGCAGCGGACGTGGCACGCTTGCGGGAAGTGCTGCCGCGCATCCTGGTCTACGGACGCCCAGATACCCGGCCGCGACTGATCACTTCGTAGCAATTCGGCAGCGGAGATAGCGCCTCGATCTGCGACAATCGCACCACCGGCCAAACCCTCACCCGGTCACTCATCTCCTACAAACACTGACCGGACTTCGGACTTACTCATCTAGTTGGGGTCCCCGACTGGTGAGCTCGCGTATTCAACCGTCGCGCGAATTCTCGGACATCGGTCGGCGGCCGAGGCCCGTCCGTATCGGTGGATAGTCAGCATCCCGAACCATGGCCCGCGCGGCCGCTCAACGCACTGCCGATGCCGATGCCGATGCCGATGCGCGTGCATATCTGGTCCAGCGGTACCCCTCCGATGATTCGACAGGGTTCCATTTCAGCGTAAAACGGGTGCTTCGTGGACTACCGGCAGTTGTTCGTTGAGGTCAGCAAGAGGCCGGGCATGTATGGCCTCGACGGCTCCTTCGGACAGTTCGTTGCTTTCCTCAACTGTGACAAGGCAGGCTGGTGAGGGCTCGTCTCGGGTTGTCGACGGTTTCCAACCAGGGACTGTATCCATATCCGCCCGATTCTCGGCGGTTACCACCGGAACCCCCGCAACGTTGCGTTGTAATCTGAGCTCATGGACCAGTCAGCGGATCCGGGCGCAATCGGCCGGCCCCGGCGTGCCGAGGAGATCTTCGCGGCGGCCCTCGGACTTCTCGCCACCGAGGGATACGAGGGACTGACCATGGAGTCGGTCGCACTTCACGCAGGCGTCAACAAGACCACGCTCTACCGGTGGTGGAAGTCCAAGGACGAGGTACTCGCCGCTGCCCTGGCCGGCTCGGAACTGCTCGCTTTCCGGGTGCCCGATACCGGCAGTCTGCGCGGCGACCTGATCGAGACGACCCGCAGTATTCGCGACCTCCTCACCGATACTTCGACCGCCCCCATCGCGACCGCGGTGCTGGCGGCCTCGCCTCGGCGACCGTCACTGGCCGCGGTCGGGCGAATGTTCTTCGCGGACCGCGCCGCCCGCGAACATCCGATATTCCAGCGGGCGGTGGAACGCGGTGAACTCGACGCCGCGACCGACCCGCGGCTGGTCATGGATATGCTCGCGGGCGCGATCTGGTTCCGCCTGTTCCTGCGCGCCGAACCTGTCGAGGCAGCAGATATCGACGCAGCGGTGGATATGGTGCTCGGCGGCGTCACCCCGTAGCGCGGCGACGGCAGTGTCCGGCTCTCGATCAGCTCGAGATCGAAATCGTCGACACCCCGCAGGACGGGCTCCGCTCCGGTCCGCCCGGTGATCACCGGGAAGATCGTCACCTGCACCCGGTCGACCAGGCCGGCGGCCATCAGCGCCCAGTTCAGCGACAGGCTGCCGTGCGACCGCAACGGCACCTCGGACTCCGCCTCGAGCAGGGCGACGATATCGACAGCGTCCCCACTCGCGACGGTAGCGTCCGGCCAGTCGAGCGGTTCTTCCAAGGTGCTCGACACCACCGTCGCGGGCAGGTTCCGCATCCGGGTGACCCAGGGGTCGCCCCGGACTCCTTATCGACCGCGCCGAGCATTTCGACGAACTGCCGAAAGGTATCGGCGCCGAATACCATCCGCTGCTCGGCACCGAACAGTGCGAAACGGTGGCCGAGCAGTTCCGGGCCCTGTTTGCCCCAGTAGCCACCCCAGTCGCCGCCTTCGCCGTAAGAGCCGTAGCCGTAGAGGCTGGAGAAGACGTCGAAGGTGTAGGTAGCGGGCATGATGCTCTCCTCGGGTGCGGTTATCGGCTGTACCGACCGGGGACCGCGAAGAATCTCAACAGCGCCGGACTTCCGGAGTCCGCCCGCAATGCCAATCCGGAGAGGGCATCGCATCAGGATTTTTATCGGTATAGGCGTCGATTACACGCGGGCCCGACAGTAACCACCGAATTCGGCGGTGTCGGATTCCGGTCTTCATCCCAACGGATGAGAGCGGCGCGGCGGCGTCCCTCCCCGGTCGCGCCCGGAGCACACGCTACGGAGGATGCGCCGGACCTCGTCATGGCTCAGAATCTCAGGTGGTAGTTCAACAACGGAGGTCGATGTGCGCGCAGCGATACAGTCCCGGCCGGCCACCTCGGTGGTCTCCGAGTTCGCGGGCAAACCGGTGGGAATCGTCGCGGTCGTCGTCGCGCTCGCCCAGCTTGCCTGCAGCGCCATCGGCGGATATTGGTTCGACGAGGCCTACATGCTGGCGATCGGCCGGCACCACCTGGATTGGGGATCGGCCGACCAACCGCCTGTGGCCCCGGCGCTCGCCGCGCTGGCCGACTGGCTCGCCCCGGGTTCGCTGGTGGCGCTCCGCTTGCCCGCGGTGCTCGCGACCGCCGGCGCGGTCGTCGTCGTCGCCCTCATTGCCAGGGAATTCGGTGGTGACCGGCGCGCGCAGACGCTCGCCGCACTCGCCCAGGCCACGGCACTGTGGGTGACCATGGCCGGCCACTGGCTCACCCCGTACACCTTGGAGCCGGTGCAGTGGCTGCTGCTCATCTGGTTGCTGGTGCGATGGATTCGCGTACGCGAGGACCGATTGTTGCTCGCGATGGGGGTTGTCGCCGGTGTGGCCGCCGAAACCAAATTCCAGGTACTGCTGCTGTGCGTGGTTCTGCTGGTGACGGTGGCTGTCTTCGGGCCGCGTGATCTGCTGCGCCGGCCGCTGCTGTGGGTGGGTGCCGGGGTAGGCCTGCTCATCGCACTACCAACACTCTGGTGGCAGGCCGTCCACGGCTGGCCCCAGTTGCGTATGGGGACGGTGGTGGCCGCCGAGGCCGAGGCCCTGTACGCCGGCCGGCCGGGGGTGGCCGTATCGCTCATCGCCCTGGCCGGGTTCGCGGGCATGGTACCGGCCCTGTACGGGGTGTGGCGGCTGCTGCGCGCCGAAGAACTGCGGGCCTACCGTTTTCTGGGTGTGACCGCGGTAGTGCTCTACCTCGTCTTCGTCGTCACGATCGGCCGCCCCTACTACCTCGGCGGGCTCTACGGAGTGCTGTTCGCCGCGGGGACAGTGGGACTCCAGCAGCGCCAGGCGGCCGGTGGCCGCCTGGGCTGGGGACCCCGGATCGCCTACGGACTCGGAATCGCCACGGGCGTGGGCATGCTGGTCCTCTCGGCCGGTGCCGTGACACCCGACGTTCCTCGAGCGATCACCCACCGCACCGTTACCGCCTACGACACGCTACCGGCCGGCGAGCGCGAGACCACAGTCGTCCTCGGGCAGTCCTATATCTACGCCGCGTACCTCGACGTGCACTCCCCGGCCGGTGCGCTCCCGGCGGTCTACAGCACCAACCGCAGCTACGGCTATTTTCCGCCGCCGCCGGATTCCGCGCGCAACGTGCTCTACCTCGGTACGGCACCTGACGAACTCCGCGACCATTTCGAGTTGTGCGATGAACTGATCGACACCGACGCGGATCAGGACGACGAGGCGGACTACACGGTGTGGCTGTGCCGCGACCGGCGGGATTCGTGGCAGGAGCTGTGGCCGCGACTACGCCATCTCGATCTGTCGTGACGTCGATTCGGCATCACATACTGCGATCCGGCCGCCGCCGGGGACCGATTCTCTGGCGGCGGCGAGAGAATCGAGTGCGCCGGGTGTGACGCCGGACAGCACATCGCGTACCGCAGAGCTGCACAGGGCCGAGGACAAACCGACTCTGTCGGGACAATGCAGAAGGGTCCGTTCCTACTGTCGCGAACGGACCCTTCTGTGTGGTGGTGCAGGCTAGGCGGTTTCGGTGATCGGCCGGTCCACCCAGCTCATCAGATCGCGCAGCTTCTTACCGGTGACCTCGATCGGGTGCTCGGCGTTCTGCTTGCGCAGGCCCTCGAGCTCCTTGTTGCCACCCTCGACATTGGCGACCAGGCGCTTGACGAAGGTGCCGTCCTGGATGTCCTTGAGAATGTCCTGCATCCGCTTCTTGGTGTCGGCGTCGATAACCCGCGGACCCGACAGGTAGCCACCGAACTCAGCCGTGTCGGAGACCGAGTAGTTCATCCGGGCGATACCGCCCTCGTACATCAGGTCGACGATCAGCTTCAGCTCGTGCAGCACCTCGAAGTAGGCCATCTCCGGGGCGTAACCGGCCTCGACCATGACCTCGAAACCGGTCTTGACCAGTTCCTCGGTGCCGCCGCAGAGCACGGCCTGCTCACCGAAGAGGTCGGTTTCGGTCTCTTCCTTGAAGGTGGTCTTGATGACGCCGGCGCGGGTGCCGCCGATGCCCTTGGCGTACGACAGTGCCAGGGCCTGGCCCTCGCCCTTCGGGTCCTGCTCGATGGCGATCAGGGCGGGGACACCCTTGCCGTCGACGAACTGGCGGCGCACCAGGTGGCCGGGGCCCTTGGGGGCGACCATGCCGATGGTGATCTCGGCAGCCGGCTTGATCAGGCCGAAGTGGATATTGAGGCCGTGGCCGAAGAACAGGGCGTCGCCGTCCTTCAGGTTGGGCTCGATGTCATTGGTGAAGATCGACGCCTGGGCGGTGTCGGGGGCGAGCAGCATGATGAGGTCGGCCCACTCGGAAACCTCGGCGGGCGTACCGACGGTCAGCCCGGCCTCTTCGGCCTTGGCCCGCGACTTGGAGCCTTCCTTGAGGCCGATGCGGACCTCGACGCCGGAGTCGCGCAAGCTCAGCGAATGCGCGTGCCCCTGGCTGCCGTAACCGATCACCGCGACCTTGCGGCCCTGGATGATCGACAGGTCGGCATCGTCGTCATAGAACATCTCGACTGCCACTTGGTGGTATCCCTTCTGACTATTTCGTTACCCGCAACGCGCGGGAAACGGTAAAACGAGGCACGGAAGACGGGCCGGACGCGGGTGCGCCCGGCCGCGGGTTCAGCGGGTGGCGGTGATGGACTTCGGTCCGCGGCCCACGGCCACCACCCCGGATTGCACGATCTCCCGGATGCCGTACGGCTCGAGCATCCGCAGCAGCGCGTCGAGCTTGGACCGGGTGCCGGTCGCCTCGACGGTGAGCGCGTCGGGCGAGACGTCGATGACCTTGGCGCGGAACAGGTTGACCGATTCGATCACCTGGGTGCGCACACTGGCGTCGGCACGGACCTTCACCAGGATCAGTTCGCGGGCCACGGAGGTGTCCGGGTCCTGCTCGACGATCTTGATCACGTTCACCAGCTTGTTCAGCTGTTTGGTGACCTGTTCCAGCGGCAGATCGTCCACGGTGACCACGATGGTCATCCGAGAGATCTCCTTGACCTCGGTCGCCCCGACCGCGAGGGATTCGATATTGAAACCGCGGCGGGAGAACAGGCTGGCCACCCGGGCGAGCACGCCGGGCTTGTCCTCGACCAGGACGCTGAGGGTGTGGGTGGTGCTCATGATGGGTTCCCCTCGGCCTGCTCACGGTTCATGGCTTCGTGGATGACGGCGGGTTCGGCGGCCTGCTCATCCTCGTCGAACAGCGGCCGGATACCTCGGGCCGCCATGATCTCGTCGTTGCTGGTGCCGGAGGCGACCATCGGCCACACCTGGGCGTCCTTACCGACGATGAAATCGATCACCACGGGACGGTCGTCGATCGACTGGGCCTCACGGATCGCGGCCTCGACGTCTTCTTCCCTCTCCACCCGGATCCCGTGGCAGCCCAGCGCCTCCGCGAGCTTCACGAAATCGGGGATGCGCAGACCGTGGGTCTTGAGGTCGGTATTGGAGTAGCGCTGGTCGTAGAACAGGGTCTGCCACTGGCGGACCATGCCCAGGTTGCCGTTGTTGATCAGCGCGACCTTGATCGGCACACCCTCCACCGCGCAGGTGGCGAGTTCCTGATTGGTCATCTGGAAGCAGCCGTCACCGTCGACCGCCCACACCTCACGGTCGGGCTGACCCATCTTGGCGCCCATGGCGGCCGGCACCGCGTAACCCATGGTTCCAGCGCCGCCGGAGTTCAGCCAGGTGCGCGGCTTCTCGTACTTGATGAACTGGGCGGCCCACATCTGGTGCTGGCCGACGCCCGCGCAGTAGATCGCATCGGGCCCGGCCAGCCGCCCCAGGGTCTCGATGACGAATTCCGGCGACACCGATCCGTCGGCCGGCTTGGTCCAGCCGAGCGGGTAGGACTCACGGACACCGTCGAGGTAGACCCGCCAGGCGGTCAGGTCGAGTTCGAAACCGGCCGGGTCGGCGCGCAGGGTTTCGATGAGTTCGGTGATCACCTCGCGGCAGTCGCCGACGATCGGCACATCGGCGTGCCGGTTCTTGCCGATCTCGGCCGGGTCGATATCGGCATGGATGATCTTGGCGCTCGGTGCGAACGAATCCAGCCGACCGGT
The DNA here is from genome assembly GCF_035956715.1 of Nocardia sp. NBC_01329. Lineage (NCBI taxonomy): Bacteria > Bacillati > Actinomycetota > Actinomycetes > Mycobacteriales > Nocardiaceae > Nocardia > Nocardia sp. NBC_01329. The sequence goes on along the minus strand of NZ_CP108381.1, from coordinate 905,176 downwards.
GACACGGTCGTCGAACCGGGCGCCGAGGGTGATCAGCAGATCCGACTTCTGCAGGGCGGCCACCGCGGCCACGGTGCCGTGCATACCCGGCATACCCATATTGAGTTCGTGGCTGTCGGGGAACGCACCGCGCGCCATCAGAGTGGTGACCACCGGGATACCGGTGAGTTCGGCGAGCTCGAGCAGTTCGGCCGACGCGTCCGACTTGATCACACCACCGCCGACGTAGAGCACGGGCTGAGCGGATTCGGCGATCAACCGGGCGGCCTCGCGCACCTGCTTACCGTGCGGTTTGGTGACCGGACGGTAGCCGGGCAGCCGCATCTCCGGCGGCCAGCTGAAGGTCGTCTGCTCCTGCAGCACATCTTTCGGGATATCGACCAGCACCACACCGGGTCTTCCGCTCGACGCCAGATAGAAGGCCTCGGCGAGGATGCGCGGGATATCGGCGGCGTCTTTGATCAGGAAGTTGTGCTTGGTGATCGGCATGGTGATGCCGGAGATATCGGCTTCCTGAAACGCGTCGGTACCGATCAGGCTGCGGCCGACCTGACCGGTGATCGCGACCATCGGCACCGAGTCCATCTGGGCGTCCGCGATCGGGGTCACCAGGTTGGTCGCGCCGGGGCCGGAAGTGGCCATACAGACGCCGACCTTGCCGGTGGCCTGGGCATACCCGGTGGCCGCGTGGCCCGCGCCCTGCTCGTGCCGCACGAGCACATGGCGCACTTTGGTGGAATCGAAGAGCGGATCGTAGAGCGGAAGGACAGCGCCACCCGGAATGCCGAATACGGTGTCGACGCCGAGCTCCTCGAGGGAGCGGACGACGGACTGCGCGCCGATGACCCGCTCGGGCGGGACCTGGCGGCGGTTCGCCGGGGTGGTCGGAGCGCCGGCGGGGGCCGGCGTATTCGAAGGCGCGGGCCTGCGGGCCGCGGGCCCGGGCCGGGTAGTTGGTGCGCTCACCGTCTTGGTTCCTTACTGCTTGTCGTTCACTGGTCCCGACATAAAAAAGCCCCCGACAGCCGGCGGCTGTTCGAGGGTGGCGCGTCGCAGTGCGAGCTGACGTATTCGACTCCGGATCGTCTGGCTCAGCGCTGGACGCGCCGGCCGATTACGAGCATCTCGTTTCGATTCACGCGCATGACGGTATGTGTGCGTGTGGTGCGGAGTCAAACAGCTGACCGCCGACTTCCCATTATGTGGGAAGGTAGCGGGTGCTCACGCCGGTCCACCATGATGCGAGGATGGTGAGGTGTCATCACCGCATCAGTCCGTGCCACCACCTGAATCGTCCCACAACCCCGCCGCCGCGGAGGTAACGGGTAGGGATTCGGCGCCGCCGGGACCGACGCGTGTGATCCGCACGACACGGCTGTCCTTCCTCGGCGTGTTCCTCCTGGCGATGTGCGTGTTCTTCCCCATCGTCGGCTGGCCCGGCGGACTTTTCTGGCTGGCGATCATCCCGATCGCGGCACTGGTCTGGATCGTGCGGACCCAGACCACCGTCTCCCCGCGCGGGCTGGATCTCCGGTCGGTGTTCTCGTCCCGGCATATCGACTGGGCACAGGTGCGGGGCCTCAGCATTCCCAAGCGCGGATTCGTACGGGCACACCTCGACGACGACACCGAGGTATCCCTGCCGGCCGTGAGCTACGACCGTTTGCGTGATCTGGTGGACGCCTCGGGTGGGCGTATCCCGGACCCGTTCGCGATTCCCGATCCGACCACAGCAGATTCTCCGGCCGCCGATTCCGCTGTCGGGGATTCCGCTGCCGGGGAAGCCGTCACCGACGATGCCGAAACCGGCGACTCCGCACCCGGCGCGGCCACGGCGAACACCGCCACCGATCGATCCGAGTCCGGCGACTCCGCCGCAACAGGCGCCAGCGCCCCGGCTCCGCGAGCTCCCGATACCGAAACCGGGTCCACTTCCGGGCGGGAGTAGCCTGAGGAATCGCCGATCGCACCGCACGCGCGGTCATCTGCTCGGGCGATACGGCGCAGTCGCATTCGTTCCGCCCGCGACCAGACCGAGGACACTCATGCCACCGCTTCGTTCCCGAACAACCACCATCGGCCGCAATGCCGCCGGCGCCCGCGCCCTGTGGCGGGCCACCGGTATGACCGACTCCGATTTCGGTAAGCCGATCGTCGCGATCGCCAACTCCTACACCCAGTTCGTGCCCGGGCACGTACACCTGAAGAACGTGGGCGACATCGTGGCCGCCGCGGTACGGGAAGCGGGTGGGGTACCGCGCGAATTCCACACCATCGCGGTGGACGACGGTATCGCCATGGGTCACGGCGGCATGCTCTACTCGCTGCCCAGCCGCGAGATCATCGCCGACTCGGTGGAATACATGGCGAACGCGCACACCGCCGACGCGCTGGTGTGCATCTCCAACTGCGACAAGATCACCCCCGGCATGCTGAATGCCGCCATGCGGTTGAACATCCCCGCGGTGTTCGTCTCCGGTGGACCGATGGAAGCCGGCAAGGCCGTGGTGGTGGGTGGTGTGGCCCAAGCACCCACCGACCTGATCACCGCCATATCGGCGAGCGCGAACTCCGCCGTGACCGACGAAGGGCTCGACGAGGTCGAGCGCAGTGCCTGCCCGACCTGCGGATCCTGCTCCGGCATGTTCACCGCGAACTCCATGAACTGCCTCACCGAGGCGCTGGGTCTGGCCCTGCCGGGCAACGGTTCCACGCTGGCCACCCACGCCGCGCGACGGGCGCTGTTCGAGCGGGCCGGCCGGGTGATCGTCGATATCGCGACCCGTTGGTACCGCGACGACGACGCGACGGTGCTGCCGCGCAATGTGGCGAACGACAAAGCCTTCCGCAATGCGATGGCCCTGGACGTCGCGATGGGCGGTTCGACCAATACCGTGCTGCACACCCTGGCCGCGGCCCAGGAGGGTGAGATCGACTTCGATCTGCACACCATCGAAACCATCAGCCGCAACGTGCCGACCCTGTCGAAGGTGGCGCCGAACTCCGACTATCACATGGAGGATGTGCACCGGGCCGGCGGGATTCCCGCCATCCTCGGTGAGCTGCGCCGGGCCGGGCTGTTGGAAACCGATGTGACGACGGTGCACAGCGCCACGGTGGACGAATGGCTCGATGCCTGGGATATCCGTTCGGGTAAGGCGTCGGCGGAAGCGCTCGAACTCTTCCACGCGGCGCCGGGCGGGGTGCGCACCACCGAACCGTTCTCGACCGATAACCGCTGGTCGTCACTGGATACCGATGCGGCGGGCGGTTGCATCCGCGATAGCGAACACGCCTATACCGTCGAAGGCGGGCTGGTGGTATTGCGCGGCAATATCGCGGTGGACGGCGCGGTGCTCAAGACCGCCGGTATCGACGAGGAACTGTTCTCCTTCGAGGGCCCGGCCGTCGTAGTGGAGTCCCAGGAGGAAGCCGTGTCGGTGATCCTGGGCAAGAAGATCCAGCCCGGCGATGTGCTCGTGGTGCGTTACGAGGGTCCGGCGGGTGGCCCGGGCATGCAGGAGATGCTGCACCCGACCGCGTTCCTCAAGGGCGCGGGTCTGGGTAAACAGTGCGCCCTGATCACCGACGGACGGTTCTCCGGTGGCACCTCGGGTCTGTCGATCGGCCATATCTCGCCGGAAGCGGCCAGTGGCGGCGTGATCGGCCTGGTGGAGAACGGTGACCGGATCCGCATCGATGTCGCGACCCGGGCTCTGGAGGTCCTCGTCGACGACACGGTTCTGGCGGAGCGCCGGTCCAAGATGGAAGCCCGCGAACGTCCGTGGCAGCCGCAGAACCGGGAACGGCCGGTCACCACCGCACTGCGTGCCTACGCCGCGCTGGCGACCTCGGCCGATAAGGGCGCGGTCCGGCACGTGCCGTGACCCCAGACGAAAAGGCGCCCCCTCGAATCCAAGATCTTCGGGATCCGAGGGGGCGCCTTCGCGGCTACCGGGCAGATCAGTCGAACGGACCGATACCGGTCAGCGGATTACCATCCTTGAGCCACCAATACGTGAGCACCGCGGCGGCTACGGCCAGCACGAATACCACGAACGAACCGACCCCCGGTCGCGTCGCCCAGCCACGCCCCCGGTCCAACGACCAGCGCCCCGGCCCCGTGAAGATTACGGCGACGGCCGCACCGGCGAGGATGCTCTCCATCTCCACCGCGCCCGGACCGGCCTTGTATTGGAAACCCGGATGCATACCCTGCTTCCAGAACCAGGCGTCCAGGATCACCGCGAGCACCGCGCCCGCGGCAAGCGGTGTGGCCAGGCCCAGGATCAGCAGTGCGCCACCGCCGACCTCGCCGGCGGTCACCATGGCGGCGGCGAGCGAGGGATGCTTCCAGCCGCTGCTCTCCATCATGGTCTTGGTGCCGTCGAGGCCGGGGCCGTGGAACCAGCCGGTCAGCTTCTGCAGGCCGTGGTAGAGGAAGGTGGCACCGACGACCAACCGGAGGATGAAGAGCCCGAAGTCGAGGGTGCCGCGGCGGCCGTCGCCGTCGCGGCGGCGCAGGCCCCTACTGGGCGGATTTCCGGCCGGCGGGATGCTGGCGTATTCGTAGGTGCTGTCGCGGCTCCCGGGGCCGCCGGACCCGACGGGTCCGGGAGTATCGGCCGGTGTGCCGCCTGTGGTCGCCGATGCGTTCACCGGGATCTCCTTGGTCATGGCCACTTTGGGGAACTGGCCGGTCGGGGAATCGTAGGGACTCCCGACCCCGCCCGCGGTAGTCGATACCGCGCGCTGCTCTCCGGTAGACAGATTCCCGGGCCCCGCGGCCTCGGGGGACGCGGACCCGTTTCTCGCCTTGGCACTCACTCCTCAACCCTAAGCCGCCGACCCTCCTGGCACCTGCTGAATCAGCGGCGTGTCCGCGCCACACCCGACCCATGTGTCACACACGGACAGGCCCGGACCGAACCGGCGCTTCCACTCACGGCGGGCCTCTGGGGCACGGCCGGCGCCATTTCCACTACGTTGGACGATTATGAGGTCGGTTGGCGCGCGGCGCGTGACGGTGGGGCTGGTACTCGGGGCGTTGGCGCTGAGTGGATGCGCCCGATTCGACGATTCCGCATCCAGTCCGTTCACCGAGGAGCCGACGCTGGACGGCGCGGAATTGGAGCCGACCAAACCCAAGCAGTCCGAGAGTTCCACCACCCGACCCAGCGGTCCGTGTATCGACCCCGATCCGGCCGTGGTGGTCAGCTGCCTCGACACCACCGGCGGGCTGATCGAAATGGGCGGATACGCGCTGGTGGCCGAACGCCGCACCGGGCGGATCCTGCAGGTCGCGCCGGAGCAGCAGCCGATCGAGGTGGCCAAGGTCGATGTCGATCCCGCGGGTGACGGCGGGTTGAGCGATATCGCGGTCTCCCCCACCTATCCCGAGGACGGGCTGATCTACGCCTATGTCACCACCGGCAGCGACAACCGGGTGGTGCGGGTCGCCGAGGGTGGCCCGGCGAAACCGGTCTTGACGGGAATCCCCAAGGGCACCACCGGTAATCGCGGCGCGATCGACTGGTCGAAACCCGATCAGATGCTGGTACTCACCGGCGATGCCGGCGATCCCGCGGCGGCATCCGATCCCGGGAGCAAGGCCGGGAAACTGTTGCGGGTGAACAACCCGAGCTCCAACGGCAACGCTCCTACGGAGGTCGCGGTGTCGGGAATCGGCTCGGCCGGCGATATCTGCCTCGGCGACGATCAGATCTGGATCACCGACCGCACCCCCACTATGGACCGCCTCCAGCGGCTGGGCCCAGACGGTGTGGTCACCACGGCGTGGACCTGGCCCGACCGTCCAGGAGCGGCCGGTTGTGCGGTGACGCCCGAGGGCGTGGCGATCGCGCTGACCGACGCGAAGGCACTCGCCATGGCCACACCGGACCCCAAGACTTTCGCGGTCACCGCACCTCCCAGCGTTTTCGTCGCGAACAAATACGGCCGCCTGCTCGGTGCGACACCCTCGATGGACGGGACGATCTGGGTGTCGACGGCGAACAAATCCGACGGCGGCCAGCCCACTCCGAACGACGACCGTGTAGTGCGCATCCCGCCTCCCACCGCCGGCGGTGGCGGCCCGGACTAGCGTTTCGCCGACCGGAGTGATGGAACGCCGAATCACGAAACCCGCGTTCCATTCGCACGCCAGGATCCTGCTCCGCAGGTCACCACCCCGGACCACCTGCACACGCCACGGCGTCAACCGCAGGATGCGTAGCTGCGGATCCTCGATTCCCTTCCAGAACTGGCCAAGCGAATATCCTGCCCCGGCGGGACTTGTCCGGGCAAGGCTGTTGAGCGCTGCGTGGCTCGCCACCGCGACTGCCTTCGCGCCACTGAACCTCATCCAACCGACCGAGCGAATCCACCCGAGCCGGCGCCGAGGGTTGATGGCGAGCCACTCACGCCTCCAACCGATTAGGAATCACTCGTCTCAGGTGCACGGCCCAGCGTAAACCAGAAGGTCGGGACCGGATTGGTACCCGGTATGACGTCGAGTAGTTCCCAGCCGGGGAACTTGGTGCGGAGCTCATCGGCGGTGACGCCCTCCGCCCATGAGGTGACCTCGGGCATCGGGTTGCCGACCGGCTCAGGACCGTAGCCGAACATCAGCAGTCGCGCTCCGGGGGCGGCGCGATCGGTGAGTCCGGCGGCGTAGGCGTCGCGGCGGTGCGGCGGGATCCCGCAGTAACAGCTCAGGTCGAAGAACAGGTCGAAGGGGCCGGGCACGTCCAGCTCGTCGAGGCGGGTGGCGTCGCCGTGCAGGACGCGTACCGCCGCTCCCGCTGCCGAGGCCTTTTCTCTGGCTTGAGCGACGGCGCTGTCGATCAGGTCGACGGCCGTCACTTCCCAGCCGTGCCGTGCGAGGTAGGTGGCGTTGGTGCCTGTGCCGCAACCGAGTTCGAGGGCGCGGCCCAGCGGCAGAGTGTCGTTTCCTTCTACCAGGGCGACCAGTTCCGGCGGCGTCACGCCGGTATCCCAGGGTGCCTTACCGGCGCTGTAGTACCTCTCCAATGCGTGGTAGACGGACTCCTCTTCCCGGTCTCGCTGCGTTGTGTTCGCGCCGAAGCCGGGCTTGCGGGTGGTGCCGGAATGGTCCATTGCTTCCTCCAACAAATTAGAGTCAAACTCTAGTGACTATATCTAGAGATACACTTGCAAGATGGAAAGCGTCAAGCCGGACAAGCGAGGCGAGCGTTCCCGACGCACGCGCGAAAAGATCGTCGACGCGGCTCGTGAGCTGTTCGTCGCGCAGGGCTACGGGGCGACGAACCTGCAGGAAATAGCGGATCGAGCGGGCGTAGCGGTTCAGACGGTGTACTTCGTCTTCCACAACAAGCGCACGCTGTTCAAGGACGTCGTCGATACGGCGATCGCCGGGGATGCCGAGCCGGTCGCGACTATGGATCGGGAGTGGTTTCGTGCCGCGTGCGCCGAGCCCACTGCGGCCGGGCAACTACGCGTGCACGTCCACGGCACCCGTGAGATCTTGGGCCGGGTCGCCCCGATCATGCCGCTGATCGCGGCTGCCGCGGCCACCGACCCGGAGATCGCCGCGCAATGGCCGGATGGCCCCGACCCGCGTTACACCGTGCAGTACTCAGCGGCCGAAGCCCTGGTCAGCAAGCCCGACGCCCGCCCCGGCCTCTCCGCCGGGATGGCGGCGGACCTGCTATTCGGCCTGCTCAGTCCGCAGCTCTACCTGATCTTCGTCCGCGACCGCGACTGGTCATCGCAGACGTGGGAAGAGTGGGCCGGCACCACCTTGATCTCCCAACTCTGCGCCGATCTCGGCTGATCGGGCGATCGTCCTGCGAATATCGACATCCAGAAACCGCCGCACCCCTGCTGCTGCGTGCCCTGGGAACCAAGCAGCATTCGACAGAGCCTCAGCACTCAGCGAGCCAGCCGGTGTCGGATGTAAGCCGGATGGGCCGCACCGACCTCGATGCGGCTCTCATCAAGACCGTTTGACGATCCGCGGACAGTCCCCAGCGAAGGCGAACTCCACAGCCACTGTCCCCGCTGCCAGGTCACGGCCCGCCGGCCGCCGCTCGAGCAGCGCGACCCTCGCAGTTCCCGGCCGACGGACGGTTCGGGGCGTTCATCACTGTGACGTCGCCGGCGGCAGCCGGCCGAGGCGATTGACTCAGGAAATCCGCGGGGCGACCGGTTGCCGGAGGATCGTGCGGAGTTTCTCCGGCGCGACCTTGCGAGGATCGCCGAGATAGATCTCGTGATGCCGGCCGGCCATCCGGAATCCGTTGTCCGGAACGAACTCGTGATGCATCCGGGCGAGCAGCTCGGCCTCGTCGTCGTAGGAGCCGATGTGCAGGGTCTGCACGCAGCGACCCTCCGACAACGTGGCCAGGCGTACCTCGAGCAGGCGTTGGGGATGGTCCTTGTCCGCGATCTGCGCGACCGCGGCCGCGAACATCTCCGGGCCGATCCAGTCGGGCACCATGATCATCAGAGTCCAGTCCCACGCGATTTATCACGTGACGCGGTGAAAGCATCCATATCCTCGGCCCACCACAGGCCTTCCAGCGGCATGACGACGTAGTCGCGGCCGAGATCGCGTTTGCTGGCGAACTTGAGTTTGTAGGCCAATGGGTAGAGCGCCTCGGTGGCGTGCGCGAAATCCGGATCGGTGTTCGGGTCGCCGTGCCCGTCGATCATGAGGTATCGCAGATCGGGCACGTCCACTACCTCGAACCGGCCCCGCGGGGCGCGGTATGCCGCGATCTGCTTCTTGAAGTCGGCCTTGTCAGTCGACGTGTCGTTCGCCATCGGATACCTGGGCCCGCTGCGCGAGCCACGACCTCTCTGCCTCCAGGAGGCTCAGGGAATAGGAGAAGACCTCGCGCGCCGGTAGCGGGAGAGGTGATTGTGCCGTCGCGGCGGCCTCGACCGCGGCGATACGCGCTTCGACCTGCTGCAGGCGACCGCGCAGTGCGCGCGCGTAGTCGGATGCGGCGAGCAACGGCAGGTTCGCGACGCCCACCAGGAAGGGGTTCGGCACCGGACGCAACTCCGTCACGAGCGCCAGCGCACCGCGCACCGCGGCCTCCTGCCCGGTGGCCGTGGCGTGGAATACCCGCCGGCCCTTCGCGGCCGCGGGTTCGTCGGGAACGTGGAGGAGGCCGCGTTTCTCCAGTTTGGTGAGCAGGTAGTAGATCGAGGAGAAACCGATCTCGGTCCATTGCCGTACGCCGCGCCGTTCGATGGCCTGCTCCAGGTCGTAGCCGTGCTGCGGGCGTTCGATGAGCAGACCCAGGACGATCAGTTCGGAGGGCGTGAGTTCCACGCCGCTATTCTAGCGCTAGAATAGCCGCGATGAACAGTCCGGCCGGTACACGAAGAAGAGCCGGAGTCACAAGGACTCCGGCTCTCTCCCGCCACCGGCGGGCAATCGAAGAGCTGGGCGAACTACCGCTACTCCGCGCAGGCGGCGAGTACCAGTTCCCGCACCCGGGCCGCGTCGGCCTGGCCACGCGTGGCCTTCATGACATCACCGACGATCTTGCCCGCGGCCTGCACCTTGCCGGACCGGATCTTGTCCGCGATATCGGGGTTGGTGGCCAGCGCCTTGTCGACCTCGGCCTGCAGGGCGCTGTCATCGCTGACCATGCCGAGACCCTTGGTCTCCACGATATGGGTCGGATCGCCCGCACCGTCGAGCACGAGATCGACCACCTGCTTGGCGACCTTGTTGTTCACCGTCTTGTTCTCGACCAGACCGATCACCTCCGCCACCTGCGCCGGCGTGATCGGCAGATCTTCGAGCTCGACACCGCGTTCATTGGCCTTCTCGGTGAGATAAGCGACCCACCAGGAACGTGCCTCCTTGGCGGGGGCGCCGGCGTCGACCGTGGCGATGATCAGGTCCAGCGCACCGGCGTTCACCAGATCGCGCATGACCTCGTCGGAAACACCCCAATCCGACTGGATACGCGCGCGGCGCAACCACGGATATTCGGGGAGGGTGCCGCGCAGCTGTTCCACCCACGCGGTATCCGGCGCGACCGGTTCCAGGTCGGGTTCGGGGAAATACCGGTAGTCCTCGGCGGTCTCCTTACGGCGGCCCGGCGAAGTGGAACCGCCGGCCTCGTGGAAGTGCCGGGTCTCCTGGATGATCTCACCGCCGCCTGCCAGCACCGCGGCCTGGCGGCGCATCTCGAACCGCACCGCGACCTCGACGCTCTTGAGCGAGTTCACGTTCTTGGTCTCGGTACGGGTACCGAAGACATCGGCACCGATCGGCATGAGCGAGACGTTGGCATCGCAGCGCAGCGAACCGTGTTCCATCCGGACATCGGAGACGTTCAGGGATTTCAGCAGATCGCGCAGCGCGGTCACATACGCGCGGGCGACCTCGGGCGCGCGGTCACCGGCGCCGGTGATGGGTTTGGTGACGATCTCGATGAGCGGCACCCCGGCCCGGTTGTAATCGAGCAGTGAATGACTCGCGCCGTGGATACGGCCGGTCGCACCGCCGACGTGCACCGATTTCCCGGTGTCCTCTTCCATATGAGCACGTTCGATCTCGACCCGGAAAATGGTGCCGTCGTCGAGCGGGACCTCGAGATAGCCTTCGGTCGCGATGGGCTCGTCGTATTGACTGATCTGGTAGTTCTTCGGCTGATCCGGGTAGAAGTAGTTCTTACGCGCGAACCGGCCCCACGGGGTGATGGAACAGTTGAGCGCCAGGCCGATCCGGATCGCCGATTCGACGGCCTGCTGATTGACCACCGGCAGCGAACCGGGCATGCCCAGGCATACCGGGCAGACCTGAGTGTTGGGATCCGCGCCGAACGTGGTCGGGCAACCGCAGAACATCTTGGTCGCGGTGTTCAGCTCGACATGGACCTCCATGCCCAGCACCGGCTCGTACCGGGTGAGGACCTCGGCGTAATCCATGAGTTCGACGGTGGGTGCGCTCATGGCCCACAGTGTATGCGTGCAGGTGCCACCCTTCGGTGGGCGGTCAGTCCACCGGAATCCGGTCTCCCAGCCAGCCGGTGATCGCATCGAGTGCCACCGGGTCGATGGTGGTCTCGATGGACTCGTACTCGGCCGGCAGACCGCTTCCCGCGGGTTGCATCAGATGGTTGAGTCCCTCCAGCACCGTGACCGTGGCCTCGGGATCGGCGCCCAGCAGATCGCGCATGGGTTGCTCGTTCTGCGCGGGCGGGACCTGGACATCCTTCGACCCGAAGAGCGCGAGCACCGGCATCCGCAGCGCCGACAACGCAGGAGCCGGATCGTAGGAGACCAGCGCGGCCATGTACGGAGTGTTCTGGCCGGTGATCTCCTCGGACGTGGCGCGCAGGTCCTTCGGCAACGTCCTGTTGTAGGTCTCCGACAGCCGCGCCGCCTTGGTGAGCTGACCGGCACGCAGCGCCGCGGTCCAGTCCCGCAGGAAGCCGAGATGGCGGTCGAGTTGTTCGGGAGAGGCTCCGGCACCGGCGAAAGTACGGCGGCCCTGCTCCAGGATGATATCGGTGCCCGGTACAGCGGGTCCGGCCATGAGGATAGTGAAGGCGACCCCGTTCTCCGGCCGGGCGGCGACGAGCGGGGCCAGATAGCCGCCCTCGGAATGCCCGAGCAGGCCGATCCGGTCCGGGTCGATCTCCGGGCGCTCACGCAGGAAACGCAGCCCGGCCTCGATGTCGCCGGCCAGATCTGCGTAGCTCGCCTGGTTCAGGTTTCCCCCGGTACCGCCGACCCCGCGATCGTCGGTGCGCAGGACCGCGTACCCCGCGCGGGTGAGCGTATCGGCCAGTAGCGAGAAGGGCTGATGCCCGGCGATCTCCTCGTTGCGGTCATGCGGCCCGCTGCCACCGATGAGTACGACGGTGGGTAGCGGTCCCGGCACGTCCGCGGGCCGGGTCAGGGTACCCGCCACCGTGACAGTGCCGCTCGGGTACGAAACATCCTCGGAAAGGTAGGGATACGGTGGCACCGGGAGTTGTGGGCGAGCCGGGGGGCCGACCGGCCGACGGTTGAGCCGCAGCCCGAAACTCCGCCCGGACTGGCGGAAATCGCCGACGATGGCATCGGCCGATTCGTCGAGCCGACCGGCGAATCGCGCGTCGCCAGGCACCTCCGGCACACCGAACTCCACCCGCTCGGGTTCGGCCACCACATCGTCGAGCACCCGCCCGGCAACCTGTTCCGCCGGGATATCTATGACCCCACTGCGCCGGCCGGTGAAATTCACCGCGACCACCAGCGGCGCCCCGGGGACCTCGATGGACCCGTGCCATTGCCCGCGCACCCGATCGTCGGCGGCGCCACCCGCGCAGCCGAAGACGACCGGGACGAGCACCGAAAGAACCGCAACCAGCAACACTCCCCTGCCATGGCGCATGGTCCGACTGTATCTCCGGGCTGTCGCCGGAACGGGGCGAAGCACCGTGGTAACGGTCGATTTCACCGAACGCGGGGCCCGAGAGCCCGCTGTCGCGCTGCCGACGAACCGGTGTGGTGCTCAGCCGAAGAAGGCCCGGGCCTCGTCGTAGCGGTCGGCCGGGACCCGTTTGAGCTGCTTCGTCGCCTCGTGCAATGGAACCAGCCCGATCTCGGTGCCGCGCAAGGCCACCATCTGACCGAAGTGCCCGGCGTGCACCGCTTCGGCGGCATGCAGGCCGAACCGGGTAGCCAGCACCCGGTCGTACGGGGAGGGGCTCCCACCGCGCTGCACATGCCCGAGCACCGTGGTCCGCACCTCTTTCCCGATCCGGCGCTCGATCTCCATGCCGAGTTGCTGGGCGACACCGGTGAACCGTTCGTGCCCGAATTCGTCGACCCCGCCCTCGCGCAGGGTGAACCCGGACTCCGGGGCGGGATGCGACCCTTCGGCGACCACACAGATGAAATGTTTGTCCCCGCGCTGGAAACGGCTCTTGATCAGGGCACAGACATCGGTCACGTCGAAGGGCTGTTCGGGGACCAGGGTCAGATGCGCGCCCGCCGCCATCCCGGCGTGCACGGCGATCCAGCCGGCATGGCGGCCCATGACCTCGATGAGCATCACCCGCTGATGCGATTCCGCCGTGGTGTGCAGGCGGTCGATGGCCTCGGTCGCGATGGACAGGGCGGTGTCGTGCCCGAAGGTGACATCGGTGCAGTCGATATCGTTGTCGATCGTCTTCGGGACGCCGACCACCGGGACGCCTTCTTCGGACAGCCAGCTGGCCGCGGTCAGCGTGCCCTCACCGCCGATCGGGATGAGCGCTTCGATGCCGTTGTCGTCGAGCGTCCGGCGGATCTGCCCGAGACCCGCGCGCAGCACATCCGGGTTGGTGCGCGCCGTACCGAGCATGGTGCCGCCCTTGGCGAGCAACCGGTCGGTGCGATCGTCGTTCTGGATCCGGACCTTGCGATCTTCCAGTAACCCGCGCCAGCCGTCCTCGAAGCCCACGATCGCGTCCCCGTAGCGGCCGTTCGCGGTGCGAACCACAGCACGGATCACCGCGTTCAGTCCCGGGCAGTCCCCACCTCCGGTCAGGATTCCGATGCGCATGGCGCCCATCTTGCCCGCTGTGGGACACCTTTGCCGCGTCGGGCCCGTGAATGTCCGGTAACGTCCGCGAACCGTACGCGGGGTGGCGCTACCGGGCCGGGCAGGAACCGCCGGTGAACTCGCCCAGATGCTGCGAGATCAGGCCCGCCATATCGTCGAGCAGGTTCATCCCATCGGAAAAGGTGCCCGAATCCGGTTGCGCGGCAAGCGCTATCGCGACCGATCCGCCGTTGGCGGGTACCAGGCCGAACTGCCGCACCAGGTAGGCGCCGCCGGCATCCGGACCCCATCCGCCCTTGAACTCGGCCGCCTCGAATACCGACCCCAGGCCCCACTGCTGGTTCGCGCTCACCGAACCCATCAGCTTCACGACCTTGTCCGACCCCGGAATACAAGGCAATTCGGCGGCGAACCGCACCTGATCGGCGAGCGACCAGTCGGACTGACCGAACGACGAATACTCCGAGCGCTTCGGTTTCTCCTCGACAACGGTGACGCTGTCACCGCCGTCACGCAAGACATCCTGTACCGACCGGGCGGCTTCCTGCGGGGTACCCAACGAGGACCAGAGACTGTCGGCAGCCGAGTTGTCCGAGGCGGTGATGGCGGCTGATGCCGCGTAGGTCTGGGCGCCGGGGCTCTTCCGCTCGGCGGCCAGCACCAGCGGGACCTTCATCGTCGACCAGGCAGGACCGGTGGTCCACTCACCGAAACCGACGAGCTGACGACCACCGACGGGCATGATCGCCAGACCCAGTTCCCCCCTCGCCGACTGTTCCAGCACCTGGAAATCCGCGGCCAGCGTGCCGGGAATTGTGATCGAGACATTGCCGCCCGGACCCTCGGCCGCCGCCTGGGTGATCGAGGTGGTCAGCGGACGTTTCTCGGGTTCGGAGCCGCAGGCCGGGACAAGTGCCGCCACGAGCAGACAGGCGGCGGCCGCGAGCACACGACGAACCAGTGAGAGTTCCCGTTTCTTATCGGCCGATACTTCTCTCCACATGGCTTTTGAGATCTCCCACAGTCCCGATGATTCGTACCCGGTCGGAAAACCGTACTCCATCGGCAACACCGGCCCGACCCGGATGAGCCCGCGAAATATCCGACCGGTGGCCGATTCCGGGGCTGGTCAGCAGATCAGTAGAGGTAGATGATCGCGTTGTTCCCACCCCGGCAGGTGACCAGACCGTCCTCGGCGACGCATTCGAGGGTGTAGGCCTGGCCGGTCACCGGGCTGGTGGCCTCCACGGAGACCGGATCGCCTTCGGCCGAGACCACGGAGGGGTCCAGGTAGGCCTGCCGGACCGCTTCGGCGAATTCACAACTGGTCACCGCGCTACCGGTTGCCGCCGAACCGTAGTCGTTGCGGCCGGTGGTCGACCCCGTGCAGGGTTGCGCGCCCGCGGGTAGATCCGAACGGGCGGTGGTGGTGGTCGGCGACGCGGAAGTAGTGGTGCGCGACGATGTGGTGGCAGACGGCCCGGTGCTCCGGTCGGCCGCGGAGTTCTGTTCGGCCGCCGTGGTGGTGGCGATATCGGCGGCTGCGGCGGATTCGCGGCCGCCGGAATCGCCGAGGAACTTGATACCCAGCACAGCGATGATGACCACCAGCGCGAACACCCCGCTGCCGATCAATATCGGTACGACCCTGGAACGTTCACCGGCGGAGGTGGCCTCGCGCTCTCGCGTGGTCGCGGCGTAACTGTCGCGATAGCCGGCCTCGTAGGCGGCCTCGTACGGGTCGGGCTGAGGCGAACCGGACTCGTCGGCCCGGTAACCGTACTGCTCGGAACCGTACTGCTCGGAACCGTACTGCTCGGAACCGTACTGCTCGGAACCGTACTGCTCGACGGGCGGCGCCTGGGGCGTGGGGGCGTCGTAGTGGGCGCCGGGCTCGTACACCGGGTATTGCTGGGCCGGCTGATAGGTACGGGTCGCCGCGTCCGCGGAATAAGCGACGGCCGGGGGCTCTTGATCCACCGGCTGGAAGACCCGGGTGGTCTCCTCGGCCTCCGGTATCGGGTACCCGGTGGTTCCACCGTAGATACGGGTCGCCTGATCGTGCGGGTAGAAATCCGCGGCCGGCATTCCCCCGGTCGCGGGCGCCGGATCCTCGTACTGTGACGGATCGGCGGCGGGGTGCAACTGCTCGTTCTGGTAGAGGTGTGCGTCCGGGAACGGCCGGATACCGCTGGACGGAGCCTCGGGATCCGCCGCCATCGTGGGATCGTCGGCCGAGAGCGGAGTGAACTCGAATTCGTCGGGCCGGACCGAGGTGGGGTCGCCGGGAATGATCGCGGGCAAGATGGTGGTGGAGTCCGGGGCATTGCCCTCGTCCTGCGGCATCCGGACGACCAGGGTGGGGATTCCACCGGTCGGCGGCCCGGACGGACCAGCACCACCTGGAATAGCGGCAGGTTCGCCGGAGTGCGGCTCGGGGCCGGCGGAGTGCGGCAGACGCGCCGGGGAGTTCAGGGCGGTGCGGGTGGCTACAGCTAGTTCACCTGCAGTAGCGAAACGCTCGTGCGGATCCTTGGCCATACCCCATGCGATCACATCGTCGAGCGCTGCCGGTAATCCGGTTCGCTGCACACTTGCCCGCGGTGGGGTTTCGGTCAGATGCGACCGGATCAGCACGCCCACACTGGTTGTCGCGAACGGGGTCGCTCCGGTGAGGCATTCGTGCAGCACACAGGCCAGCGAATAGATATCGGCGCGCGGGGTCACCGGACCGGTATCGAAGCGCTCCGGCGCCATATACGTATAGGAGCCGACCGCCACACCCGCCTGCGTGACTCCGGTATCGCTCTCGTGCCGGGCGATACCGAAATCGGCGAGATAGGCGAAATCGGCCGGAGTGACCAGGATATTCGCGGGTTTCACATCGCGGTGCACGAGCCCGCCCTCGTGCGCGGCGTCCAGCGCGGCGGCGATCTGCTCGACCACCGCGACCGCGCGCTGCGGACTCAGCGGACCGTCCGCCTGCAGGATCGCCCGCAGATCGGTGCCCTGCACCAGCCTCATATCGATGAACAACCGGCCCTCGATCACACCCCAGTCGTGGATGGGGATGATGTGCGGTTCGGCGAGCCGGGCGGCGGCCTGCGATTCCCGACGGAACCGGATCTGGTACTCGGGGTCACCGGCGAGCGCGTCGGAGAGCAACTTGAGCGCGACCACCCGCTCCTTGACGGTGTCGTAGGCCTCGTAGACCTCGCCCATCCCACCGCGACCCAGCAGCGAACGCAGCTCGTAGGGACCGAACCACCTACCGACTTCGGAGCCAGGCGCCTGCACCCGTCCATCCTCTCCACGTCGGGCACCGTCTCACCTGGGCGCGGATCGCACTCGGGCAGCCCGTCAAACCCTGGATTGTCCAGGGGAGACCACACCGTGGTCAAACGCGTAGACGATGGCCGCCGCGCGGTCGCGGACCCCCAGCTTCACGAAGATATGACCCACATGGGATTTCACGGTCACCTCGGAGATTCCGAGCGCGTGGGCTATCTCACTGTTGGCCCGGCCTCGGCCGATCAGCACCAGGACCTCGCGTTCCCGGGAGGTCAGTTCAGCGGCCGCGGTGGGCGCGGCCGGGGCGGCGGCCGTCCTGCGGTACGTGGACAGCACCCGGCCGGTGACGGCGGGATCGAGCCAGGCACCACCCGCGGCGACGGTGCGCACGGCACGGATCAGATCCTCGGCAGGTGAATCCTTGAGCAGGAATCCGGCCGCGCCCGCACGCAATGCGCCGGACAGGAGCTGATCGTCGTCGAAGGTGGTGAGTACGAGGACCGGCGGTTCGGGGGCGCGGGCGCGCAGCATGCGGGTGGCCTCGATACCACCGACCCGTTTCATCCGCAGGTCCATCAGCACGATGTCGGGGTTCTGCGCGGCAACCGCCGCGAGCACCTCGTCGCCGTCGGCGCATTCACTGATCCGGAACCCGTCACGGCGGCGCAGAATGCGTCGCAGCCCCCCGCGTACGAGTTCCTGATCGTCGGCGATCAGCACCTCGACCGCCCCCGGATCCGCACCGGCCCCCCCAATCAAGATTTCTCCCTCGGAGCGGGTTCATGCGGTCCGCGGAGGCCGCAGCGAAGGCGGAGGTATCGCATCATGATTTCTCCTCAGGCCGATGGTCGTCGTAGCACAGACTTGCCACGGGCCTGCCGGTTCGACACGACCGGCCCGCCCGTGCGGAGCCCCTCATATGGCGGGACGCGGTTCGTCGCCGGGGCTCGGATACGTAGGCGGGTCGTGGTCGGCGATGATCTCCGAAATCGGACAACGCAGCCGTTCCGGCCCGCCGGTGTCGGCGCGTTCCGGCCGATCGCCGAGAGGGAATTCGGCCCGCACGAGCCATCCGCCGGCTTCCGGGCCGATCCGGATACGGCCGCCCAGCCCGTCGGCGCGATGCCGCATCCCCGCGACCCCGGTACCGCGGCCGAGTTGTGTGGGCAGACCGCGCGGGACGGTGTTGCGCACACGTACGAGAGCCGATCCTTCGTCCATGGCCACACTCAGCTCCACCTCCGCACCCGGGGCGTGTTTGGCGATATTGGCCAGGGATTCCTGGCAGATGCGGTAGAGCGCCAGCCCGACCGCCGCCGACGCGATGGCCAGGTCACCGCTGAACCGCCGGTTCACCGTGAGACCGGCGTTGACGAAGTCGTCGACCAGCGCCGGAATATCGTCGGCGCCCGGTTCCACCCCGGCCGCCGCCGGCCCCGAATCCAGCAGGCCGACTGTGCGCCGGATATCGGCCATGGCCTGGCGGCCGAGCCGTTCGGCGTCGACGAGCGCGTCCGCCGCCTCGTCCACATCACGATCGGAGGTCAACGCGTGCCGGGCCGCCGTCACATGCAGCAGGGTCACGGTGAGCGAATGGGCGATCACATCGTGGACCTCCCGCGCGATCCGGTTGCGTTCGGCGGCCGCGGCCTGCGCGGCCCGCGCGCTCTGGTTCTCCCGTTCCTGGTAAAGGAACAGCCGCTGGTACTGCAGCATCACCCCGACCAGCCAGCCGAGGAGGATACCGAGCGCGTACATGGGGAACCCGGTGCGCAGGGAATGGTCACCCCACAGGGCCTGGCCGAGCAGGGAGAACGCGAGCAGTTCGGCCGCGGCCAGTACGGCCAGCGCGATACTCACCCGTTTCGGCGCGATCGCCGCGATTTCGGCGATCACCACCATCAGCACGAAGGGCGCGAAATCGGAGTCGACCGGCTGCACGAAGAACAGCGCCGCCGCGACCATGGTGGCGGCGACCAGCGGCAGCGGGCGCGGCACGATTCCGAACAGGATATAGGTCGGTACGGAGGCGAACAGCAGCGCCAGAGCGATCAACGGTAGCGCGGTCGGGAAGTACTCGTGCCGCTGCAGGCAGGCGACGACCCCGATGACCAGAAACGCCAGATCGGTGAACAGCACGACCTTGGGCGGATAGTCGAAGGGAAGTTCACGCAGCGGATAGGGCGCTCCGGGGAGCAACTTGCCCGCCCGATGCCACAGCCGCGCCCACCGCCCCGGCTCCGCCGGAACCGCGCCGGGTCCTCGAACCGCCGAATCCGTCGTGAACCGCGCGCTCGACTCGGCGGTACGCGGATCGGATCCGTCGCCGGACTCCCACGTACCGCCGTTCACCGACGGCGTACGGCCCGCCGCGGCGGCACCGACTGTGAGGTGGCTCTCAGTCACCTGTCCAGGGTAAGCACCCCGGGGGCCGGTCGGCATCCTGCTGTGGCCGGTTCCGGGCTCCGACCACGGTATGACCGTGATTCACGTCCACGGCACGACGATTTACCGGTCCCGGATTCGTAGCGTTGAACCCGAGGTCGCCGCACCATCAGGCCGGCGATTACCAGGCCCCGACCGGAAAGGGCTCGGATCATGTCTTGGGAAGATCAACATCTGCGCACCGAGATTCTGCACACCGTCCTCGGCCGTGCCGCCGGCGATCCGGCGCGCCCGGACCTCTTCGACGACATTCCCCACCTCGACCGTCTGTTCGGCGGCCCGCAGGGAGTACTCGCGGCGCTGCGCTATAGGTGGAACATTCATCTGGACGCCAAACTCGAGCTCGACCCGGGCCGCTGCTGGACCATCGAGGATGCCCGGCTCGAGCTGGCGACCGAGCAGCCCGTGCTGTACGCGGTGCTCTACGCGCGCACGGCGTCGCCGGTGCCGGTGTCCTGAACCGGACCGCGCGTACCGAACGAACATCCGTGGAAAGACGAACATCCGTGGAAAGACACGGGTGGCGACTGGGTTCACAGCGGGGCGTCCGACCACCACTGTTCGATATCGTTGCGGGCCTCGGTACCCCAGTAACGTACGAACAATAGCGAATTGCTGCGGGGCGAGTCGGTCCGGGAACCGAAGCCCACCACCATGTTCGCGGTGGACCGGCCGCGATCTCCGGGCTCCTCCCACAGATGGGCGGTATACGGTTCTCCGCTCTTGGCACCGGAGACCGAATCATGCGGGGGCAGACTCTCGATCACCTCCATGGTGTCCTCGACACCGGGGTAGGTGATGATCGTGTAATCGAGCTGGGTGGCTTCCAACGACCGCTGCCGGCAATCCCAGATCGATTCCCACGGACGGGTTTCCAGGACATCGTCGAACACCGGGACGACCTCCAGGATCGGAATCCGGTCGCCCGGCTCGTACCGGCTGCACATCGCTTCCTGGTAACCGAACCCGTCCAGCTCCGACCCCTGCGGTAGCAACGTGGAGAACAATCGCCGGGTCCGATCACCGGGTTCACCACCCGCCTGCTCGCCGGTACCGGATTCGCCCGCGCCGGAGGTACCGGCCGAGCCCCGCTCGAGGGTCGAGGGTCGCGTCGCGGCGGGTGCGCTGTCCGAAGCGGAATCGTGGTTACCCACGATCACCAGGACGGCCGCCACGATCACGGCCAGCACGATGAGCGGGACCAGGATCGCCACCGCGATCCACGGCGCCCGGCTGTGCTTCCGCAACTGCGCGCCCGGCACCGGATGGTAGCCCTGGTACTGCCCCGGCGCCGGATGCCGCGGCGCCGGGGTCCCCCCGGCCTGCTCGACCCCCACGCCCTGCACCACCCCGGACGTCCCGGTCTGTTCCACCCCCGGCCCGGGCCGGGTCGGGGCCCCGGATGCCACGACCGGCTGGGCTCCGGTGTGCGCGATATCCCCCGGGCCGACGGTCGCCCCGACCGGCGCGACACTCGCAGCACCCGTCCGTTCCACGGCCGGCCCGGCACCACCGGCCGACCGGCTCGGCGCACCCGGATACCCGCTGCCGGTATAGCCTCCGGTCACGCCTGCGTATGCGCCCGGTGGCGGCCCTGCGGGTGGCGGCGGGGATCCGGGTGCGACGGCCGGATAACCACCCGCCGCACCCGGATACACCGGGCCCGGGCCGCTCGCCTCGGTCGGCGGCGAATAGGTCTGAGTGGGTGCCGGTGCGGTGAGCGCCTGTGCGGCCGCCTTCGCGAACTCGACACAGGTGCGATATCGGTGGGCCGGATTCTTGGCCATCGCCTTCGCCAGTACCGGATCCAATCCCGGTGGCAGGCCACGTCGTTTCACCGCGAGCGGGGGCGGCGGCAGCTGCAGATTGCCGTGGATGATATCGGCGGGATTGGGCGAATCGAACGGTGCCATTCCGGTGAGCAGCCAATACAGCGCGCAGGCCAGCGAATACTGATCCGAACGACCGTCCATGTCGCCACCGGTCATCTGTTCCGGCGAGGCGAACGCGAGGGTGGCGGTGAACATACCGGTCTGGGTCAACCGGACCGTTTCCGCGCGCAATCGGGCCAGCCCGAAATCGGTGAGGAAAACGCGTTCACCCTGCCCGGGATTGGCGCGGGCGAGCAGAATATTGGACGGTTTCACATCGCGATGCAGAACCCCCATACCGTGCGCGTAATCGAGCGCGTCGGCCACACCGGCGATGATCTGCACCGCTTTCTCCGGTGCCAGCGCCAGTGGATTGACCGTACCGGCGTCGGCACCGTCGATGTACTGCATGCACATCCACAGATGGTCGCCCTCGGCGCCGCGGTCGTACACCGTGACGATGCTCGGATGGTCGAGGGCGGCGGCGAGATCGGCTTCCCGCTCGAACCGCGTGCGAATCGCGTCGTCGGCGAACAATTCCGGCTTGAGCAGCTTCAACGCGGTCTGTTTCCCCAGCCGGGGATGCCGGGCCAGATATACGGCGCCCATTCCGCCTTCACCGAGCAACCGCTCGACGATGAACCCGGCGAACACGTCACCGTTGTTGAGCAACACGACCCCCTTCAGGCGACCGACAGACTCGTGAGCCTACCGGGCACAGCCCGCCATTTCCCCCGTGACAACGGGAATCAGAGCACATCATGGAATGCCCGGCAGTCCGTTCAGCCGGGGGTGACCAACCCGGATTCGTAGGCCAGGACCACCGCCTGCGCGCGGTCGCGCAGATCCAATTTGGTGAAGACCTTGGACACATGTGTTTTCACCGTCTGTTCGGCAATGAACAACGCTGTGGCGATTTCGGTATTCGACATACCGCGGGCGACGAGTTCCAGGATCTCGCGCTCGCGCGGGGTCAGCGAGGCCAGTGCGGGTGCCGGAGCGCGCCGCGCGGCACGACGAGTGGTCACTTCCGCGATGAGCCGGCGGGTGACGGTCGGCGCGAGCAGTGCCTCCCCCGCGGCGACCACCCGCACCGCCCGCACCAGTTCCTCGGCCGGGGCGTCCTTGAGCAGGAACCCACTGGCGCCGATCCCGAGCGCCTCGTACACGTAGTCGTCGATATCGAAGGTGGTGAGCATGAGCACACGCACCGGCGGATCGAACCCGGCGCCCAGGATCGAACGTGCGGCGTCCAGCCCGTTCATCTCCGGCATACGAACATCCATCAGCACCACATCGGGCCGCAACCGCGCCGATTCGGCGACCGCCACTTTTCCGTTGGGCGCGTCGCCGACCACGCTGATATCGGGTTGGGCGGCGAGCAATGCGCCGAAGCCCTGCCGCACCATGGCCTGATCGTCGGCGATCAACACGGTTATTGCCACGGGCCCAGCTTAATTCCCGATCGAAACCTGAGTGCGTCGAGCGCCGGTCCGTGGAGTTCCACACCGGAGCCGGCGTCTTCGGTGGTGGTCTCCGGCACCGGCGCCGGGGCGCCGGTGCAGGTCAGCGGACGACCGAAGCTGCGGCGAGCGGCAGCGTCGATTCCGCGGCCGGTGTGAGCGGCAGGCGTGCGTGAACGCGGAAACCCCCGTCGGAGGTGGGAGCGGCGTCGAGCCGGCCGCCGACCGCGAGCGCACGCGCCTGCATTCCCGGGATACCGTGCCCGCCCGAACCTCCGGTTACCGCGCCGGTGCCCGCGCTGTTGGCCACGATGAGTTCGATGTCTCCGGCACAGGCGATCGTCACGCGCACCGGCGCGCCAGGGGCGTGCCGCCCGGTGTTGGCCAGTGATTCCTGGACGATCCGGTACAGCGCGGAACCGACGGTATCCGAGACCGCGGCCAGGGTCCCCTCGACCGACCAAGTGAGGTCCACTCCGGCGCGAGCCGCGCCGACGAACAACGCCTCCAGGTCGGTGGCGGTCGGCTGGGGCGTGTGCTCGGCCAGCTGACCGTCGCTGCGCAACACCCCCAGCAGGCCGCGGATCTCGTTGAGCGCCTCACGGGCGGTGGCCCCGATCGATTCGAATTCCGCGCGCGCCGCGTCGTTGACGCCCTCCACCCGGTAGGGCGCGGTCTGCGCCTGAACGACGACCAGCGACATATGGTGGGCGACCACATCGTGCAGGTCACGTGCGATCCGCGCCTTCTCCTCGAGGATGGTGCGGCGCGCCCGTTCCAGATCGCTCAGTTCGGTCTGCCGGTTCAGTTCGGACCGCGAGCGGATCAGCGACCGCACCAGCAGCGCGACGAAGACCAGCCCGCCCAGCGATACCGGCCAGGCCCACGGATCGGCGTCGATGCCCTCGGCCCCCAGCCCCGCGCCCAGCAGCAGCGCGGTGGCGCCCCACACCACCGCCACCAGTTGGAGCGGCGAGCGCAAGGACACCGCGAACACCAGGAAGTACAGCGCGACGATATGCACCACCTGGAACGGGATCTCCTCACCGGGCAGATTCGGAACGGCCAGCGCGATGAAAAGCGCCGACGCCGCCGATACCGCCCAGCCGAGTAGCGCGTTCACCCGCATCAGCAGAACCGGGAGCGCGGCGAACGCCGCGATCAGCGGTGCGATCGGCCAGGGCACATCGTGGGTGAGATGCAGGGTCGGCCACGCCACCGAGAACAGTGTCACCGCTGTGAGGACCGAGGCGGCGTCGAGCCACCAGCGCAGCCCCGGCCGGACGATCAGGCCCCAGATGCCCGGCCGCCGGCCCACCGGCTTCGCGATGCTCGTGTCGTTCATTCCCACGACACTAGGAACTCCGAGCCCGGCGCACCTCATACCGTGGGGTGAATTACGGTCGGTACCCCAGGGGTGGGCCCCTACCGCGGTAGGTTCCGGGGCGGGGGCCGAAACCCCTCCTGAGCGGGACGGCTGCGGCCGTCTCCCGTTCATAACGTCCTCGGACATGGCTGTCTCGAACAATGCCGTGCGCCACCGGGCCCGGACGTCACTGCAGACCGCGCGGCGCGCGGCGATCACCGCTGCCGGGCTCGCCGCGGCCGTATCGCTGTTGCCGGCGCCCGCCGCCGACGCCGCCGGGCCGGCGCATCGGCCCGCCCCCGCCGCGGCCGCGGTACGGGCGCTCACCGCACCGGGAACGAGTGCCGAGATCCCGGCGGATTTCCGGGCCGTCGCCGGATACATCCCGGCCCGCGCGGACGGAATGCTGGTCGCCCCGCACGGTTCGTGTTCCTCCCCGGTGCCGCTACCTGCCGAGTTCGACAGTGCCTGCAAAGCCCACGACCTCGGCTACGACCTGCTGCGTTACGCCGACCACACCGGCGCCCCGCTCGGCCCGTGGGCCCGGCGAGACCTGGACCACGCGCTCGCCGAACGGATGCGCACTGCCTGCGGCGGGCGGCCCGATCCACTACCCCGCACCCGTTGCGCCGCGATGGCCGAGGTGGCCGCGGCCGCCGTCGCTCTCAACTCGATGCGCCAGGACTACGGCGTGCCGGTCGTCGAGGATTTCCCGCTGGCCGACACCGTCACCGGGTGGCTACCGCGGCTCTGCGGCCTGCTCCTGCTCGCCCTCGCCTTGCTCGTACTGCTGCGCGGTCCGGTGGCCGCACCGCTGCTCCCGTCGGCACGGCGTCCGCTCCTCTCGTTCGCCACGATCCCCGGGGGTTCCCATGCCTGACAGCGTCACTGCCACCGCGCCCGGCCCGGTGACGGCGCGATCCCGAATGCGTACCCGGCTCGCTGCCGCCATCCGGTCCCGGTGGCCGGGGCACCTGCCACCCGTAGGGATCACCCTCGCCGTCACCGCGGGGACGATGGTCTCGCTGGCACCCGGTCTGCTACCCCGAACCGCCACCGCGCAATCCGTCCTCACCGCGCTGACCGTGGTCGTGACCCTGGGCTTCGCGTGGTCTGCCCGGTTCGTGGTCCGGCACACCGCCGGCCGCATCCCCCGGACGACGGTACGAACCCGCGCAGTGGTGTGCGGGACCGCTGCCGCCGGTGTCCTCGGCGCGGTGGTCTACGCCGGTCGCTGGCAGGACACGCTGCGGACCGCCATGGATGTCGCCCCGGCCGGACCGGGGTACTGGGCGTCGTGGGCATTCGGCGCGAGCCTGCTGTCCGCGGTGATCGTGACGGTCGTCCGCGGGTGCGGCCGGTTGCTGCGGCGGGCCGGTTGGTCCCGTGCCCTGGTGATGGCCGTGGTCGCGGGTCTGCCGATGGCGCTGTTCGCGGTGCCCGCCGCGGTGAGCTGGGGTGACCGGACCTATGCCGCCGCGAACGCCACCGCCGACCCGGGTCTGGTCCGGCCGGTCACGGTCACCCGGTCCGGCAGCGCCGAATCGATGGTGGGCTGGTCGACGCTGGGACGTGAGGGACAGCGATTCGTCACTGCCGGGCCGCCGGGCGCGGTCCGGGTCTACGTCGGGCTGCGCTCGGCGCCGGATCCGGCGGCGCGCGCCGCGCTGGCCGTCCGGGAACTGGACCGGGCCGGCGGGTTCGACCGCGCCCATCTGGTGATCGCGGTACCCACCGGATCGGGCTGGGTGGACGCGCGGGCGCTGCGCGGTTTCGGCGGGCGGTTCGGCGGGGACGTCGCGGTGGTCGCGTTGCAATATTCCTACGCGCCGAGCTGGGCCACTTTCGTATTCGGCCGCGACTCCGCGTCGACGTCGGCGCGCGTGCTGCTGGCCGCCGTCGAACAGCACATCGCCACCATGGCGGATCCGCCACGTCTGCATCTGTACGGCCAGAGCCTCGGCGCGATCGGCGGTAGCGCGGTGTTCGCCGGCGCGGCCGAGCAGAATCGCCGGGTGTGCTCGGCGCTATGGGCCGGGATGCCCGGCGGCGGGGGCCCCGAACCGGGCGCACGGACCGCGGTACTGGCCAATGCCTCCGATCCCGTCGTGCACTGGTCACTCGACCTGCTGTGGCGGCCGCCGGACCTCACCGCCGCCCGCCCCGACGCGCCGACCCCGCCCTGGCTGCCCGTGGCGAGTTTCGTGCAGACCACCGCGGACCTGCTCGGCGCTCTCGGCGCACCGCCGGGACACGGGCACCGCTACGACACCGACCAGGGCACAGCACTCCCCGGCTGCGACTCCGCGTAGGCGGCGGCGCCCTTTCCCGGCCGGTTTGCCGGTCGGATGCGGGCGGCGGTCCCGGTGACGCCGGGCACCGGGACCGATACCTGCCGTGCGTACCCACAGCCATCTACCGCTTAAGGTTTCCCACCATGGCTTCACCCCGTAATGACCACCCACGCCGGCCGCGGCGCCGGTTCCGGCGCGTATCGCTGCCGGCGTTCACCGGCGCCGCACTGTTCGGTCTGGTGATCACCGCAGTGCCGGCGCCGACTTCCGAGGCCGTCGGTATCGACGGTTCGGTCGCGGCGCCCGCCGGTCTGGCGGTGGTGGATCTGACCTCGGGTGACACGGTGGCGGACGCGGCGGGGGCCATACCCCGGGATTTCGTGACCTATATCGGTTACGAGCCGGTCGTCCGGCAGGGAGTGCTCGTTGCCCCCGACGGCAGTTGTTCGTCCCCGGTCGAGTTGCCGCCCGAGTTCGAAACGGCCTGTATGGCACACGACCTGGGATACGACCTGCTCCGTTACGCTGACCGCACCGGTGCCCCGCTCGGGCCGTGGGCCCGCCAGGCGCTGGACCGGACCCTGAGCACCAGGATGCATCGGGCCTGTGAAACGCATACCGAACCGGTGGTGCGCACCCGCTGCGAGACACTGGCCGGAATCGCGGCGACCGCGGTGGACCTGAATTCCCGGCGGCAACACTTCGGGGTCCCGGTGGTGGAGACGTTCAGCCAGGTGGCGGCCCATGCGGCGACCGAGCATCCGACCCGGCCGTGGTTGTTGCGCGCGACGGCACTCGGGGTGGCGGCGCTGGTCGCACTCGTCTTCGGTATCCGGCGGGTGCATCGGCGTATCCGGCGCACCACCGGCCCGGGTGGCCCCGTCCCGGCCGGGCCGGTCCGAGCCGGACGCGTACCGGCTCTACCTCGCCCGGTGATACCGGCTCTACCTCGCCCGGTGGTACCGGGTCTGCCCCGCCCGATGGTGGTACCGGGTCTGTTCTTGCCGCCTGCTCGGTGGTTGCCCGGTCTCGTGAACCGGGTGACGGGCGCCCCGGCCGAACCGGCATTACCGGTGGGCCCGCATTTGTCGCCGACGACCCCGCCGGCCCAGCCGACGCGCTCCGGCTGACCGCGGTTGACCCCAGGTGAAACACGTTCTAATTTGGGGATGTGCTTGTTGTGGACGATGTGGTCGAGGTGGACGCCCCCGCCGAGGTGCTGTGGTCGGTACTCACCGATTTCGACCGGTACGGCGACTGGAATCCGTTCATCAGCCGATGCCGGGCCGAACTCACGGTGGGCGCGCCGATCGATATGACGGTCCAGCAGCTCGCGCCCCGGCCGATCCGGATGCGCGAATGGATCCGCAGTGTGACCCCGGGTCAGGAGTTCAGCTACTCCATGAAGCCCATCCCGCTCTGCGCGCTCCGTAGCAAACGCGTACACACCCTGACTCCGCTGAGCGGTGACCGCACCCGCTACGAGTCCCATTTCGAACTCGACGGCTGGCTGTCCCCCGTGGTCGGGCTGCTGTTCGGCCGCGGCTTCGAACGAGGATTCCCCGGAATGACAACTGCGGTCGAGCGGAAAGCCGAGCGCCTGCACTCGCACTGATCCGAGGCCGACGGCGACGGCCGTTCCGGCTCGGCGGCCGGCCGCCCCCGCACGCACCTCACAGCGCAGGAACACCGATGGCGGTGACCCGGTCCCGGATCACCGCCATCGAATGTTTCGCACCGAACCCGCCGACTCACCGGCGGGCCCACGTTCGCGTCAGGCGATATCGCCGCGCGCCGCCTCGTAGGCCGCCCCGACCCGGTACAACCGGTCATCGGCCAGCGCGGGCGCCATGATCTGCAGACCGACCGGCATCCCGTCGTCCCCGCTCAGCCCGGACGGTACCGACATGGCCGGATGCCCGGCCAGGTTGGTGGGCAAGGTGCACAGGTCCGACAGGTACATGGCCAGCGGATCGTCGACCTTCTCACCCAGCTTCCACGGGGTGAACGGGCTCGTCGGCGAGACCAGCACGTCGACCTGCTCGTAGGCCTTGTCGAAATCACGCGCGATCAGAGTACGCACCTTGAGCGCCTGACCGTAGTACTCGTCGTAGTACCCCGCCGAGAGGGCGTAGGTGCCGATCATGATCCGCCGTTTGACCTCCGGACCGAATCCGGCGGCCCGGGTCGCGGCCATGACCTGCTCGGCGCTGTGGTTGCCGTCGTCGCCGACCCGCAGGCCGTAGCGCATGGCATCGAAACGGGCCAGGTTGGACGAGACCTCGCTGGGCAGGATCAGATAGTAGGAGGCCAGCGCGTATTCGAAATGCGGGCAGGACACCTCGACCACCTCGGCGCCGAGATCCTTCAGGACACCCACAGCGGCATCGAACGACGCGAGCACACCCTGCTGATAGCTGTCGGAATGCAGTTCCTTGACCACGCCGATCTTCACCCCGCGCAGATCACCGGATGCGCCCAGGCGCGCGGCATCGACCACCGCCGGCACCGCCACATCGCGGGAGGTGGAATCGCGCGGATCATGTCCGGCGATCACCTCGTGCAGCAGCGCGGTGTCCAGTACCGTCCGCCCGCACGGACCGCCCTGATCGAGCGAGGACGCGCAGGCGACGAGTCCGTACCGGGATACGGTCCCGTAGGTGGGTTTCGTACCGACGGTCGCGGTGACCGCGGCCGGTTGCCGGATCGAACCGCCGGTGTCGGTACCGATGGCCAGCGGCGCCTGGTAAGACGCGAGAGCCGCCGCCGAACCGCCGCCGGAGCCACCGGGGATACGAGTGGTGTCCCACGGGTTGCGGGTGGGCCCGTACGCGGAGTTCTCGGTGGACGAGCCCATCGCGAACTCGTCCATATTGGTCTTGCCCAGAATCGGGATACCGGCGGCGCGCAGACGAGTGGTCAGGGTGGCGTCGTAGGGCGCCACCCAGTCCTCGAGGATCTTCGACGCGCAGGTGGTGGGCATATCGGTCGTGGTGAACACGTCCTTGAGAGCCAGCGGCACCCCGGCCAGCGGTGAGGCCGGCGTTTTCCCGGCGGCGAGCGCGGTGTCCACCTCAGCCGCGGCTGCGAGCGCCTGCTCCCCCGCGACGTGCAGGAAGGCATGGTATTCGCCGTCCACCTCGGCGATCCGGTCCAGATGCGCCCGGGTCACCTCCACCGAGGACACCTCGCCGCCGTGGATCCGGGCCGCGAGATCGGCCGCGCCGAGCCGGGTCAGTTCGCTCGCGCTCATTCGCCCTCTCCCAGGATCTGCGGGACCAGGAAACGCTGGTCCTCGGCGGCGGGTGCCCCGGACAATGCCTGGCCCGGGGTGAGCCCGGGACGTACCTCGTCGGCGCGGGTCACGTTCGTCACCGGATCCGGCGACGAAGTGGCCGGAACATCGGCGGCGGCCACCTCGGAGATGGTCCGCACATGGCTGAGGATCGAATCCAGCTGTCCGGCGAACTGATCGAGTTCGTCCTCGGACAGGGCGAGCCGGGACAGCCGGGCGAGGTGTGCGACCTCGTCGCGGGAGATGGCGGTCACCGCGAACTCCTTTCGGCGATAGTGTGGACTGCGGATCACAAGCACCGAACAGCCTAATGGTGTGGCCGGACCGGCTCGCCCGGCAGCCCGTGCGGGCGGCCACCGAGACTCGGTGGACCGGTCCGCGGCACCCTGCCCCCGGCGTCGTGGCAGACCTCCCGCAAACTCACAGACAATTAGAAAGTTACGCATTTCACACCATTCGCCACCTGTGCGGGCCCGGCGGCGCGCACAATTCGAGTCGATAACCCTCGACAATGGGTGTAAGGATGGGCAGACCGGGTATCCGTTGATAGCCTCGGCCGCAGAAGGAAAGGGAAACGCACGTGTCTTATCTGCTCCGCGTGCAACTTCCGGATCGTCCGGGAAGCCTCGGGTCGCTAGCTGTAGCCCTGGGAACCGTCGGCGCCGACATCCTTTCACTGGATGTGGTCGAGCGCGGCGCGGGATTCGCGGTCGACGATCTGGTGGTGGAAATCGCCCCGAACGCACTTCCCGACACCCTGATCACCGCCGCGGAATCACTCGGCGACGTGCGTGTCGATTCCATCCGGCCCTACTCGGGGGTGCTCGACACCCATCGGGAACTCGAACTCATCGACAATGTCGCCAACGCCCGCGACGACCGGCTCCAGGTGCTGGTCGACGGTGCGCCGCGGGTTCTCCGGGTCGGCTGGAGCACGGTCCTCGATATGGGCGCCCAGGGCGCCTACCGGGTGGTCGGCAGTCCGAGCGCACCGCAGACCCAAGCGGCGTCGGTGCCATGGATGCCTCTGCAGAAACCGATCGCCCTCGACGGGAATGCCGGCTGGGTCCCCGAGATCTGGCGCGATATGGATACCAAACTGGCGGCAGCACCACTGGGACCGTCCAGTAAGGCCCTGCTGCTCGGCCGTCCCGGCGGACCGGATTTCCGCCCTTCGGAGATCGCGCGCCTGGGCTATCTCGCCGGGATCGTCGCCACCGTCCTGGGCTGACCGTCTTCGATCGGGCAGTAGTCCATGCTTCGCAAGTCCATGCTCCGCGCCGGGACTACTGCCGCGTACCCGGCTCCAGGATCCGCCACCTGTCCGGTTTACCCGGCGGGTAGGCGACGGTGAGCGTATCCCCGATCGACGGCCAGTACGCGGCATCCCAGACCATCCGCCCGTAGACCACCTTCCCCGGCTCGGACGGCCCGGACAGATTCCCGGTGACGGTGACGAACTGTTCGCCCAATGCCTCCGGTCGCGGGCTCACCCCTGTCAGGTAGAGCGAACCGATCTCCGCGTCTGCGGGCATGCGTCCACCCCGCCGCCCCCGGAACACCAGGACGAGCATTCCCGCGAGTGCGGCCACCATGATCGCCAGCATCGCCAGTTCGAACATTCCTCCATGCTAGGCCCCGGCGATACCGCAGTCGCCGAGACTCTCGGCAGCGGCGGTTCCCGGGCCGGGCGGCCCGCCGTGACGGGCCCACCGTGTACGGCGATCTCCCGGTGACTTCTACGCCCCGAATAGCCCTGCGGCGATGAAAATTCGGTCCTCGCCGCCGGTAACCATCACTTCTGCGAGACCGGACACCCCGCGCATGAGTCGTGCGGGACGGGGTATTTCACATCCACCGACATGGAAGGAAGCGAACGTCATGCCGGAATCTTCGATTCGAGCAGGTGCAATGGGTAGCCGAATAGCAAGCCTCGTAGTACTGGTCTGGTTCGTGGCGGGGATCATCGCCGCGTGGCAACGGGGATACTTCAATGATCCACCGGAGCAGTGCTCCCACTTCGCGACGCTGGCGGTGACCGTGGTGGCCGGTCCGCTCAACTACGTCGGCCTCAACCCGAAGATGGGATGTGCCCTTCCGGAACCCAGCAAGTAGACCGGTGACCCGGCCGCCGCGCCGCCGACGGCCGGGTTCCGCACACTCAGGACACCGTGAGTGTGCTGGTACCGGCCTCGGAGCGCCGGACTGCCCAGACACTGCTGCGGGTCCGCGCGGAACGGCCGTTACCACGATCCACCAACGCCCGGTCCCCGGTGGTGTACACCAGTTGCGCACCACGCGTATTGGTTTCCGGGTTCTGGAACAGCTGCACGAGACGGTCGGTCTCCTCCACCGTCGATCGCGCACCGATATCGTCGACCACGAGCACTTTCCCCGCGTCGAGAGCGTCGAGCAGTACCGGTAGCAACCGCAGCAGGGCCCGAGTCGCCGAGGATTCCTCGGCGAGGGTGAAAACCGGCTCCACACCGGTGTGCACCAGCCGCAGACCGACACCGCGCCGCGCCACCATGCGCGCGTAGAGCGCGTCGCGGGCATTGCGCATATTGGTCAGTTCGCGGCCGAGCTGAGTGGCGTTCACACCGCTGTCCTGTTCCAGTTGCGCGGCATAGGCCGCCGACCCGGCCGCCCGATCGATCTGTTCGCCCAGTACGGCGATATCGGCGTCGAGGTCGCGCAGATAGTCTGCGTAGCCCGGATCGTTCTGCGCGATGAGCAGATCGGTGATCCCCAGATCCGCGGATTGCAGCAGGGTCAGCAGGCGGGCGGCGTTCTCGGTGGAGCGCGACAGATGCGAGCCCAATCGCAGCTCCGTCGATTCGATATCACCGGTATCGGCCGGCACCTCGAGCATGGTCTCGAACCATCGGTAGGCCGGAACCAGCGCCTCCGAATACATCTGGCCCGCAAGACTCAGCAGCAGCGCGTTGGGTCGCACCAGCGGTACCAGCGCGGTGATCCCGAACCGCGCCGGTTCGAACATCGGCCCGACCCGGACGGTCTCCCCCTCACGTTCGAAGACGATCCGCTTACGGGACCGCGGATGGCAGTAGAGCCATTCGGCCGCGACATCGGCGGCGTCCAACCGGAAACCATAGGTGTAGGGAATACCTTCGGCGACGAATACCGCCTCGAAGTCGGTGGGTTGCCCGGGCAGCGCCAGGTGCGGGAACCGCACCGGACCGGCGTAGGGGTCCCAGCCGGTCACCGAGTTCAGTACCGCGTCCCGCATATGCCTCAGGGCGTCGACCAGATTCGATTTACCGGCGGCCGGACCACCGTGTATCGCGGTCACCGGCACAGCCACCGGCGTGGCCGCGCCGCGGGTCAACCGCAACTCCTGCAGATCGGCCAGCGATTTGTGGTTGGACACCCGAAAACTGCGCAACATTCCGCCATCCTGCCGTGTACGGTCCCGATGGCGCAGGACCGGGACTCCCCGGTCGTGTCCCGGCCGCGCGTTACTCCTCCGCTTCGCCCGCCACCGCGGCCGACGTCCGGACCGCCTCCGGACCGGATTCGAGCAGAACTCGGAAACCGTCCTCGTCCAGGATGGGAACGCCCAGTTCCTCGGCCTTGGCCGCCTTGGAACCGGGTGCGTCGCCGATCACCACGAACGCGGTCTTCTTCGAGACCGATCCGGCGGCCTTCCCGCCGCGCAACAGGATCGCCTCCTTGGCACCGTCGCGCGAGAAACCTTCCAGCGATCCGGTCACCACGATGGACAGGCCTTCCAGCGTGCGCGGGATGGATTCGTCGCGTTCGTCTTCCATCCGCACCCCGGCCGCACGCCATTTGTCCACGATGGCGCGATGCCAGTCGACGGCGAACCATTCGGCGACCGCGGTGGCGATGGTCGGCCCGACCCCCTCTGCATCGGCCAGCTCGTCCAGCGACGCGTGTTCGATCCGTTCCAGACTGCCGAATTCGGCCGCCAGCGCCCGGGCGGCGGTCGGCCCGACATGCCGGATCGACAGCCCGACCAGCACCCGCCACAGCGGCCGATCCTTCGCGGCGGCGAGATTGCCGATCAGCCGGCTACCGTTCGCCGAGAGGCTGCCGTTCTTGTTGACGAACAGCGCGACATCGCGCAACCGGTCGGCGTCGAGATCGAACAGATCGCCCTCGTCGGTGATCGCCCCGGCGTTCAACAGCGCGGCCGCCGCCTCGTACCCCAGCGCCTCGATATCGAAGGCGCCGCGACCGGCCACATGGAACACCCGCTCCCGCAACTGCGCGGGGCAGGTGCGCTGATTCGGGCAGCGGATATCGGCGTCGCCCTCTTTCTCATAGGCGAGTTCGGTCCCGCATTCGGGGCAGTGCGTCGGCATCACGAAGGCCCGCTCGTCGCCGGTGCGGGCGTCCACCACCGGACCCAGCACCTCCGGGATCACATCCCCGGCCTTACGGATGGTGACCGTATCCCCGATCAGCACCCCCTTGCGTACGACCTCGGCCGCGTTGTGCAGGGTCGCCATGGACACGGTCGAGCCGGCGATGGTGACCGGCTCCATCACCGCGAACGGGGTCACCCGGCCGGTCCGGCCGACGTTCACCGCGATATCACGCAGTTTCGTGGTGGCTTCCGCGGGCGGATACTTGTAGGCGATCGCCCACCGCGGTGCCCGCGAAGTCGAACCCAGCCGCCGCTGCAACGCCAGTTCGTCGACCTTCACCACCAGACCGTCGATCTCGTGCTCGATATCGTGGCGGTGCTCGGCCCAGTAGGAGATCCGTTCGAGTACGGCGTCGACACCCTGCACCAGCCGGGTGTGCGCGGAGACCGGTAGACCCCACGCCGCCAGCGCCCGATAGGCGTCGTGCTGGGATCTGGGCGTGAACCCCTCGGTACGACCGAGTCCGTGACAGATCATCCGCAACCGCCGCCGCGCGGTGACCGCCGGGTCCTTCTGCCGCAGCGACCCGGCCGCGGTATTGCGCGGGTTGGCGTAGGGCGGTTTGCCCTCGGCCACGATGGCCGCGTTCAGCGTTTCGAAATCCTCCAGCCGGAAGTACACCTCACCGCGCACTTCCAACAGGTCCGGTATCGGGAACTCGGTATCGGCGTTCAACTCCCGTGGGACGTCCTCGATGGTGCGGGCGTTGAGGGTGACGTCCTCACCGGTCCGCCCGTCGCCCCGGGTCGCGCCGCGCTCCAGTTTCCCGTCGCGGTACACCAGGTTCAACGCCACCCCGTCGATCTTCACCTCGCACAGATAGTGCAGATCCGGCCCGGTCTCCTCTTCGACCCGGGCCGCCCAGGCCCGCATATCCGGGGCGGAGAACGCGTTGTCCAGCGAGAGCATCCGCTCGAGATGGTCCACCGCCGTGAAATCGGTGGCGAACCCACCACCCACCAGCTGTGTCGGCGAATCCGGGGTACGCAGATCCGGGTACTGCTCCTCCAGCGCCAGCAACTGCTGGAAGAGTTCGTCGAATTCACCGTCGGAGACGATCGGCGCGTCCCGCACGTAGTAGCGGAACTGATGCTCGCGCACCGTATCGGCGAGCTCCTGCCAGCGCACCCGTTCCTCGCCGGCGGCCGGGGGCGGGGCGGCTTCGCCGGCTGCGTCGTCCCGTTCGGTGGGGCTCACGGTCTCACTCACATCTCGCACAGTAGTCCAGCCCACCGACACCCCAGGAGCACTGTAACCGCACGTCGCCCGGTATTCCCGGCGCTCCCGGACGAGCTTCGGACGGTCGGCGGAGCTCCGAACCGAGCCTTTCGGTCGCGCCGCAACGGGCGGGTCCTCAGCGTGACAGCCGTCGGTTACGCGGATGTCCATGACGGCGTGCTGACGGAAATATCCGCTCCGCGCGCGGCGCGCTTCTCGGTTGCCCGGACATTGCCGCCGAACCGACCTGCCTCACCCCGCGACAAGCGACTCCGGATCCTGCGCGAAGGCCTGCGCGGTCTGGTTGGCCAGACGCAGGGCATCGCGTGCCCAGCTCGCCGGGGCGCCGGCCAATCCGCACGCGGGGCTGACCGTCACCCGTCGCGCCAGTTCGGCGCGGGAAAATCCGAGTCGATCGACCAGGCGCGCGCCCGGTTCGGCGATCTCACGCCACGTCACCGGGGTGGCCGGTGCGGTGGTGGGAACGAGTCCGAGGATCAGGTGTTTGCCGTGGTCCAGCGCCTCGCCCAGTGCGTCCAGGCCCGCGGTGCCGGAGACCGTGGCGAGATCGAACCCCAGCGCGACCGCCGAGGTGCGGCCCAGGAAGGCCAGTGGCGGCGGGCTCGCACAACTGTGCACCACCGCGGGCACTCGCTGATGTCCGAGCACCGTATCGAGGATCGCCAGCGCTTCGGGCTCCGGTACCGCCGCGATCGTGTTCAGCACGCTCGCCCCGCGTAGCGAACCGGACAGCACCGCGCTCAGCGACGGTTCGTCGAGTTGCAGCACGACCTCGGCTTCGAGCCGCGCCGCGACCTCCGCGATATGGGTCGCCAAACCCTCGGCCAGCGATTCCGCCAGATCCCGAACAGCGCCCCGGTCGGTCAGTACCCGGTGCCCACCGGCCAGCTCCACCTGGGCGGCGAGTGTCAGCGGCCCGGCGGCCTGGACCTTCACCGTCCGCCCGGCTCCGCGCAGTCCGGCGTTCTCCCAGGCTTCCTGCAGCGCGTCCAGATCGGTGCGCAGCAGGTCGTTCGCGCGTCGTGAGGCCGAGCCGGGTCGGTCGGCCAGTCGGTATCCGCGCGGAGTGGTGTCCAAGCGCATATCCACAAGCAGTGCCGACGCGCGCCCGACCATATCCGCGCCCACCCCGCGGGCCGGCAGCTCCACCAGATGCGGCAGTTCGGTCAGTTCGCCCACGATCACGGCCGCGGCTTCCCGGGGATCGGTCCCCGGCCACGACCCGACCCCCGTCGCCGCCCCGGCCGGAAATCCGGCCGACATCATCGTGACGCGCCCGCCGGAGCAGTGCGCGCGGTCGCGGTGATGGTGCCGCTGCCGAGCACCGCGTCCCCGGCGGATTCGGGACGGTACAGGACCACGGCCTGGCCCCGCGCGACACCGCTGAGCGGTTCGTGCAGCCGTACCGTGAGCCCGTCGCCCACCGCCGCGGCGGTCGCGGGTGCGGTTCCACCGTGCGCCCGGACCTGCACGACACAATCGATCGGCTCCTCGGGAGCCGCGCCGCTGGTCCAGACCGCCCGATCGGCCTCGATCGACCACACCTGCAGATCGTCGGCGGACCCGACTCGGACCGTGCCCGAGTTCGGATCGATATCGGTGACGTAGCGGGGTTTGCCGTCGGGGCCGGGGCCCGGCAGGCCCAGACCCTTGCGCTGTCCGATGGTGAACCCGTGCACGCCCTCGTGCCGGCCCAGTTCCGCACCCGCGGAGTCCACGATGGCGCCGGGCCGGATACCGATCTTGGCGCCGAGGAAGGCGCGGGTGTCCCCGGAGGGGATGAAGCAGATGTCGTGGCTGTCCGGCTTGTCGGCGACGGCCAGACCACGGTCGGCGGCTTCGGCCCGGATCTGCGGCTTCGGGGTATCGCCCACTGGGAACATCGCCCGCGACAACTGTTCGGCGGTCAGCACCGCCAGGACATAGGACTGGTCCTTGTCCGCGTCCACCGCCCGGCGCAGCACACCGTCGGCCAGCCGGGCGTAGTGCCCGGTGACGACCGCGTCGAAGCCGAGCGCCACGGCACGATCGGCCAGAGCCGAGAACTTGATCTTCTCGTTACAACGCAGGCAGGGGTTGGGTGTCTCACCGGCCGCGTAGGACTCGACGAAATCGTCGATCACGTCCTCTTTGAAGCGATCCGCGAAGTCCCAGACGTAGAAGGGGATCCCGAGAACATCGGCCGCCCGGCGGGCGTCGCCCGCGTCCTCTTTCGAACAGCAGCCGCGCGATCCGGTGCGCAGGGCGCCGGGTGCGGTCGACAGTGCCAGATGCACTCCGACCACCTCGTGCCCGGCGTCGACGGCCCGCGCCGCCGCCACCGCGGAATCGACTCCACCACTCATCGCGGCGAGCACTCGCATACGCTACGCACCTCCTCTCGCATCGGCCAGACCCGCGGCCCTGGCTCGTTCCACCACCTGCGGCAACACTTCCAGTAATGCATTGATATCGGACCGCTGCGACGTATGTCCAAGGGAAAACCGGAGCGACCCGCGCGCCTCCCTGGCCCCCACGCCCATCGCGATCAGTACATGACTCGGCGAGGCCACTCCGGCGGTGCACGCCGAGCCGGTGGAACATTCGATTCCCGCGGCGTCCAGCAGCATCAGCAGCGAATCGCCCTCACAACCGGGGAACGTGAAATGGGCGTTACCCGGCAAGCGTCGTTCGTCGTGCGGGCCGTTGAGTACCGAGTCCGGGACCGCCTGCCGAACCCCTGCGATCAGTTCGTCGCGCAACGCGGCCAGCTCCCCGGCCCGGGCCGGCATCTCCAGCACGGTCTGCCGCAGCGCGGCGGCCAGCCCGGCCGCCGCCGCGACGTCGGAGGTGCCCGAGCGCAGGTCCCGCTCGTGACCGCCGCCGTGCAGCAGCGGCACACAGCCCACCTGCCGACCGAGCAGCAGAACGCCCACACCGTGCGGCCCACCCAGTTTGTGGGCAGCGAAACTCGCCGCCGCGAGCCCGCTGGCGGCGAAATCGATGGGTAACTGCGCCGCCGCCTGGACCGCGTCGCTGTGCATCGGCACTCCCGCGACCCGCGCGATCTCCGCGAGTTCCCGGATCGGCTGGATGGCACCGATCTCGTTGTTGGCCCACATCACGGTGACCAGTGCGACCTCGTCGGCGTGCTCGGCCAGCGCCTCGCGCAGTACCTCCGGAGGCACGATTCCGGCGGCGTCCACCGGCAACCAGGTGACCCGGGCGCCCTCGTGTCGCTCCAGCCACTCCACCGCGTCGAGGACCGCGTGATGTTCGGTGGCACCGGCCAGGATCCGGTTACATCGCGGGTCCGCGTCCCGACGGGCCCAATAGATGCCCTTGATCGCGAGGTTGTCGCTCTCGGTTCCGCCGGAGGCCAGGATGACCTCGGAGGGGCGCGCGCCCAGATCCGCGGCGATCGATTCCCGCGATTCCTCCAGCCGCCGTCGGGCCACCCGGCCCGATCCGTGCAGCGAGGACGCGTTTCCGGACAGCGCGAAGGCAGCGTTCATCGCCTCGATCGCGACGGGAAGTATCGGTGTGGTCGCCGCATGATCGAGGTAGACCGTCGTGGGCACACCGCTGACAGCACCCGGGAAAGCCGACTTCATGACCGACAAAGCCTATCCCACCGTTGACCTGGGCATCTTTGGGGTCTCCCCCCTCTTTCTACAATTTTTCTACAAATTCCACACGATTCATAACAGTGCAGGCACCACCGACATTCCTGGATTTACTTGCCCGGATGACAGAGATGGCGCCGGCATAACCGTGGCCTTGGACGCCACAGACTGTGCCGTCGGGCCAGATGGGCCCACCCCGGGAGCAGCGAGGTTGGAGCCGACTGACCAAGTGGGGTTTCCCATCCCGCTGGTGGAAGGGAAATGGCGTCTGTCACTCCGCACACCACGCCACGCGGAATACCCGGGGGGCACTGCCGGGGTTTATATGACCGGTGCCCACGGGGCGTCCTGGCCCTGTTCTGATTCCACCCTGGACGGATGCCGCCGTGGGTTTGGACCGGGCCGAACAGACCAAGGAGTGAATGAGCTTGGCACAGGCGCCAGAGACCCGGGCGGGCGTCCGCCGCTGGTAGTCCTCATGGTCGTTCGAGGTCCATACACGGAGTCGTCTCGTTGCGGTAGGTTCGCCGAGTAGTCACGTGTCACCGATGTCGGACCCTCCCCGCGCGTGCGGGGCCAACTACCTTCCGCGAACCTGGTCCGCCGGTAGAAGACGATCCAATGCTGGGACCATCCCCGCGCGTGCGGGGCCGACGAGCTCAGGCCGCAGCCGTCGCACCGGTGCCGCGGACCATCCCCGCGCGTGCGGGGCCGACACCAGGCCGTACTTCATCTTGTTCGGATCGGTAGGACCATCCCCGCCCGTGCGGGGCCGACGTGCACGACGACAAGATGCCCGGCGTCGACCGAGGACCATCCCCGCGCGTGCCGGGCCGACATCCTGCTCGGCGCGATGCTGGTCTACTCGGGTGGACCATCCCCGCGCGTACGGAGCCGACAAAATCAGACGACCCCGAACGTAACGCCAGTGCGGACCATCCCCGCGCGTGCGGGGCCGACGCCGTCTCCTCGTCCGGACCATCCCCGCGCGTGCGGAGCCGACTGGTGGACGGAGACGCGGGTCATGCGCCAGTAGGGACCATCCCCGCGCGTGCGGGGCCGACATCGGACTCGACGAAGAAGAACACTCCAAGTCGGGACCATCCCCGCGCGTGCGGGGCCGACCTGATCGCCGATCGTGCTGTCCATGGTCTGCCCGGACCATCCCCGCGCGTGCGGGGCCGACCACTCCGTT
The DNA here is from genome assembly GCF_035956715.1 of Nocardia sp. NBC_01329. NCBI lineage: Bacteria > Bacillati > Actinomycetota > Actinomycetes > Mycobacteriales > Nocardiaceae > Nocardia > Nocardia sp. NBC_01329. The sequence goes on along the minus strand of NZ_CP108381.1, from coordinate 865,151 downwards.
GCCGCGGCGTAGGCGATATCGGCCGGACCATCCCCGCGCGTGCGGGGCCGACTACTTGCCGATGCCGACACTCTTGTCGACAGGCGGACCATCCCCGCGCGTGCGGGGCCGACGGCCGAGGCGACGCAATCCGCGACGCGGTCTCTGGACCATCCCCGCGCGTGCGGGGCCGACTGCACCTCGTCTATTACACGAAGCTGCCAAGCCGGACCATCCCCGCGCGTGCGGGGCCGACTGCCTGCCCGCTCTCACCCTCACCACATTTCGAGGACCATCCCCGCGCGTGCGGGGCCGACGAGTCCAGCAGGGCCTCGCGCAAGCTTGGGGAAGGACCATCCCCGCGCGTGCGGGGCCGACTGGTGAGAACAGCGGTCTCATAAGCCGTATGTGGGACCATCCCCGCGCGTGCGGGGCCGACTTCTTCTCCCGATACCGCGCCAGCGCACGGCATGGACCATCCCCGCGCGTGCGGGGCCGACCGCGCCGACTGACCTTGCCGGGTATCGGAGTTCGGACCATCCCCGCGCGTGCGGGGCCGACGACTTAAGTGGGACGTGTCGCTCGTTGCGGGCTGGACCATCCCCGCGCGTGCGGGGCCGACGCGTCACGCAAACGCGAGTTCGGCGCACTGAAAGGACCATCCCCGCGCGTGCGGGGCCGACGACCCGGAGAACCGGCGCGGCTGGATCCCGTGCGGACCATCCCCGCGCGTGCGGGGCCGACGACGTTGGCCGCCGACCACATCGCCTGCATCGCGGACCATCCCCGCGCGTGCGGGGCCGACGAGACCGTGCGCCCGCTTCCTGGGCTCGCCGAAGGACCATCCCCGCGCGTGCGGGGCCGACCAACGGCAGCATGCCGACGCACTGCCAGGTGTCGGACCATCCCCGCGCGTGCGGGGCCGACCTCTACCCCGGGATGCGGGACCGCACACCGCCGGGACCATCCCCGCGCGTGCGGGGCCGACCACCGTGGACGAGGCGGGTACCGCCTATATCGAGGACCATCCCCGCGCGTGCGGGGCCGACGCCACCGGGCAAACCGCCGGTCAAGTGCACATAGGACCATCCCCGCGCGTGCGGGGCCGACGAGCACCCCCGCCCGGCGAGTGGCTGTGAGAGGGGACCATCCCCGCGCGTGCGGGGCCGACTACCCCCTGACTGACCGCGGCAACGTCGAGCGAGGACCATCCCCGCGCGTGCGGGGCCGACCAGGGTGCGCTTGATGATGTCCTCGCGGACCTCGGACCATCCCCGCGCGTGCGGGGCCGACCCCGGCGTGCGAGAGTTCGCCGGTATCACTCGTGGACCATCCCCGCGCGTGCGGGGCCGACACCGCTCCCATCACCCTGGCGCAGTTGCCCGACGGACCATCCCCGCGCGTGCGGGGCCGACCTGGCAACCCAAATTGCCAGTCGCACAAGGCATGGACCATCCCCGCGCGTGCGGGGCCGACACTCTGTCGCAACAGCAGATCGGCGAGTACCTGGGACCATCCCCGCGCGTGCGGGGCCGACCACACTGGCCGAGCAGGGTCGCCGCGTGCTGGCGGACCATCCCCGCGCGTGCGGGGCCGACACCCTGCGGGACGCTCGGGCCGAGGCCATCGAAGGACCATCCCCGCGCGTGCGGGGCCGACGCACCCTGTCACCCAATACATGCGCGCCAGCAGGGACCATCCCCGCGCGTGCGGGGCCGACGGTGCCCGCGCTGGTGCGGCCACGCTCGACGAGGGACCATCCCCGCGCGTGCGGGGCCGACATCCCCAGCTAAGAAACCAAGGGCACCGGCCAGGGACCATCCCCGCGCGTGCGGGGCCGACCGGCGGCGGGCGGTGCGGAATCAGCGGCCCGCCGGACCATCCCCGCGCGTGCGGGGCCGACATGGCGTGCTCGCGGTAGGCGACGTCAAATGGCGGACCATCCCCGCGCGTGCGGGGCCGACTCGAGGTAGTCGACCTTGAGCCAGTGCTGCGGAGGACCATCCCCGCGCGTGCGGGGCCGACGAAAAAGGGTCCTGACCTGGGGCGGCCTGTAACGGACCATCCCCGCGCGTGCGGGGCCGACGCAGTACGGGGACCGGAGCCGGGTGAATCCAGCGGACCATCCCCGCGCGTGCGGGGCCGACGCCGGGGCAGTCGGCGCAGGACTGGCATGAGCGGGACCATCCCCGCGCGTGCGGGGCCGACGGCCCAGTAGATGAGCCGGTTGTCGAGGTCCTGGGACCATCCCCGCGCGTGCGGGGCCGACTGCCTCGTCGATGACCACGATGACGAGTGGCCAGGACCATCCCCGCGCGTGCGGGGCCGACTGCCGAGCCAGACGTCGCCAGGTACGGCGGATCGGACCATCCCCGCGCGTGCGGGGCCGACGCCCTGGCTGTCCACGTACACAGGCTCGGCACCGGACCATCCCCGCGCGTGCGGGGCCGACATCGGGGAGGGCTCTTCCCATAAGCCCTGGTCGGGACCATCCCCGCGCGTGCGGGGCCGACTCGGTATCTCCGGGATGTCTCTGATAAGTGGGGGGACCATCCCCGCGCGTGCGGGGCCGACCGGCCCACGTCCCATCTCTCGGCTGCCCCGCATGGACCATCCCCGCGCGTGCGGGGCCGACTCGCTGAAAAAGGCCGAGGTCGACACCACTAACGGACCATCCCCGCGCGTGCGGGGCCGACCGAGCTCCAGTCAGGTGTCTCATCGCCGGAGAAGGACCATCCCCGCGCGTGCGGGGCCGACACTTCTCTACCTGCGTGTTTGTTCGCCAGTCGCGCCTTTTTCATTTACTTCGGTCAGCGCGCTGCTGTCAGCTGCGTGGCCTGGCCTGGATCCTGGTTCTGTTGGGTCTTGGAGGGAGTCTTTCCGGGGCGCGGTGGGTGTTCTTGGGCGGGCAGAGAGGAGTAGTCCGTCGAAGTCGGTAGGGCGCCAGCGGTCGCGGCCGGCAGTGCGGACGGCCCAGCCTTGTTCGTTGTTGGCGGGTTCGATCATGACGGCCTGGCCGTCGCGGACGCGGTCGGCGAGTAGTTCCCAGAGGCGTTCTCGTACACGTCGGCTGGGTTTTCCGACGAAGACACCGGCATTTACTTCGACCATCCATCGGGTGAGATGGCCACGAAGGCCTGGCGCGACAGCGATGAGGACGATGACTGTCACAGGTTCACCATTCGACCTGGGTTTCGATTTCGGGTCCGATGATGGTGAGCTGTTGCTCGCCGAAACTGGGTTGCATGAGGTCGGCTTCCTTGTCTGCCCAGTTGGTGCCGCCATCGACGGCGCCGACTTTCTCATCCCACAATTGCGGTCCGGAGGGATCATCCTCGGCCCCGGTGGCGTCGAGCAGTGTTCGGACGTCGTTGACGACCCGTGGAAGCAGTTGTCGCTCGGCAATGAGGTCGCGGAGTCCCAGTCGGGCGTCGCGTTCTTCGGTGAGTTCGTCAGCGATGAGGTCGAATGCGAGGGGGATGGTGTATTCGGCCTTGTACAGGTCGGCGATGTCGAGGACGAACGACATCGCCGATCCGGTGTGGACGAATCCGAGGCCGGGGCTGGCTCCGAGACCGACGATGACGGCGTGGCAGATTCCGTACAGGGCGGCGTTCGCGGCGGAGAGAACCCGGTTGAGGTCGTCGCCGGTGGCGTGGGCGTCGCCGGCGACGTATTTGCGGCCTTGCCAAGTGATGCCGGTTCGCGAGGCATGCTCGCGATAGATGCGTCGGATGCGAGTTCCTTCGCGGCCGCGGAGCTGCTGCATGGTCAGGTCGCTGACGTTCTCGCCGGGGAACCGCATCGAATACATGGCGCGGGCGACTTTCAGCCGTTCTTTGGGCCGGGTTACCAGGTGTGCCTGCTGCATCAAGAGTCCGGCGCCGCGGGACGGACCGATCCCCGCGGCGTACATGCGTACTCCTTGTTGCCCGATCCAGCAGATTGTGGTGCCCGAATCGGCGAGGAGTGCCGCGGCGGCATGGGTGATGCGGGTGCCGGGCCCCAGCAGCATGGCCGCGACCAGCGCTGCGGGGACACGAACGGTTTCCTTCTTGTTGATCACCACCACGGCGTTCTCGTCGCGGTCGATATGGGATCGTTCGACGTAGACCGTGGATATGCGGTCTTGGAGTCGGTGCAGATCGTGGGGGTGGGCTTTCCACCAGATGTCGGGCATGTCAGGCCGAGGGAATCGGTGCGAGAGTGAGCAGCCCACATCCATATGCTTTGGAAGGTCCGATACCGGCGAGGAGGGTGGCGGTGAACCGCTCGCGGTCGGTGATCTCCAGGTGGCCCTCGAAGGTAGCGGTGTGGATTGTGACCCGAGACCTTCCCATGTTGTCTCGATCGGGGTGCCCGAAATTCAGTCGTTGACGCGCGCTGATCAGGATTTCGGGCGCGGACTCGTCCAGCTCGATTCCAGGCAGCTGCGGTTCGAACTCGGTGGAGGGGATCTGGAAACCCCACTTCTGTGTCCGGTCCAGGAACCAGGACAGTTGCGCCGCTGCTGTCCGGTGGCCGAGCCGCAGTGACCTTGTCCGGGGTCGCTGCGCTTCAGCCTGTTGCGCTTGGGCTTCGGCCCGGGCAACCTGGGCTGCTGTGCTTTTCAGCGGGGTTTTGGTGTTCTGTACTGGGCTTGCGGTGACGCGGAAGGCGTAGCGGTGTCCACTGTCGAGCTTGTCCAGGAGGCGACGGTAATCGGCGATGTCGGCGTGTTCACCGTCGGCTCCGGGCCAGCCGGCGTTCTCGATCAGGTGAGACCAGTCGGGCTTTGTCTGAGTCAGCGCGTACAGCAACGGCCGGTGTGGATTGTCGGTGTCCAGTCGCCACAGGATGCGCTCACCGGTGGCATCGCCGGGGACTCCGTGCAGGACGGCGCTGTGCATGGCGCGGGGGTTGGCGAGCAGTTTCCGGCTCTGCGCCCGCAGTGGGTTGATGCGGATGCGTGAGAGGTAGGTCATGGGGCGCCTTTCACCAGTCCAGGAGGGAGAACGGATCGTGGCCGACCGGTGGCACGCTGCTGCCGGTCTCGGCGGCGTCGGGCTCGGGGAATCCGGTCGGGATCTGCACGGTGGTGTGTCGCACGCGGCGCTGCATATACCTGCGATCGTGAAGGCCGAAGGTGATGGGCACATCCTGGCGGGTTTCGCCGCCAGCGGGATCGTCGATGGTGACCGGCAGATGCACGAAAGCTGGTTTGGTGCCGCGCAGGTGGCCGGCGCGGGCTGCTGTGTTGGCCTGCCATGGGTGCGAGGACAGTGCGGTGAGCAGTTCCGAGGCGGGTGTGCCTGCCAGGATCGGTTGGGTGGGCGGGCAGCTACGCCGTCCGAGTGCCAGTGGGAAAGCCGGCCGCTTGACCGCCGCAGCCAGTTCGCGGACGGTATCGGGTGGACCGGCGAGCCCGACCAGAAACGCAGCGTCTTGTAGGTAGTAGCGGTGCGTGACGTGGGTGTATTTCGCTGGTGTGGTGGGCCGTTGGATCCCTTTCGCGTTGACTCCGCTTTGTTTCAGCGGCTGTCCGCGGTAGTCGGAGACGGTGTGGAAGTCGCGGAGCAAGGTGCCGGGCTGGTCGGTGCGTACTCCCATGGCGAGTCCGGTCAGGGTGCTGAGATCGGCGCCGCGCTCGAGGCCGAGTGCTGCGGCGAGGAGGCCGACGACTCCGGATTTTGTCGGTTCGGTCCGGGTTTCGCGGCGGTTGAATTTACTGTTCTCGCCCCAGGACTGTAGAGGTGCGGCCAAGCGGAGCAGCAGGATCGAGGTGTCGGTGGATGCGGTCATCGGCTCAGGTATCCGCGCAACTGTTCGAGCAGTCCTTGGCGAAGTTCGGTGATTGTTACCGCGGCGCCGAAGGCGGTTTCCAGGTCTTTCTCGGTTTCGGGGCCGAAGGCGTGCGCGAACGCGGCGTGAGCGGGTTTGTCGCCCCACATTTCGATGCTGCGTCGCTGTTCTTCGGCCAGCGCGCGGGCGGAGCGTTCGGCGATGCCGCCTCGAGGTGCGGAGATCGGATTCTCGAATGCCGAGACGAGGTTGACGGGTTGGTCCTCCCGGACGACGACCGCGACCAGGGAGGGCAGGGTGCGGTGGGCGAAGGAGTTGCCGTAGCCGGTGGGCATGGAGCGGGCGAAGCTGTCGACGAAGATGTCGATCGCTTCGAGCACAGCGTCCGGTTCGCCGAGGTTGTGGTGTAGCTGGTCGAGTCCGATGCTGGCGTACCGGTAGAGGGTGGCGGAGTTGAAGCCGATCGAGCCGATCATTCCGGCGGCAGGGTCGGCATCGTTCTCGTTCGCATCGTCGACGGCGGTGTAATAGTCGAACTCGGCTTCAACCGCGTGTGTGGAGATGGCATGTGCCACCTGAGCTGCAGCGTCGACGTTGAGGGCGGGAATATCGGCGACCATGCGTCCGAACAGAGCGACGTCTATGGGGTGGTTCTGAGTGAACTGGTCGGCGACCGGCAGGTCCTTCATAGCCTTCTCGAGCGCTTGGTCGTCGAGCGCGGCGAGTTCGTCTGCTCTATCTGCGACGAGGTCGACCACTGCATCGAGTTGGCGGTTGCCAACGAACAGCAGGTAGGCGGTGTTGCCTGCTTTCTTCCCCGCGGCGATGCCGACCGGGGCAAGAACGGCAGTGCCGAGGCGTGCTGCCTTCTCGGAATCGAGAGAGGTACGTGCCTTGAGTCGTTTGGCCAGTTCGGCTGCGACCTTGCGAGTGCGGGTCCCGAGGTCTTGCTTGGGGATACGGTCTTCGAATCGCATCCGTGCTGCCCGCTTCCAGGCTTGCGAGGACACGCGGGAACGACGGACGCCGCCGTAGACGGCTTCCTTCGGGTTTCCCTGGTCGTCGCGATTGAGGTTGGCCGGCGGAACAGTCTGCAGAATGTGTATATCGATGCGTACATGCTGAGCCATGTCAAGTGCGTCCTTTGGTCTGAGTTGATGTGCGGCAGAGGTGTCTCGGTCAGCCGGTGGTGGACTCGGCGGGCTTTTCCCACCGTTGATAGCCCCGTGCCCAGGCTTTTCGGACGCGCTGCCGCCCGTCGGGCCAGTGCCAATCGTCGAGGTCGCGGAGCAGTCGGTCGTAGTCCAGCCCTTGTTTGACATCGCGGAGTTGCGTGACCAGCCCGCGTAACTGGTAGGTCAGCGTCGACACCGAAGTGGAGCTCACCATCGCTGATACACGGCGGTCCACCGCGTCGGAGCTGTACTTCTCGTGACCACGCAAGACCCGCAGGGCGAAGCCGAGGCCGACACCAGGAACGTGCATCAGGGTCTTCTGGGACTGTTGATGCAACCCGAACAACGCCAGTGCGGCATGTTCGGCGTGCTGGTCGGCAGTCACGCCCCCAAAGCGTTCCTGCTTTTCGTTGTCGTCGGGCGCGATGGTGTAGAACGGCCACATCTTGGGAACTGTCAACGTTTCACGGCCGAGACCTGACCGCAACGCGGCAAGATGTTCGCCAGGCGGCAGCTCCTGCTTTGCAGTGCCTTCGCGGATGAACCTGTTCCAATATTTCTGAGCCATATATCTATTCCTCCTCGTGCGGCCGATTGCGCAGAGCGGATGCTCGGCCGAGGGTGTCGTTGACCGAGGTGTGAAACCGGTTCGCCGCCAGTCCGAGTTTGTAGTGGTGTTCCTTGCTGCCCGATTTCTCGCTGCGGCCGTTGAACGCGGCTGCGGGGAGGGCGAACAGCGGTTCAGCGCAGCGATGAACCGCGTCGAAGGCCATCAGCTCCCATGCCTCGCGTCCGCGGGTAAGTTTGTCCTCATCACGGGAGTCCGCCGTTACGCCTGCCAGGAGTCGCCGGACCACTGGGTCGAGGGCGGTGAGTAGCTGCTCTCCCGGCCGCATCCCCTTGTTCCACGGGATCGGGGCGGCGCCCACGGATCGGCGCAGGTCGGCGGAGAGGTGGTTGATCGCGTTGACCAGCTGTTCGGCCTGCATCGCGGCGTCTATGACCACCTCGTAGGCCAGCCCCTTACCTCGCAGGGATGCCACAGGCACCGACACGACGTCATGGATCAGTTCCTCGATCACCGCGGACTGGTTGCCGTACACGATGCCGAAGGTCTCTACCTGCAGCGGATAGTCGACATCGATGATGCCCTCGGCGTCCAAACCTGCGATCTGATCGATCAGCTCACTGGTCTGCGCCGCGCCGTTCTCCTTCTCCAGGGCCAGCAGCGCGTCCAGTCCGCGCCAGGCCGCCTTGCCCGCCGTGTGCCGCAACGGACGTAGCGGAGCGGCACCGGTCCGTTTATCGGGCTTGTCCTTCCGCCACGCGGTATGGGTTTCCCATACCGGCACACCAACGCTGAACCGGTCCCCCGCGGACACCACCACTCGTGAGACAACGAGACCAGCCTGGGCGGATTCGGCCATCAGCCGGATCCGCCGTGACTGCCACGTCCACAGGTCCAGCACGCTCTCCGGTGCGCGAATCTTCCACTGCGGACCGAGAGGATCTTTCGCCCAATGCGGGGTGCCCAGTCGCTTCTGAATACCGATCGGGGTGTTCAGAAGCAAAGTGTCGTAGAGAGTTCGCCCGACCGGCATCACCACACCCAGCTGTCCCAGCGGGCCCGTGGGGTTTCCCGACGTTTTGCCCGTTTTCTCAGCATTCGGGTCACCGATTACACCGGTTTTGATGGCCGCGGTGTCCCAGCATTGCGTATGCAGCAACCAGCGCACGGCGGCATCGAGCGACAATGGCAGGGCGTCGGCCTCGGTCCGTGTCGCGAACAACGGGACGTTGTTACCCGAGGGCGCTGTGGCCACCAGCAACGCAGCCCCCTTGGTTTCACCTTTCTTCGTCCGAAGACCAGCGACCTGGCCGAACGGATGCACCGGATGCAGTACGTCGAACCGGTCGCCATACTCAGCCAGATACGCGTCGAGCGCCTCGACCTCAGCGGCATCGAAGCATCCGCGGTCGAATCGCTGCCCCCACTCTTGTCGAGACCGCGGCGACCCGAGCGCATGCAGCACGATCGGCAGCAGCAGTTGACGCAAGATCGCCGGCAGCATTGTCGGCACCTCCACATCGATGCTGACGATCCGATGGCTGTCCACCAACGCGCGCCACACCGGAAGCGCCTCGACAGAACCGTCGTCGAACCTGCAGGGCAACAGCGGAACTACCCGAATCAAGTCGCCTTCATTCACGCTCTCATCCATTCGATAAGGAACAATGTTTAAGGTGTTTCCGGAGCGTACTTCACTCGCTTGTCCGGCGGTATGGAAAACTAGAGTCATACCTTCCGGTTTGTTCCGGCAGGTATGGTCCAGAACAGTGTTTGGACTCCCAGTCGGCCCCGCAGCGGCGGGGAGTGGCGCGGTGACGTATTTTCTGTACTCACCGCGTCACTCGACACGTAGGCCGAGTTTTTCTTCGTAACGAACCTTGGCCTCGCCGACCCTCGCCCGGCTGTCGCGGTCGAGGACCAACGCACGGCTGTAGCGCAGCCATGGGTGATCCCGCCATCCGTCCAGCGTTCTCAGCGACTCCATTCCAGATCGGGTAAGTCGCGTCGGCAGCCGAAGTGTCCCGCCGAGAACGTCGTCGAGAACCTCGGCATCGACCTCACCGTTCGGCCCGAGCCGGCGCCCGTTCTCGGCTCGGTAACCGTGGTCGTCCTGCCGTACCAGGATCACTTCGATCGATTCTTCGCCGTCACGGACGCGGACGTCATCGTCCTTGACGTACTCCCCGCGGTGCAGGCCCTCCAACGTCGGGTACTCGTGCTCGCCGAGCCGGGTCAGCACGAACTGTGCCGCCGTGTCGGCCCGCTTCTGTTGATCGGCGATCCATGACTGCGACGCGTCCGCGACTTCGGATGCCCATGCCTGAGGGGTCCTCACCTGCCCGTCGTAGGCGGCGACTACCAGCTCGGGGACCTGGGCAGGAACCTTCCAGCCTTCTCCTTCGGCCTGCAGGACTGCTGCCGCGCTGCAAAGTAGTGGGTATCGCCCATAGATCGCTTCGCTGCCACCGTCGAACTGCGGTGGACCGTCTCCGCGGGGGGTGAAGCCGGTGACTATCACGGTCGGCTCACGCAGCCCCGGGGGACGGATGACTCCGTCGTGGCGGTGCATGCGTCCGATCCGTTGCAGCAATAAGTCCATCGGCGCCAGATCAGTAATCAGCAGGTCAGCGTCCACGTCGAACGATTGTTCCGCGATCTGAGTGGCAACCACGATGGACAGAGGTCGTTGCACCCCATCTTTTTTCGGGCCCAGAACATTGAGACATTCCTCAGTCACCGTGGCGCGCTCACGGATGTGCATCCGCGCGTGCAGCAGCCGCACTGCAGACCCGAACACAGACGTCAGCTCCTCGTAGACCTGCTGGGCCCGGTCGACCGTGTTGCGGATGATCAGCACGCAACCACCCTCGGCCAGGCGATCGCGCAGCAGCTCGGTGATCGACCTTCCTTCCTCGAACACCTGGACGTTGACCCGCAGGGGTTCTGCCCGCCAGGCCGGTGCAGCGGCCTGCTCGACCACCGGGCTACCCGAAGTGTCCGCCCACGCCGTGGTCACCCTCGGATACCCCGGTTCCGCCTCGACCACGATCCGCTCGAGTTCCTCGGCGCCGCGGGCACCGGCCAGGTAAGCACTGAGGAGCCGCTCGCGTTGCTGCGGCGGCAACGTAGCCGACAACAGGATGACCGGAACTCCGGCCTGGCCGAGCCAGCGCAGCCCCTCCACGAGGAACTCCGACATGTACACGTCGGCCGCATGCACCTCGTCGAGAATGACGACCTTCCCCGCCAACCCGGCCATACGTAGCATCACATGCTTGGTCCGCGTCGCCGCCAGCAACAATTGATCGATCGTGCCGACCACGAAGGGCGCCAGCAATCCTCGTTTCGCTCCGAGGAACCATTCGGCCGGCACCGTACGGACCGGCCTCTCCCACGTACACGGGTCGAACTCCGCACAGCCATAAGGATCATCGAGCCCGAACTCGTCCTCACCCACACTCGCGAACTCCGCATCCCCACCCTGAGCGGATTCGACAAGCCCTCGCCACTCCGCGTTGAAGCGACGCTTGCCGTGCAGCAACGCAACCCCGGCCGCAACATCGGCGTTTACCTTCTCCACCCATGCCCGCACTTGCGTGAACATCGGGTCACTTGTCGCCTGGGTGGGCATCCCCACGAACACCCCGTCGAACCCGAACCGCGCCGCCAGCACCTCCGCACACAGCAACGCCGTCCTCGTCTTACCTTCCCCCATAGGCGCCTCCACGACCATCAACCCAGGACGCGCCATACGCGCCGCACACTCGATCGCCACACGCTGCGACGCTCGCGGTAGAGCACCGAATCGCGACTCGAAATCGTCGGCCGAAGGCTCCGGAATCCGGCCCCATCCGCGAGCCAGGCCGATTGCTTCCCATGCCTTCTCAGCTCTCGCGCGTGCCCCTTTGACGTTGACCTGGTCCAAACGATCAAGGCCCGGGAAGTGCTCCCCACTTGCGATCCAATCGGCCATAATGATGAACCCGCTCAACGCCAACTGCAGCGCTCGCGACGGCACAACCCGCGGCTCCAAATCAAAAAGCTCGCCACACCCCAGCGCCCGGGTATACACCGCAAGCAACGCTCGCTGAGCCTTCGGCCAATCACCCGTACCCCGCAACTCAGGCTCACGACGCCGACCAGGCCCCAAATCCCCCAGCGATGGAAACTGCCCGTGATGCCCGGCCACCAACGGCCACACCCAGTCTCGCTGCTCAGCACCCCACCCGGCCTCCTGAAGCAGGCTCTCCAGCACCCTCGCCCCGGCCTTCTCGTGCCTCCACCGCCGTGCTTTGACCGCGCGCTCATCCCAACCCAACCCCACGCTGCGAACCGCAGCGGCACCGTGACGGTCCACGGACTGAAACGCGGGCGTCGCCTTGCCCAGATCGTGCACACCACATAGCCATACGAACAACCGTCGACCCGCATCAACACCGCCGGCAACCAGTGACACTTGATGACGGACCGACTCCGCCAAGTACCTATCCCAGATCAACTCTGCAACAGCTGCCGTATCCAGCAGATGCGAAAGCAACAGATTCACCGTGCCACCAGCACGACCAGCAGACTTCCCCCAAATAGCGCCCAACCATGCTTCTTCGGAGCCAGACAAGTCTGGGCACCCAGCCGACCTCACATCCCCATCCACAGTCATGGCGCCACCATAAAAAGACCCACCGACACAACCAGCGGCTGACACACCGCCGGTCGCACCCCTATGCCCCGACATCAGTCATCGACAGCTGGATTTCGTCGCCACCGCTCCGTGCCGCCGGTCACGGAATAGCACTGGACTCCGGAGCCCTTCTTAGCGAACCAAGATCAACATGTGGTGCTATGAAGGGCTATATGCACCCTCTGCAGAGCGTTCCAGCAACCATCTATCCATAGTCCCGACGAAGTGAATGAAAAACACCACCCAGCACGAAAATGGCCAGTTCAGGAAGTGTCGGCCCCGCACGCGCGGGGATGGTCCTGTGCATGCCGCGTCACCGAGAACGACCAGCCCGTCGGCCTCGCACGCGCGGGGATGGTCCACTGAGGCTCACCCCGGGTAGTGGACACCGAGTTAGCAGGATCGTTGATCCTGCGGAAGGATGTCTGCTGTGTCTCGGAAACGTCGGTCGTTCACGACCGAGTACAAGGTCGAGGCTGCTCATCGGGTGATCGATTCCGGTCGCACGGTCGCCGAGGTCTCCCGCGAACTCGGCGTGCACGAGAGCCTGCTGGGCCGGTGGGTCGCCGATGAACGCCGCCGCGTCGAAGCGGCCGCGGTGCATCGTGAACAGCCGCTATCCGGTGCCGAGCGGGCGGAGTTGCTGCGGTTACGCAAACAGGTAGCTGAGCAGGACAAAGATATCGCGTTCTTGAAAAAAGCCTCGGCGTACTTTGCCGCGATGCAGCAGAACCGGCCCGGTTCGAGCTGATGGCAGAGTGCGCCGCCCCCAACAGTTTCACCAGCGGTGGCGGTGAGGACGTCGCGCGGATGGCGCGGCTGCTGAAGGTGTCGCGGTCAGGCTATTACCAGTATCGGAAACGCTGCCGGTCGACGTCTTTGACGCCTGCCGCGCAGCGCCGTGCCGATCTGGCGGTCAAGATCGTGGCGCATCACCGGGAGTCCGCCGGCACCTACGGTGCGCCGCGGATCACCGCTGATCTGCGGGAGGCCGGGGAGAGGGTCACCGAGAAGACCGTCGCCAAGATCATGGCTCAGGTCGGGATCGAGGGGATCAGCCCGCGCACCTTCAAAGTCGTGACCACGGTGGTCGACCCGCGGGCGTCGTTCCCGCCGGATCTGGTCGGTCGCCGGTTCGACCAGGGCCGTCTCGACGCGGTCTGGACGAGCGATATCACCTATCTGACCTGCGGAGAAGGTGATATGTATTTGTGCGCGATCAAGGATGAGCATTCCAAGCGGGTGCTGGGCTGGTCGGTGGCCGACCATATGCGCACCGAGCTGGTCACCGATACCCTGGACAAGGCGATCGCCGCACGCGGCGGCCACGGCCGCGGAACTGTTTTACATGCGGACCGCGGCAGTCAATACACTGCGTCGGCCATGGCAGCGGCCTGCCATCGGCATGGCCTGCACCGGTCGATGGGTGCCACCGGGATCTGCTGGGACAACGCCGGCGCGGAATCGCTGTGGTCGACGTTCAAACACGAACACTACTACCGGCATACCTACTTGACGAAGACCGAACTCGTTGCCGCGCGGTTGACAAATGGATGCACTGGTACAACACTCGGCGCCGTCACTCCACGATCGGGATGATCAGCCCGATCGCTTATGAACAATCACTCTTCGCGGCTGTTACAGCTGCTTGATCCCGTGTCCACCATTCGGGGTGAACCTCATCCCCCGCATTGCTGGAGAGCGGGGTAATCAGGTTCTAGTGCCTCGTCCAGATAGGTTGCGCCGGTATTCCGGGGTGTCGGTTTGATCGTGTGCTTGCCGACGGCGATGCTGCCCGTGGAGGTGGTGTCGATGGCCCGGAAACCAGAAGTATTCGTGCGGGAGGTGTCCCCGGAAGAGGGACGCCGACTGCAGAAGATCACCAAAACCAGCAAACAGCCGATCAGGACCCGACGCGCGATCGTGGTGATGGCCTCAGCGCAACATCAACCCGTTCCGGCGATAGCGAGGCTGATGCAGGTCTCGGAAGCCTATGTGCGGCAAGTGATCCACGACTTCAACGAACGGGGGTTCGAAGCATTGGACCCAAAATGGAGCGGGGGCAGACCGCCGAAGACCGATCGGGCGACGCGTGAACGTATCGCCTGCATCGCCCGGTGCTGCCCCCGCGACCTCGGCTATCCGTTCTCGACGTGGAGCCTGTCGAAACTCCGAGACATGCTGGCCACCAGCAAAATCGCTGATATCAGCCGCGAAACCTTACGCACGATCCTGCGCGAGCAGGGCGTGTCCTGGCAGGCCACCAAGACCTGGAAAGCAGGCACCGACCCCGACTTCACCACCAAGATGAACCGCATCCTGGACCTCTACGACCACCCACCCGCCGACGGGCGAGTGATCTGTGTCGACGAGTTCGGGCCGTTGAACCTGCAACCCCGCCCCGGGCGCGGCTGGTTCCCGGCCCGCAAGCCGCGCCGGCTGCGGGCGACCTACCACCGCGACCACGGAGTGCGGCATCTACTCGGGGCGTTGGACCTGGCCACCGGCCGTATTCACTACCGGATCCGGGACCGCAAACGATGGATCGAGTTTCTGGCCTTCCTGAAAACACTGCGGGCCCGCTGGCCCGGCGAGAAGCTGTACGTCATCGCCGACAACTTCTCCCCGCACAAACGGGCCGAAGTTCGGGACTGGGCCGCGGCCAACAACGTGGAGTTGGTGTTCCTGCCGACCTATTCGTCCTGGCTGAACTGGATCGAATCGGAACTCGCCGCGTTGCGGTACTTCGCCCTCAACGGCACCGACCACCACAGCCACAACGAACAAGACGCCGCGATCGGCGCCTACATCCGCTGGCACAACCAGCACGCCCGACCCAAACGAGACTTCGCCGTCAACTCCACAATCCGGCGCCCCGATTACCTATCCAACGTTGCTTGACGAGGCACTAGCCGGAACCGGGTGATGGTAGCTCGCTTCGAACTCGTCCGGTGATCGCCAACCCAGCTTCTTCTGGATGCGCTGGCTGTTGTACCAGCCATCGATGTATGCGAACAGGGCGTTCTCGGCCTCGTCCCGGGTCCGCCAGGCTCGGCGATAGACCAGTTCGGTCTTCAATGTGGAGAAGAAGTTCTCCATCAGCGCATTGTCGTAGCTGTCGCCGACCGAGCCCATCGACTGGGCGATCCCGTTGTCGGCCAGCCGGTTAGCGAACCGGATCGCTGTGTAGGTCGAGCCCCCTGTCGCTGTGGTGTATCAGTTCGCCATCGCGGATGTCGCGGCTCCAGACTGCGAACTCGAGTGCACCCAGCACCAGTTCGGTGTCGCAGCGGTCTGAGGTTTTCCAGCCCACGATCCGGTTGGAGAATGCGTCCCGCACCGCTGCCAGCCAGAACGTGCCCTGACCACAGGGGATCCTGGTCGCGTCAGCCACCCACAGCCGATTCGGCCGATCCGCGGTGAAGACTGCTCGACCAGATCCGGTGCCGGCGCCGCCCGCGGATCGGTTCGTGTCGAGGCGATGCGCCACCGTTTCCGCAGGAAAGCGCCCTGCAACCCGGCGCCACGCATCACCCGCTCCACCCTTTTGCGGCCCACCGAGACACCGCGGCGGGCAAGCATCGCATGCACTCGCGGAGAACCATGGGTGCCGGCGGAGCTGGTATGGATATCGACGATCTCAGCCAGCAAGGCTTCGTCGGCGATCTGCCGAGCCGAAGGCACGTCGAGGCGTTTGCACCACCAGTAGTAGGTCGACGAGGCGATCCCGAGCACCCGCAATACGAGCTCGACCGGGTGCCGGCTGTCCTTGACGAACCGCACGATCACCTCCGGGTCTGGCCGAGCTCCGAGGCGAAATACGCACTCGCCGACCGCAGAATGTCGTTGACCCGCTCCAACTCGGCGACCTGTTTACGCAGCCGCTTGTTCTCCTCGGCCAGATCGGTCGATGCTGGTTCCGATCGCTGGCCACTGGTGTCGGCTTGGCGGATCCAATTCCGCAAGGCCTCGTGATGCACGCCCAACTGCTGGGCGAGTTTGCGGATCGTCGGTTTCGGGTCCGACTCCAGATACAGTCGGACTGCTCGGGCCTTCAGCTCGTCCGGGTATTTCTTCGGTGCTGCCACGCGGGGCTCCTTCCTGGTCCTACCGGACCATGCTCAGAGCCCTCCAAGGGAAAGCGGGGGAACCTCACCACACGCCAGAAGTGGCCGACAGAACCAACACTAGGATCAACAACCATCGTGCGCCACAGAAAACCAGCGCTTGATCCTCTCGATCAATATCGTCTACCGTTCGATGTGATCGAACACACCGAATCGGTAAATCTGCCGCACTGAGGGATTCAAGTCCTACCCTGCGCCCGATATCCTGACTCATCCGCCAACTTCCGCACCCCAGCCTCGAAAGCGCGCTCCCTCCGGCACCCTGCACCCATGGCGGCCAGCTTCGCCCCGCCCGGTGACGATGGCCGAGGGCGAGAAGTGGGGCTTGATGAGCAGTCGATGTTTGGGTCGGCCCCACAGGGCTACGTGATCCTCGATCAGGGTTGCGAGCTCCGCGGCGGTGTTGTCAGATGGAAAGTTGTCGAAGATGTTGCACAACAGTTTTTCTCGACAGACGCCTCGCACCGCCGTAACCTGGAGCCAGGCCGCACAGCACCCACTCAAACCTTCACACCCACTCGGCGCCCATACCCATACAGATACTTCAGCCGTTCCAGGCTCCTTGAACTGAACTCAGCCGAACCCCTTCTTTCTCGAATAGAGCGGCCCTGCGTAGCCTTCCCGCGTCTGCCGGAGGGCTCATCGTCTATTCGACAGGGGTGTCCGAGTGGGTTTCTCCGACCAGCTCACCGTCGCGCTCGATCTCTCGTGCGGGCAGTACGTCTGCGCGCCGACAGATCCCGCCGACCCGCACGTACACGACTTCAGGCGCAAAAGCCTCGTCGGTGACAGGTCGCTGGTATGCGCGGCCTGTTTCACCGAGTTCGGCAAAGAAGTGCCCGTGGTGGTCCGCGCCCGCGTGGGCGGGCAGCGCCGACCGCACTTCGCCCATCCACCCGGGTTCGCGCCCGTCGGCGGCCGGCATCATCCTGAGACGCTGTGGCATCTGACCGGCAAGGCAGTGCTGGCCGAGTGGGCTCTCCGTCAGCCGGGGGTGGTCGAAGCCGATACCGAGGTGTGGTTGCCCCGCCGAGAACGCCGCGCCGATGTCCGCGTCGTATTCGCCGACCGCCGGGAAGTAGCTCTCGAAGTCCAAGGGGGGCCGCTGACCGATGCGGAGTGGAGCCAAAGACATCACGACTACCGACGCAACGGAGTCGTCGATGTCTGGTTCTGGCATCCCACCAGCCGTCCGCACTGGATCGTGCTCAGCGATCCCGACAGCCGTCAACACCTGTGGACATTGGACCCCGCCCAGCGGTCCGCTTCCGTGATGGTCGGAGCACCGCACCGAACCCTATGGCCAGAACCGCCGACCGAGGATAATCCCACCCACCGGGTACCGCACCTGCCGCCGTGCGTCTACGACGAGTTGCTCGCGCACCCGTGCCGACTAGACGATCTCACCTTGACCCCGCGCGGTCTCGCGATCCCCAGCCAGCTGCACCAGTCATTGACAGACGCGCTACACCACGAACGTGAACTCCTGCGAACACGTCGACGCCATCGCCTCAACCAGCACCATCATCCCACTCCCGCGACCGACCCGGTGCACATTGATCCCTCCCGGACCTCCAGTCCCGTCCCGAATGTGGTGGTGGTGGGCATTACTGGGCGCCCACCCATCGCCGACCCTGAGGCGCTCGCTCACTTGCGCTGGGTCCGGCTCCAGAACAGGTTTGTGAAGAACGGCCATCTCCCGGCATACACCGACGCCCCTCAATTCCGGCGAATCCGGAATGTTCGGCAACCGCTCACCTGCGTCAACTGCAGCCACACGCTCTCGCCAGACACTGCTCCTGGAGAAATCCCGAGCTGCCCACCGGCGCTCCAGATCGGCAACTACCAGCCACCAGCAACCAGGCGACCTGCCGCTCCTCTACACGATCCAGCAACACCATCGAACAGTTCGCGAGCCGCGTCAGCGATCACAGGCGATCGGGCTCATATTCATCGGGTCAACCGGCAGAAGGTTCCGGACACCGACCAGCTGCTGCTGTTCTGACATGTGCTCATTGCGCCGGGCGGGCGCAGGCAGCTTATATATCGAACCCGGCACTGACGCCCAGCACCGCCGACGCACCCTGTACCCGGCAACTGCCCGACGGCCGATACGAAGCGCGTCGGCGGTGGGGACGATCTCGACAACACTTACAGCTCAATCGCAGCAGCAGAACCGCCTCGGCATGGCACACTGATCACACCACCAGGCCGCCCACAACGACCCGGGACAAGCCATGGAACCGGACTAACCAGCACAGATTCCGGCGGAGTACATAACCCGCCAGTCGACCCAAATTATCGCCAACGGGCACCCCGATGACCGGGCCGACAGTATCAACACACCCGGCAGCGCCTTCCCTTACCCGTTCCCGCTTCGGGACAACCGGATGCTGCAGTACCTGATCCACAAGGCCCAGGAGATGGAACCCGTGGAAGGACGACCGCCCTATCTCTGGCTGGCTGTACACGCCTGGTACGAAGGCGCACTACAGACTGCCGGACCTACCCGACCTGCCACAATGACCCCCGGCCTCGGAAATACACCCGGATCAGGTCGCACTGCTTCACTGGCAGGACGACGGCAGAACCATCGTCAACACCATTTCGGGACCAAACCGGGGGGTAAACGGGGGGTTGGTCAAAATAAAACAGGTCAGGCCCGGTACTAGACCGGGCCTGACCTGGGGTTTCAGGTGGAGCTAAGGGGACTCGAACCCCTGACCCCCACACACCCATTCCGGTGCGGCGCGCCCATACCTCATGCTGGCCATCTTGTGAAGTCCGGCCGACAGCAGTGCGATCTGGGGGTTGTGGCGATGCGCAGGAGCTCACGGCGGGTTGGGCTCGAGTTGGCGGCTGTTCTGGCCGGTCGCCGCGAGTAGTGCTGGTGTGATGCCTACCGATCCAGCGCCGGCTGCCGAACCAGAAGCGCGCCGACCCTAACTGGAAACGGCCTACCTGGAACCGGCGGCCGGGCGGGTGGCGGCGTCCGGCTCGGGCACCGCGGTCAGGAACACCGGTTGCGGAGCATCGGCCGGCATCGAGTATGGCTCGGGTTCGGCCGGGACGTGACTGAACAGTCCAGCATTGTCGTCGTACATGTTCGTGCTCCGATCTTCGGTGTGCGCTGCCGGTGGAAGTCGCGCGGCAGGCAGGGTCGAGATGCGCGTCCCGTGGCGGTCTGACCGGCCAGCGGTCCGGGCCTTCCGGGGATACCATCCGAACCCGAGGCCGCTCCGCGCCGGACTGCCGAGTGGAGCAACCCATCGCCTGGAGGTAGCGGGACTGCGGCAGTTCGAAAGAGGTCCTGTCGGGTTCGGCAGCCGATCAGCTGCTCGACGGTGTCCTCACCATCGTAGTCCCCTCCGCCCCTGCCGCACGCCTCCCGGTCGAAAATCCGGGCCGCGACCGCGTCGTCGGTGCACGCGCCGCTTCACTCCACCGATCACGCCGGGCTTCTGCCTGGCGAGACCGCGGCACGCGCGGTCAGCCAGCCCACTCGATCGTCGCAATCGTCAGATCGGACACGAATCCACCATGACCAAGGCGTTTTCCCGGTTGACCTTGCTTTGCGTGTCCAACCGAGTACCGGTACCTGTGACGAACGACCGCCAAGTCGCGCCCAGCCGGTTGGAAATTTGACCCGCCCGGACAGCACCCCCTGGGCGCCCCGCCGGTTCCGCCTGTTGCCCGGTGCGCGGCGCTACAAATTTTCTACAAATTTCACACGGGTCAGGATGGGAAGTCAGGGGCACGAAGGAACAGCGTCGGGACCCACAAAGTGCCATCTAACTGCGCAAACAGGGAAATCATGGGAAATATTGGGCGACGTCGGGGACCTGCGGAAACGCTGTGCCGACTTCATGACCGACAAAGCCTATCCCACCGTTGACCTGCACATCCGTGGGGTCTACCCCCGCTTTCTACGATTTTTCTACGATTTGCACGCGATTCACAACCGTGCAGGCACCACCGACATTCCCAGATCCATGCCCGGTAGGGAACTCGGTGCCGGACATATCCTCTCCCCCACGCGATGTACCGGCGGAATCCGGCCCCAGTGCCGCGAAACTGTGATCGATGCCCCACCGGGCATCCTCATCGAGGGGCGGCCGCCCTCACGGTTCCCCGCGCCGAGGCGCCGGCGGGACACCACTGGCGGGTTTCGACGTAGCCGCGCCGATCTCCGGTGGGGATCGCGAGGTGACAAAACCGATCCAGGCGCCGGTGGTGGTGCGGGGGACCAGCGTCTCCGGGGCTGCTTCGGCCAGCGAAACTCGAGTATGCTCACCTGATCCCGAAACACTCACGATCTGTGGGGTTTCGAGGTCCGTGTGGTTCTTTTCTGTTGTGTCCTGCTCTGTTTCGGGAGGTCGTCGTGCGTGTCGGTCGGTTGGTATCGGTTATTGCGACGGTGATGCTGGCCGCGCTCGTCACCGGCGGCGGCCCCGCCGCCGGACAGAGCGATTACGCGCAGACCGGGCTCACCCTGCACAACCGATACCGGGCCGAGCACGGTTCCCCGGCAATGACCTCGACCCAGGACCTGAACAACCGGGCCCAGCAATGCGCGAAGTACTACGCCGCCAAGCGAGCGATCGATCACAGCTGCCCCCACAAGAACGGAGCCGGGGAGAACCTCGTCGGGGGAGAGGGCAGCTGGGACGCTGTCCCCTTTGTCGAGATGGGCACGAAGATGTGGTACGACGAGATCAAGAACTACGACTTCGACAAGCCCGGGTTCGGCATGACAACGGGTCATTTCACGCAGTTGGTGTGGAAGGCCAGTACCCGACTCGGTATCGGTTACGCCTCGGAGGGCGGCTGGACGGTCGTCGTCGGTCTCTACAACCCAGCCGGCAACGTAGAGGGGCAGTTCCCCCAGAACGTGGCACGCCCGCGCTGAGCCGGGCGCCCGACAGCTACTACGCTGCCTCGCCCCGAGGTCTCCCAACTGCTGAATCTCCGCGGTCCGAGCCGGGCCGGCCGACACCACGTCACGTCCGCGAGGGCGACACGGTCCGAAATGCGAGCACGAGCAGACCTGCCGACAGCAGGACCGCGAGACCGAGCAGCGCGAGCAGTATCGCCGCGGTCCGGGGCGCGAGGTGACCGACCATGGCCACATGGATGAGGAAGTGCGGAACGGCCCAGACCGAGTACATGACCAGAGCGGTGCGGGTCAGCCAGGGACTCATGCGGATTGTGGCCGCGCCCAGGACCACGAAGCTGGCCAGCGTCATCGCGCCGTAGTCACGCATCAGATGTTCGTTGTAGGCCATGCCCATACCGACCACTTCGAGCGCGAAGAAGCTCGCCGGGAAGAACAGCGCCCACACGCCGACGCCCAGCTGAGTCGCGGTGAGGAACCCCAGGCCCGCACGAAGCCACCCGTACATCACCGGACCCCTTCCCGCTCGCCGCGCTCGGCGAGAAATTCTTCGAAGGTGATCCGCCCGTCCGCCCGTTCCGGCGTGAGCTGCAGGCCCGCACGGAAGTCCCGGATTGCCTTGCCGGGCAAAGGTACCGCCCACACCGGCCTGCGGCGGCCGACGGCCCGCAGGTACGTACGGGCCAGGTCGGTGGCCGCACGTATCTGCGGACCGCCCAGATCCGGAATGCGTTGCCTCGCGGGACCCTCCGTGATCGCGACCAGCCGACCGGCCACCTCGGTGACATCGATCGGCTGGAAGTACACCTTCGACGGCATCGCGGTGAACGGCAATGCCCGCTGGGCGTCGCAGATCTCGGCGATCAGATCGTGGAATTGAGTT
Source organism: Nocardia sp. NBC_01329 (assembly GCF_035956715.1). Classification (NCBI taxonomy): domain Bacteria; kingdom Bacillati; phylum Actinomycetota; class Actinomycetes; order Mycobacteriales; family Nocardiaceae; genus Nocardia; species Nocardia sp. NBC_01329. The sequence continues at coordinate 843,063 of NZ_CP108381.1, read as the reverse complement.
GTCCGCAGGATGGTCCACGGCAGCCCGGACCGCTGGATCAGGGCTTCGCACTCTGCTTTCGCGCGGTAATAGCCGAGCGCGTGGTCGTCGATACCGACGATCGACAGGTACACCAGGTGCGGCCGGCCCGACGCCTGGGCGGCCTCGATCAGGGCACGGGTCGCGGTCACATCACCGCGCCCGTTGGTCGTGGCCAAATGGATGACCAGATCGATACCATCGACCGCGTCGGCCAGCCCGCTGCCGGTGCGCAGGTCGCCGACCACCCAGTGGTGCGCCGCCGACTCACGTTCCGAATGGGTCAATACCCGCACTTCATGGCCCACGTCGAGCAACTGTGGCACCAGCACCCGCCCGAGCCGACCGGTACCGCCGGTGACCAGTATCCGTTTTGTCATCTGTTCCTCCGTAGTGGCCGACGCGCCTTGCACTACCAGGAACCGGACAGCTCCCCCGAATGTGACAGCCGATCGGCCTGCGCACCGAGGAACCGAAGCTTGTCCGGGTTGGCGACGATCCGGATACAGCTGATCCGACCGTCCACGATCTCTGGGACCAACACTCCGACCAGCATCGACCCATTCCGGGCCAACACCGCGGGCATGCCGTTCACTTCCCGCACCGCGAGGGTGAGACCCTCGCCGTACCGGCGCGTGGCGGTGGCCAAGTACCGGGCCACCTTGTCGGCGCCACGTACCGGCAGCCGGGCGACAGCCGAGGCGCCACCGCCGTCGGCCACCGATATGACATCGTCGGCCAGCATGCGCTCCAGACCCGCGAGGTCACCGCTGCGGGCGGCGTCGAGGAACCGCTCGACCAGGGCCCTGGTGCCGGAGGAGTCGGCCATCTCCAGTGACAGGTCGGCGGCAGCAACCCTCTTGCGCGCACGACTGTGCAACTGGCGGCAGTTCGCCGGCGACAGCTCGATCAACTCGGCCACCTCACGATGGCTGTACCCGAAGGCCTCACGCAGCACGAACACTGCACGCTCCTGCGGCGTGAGCCGCTCGGCGAGCACGAGAAAGCCCAGCGAAACGGTGTCGCGCTGCTCGACCGCTTCCAAGGGGCCCAGCGCGCTGTCGGGGGTCATCACCGGTTCCGGCAACCACTGCCCGACATACCGTTCACGCCGACTGGCCGCCGAACCCAGACGGTTCCAGCACAGGTTGGTGGTGACCTTCACCAACCATGCAGCCGGATCCTGGACCATGCCGGGTTCGGTGCCGTGCCATCGCAGAAAAGCGTCTTGAACGATATCTTCGGCGTCCGTGGCAGACCCGAGCATCCGGTACGCCAGCCCGAATATCCGTGACCGCTGTCGCTCGAACTCGGCGACGGCCACCGATTTCGAACTCTCCGGTGGGCAACTCATTGTCGGCGTCTCATCGTCGACATCCCCGACGGCGCTACCGATGTCCTCGGCCACCGCGCACCCACCGTCCGTCCTCGGCGTATTCCACTTACCGCGACACCTGGCCGCGGTGCCCGATGCTACTCGCCGTGGAACCGCCCGGACCAGGCTGCACCACCGGAACCTTCGTCCACTCGACGGAGTCATCCGCAGGTCGCCCCTCATCCCATGTTCGATGTGCCCTACCCGGGGGCGCGATGAAGGCGGGAACCGGGCCGGAGGCTCGATATCGGGAGAAGTATCGAGGTATTCGTCGAGTTCGGGCTCGACCCGCTCCGCGTGGTCCCTGGTGTCGCGCCGGAGCCGTGCCAGTTCAGTGAGTTCCATGCCGCTGCGGGCCGGGCGTTCCGCACCTGTGGCCCGAGCGGCGGCGGGCCCCGCGGCCGAAGCACCGTCTTCCAGGATGTGGCCGAACTGGTCGACCTTCTGCTCGCCGAGCCGTCCCGCCAGCGCGGTGCGCCGCCCCGACACCGACGCCGGACTCACCGCCGCCCACGACTGTTGCGACCACACCATCCGCGCCGCCGCCCGCCGGGGCCCGGTATTACGGGCCGATCCCGAGTTCTGTGAAGACGCGGTTCAGAAGTTCACTGCATCGGAACGGTTTGCGCAGGTAACCGCAGGCACCGGCCGCCATGACCGTGGCGATCTCGCCGGGGTCGGTTTCGGTCGACACGATCATCACCGGCACCGCAACCGGATTCCGCAACAGTCGGCACACTTCCGCACCGGACAGATCCGGCAGCCTCGATTCGAGCAGCACCAGGCCGGGACTCCAGTGCTGCGCGATCTCTACCGCCGCGTAACCGTTGGCGCAATGAACAACATCGAACCCGATACCTGTCAGGACGAGGACCATCATCTCGGCAGTTGAAGGGGACTCCTCCACCACCAGGATCCTCGAACCGGCACCGCCCGGTCGCGAGCCGGAAATTTCGCCACGGACATGGCGCCGAAGACCTGTCGTTGGCTGCCGCATGTTCATAGTTCGCCTCGGTTCGAACCTCCGGACCCGTTACGAACGCCGCGCCGAGCCTCTCTGCGGTAACAGCGACCACGGGAGCGCATCGACGGGCACTCCGTCGGACCGATCACCACGACCGATCCTGGATCCCGGTGGAAACTCCGGATCGACACCCAAGATCACGCGACCTTCACTGTTGACCAAGGTGGCCCGCGGGTTCGAGGCCCGAAACGCCGGAAGCAGGGCCTTCTCCATCGCGGCGACCGGAACATCGGCGCCGGCGACTCCGAGAAATTCGCCCGGTACGGACTCGACCGGGATCGTGAACGTGCACACGTACTGGTCGGAGCACGCGAAATCGATGCGGGGTCCTTCTACCCAACGTCGCCGGCGATCACGTGGAATTACGTACCAGTCCAAGAGGGTGTAGTCGTAGAAATACTCGCTCTGAGGGTTCAATTCCAGCATGTGGCGTTGCGGTCCGCGCACCGCATCGGACAGCCACCATTCAAGGAATAGGGGGCGGTCGGCAAGCACGCCGTCGGCCATGATCACCCCGGTCCCATCGAACAGCTCTCCGCGCACCCCGAGTTCCGCGACGATCATCTCACGAAGCGACGCGAGGTCGGCGGACCGGACGGCAGGCCGTCGCTCATCGGTGAGGTCGTTCCACAGATCCCGCAACGCGGTCCCGATGGTTGTCAGAGACAGGTAGATCTCATCGGCGAACTCGGCTACTACCCGAGCGAGCGATTCGATACTTTTAGGGGCGAGGAAATTATCGGGGCCACTCATCGATCATCGAGCTCCAGCCGTAGGGCGACGAGGCGGCGGATACGGGATTCCGCATTCGATTCTGCCAGTTCGCGTGCCCGAATGTCGTCTTCTCTCTCGATGGCGTCCACCAGGCGCCGCTGGTCGCCGGCCTCCGCGACCGGGTCCAGCCGCAGCTGCGGCAGCCACAGCAGTCCCGACAGCTCGGTCTGCAGGCCCACCTGGGAGCGCGTCAGCCGGGTCGATTGCGCGGTCACCGCCATCTCGATGTGGAAACGGCTGTCGACCCGTCGCGCGCCGGCCGGTTCCGCGCTCGCCCGCAACCTGTCCGCCAGGCTGCGCAGTCGTGCGATGTCGGCTTGTAGGCCGCGGCGAGCGGCGAACACTGCGACCGCGCCCGAGACCGCGAACTGCACATCGCCGAGGTCTCGCAATTCCGCCGAACTCACCCGCCGAAGCCGGACCAGCGAAGTGTGTTCGAACGCCTCTGCCGAGGCACAGATGAAACTGCCGCCGCCGCGCCCCCGCGTGGTACGGACGACTCCCTGTTCCCGGAGCACGGCCAACGCTTCCCGGAGGGTCATCGTCGATACACCCAACTGGTCGGCCAGATCGGTCTCGTTCGGCAATCGCTGACCATCGGTCATGACTCCGAGTCCGACGGCAGCCGATAGCCGCGCTACCACGGCATCGGTTCTCGGCCCACCGCCCTCGAGCGGTGAGAGCACGGCGCTGAGCGCGGACAGGCCGGCGCTTTCCTGCTGGGACAGCGACAACGCAGCTCCTCGGGTGAGAGTACGGACACCCATTTTAGACCGGAAGACTTGAACCATGAACAAATAGGTTTAGGGACACGCAACCTGCACCAAGCAGCGAAAACCCCTTGAACTATGGAATTAGATGTAATAGCTTCATCGATGGACCACTCGTCCTGACATCTTCGGAGCACGTAACGATCGGAGAAGGAGCGCCTTGTGTGCAACAACCTGCACTGCCCTCGCGGCCGGGTCCGTCTTCGTGCCGGATCGCCGACGCGAACAGCCCCTCCTCCGCCCAGTGAATCCGGAGGCCGGCCGCGGCTCGACAGACCGAACCGATCCGGGGCACAGGTGCCTCGATGAGGGTTGATCTGCACCGGACAGAAGTCGACGGATTACATGCGATGTGGCATGTGGCTCAACACCACCAGGTGACGATCAGGGGCGTGGAAAGCGCGTCGGACTCCTCCTGTGTCCTACGCTTCGACGCCGGGAACTATCCCGACCTCGCATCAGCGCGAGAACTCCATCCGGAACTGGCCCGATTGTGGGACGCGGTCCGCCACGAATTCTGGCGCAATCTCCTCCGGTAACCGTCGCCGCACGCTGGTAGGCCCGCCAGGAGAATTTGAGCAGAGAGTCCCTACCCGCCGACGCCATAGGTCGCTCACGCTATCGACGGGCCAACAACGCAATCATCCATTCCCGAGACTCCGGGAGTCCGGCGGGCCGGTGCTACCGCTCGGAGTGGATACTGCGGCGTGCTGGTGGCAAACCTCGGGAGGACCACCATGACCGGGCAATCGCAGCCGTGCGATAGCCGCCCAGGACAGTTTCCCGTGGGCTGCGAAGTTTGTGCGCAACGGTAGCTCCACCTGCTGCGTCGGCGTGCTACCGGTGAGTCTCGCGGGCCTCGCTACGTCGCGGCCGCAGTGACGCCCACAGCCTCGGGCTCGGAGGCGGATCTGCGCAGGCGGCCGACGATCAACCCGGTCGCCGCGAGGGCACCGGCGATTGGCCATTCGACCGCTCCCACCACAGCGAGCGCACCGAGACCACCGTAGTAGAGATAGCGGGTGGGCAGGGACAGCTCGACCGGCCCCGCTTTCATCGTGATGCCCTGACCGGGGATAGCGACCCTGGCGTCGAGGAAAGGCAACGCCAACGTGGCCGCGGGTACGGTCTCGGTGGTTGGCTGCCCGTCCGGTCTCTGCCGGGGCCCGGCGGGCTTCTTGCGGGCCGATTCGCCCGTGCCGGTCGCTGCGGTCCGGCCGGTGCTGTTCGCTTTACCGGGTGAAGGCATGGAACACGATCCTCTCGTCGTCGAGAACTAACAGTTCCGGGCCGCCCCGGCGGACGCCGAAGGAGCCTGACAGCGGGCGTGAACATGATCGATGATCGCGCCCGGAGGGGTGGAGGGCAACAGTTCGACACGGGCAATCAGTTGCTCGGTGCGCCGGGTGAACCACGCTGGGGAGAGCACGACCATCGCGGTGGCGGCGGTGACCGCCGTGAGCACACCGGCCCAGGCCACCGGACCCAGCGGCGTGCACCCGAAGAACTGGCTGATACCCGATGTCTCGACGACGGCCACGAGCACTGCCGCACTACCGACCGCGGTGGCCACTACGAGCGGATCGTCACGCGGTCAGCGCTGATTCGATTCATTCCCCGCAGCGGACCCGAGCCCAGCACACCTGCCTATCGGCGTCACCGTCGAGCGCGTGCACCGAGACACCGGTGCGCAGGTCGACACCCGCGTCGCGCTGCGGCGGTCATCCATCCGGCCAGAGGCGCTGCAACATATGCCAATCAGCGGGATGGGCGGCGATACCCGCCGCGAAGCTGTCGGCCAGGGCCTGGGTGGCTTCCCGGACCCCGTGGGAGGTATCGATCGGGTCGCCGACCGAGAAACCCCACCCGGTCGGGGTGAACCAGCAGTGCACCGGCAGCAGGGGTGCGCCTGTGTCGATGGCCAGCCGGGCCGGGCCGGCCGGCATCTGTGCCGGTTCACCGAAGAACGTGACCGCCACGCCACGTCCGGAGAGATCACGCTCGCCGAGCAGACAGACCAGCCCGCCGTTGCGCAGGCGGGCTGTGAGCTGATCGAACGGTGGTGTTTCGGCTCCGGTGAGCGGGATGATCTCGAACCCCAAGCCCTCTCGGAAGCGCACGAAGCGACGGAACAGCGACTCGGGCCGGAGTCGCTCGGCGACCACGGTGGGCGTACCCACCCGCTGCACGAGCCAGACTCCGGCCAGGTCCCAGTTGCCGCTGTGCGGCAGCGCGATCACCACACCGCGGCCCGCGGCGTAGGCGTCGCGGATACGGTTCAGGCCGGTGGCCGAGGCTTCGATGGTGTCGGCGAGCTCTCGCGGATCCATCGAGGGCAGCCGGAACGCCTCCCGCCAATACCTGGCGTAGGAGCGCAGACTCGCCCGCATCAGTTCCTCTGGAACTTCCTCGGGCGGGACCCCGATCACCCGGGCGAGATTACGGCGTAACCGGCGGGGCCCGCCGTCGCGTCGGACGACCCGGTCGGCTCCGGCATCGAACAGGCGAACCGCCCACCGGTTCGGCAGAGCACGGACAAGACGCCAGCCCGCCGCGTAGCCGAGGTCCTGTGCCCGGCCGGGCATCGCTATCTGGCGCCGGCGTCGGGTGTCGAGGAGGCGTCCGGTTCGGGCGTGGCGGTCAGGAATACCGGTTGCGGCGCATCGGCCGATATCGAGTACGGCTCGGGCTCAGCGGGGATGTGGCTGAACAGTCCAGGGTTGTCGTCGTGCATATTCGTGCTCCGATCTTCGGTGTGCGCTGCCGGTGAAAGTCGCGGCAAGCAGTGTCGAGATGCGCGGTCCCGCGCGGTCGGACCGACCGGCGGTCCGGGCAATACGGGGATACCCATCCGAACCCGGGGCCACTCCGCGCGGACTGCCGAGTGGAGCTTCCCACCGACTCGGCGGCGAGGGACTGCGGCAGTTCGAAAGAGATCCTGTCGGATTCGGCAGCCGAACGGCTGCTCGACGGTGTTCGTCACCACCGTAGTCGTATCTACCGCCGCTTGTGTGCTCCCGGTGGGAATCCGCGCCGCGACCTCGACACATCCATTGTGTCACCTCTGTGTCACCTCGAGTCTGTGCCACCTCGAGCTCGCCCCGCTGCGCCGATCACCCCGCTTGACACCTACCTATTGAACGTGCCGTTATTCAGCGGTACGGTGAGTGACGTATCAATAAAGCACTCCAAACAGTGCGAGCGCCCCGGAATAACCGCCCCGGGGGTGTGACCGAGTGAGGACCCACCGATGAACCGAAACCACGAACAGCGCGCCCGCCGTCTCGCGGCGCGGATCGCCGCGCTCGCAGTCATCACCCTCGCCCCACTGGCGGTCACCGCCGGCCCCGCCCTCGCCGGCCCCGCCGACGCGGTCCAGGTCAGCGATTCCCCCGATTCCAGCGACAGCTTCGGCGATAGCTTCGGCTGGGATGACAACGGCTGGGATGACAACGACCACCAGGCCGGGAACGGCTGGGGTAACGACGGCGATTTCGGCTGGGACGACAACGGCCACTACGGCTACAAGGACCACCACCGGCAGGATTACGACGGCTGGGATGATCACCTCAACAGCGGCGGCAACCAGTATCCCGACCGCGATTCACCCGGCGGCCGGGGCCGCGACTACGACCAGCCCGCCGATTGGGACCGCGAGAGCCCGCGTGGCGGCGGGGGCGCGGGTGCGCCCCCGAACTGGAACGTGCCCAACCCGTACATCCCGCCACCCCCGCCGAGCCTGTTTCCCCAAGTCCAGTTGCCGGTGTTCCCTCAGCTGCCCTTCGCACTGCCGGGGATCCCGCCCCTTCCCGGGACCGGCAGCGCTCGCTGATACGGCAAACAAGTAGCCGTCAGATAACGGCACATACATGAGCGAGTCGATATTCAACAGCAGAACGGCCGGGTCCGCTCGGTGGACCCGGCCGTAAACCACTGCTGTCAGCCCGTCGCGACCGCCGCTTCCGTCAACTGCCGGCCCGCGGCGGCGAGCACCGCGTGCGCGGCATCCGAGAGCTCCTCCGCCCGCACCGCCCGCTCACAACGGCGCGCCAGATCCTTGCGATCGGTACCGGCCTGTTCGACCGGAGCGAGGACGATCTCGGCGGTCAGATTCCGGGCGCGCAGCACCCGCACGATCGAATCGATGAGCGTGTCGTCACCGACGAAACCCGGGACAGTGGACCGGTTGCCGTGCACATCCAGGTATCGCAGCCGGACCGGCTGCACCGGGGTGGCGGTATCCACCGCGGCCTGGAACAGCGCGGGCCGCAGCGTCCCGTAGGCACGACCACACCAGGTGGTGCCCTCCGGGAAGAATCCGATCCGTTCGCCGGCGGCGAGCCGTCGCCCGACCTGCGCCACCACATTCGGCAGTCGGCGCAGCCGTTCTCGTTCGATCGGGACGACCCGCATCACCCGCGCGAGTTTCCCGAGCAGCGGCCATTCGATCAGATCCGCCCGCGCCACGAACGCGAGCGGCTGCACCGCGGCGAGCACGACGATATCCGTCCACCCGATATGCCCACAGGCGACCAGCACCCCGGCGCCCGGTTCGGCGTACCTCGGCCCGATCGCCGCGGTCCCCGCTCGCCGGTCCACCACCCGCAACCGGATACCGCAGGCACGCAGCAGAGTCCGCGCGAACCGCCGCTGCACCCCGGAGCGCCGGGACGCCGGTGTGACGATATGGACGAAGGGATAGCCGAGCAGCACCGATATCGCGCCGACCGCCCGGAGCCCGGCCCGCACGACACCGATCTCGGGACGTTGCCGCACACAGCCGGTCCCGCAGGGACTCACCGGCATCCAGGAATGCGGGGCCGGCGAGTCCGCCACAACGGCGGGTGCTCGCTGCACCGGTCGGGTGGCGATCTCCATCACATCACCGCCCGCCGTCGAAATTCGCGGCGGCGCCGCGTAACCGATCCAGATAGCGGGTGTTGATGGTGTCGAGCCCCAGCAACACCACGAAATCGGCGACGGCGAAATCCGGATCGTGCGCGGGCTCTCCGCAGATCTCGGCGCCGAGCCGCAGATAGCCGTTGAGCAGCGGCGGCAGTTTCGGGCGGGCGGGGGCGGGCAGATCGTCCAGCACCACACCGTCGACCACGACGGGCCGGTACGGGCGCACCCGCTTGTCCGGCGCGCAGGCATGTCTACCGAGCAGAAGGTCACGCACCCCGCGAACATTGACTCCGGCCGGTTCGGCGGGGGTGTTCTGCATGGGCACCGACGCGCATCCCATCACCCGGTCGTAGCCGGTGAGCTGGATGTAGTGCAGGATTCCGGCCCACATGAGAGTGAGGACCGAGCCGTTGCGATGGTCGGGGACCACGCACGCGCGCCCCATCTCCACGACCCGCATATCTCCCGGACCGAGGTTCGCGAGATCGAATTCGGTGGCTGTGTAGTACCCACCGGCCCCGGCGACCTTGTCCGGCGGCAACATCCGGTAGCAACCGACGAACTCGCCCGTGGCCTCGTCGCGGACCAGCAGGTGGTCGCAGTGCTCGTCGAACCTGTCCGCGTCCAGGCCCGTACCGTCGTCGGGGATCGAGAACCCCGGTTCGCCGGCGAATACGTTGTACCGCAACCGCTGCGCCGCGATGCGATGGTCGGTGTCGGAGGAAACGATGAGGGTGTATCGGGACCGGTGATCCTCGCCGGCGGCCGGTCGAGCCGGAGCCGTCAGCACGGACGTAATAGCCATAACGCCAAGCAGGCCAGTCCGACACTGCGCCGGGGCGTCCGTGGCGTGTCGCGGGCATGCCGGTTCGGTTAACGAGACGTAGGTCACACCAGACGTTCACCGGGCGGCCTCCGCGCGTTCGCGGAAACACCGGAAACGGCACCGGAATCGGGCCGGCCGCAACCTGGCATTCGCCGCCGCCCGGGCATACGCCGTGGGCGGACCCCGCTCGACCGGGCCCGCCCACGTGCTACGCCGACTTCTGCCTGCGCCGCGGACCTGCCCACTCTGTCGATAGGGCCGGCCCACCCGGACCCGTCAGGCGACGAATCGTTCGGGTTCGCGCACCCGTTCCAGATGCTGGCGGTCCACTTCCTGGAACCCGGGCCGCCCGGTGCCGATGAAGGCCACCAGCCACGACAGGACCGCGGCGAACCGGTTCCGGAAGCCCACCAGGTAGAACAGGTGCACGGCCAGCCAGATGAACCAAGCGAACACACCGCGGAAGGTGACCTTGTCGTTCAGCTTGGTCACCGCGCTGAACCGGCTGATCACCGCCATGCTGCCCTTGTCCCAGTACACGAACGGGGTTCCCGGGTGCGTATCGCGGCTGATGATGTCGGCTGCGTGCCGGCCCTCCTGCATCGCTACGGGCGACTGGCCGGGGTAGCCGTTGAGCGAGGTCATATCGCCGATCGCGTAGATATCGGCATAGCCGCCCACGGTGAGATCGGGATTGATGAGCAGGCGCCCGGCGCGATCGGTTTCACAGCCGGTGGCCGCGGCCAGCAGCTTCGCGAAACCGCCGGCCTGCACACCCGCCGACCATACGATGGTCTCGGCCTCGATCTGCCGCTGGCTGCCGTCTTTGTCCTTGACCGTGACCTGCCCGTCCTCGATATCGGTGACGAAGGTGCCGAGCAGGACGTCGACTCCGCTGCGGGTCAGCGTTTTCTTCGCATACTCCGATAGCCCGCCACCGAACGGCGGTAGAACAGCGCCGGCGCCCTCGACCAGGGTCACCGAGACTTCCTCGTGGTAGTACCGCTTGGCCAGTTCTTTCAGCTGGCCCGCGACCTCCACACCGGTGGCCCCCGCGCCGACGACCACGAACGAGAGCAGCCGGCGGCGGGTTTCCTCGTCGGCCTTGCCCGCTTCGCGGAAGACTCGCTCGATCTGGGCCCGCAGCAGCTTCGCGTCGTCGATGGTTTTGAGCGAATAGGTCTTGTCGGCGAAGTCGTCGCGTCCGAAATACGACTGGCTCGCGCCGGTGGCCGCGATCAACGATCCGTAGCGGATCTGCCGGGTCTCGGCACCGGTGCGGTAGGTCAGGACGGCGGCGTCGGGCTCGATCGCGGTGACCTCACCCTGGCGGACATCCGCCTCCTTGTGCCGGCGCAGGATGTTCGCGATCGGGGGTGCGATCTCGGCGGACGCCAACACCCCGGTGGCGACCTGATACAGCAGCGGCTGGAACAGGTGTTCCGGCGTGCTCGAGATCAGGACATAATCCACTCCCGCCTTGGCCAATTGTTTGGCCGCGGCGAGTCCGCCGAACCCCGAACCGATGATCACGACATCCGCGTATTCCACACCGGCGCCGATTTCACTGACCTTGTGCATGACAGCCTCCTTCACTCATTAGGAACCGTCATCCGTAAGGGAGATATTTCAGGGTTCAGGGCGCATAATTGAGATGACTCTTATCTGATCTGATCATGAATGGAGATCGCGGTGGAACTACGCCAGCTCACGTACTACGTCGCAGTGTGCGAGGAGCTCAGCTTCAGCCGCGCGGCCGTCCGGTGCTTCATCTCACAGTCGGCGATCAGCCATCAGATCGCCCGGCTCGAGCACGACCTGGGCGTGCAACTCTTCGAGCGTTCGACCCGATCGGTCGTCCCCACCGACGCGAGCACAAGATTACTACCGCTGGCCAAGCAGATGCTAGGTCTGGAATCGGCCATCCGCGCCTCGATCCGCACCACCGGTCCCCGGATCCGGCTCGCCGCGAATATGTCGTTCGCCACCCGATCGCTGTCGGCCATCGCCGGTGCCCGCGACCAGCATCCGGGCGCGGAGATCGAATTCGTCATCAAACCCTTCCGCCAGCGCGTCGCCGCCGTCGCGGACGGCGATTGCGATCTGGCGTTGATCCGCGGCAGCGTGCAGCAGGCCGGCCTGATGGTCGAGCAGCTATGGGTGGAAGACCTCACCCTCGCCACCGCCCCCACGCATCCGCTGGCCGGTCGCACCGATGTGACCCTCGCCGAGCTCAGCGCATACCCGCTACTCCTGCCGCCGGAGTCCGAGCAGTTCCTCCTACACAACGTCATCCGGACCGCGTTCGCCGACCTCCCCACCGGCCCCACCTTCGGCCCGCCCATTCCACCGGACCACACCGCGACCATGGAGTTGATCAACCACCCCGACGCCTGGACAGTCCTCTACGCCAACAGCTCCACCGAAGGCATCGCGGCGCTTCCGCTGGTCGACCACCGCCTCCGTATCCCGGTCTCCGCCGTCCTGCGGGCCGACACCAGACGCACCCCCATCCTCGACTCGCTCCTCGAAGGGCTGCACTGCGCCTGACCGTGATGTCCAGCGGCGCTACTCGCCGGTCTCGGCGTCAACCGCAGCAGAACGGATCGTCGCAGGGCCGGCCGACCTCACTGCCGTAGACCCCCAGATGCCGAATCGGAGCGAGAGCCGATTCCGCGACAGCCGGATCCAGCCCCGGTGCCGACCACGGCGCGAGCCGGCCCCAACCGGCCGGCACCCGCTCGATGTCGTAGCGAGCGACCCCATCGATGAACAGTGTCCACAGACAGTGATCGGGAAAAGGGTTGGCGCGCAACACCCACCAGTGCCCGTCCACCTCGGCGGCCAACGGGAATCGCGGATTGCCGGTACTGCGCCATTCGGGCCGCGCCGACTCTTCCGGACGCATCATCCCGCCTCCCCTGTTTCGAGCAGATCACACCCCACGAGCGGGAGCACCGAACGGCCATTTCGGCGAGCTCGCGGACCATCCGCGTATCCGCCGGACCAGGTCCCAGTCCGCCGGGGCTGCCGGAGGCCCCGTTCGATCGAACGGTCACCCCCCGATATCGTCGGCGCGCGGGCGGCCGGACAACGGGGGCAGCCGCCTCTTCCCGCAGACGAGTTCACGCGCGAGGGCCTCGTAGGATATGTAGGCGCGGGCCAATTGGCGGCGATTCGGAGCCTGTGGCCCGTCCAATACGAACCGGTCGAAGGAAATCGTGTACAGATGTGCCATACGACCGAAAACCGCGCCCAGCCCCTCGTAATGTTCCATCGCACCGATATCGGGTTCGCCGAGTACGCGATGGGCTTCCAGATCTATGGCGAGAATATGCCGTTGGACGTCTTCCCAGATCTCGATGAACGGATCCTCGGCCGGATCCAATTCCGGCCGATCCGAGCCGAGCTCATCAGGCGACCAGGTCACCACCACATCTTCCCAGCTCGGACGGGCCGCAGCCAAGCGTCGATGCGCGTCCACCAGGCCCGCCACGGACACCAGTAGCGGACAGTCGAATTCACCTCCCGCGGCACCGGATCCGGCTACCCGGGCGAACACCGTCGATACGATTCGACTGTCCGGCAATGGGCCGAACCCCCTGCGGCCGTGCACAGCTCCCCATTTCTCGCCGACGAATACCACCGGCTGTCGGCGCGCACAGCATAGCCAATTCTCGCGCCGATGACATCCGCTTCCGCAATCGATCATGAATCGGAAACAGCTCTGCGGCAATCTATTTGGAATAGACCGAATAAGAAGCACGCACGTTTCCACGATCAGGAACGGAAGCATCCCCGCGATCCGACACCATCACCTCGCCGCCGGCCCACGACTCCGGAATCCGCCCGCGCCGTGAGCTACCAGGGGTGTGCCCGAGGGCATGCCGGTAGACATCGATGAAGGCGCTGGGTGAGGCCCAGCCACAGCGACCGGCGACCGCGGTCACGGAATACCCCTCGGCCAGCATGCGCACCGCTCGGTGCAGGCGGAGATGGGTGCGCCACTGCGGGTAGGTCATGGCGAACTCGGTGCGGAACAATCGGGTGAGAGTCCGTTCCCCGGCACCCACCCGCCGGCCGAGTGCGGCCAGCGTCCAGGTGGTCTCCAGATCCCGCTCGACGAGCGCGCACACGTCGCGGAGACGTTCGTCGCGCGCGACGGGCAGCGGCAGGTGCTCGCGCGGCATCCGGTCCAGCTGATCGAGCAGGACCTGCCGCAATCGACCGAGCTCCCCCGCGGGCAGATCATCCGGCGCGGAGCAGGTGATGATCAGTTCACGGACCAGCGCGGAGGTCGCGAGAACCGCCGGCGCCGCGCGATCACCGCGCTCTTCGAGTGGAAACGCGATGCAGTGGAATCGGGTCGGGCCGAAGAAATGATGTTCGTGCCGGTGGCCCGCCGGAATCCAGATGGCCCGATCCGGGGGCGCGATCCAGGTCCCGTCGTCGGTGCGGACCTCCGCGGCCCCGCCGCTGCAGTAGATCAGCTGATGGTCGGGATGGCGGTGGGTATCGATATGTGATCCGCCCTGCAGATCCCGCACCCGGGTAGGAGTGGGAATCGTATGGCTGGTTATCGACATATCTCGGCATATTATCGGAAGAAGTGACCGCCGGGAATTCATACGCTGATCGTCGAACGACGACCAGGAGGTTCCGTCCGTGGACACCCCGACAACGACCCCCGCCGCCGCCACCGACCCGGGCACGATGTGGAACCGCATGCGGCACTGGGTGTTCGCGCACGCGGTGGACGATTTCTATCAGGGCCTGGTGCCCGCGAGCATCCCTTTCTTCGTCCTCGAACGCGGCTACAGCTATGTCGCGGCGTCCGGTCTCGCCCTGGCGGCCGCACTGGGCAGTTCGCTGCCCCAGCCGCTGCTCGGAGTCCTCGTCGACCGCCGCCGGCTGCTGTGGCTGGCCCCGGCCGGGCTGCTGGTGGCCGGCGCCGGGGCCGGACTCGCGGGCCTGGCACCCGCCTACCCGATGGTGTGGCTGCTGATCCTGATCTCCGGAATCGGTATCGCCGCCTTCCATCCCGCCGCCGGCCGCGATGCCCGCCTCGCCGCCGCGGACAGCACCGTCGCCATGAGTTACTTCGCGGCGGGCGGGAGCGTCGGCTTCTTTCTCGCACCCGCCCTGGCCACCCCCCTGCTCTCGTCGTGGGGTGTCGGCGCCACTGCGTTCTTCGTCCCGCCCGCGGTACTCATGGCGTTCGTCCTGTGGCGGCATCAGTCGCGGCACACCGATCACGGCACGCCGACCGGTCTCACCACCGGTCGCGATCGGTGGGGCCCGTTCCTCCTGCTCACAGTGGTCTCGGTCATCCGCTCGATCCTGTTTCTCGGAATGAACACTTTCATCGCGCTCTACTGGATCGGGTATTTGGGGGCCGGCCACGTCATGGGCGGGGTGGCGCTCACCGCGTTCCTGATCGGTGGGGTGGCGGGCACCTTGGCCGGTGGGCGCATCGCGGACCGGATCGGTATGCGGTCCACCGTACGGCTCGGCAGTCTCGTCGCGATTCCGGCATTGATCGGATTACGGCTGGTCGAGGACCCGCGCCTCGCCCTGATACTGGTGACTCTGGCCGGTGTGGCCGCCAATATGCCCTTCGCGGTTCTGGTGAAACTGGGGCAGGATTACCTCCCGGCCCGCCCCGGCACCGCCGCGGGTGTCACCCTCGGAATCGCGGTGAGCGCGGGCGGCCTGTTCATGCCACTTCTGGGTCGGCTCGCCGATCACCACGGACCGCAGGCCGCACTGACCGCACTGTGCTTCGTCCCGGCAGTGGCCGCGGCGCTCGCCTTCCTGTTGCCCCCTCCCGACAGCACCGACCGCTGACCGGACAACCGTCGGCCGCACGGCCGCATCGGAGCACAGATCATTCGGAGGTTCTCATGTTCACCTATCTGGGCCACGACGGCCATCCGCTGCGCGCGGAAGCCCGAGGCGACGGACCGACGATGGTGCTCCTGCACGGCGGCGGGCCGGACCATCGCAGTCTGCTCCCGCTCGCGGATCGGCTGGCCGATTCCTACCGCACAGTGCTCCCGGATATTCGCGGGTACGGACAGTCGCGGTGCCCGGACCCGGCCGCCCACACCTGGTCCCGTTATGTCGAGGACGTGACGGCACTGCTGGATCATCTCGGCGCGGAACGGGTGGTGCTGGCCGGGATGGGAATCGGATCGACCATCACCGCCCGGGCGGCGATCGCGTACCCGGATCGCTTCGACGCCGCGATCCTCATCAGCTTGGAGGACATCGAGGACGACGCGGCCAAACAAGCCGAGACCGCCTTCCTGGACGCCTTCGCCGAGACCGTACGCACCCACGGAATAGAGGCGGCCTGGGCGCCGGTCCTGCCGGAGCTCGCACCGGCGATCGGGACATTGGTCCGGGACGCGATCGGACGCAGCGACCCGGCCAGTATCGCGGCCGCGGCCGCCATCGGCCGTGATCGCGCATTCCGCACGCCCGCCGACCTCGCGGCGCTGACGGTACCGACCCTGGTGATCCCCGGAATCGACCACCGTCACCCCGCACGGTTCGCCGAGGAGATCGCCGCGATCCTGCCGAACGGGCGTCTCCACACCGGCGTCCTCACCGAGCAGGTCGACACCATCGACGACCTGACCGCGGCGCTGGCGCCCGCGGTACGGGGATTCCTCGACGAGACCGTCGGACTCTGAGAACACAGCTGTACCCCCGGCCGGAGCACGGCTGTGTTCTCACAACGCGAGCCCGGGCGTTGTGCGCACCTTCAGGCTGCCTCCGGCTTTTCGAATCTGGCGACGAACCGGAGTTCCAGTGCGTACGCCAAACGCTCCAACATACCGATGGTCGGGGTCCCGCCCCCGGATTCGAGCCGCGAGACATCCGGCTGGTGCAATCCCGCACGCTCGGCCACCTCGGTCTGGGTGAGCCCGAGCTCCAAGCGGCGCTCTCGAATTGTGGTGGCGAACTCTATTGCGAGCCGGGCCTCTTCGCGACCGGCCTCGTATTCCGCTCTATTGAAATCGGCACGCGCTGCCCGCTCCCGCCGCAACTCGTCCATGGCCCCGTGCTCAGCCATCGCTGTTCACCTCTCTATCGAAACTGGATCGGGCATGGTCGTGTTCCGCTTCGCAAACCTTACGCAAAAGCTTTGCCCGCTCGATCTCGGCGGATTCTCGCATCCGCGTTTTGCGGAACACTGTCAACAAAATGACCCGGCGCGCCGGCGCGAGCCAGTATGTAACTCGCATTTCCCTTGGATGCAAGTGGAAACGGAGCTCGCGGACCTTCTCTCCGAGATTCCGAGACCACGGTTCTCCCAGAGTTTCCGCATGCTCGGCGAGCATGCCCACGTATGTGTCGACGCGACCGAAATCACGATCCGTCAGCGACCGCAGCCAATCGGCCACTTCGGGCTCCACCTCGATCTCGTACAGCGGCATAATATCGATCCTATATAGGATCGATATTATATGCGAGCGATCGAGCGGACTGCACGACGAACACAGCTGTGCCCCGGCCGGAGGACCCGGCCGGGGCACAGCCACGACTGCCCGCGGAACAAGCCGCGAATGGTCAGCCCTTGTGCTTCTTGACCTCTTCGGTCAGCTGCGGGGCGACATTGAACAGGTCGCCCACGATGCCGTAGTCGGCGATCTCGAAAATCGGAGCTTCCTCGTCCTTGTTGACCGCGATGATGGTCTTGGACGTCTGCATACCGGCCCGGTGCTGGATGGCGCCGGAGATACCCAGGGCGACGTACAGCTGCGGGGAGACCGTCTTACCGGTCTGACCCACCTGGAACTGGCCCGGGTAGTACCCCGAGTCGACCGCGGCACGGGAGGCACCGACGGCCGCGCCGAGCGAATCGGCGAGCGCCTCGACCACGGAGAAGTTGTCGGCCGAACCGACACCGCGGCCACCCGATACGACAATGTTCGCCTCGGTGAGTTCCGGACGGTCACCGGCCACGACGGGTTCGCGGCTGGTGACCTTGACGACGCCTTCTTCCTGCGCGGGGACCTCGACGGTGACCTTCTCACCGGCACCGGCCGAGGGCTTGGCCTCGATCGAACCCGGGCGGATCGAGATCACCGGGACATCGCCGGTGGCCTTGGCATCGACGGTGAACGCGCCACCGAAGATGCTGTGCACAGCCGTACCGTCGGCCTGCACATCGATGACGTCGACCAGCAGGCCCGACCCGATACGGGCGGCGAGCCGGCCGGAGACCTCTTTGCCTTCCGCGGTCGCGGCGACCAGGACGGCGGCCGGGGAGGCGGATTCGACGAGGCCGGCCAGGATATCGACCTTCGGGGTGACCAGGTAGCCGTCCACATCATCGGATTCGGCGATATAGATCTTGGCGGCGCCGGCGGCGGCCAGCGCATCGGCCAATTTGTCGCCCGTACCGGCCGGGCCGGTCACCACGGCGGCCGGCTCACCGAGAGCGGCGGCGGCGCTCAGCAGTTCGGTGCTGACCTTCTTGACCGCACCGTCGGCGTGCTCGACGAGCACAAGTACTTCTGCCATTTCTCTCTTCTCCTAGAAGTCGCTGCGGGTGCGGGTCTCAGATGATCTTCTGGCCGACCAGATACTGGGCGATCTTGGTGCCGCCGTCGCCCTCGTCGGAGATCTTCTCGCCCGCGGTACGCGGCGGCTTCGGGGTGGACGCGGTGACGGAGCTGCCCGCGTTCGCGACACCCACGGTCGACGGGTCGATACCCAGATCTTCCAGGGTGAAAGTCTGCACTTCCTTCTTCTTCGCGGCCATGATGCCCTTGAAGGAGGGGAAGCGCGGCTCGTTGATCTTCTCGGTCACGCTCACGATGGCCGGCAGTGTGGCCTCCAGCTTGAAGACACCGTCGTCGGTTTCCCGCTCGCCGGTGATCTTCTCGCCGTCGACGGTGAGCTTGCGCAGGTGGGTGAGCTGCGGGATGCCCAGATATTCGGCGATGATGGCCGGGACGGCGCCGGAGCGTCCGTCGGTGGCCTCGTTGCCTGCGATGACGAGTTCGACACCCTCGACCTGGCCCAGCGCACCGGCCAGCACCCACGCGGTCTGCACCGTGTCGGAGCCGTGGATGGCCGGATCGTTGATGTGGATGGCCTTGTCGGCGCCCATGGACAGCGCCTTGCGGATGGCCTCGGTGGCCCGGTCCGGACCGGCGGCCAGCACGGTGACCTCGCCACCCTGGGCCTCCTTGATCAGGAGGGCTTCCTCGACGGCGCGCTCGTTGATCTCGTCGAGCACCGCGTCGGCGGCTTCACGGTCGAGGGTGAAGTCACCGTCGGTCAGCTTGCGCTCGGACCAGGTATCGGGCACCTGCTTGATGAGTACGACGATATTAGGCATCGGTCTTCGTCGACCTCCTGTTCTGGTTACCTGTATTGGCGGTCGCACGATCTCCAGCGGCCGTACGTCCATGTGAGTAGCTCAGGCCGAGACATTACCCTACGTTAAGTTACTCGTGGGTAACTT
Organism: Nocardia sp. NBC_01329; assembly: GCF_035956715.1. Classification (NCBI taxonomy): domain Bacteria; kingdom Bacillati; phylum Actinomycetota; class Actinomycetes; order Mycobacteriales; family Nocardiaceae; genus Nocardia; species Nocardia sp. NBC_01329. The sequence goes on along the minus strand of NZ_CP108381.1, from coordinate 823,887 downwards.
ATGCTGCGGGCCGCCGCGAGGGGCCACCGGGCGTCTCCCGTACCGGGCCGTACCAGTAACCTCGTCGCAATGAGCGAGGCTGTGATTCCCGCCGCACCGGCCACCGAGGAAGTACTGGAACCGCTGCCGTTGACCGGCGAGCGGACGGTGCCGGGCATCGCGGAGGAGAACTACTGGTTCCGCCGGCACGAGATCGTCTACGACCGGCTGCTGTCGCGGTGCGCGGACAAGGTGGTCCTCGAGGCGGGCTCGGGCGAGGGATACGGCGCCGATATGATCGCAGGAGTCGCGAAGGCGGTCGTGGGCTTGGACTACGACCGCAGCGCCGCGGTTCACGTGCGGACCCGCTATCCGGCCGTACACATGATCCGCGGCAATCTCGCCGCACTGCCCCTGCCAGAAGCGGCAGTGGACGCGGTGGTCAATTTCCAAGTGATCGAACACCTCTGGGACCAGGCAGAGTTCCTGCGCGAATGCCTGCGGGTCCTGCGCCCCGGCGGGGAACTGCTCATCAGTACCCCGAATCGGATCACCTTCTCACCCGGGCGCGATACCCCGCTCAATCCCTTCCACACCCGTGAGCTCAACGCCGCCGAACTCACCGAGCTCCTCGAAGAGGCCGGGTTCCGGGTCGAACTGATGACCGGCGTGCACCACGGACCGAATCTGCGGGCCCTCGACACCAAACACGGCGGTTCGTTCATCGCCGCGCAGATCGAACGCGCCCTGGCCGGTGAGCCCTGGCCCGCCGAACTCACCGCCGACGTAGCGGGGATCACGATCGACGATTTCGCGCTGACCCCCGAAACCATCGATGCCAGTCTCGATCTCGTGGCGCTCGCGGTGAAGCCTTGAGTGGCAAGCGAACTCACGAGATACCCGGACAGTTCACGCTCGTCCTGCACTCCCATCTGCCCTGGCTGGCCCATCACGGACGGTGGCCGGTCGGCGAGGAATGGCTCTATCAGTCCTGGGCCGCGTCGTATCTGCCGGTCGTCGAGGTCCTGCGCACGCTGGCGGCCGAGGGCCGTTCACATCTGCTGACCCTCGGGATCACCCCGGTCCTGGCCGCCCAGCTCGACGACCCACATTCTCTCGCCGGTATGCACCACTGGCTGGGCAACTGGCAGTTGCGAGCGGACGAGGCAGCGAAATCCGGAAACCGCGCGTTGGGTGCGCACGAACACCGGCTGGCAGCCGCGGCATTGGCCGAATTCGAGCAGCAGTGGCGCCACGGCGCCGCACCCGTGTGGCGGCAGCTACTCGACGGCGATGTCATCGAACTCCTCGGCGGCCCGCTGGCCCATCCGTTCCAGCCACTGCTCGACGACCGGCTGCGCGAGTTCCAGCTCCGCGAGGGCCTCACCGACTCCCGCCTGCGCTGGGGGCATACTCCGGCCGGGATCTGGGCGCCGGAATGCGGGTTCACCCCCGGAATGGAGCAGGGCTACGCGGACGCCGGTGTGACGCATTTCATGGTCGACGGGCCCGCGCTACGCGGCGATACGGCCCTCGGCCGCCCGGTACACGATTCGCCGGTGCTGGCGTTCGGCCGCGATCTCACGGTCAGCTACCGGGTGTGGTCGCCGAAATCGGGCTATCCGGGCAACGCCGTGTACCGGGATTTCCACCATTACGACCACGCCACCGGTCTCAAACCCGCCCGGGTCACCGGCAAAACCGTGGCCGGCCCGGACAAGGCGCCCTACGATCCCGGCCTCGCCGCGGCGCAGATCGGCCGCGACGTCGACGATTTCGTGCAGACGGTGCGGGAACGGCTGATCAGCGAATCCGAGCGGATCGGGCGCCCGGCGCTCGTGGTCGCCGCATTCGACACCGAGTTGTACGGGCACTGGTGGCACGAGGGGCCGCAGTGGCTGGCGCAGGTGCTGCGGGCGCTACCGGAAGCCGGGATCACCGTCGGCACCCTGGCCGATGCGCGTGACCGCGGTTTCGTCGGAGAACCGGTGCCACTCGCCGATTCGTCGTGGGGTTCGGGCAAGGACTGGCGGGTCTGGGCGGGCGACCGGGTACGCGATCTGGTGGATCTGAACTCCGAGATCGTCCGGCTGGCGCTGGACACCACAGCCAAGATGCGCGCCGGAGCTCCGACCGGCCGCGATCCGGTGGCCGACCAATTGCTGCGGGAAGCGATCCTGGCGGTGTCGAGCGACTGGGCGTTCATGGTCAGCAAGGATTCTGCCGCCGATTATGCCCGCGACCGGGCCCATCAACACGCGCACGCGGTCCGCGAGATCGCCGGAGCCGTCGAAGCGGGACAACTCGGCAGAGCGCGGGATCTGGCGGCAGGATGGGCGGTGGCCGACGGAGTGTTCCCGGCCCTGGACGCGCGTAGGCTACGCGTCACCCCTGCAGAAGGACCTCGATGAAAATCTTGATGGTGTCGTGGGAGTACCCCCCGGTGGTCGTCGGCGGGCTGGGCAGACATGTCCACCACCTGGCGACATCACTGGCCGCGGCCGGTCACGAAGTGGTGGTACTGGCACGGCGGCCCACCGGTACCAGTCCGGCCACCCACCCCACTCATTCGTTCGTCGCCGAAGGGGTCCTGGTGGTGGCGGTGGCCGAGGATCCGCCGATCTTCGATTTCGGCGAGGATATGCTCGCCTGGACCCTGGCCATGGGGCATGCGATGGTGCGCGCCGGTATCGCACTGGACAAACCGGGTATCGGCGAGGGCTGGACCCCCGATGTGGTGCACGCGCACGACTGGCTGGTGGCCCATCCCTCGATCGCGCTGGCCGAGTACTACGACGTGCCGCTGGTATCCACGATCCACGCCACCGAAGCCGGCCGGCACAGCGGCTGGGTCGCGGGCCGGGTGAACCGGCAGGTGCATTCGGTGGAGTGGTGGCTGGCCAACGAATCGGATGCGCTGATCACCTGTTCCACCTCGATGAAGGACGAGGTCGAGCGACTCTACCGGCCCGACCGGGTGCCGGTCCATGTGATCCGGAACGGAATCGACGTGGGGGCGTGGACATTCCGCACCCGCTCGCCACGAAGCGGCCCCCCACGACTGCTCTATGTGGGACGCCTCGAATACGAGAAGGGTGTACAGGACGCGATCGCCGCGCTGCCCCGGATCCGCCGAGCCCATCCCGGGACAGTACTGACCGTAGCCGGGGTCGGGACCCAGTTCGAATGGCTACGTGAACGCACCCGGACGCACAGGGTGGCGCGGGCGGTGCACTTCGCGGGCCAGCTCGACCACACCGAACTCCTCGGCTGGCTGCACGGCGCCGACGCGATCGTACTGCCGAGCCGCTACGAGCCCTTCGGGATCGTCGCCCTCGAGGCGGCCGCGGCCGGAACTCCGCTGGTCACCTCGACCGCCGGCGGTCTGGGCGAGGCCGTGATCGACGGTGTCACCGGAGCCTCGTTCGAGCCCGCCGATGTGAACGGGCTGGTGGACGCGACGATCTCGGTACTCGACGATCCCGCCGCCGCTCAGGACCGCGCGTTCGCCGCCCGGGAGCGATTGACCGCGGATTTCGCCTGGGATGTGGTGGCGGCCGAAACCGCCGGGATCTATTCCGACGCGAAGCGCCGGGTGCGTAACCCGCTGGGCCGTCCGGTGATCGTGGAACGCCCGCTGCCGGAGCGGGATCCGAAGTAACTCGGCGGGTCGCATCGACGCGACAGCGACCCGCTGCCCGGCATCGGATAATCCATCTCCGGCGGGGCCGGACTATTGCCGCACATCCGGCGGGGCCGGACTATTGCCACGCAGTATCAATCGTTCTCCGCGAAGGCGAAGATCTCGCCGATCCGGGTGGCGACCACGACCTCTCCGTCGGCACCGACCGCGGTACCGGTGGTGGTGCCCTGGCCTCCCGGCAGGACGTCCGAGTCCAGGGTGGCGCCCGTGCGGGTGTCGAAAGTGACGAGGTTCAGTCCCGTGCCGATCGCGGCGGTGACGTAACCGGTGTCCCCCGCGGTCTGCACCGGGAGGCCGCGCAACGCGAGATCCTTACGCTCCCAGACCCTTTCGAAACTGGCGCCGGTATCCTGGAGCGCGATCAGGTAGCCGTTGTCACCGGCGGGGATGATCAGGCCGTCGTCGGAGACCGAGATACCGCGGCGCGGCTCCCAGTCCAGTTGCGCCTCCCATTTCGGGGTCCCGTCGGTCGCGTTCACCGCGATCAGGCGTTTGCTGTTGTCGCCGATGTAGAGGGTCGCGCCGTCGGCGGAAAGCGCCGGATCGGTGGCACTACCGTCGGCCAGGATCTCCCGGCTCCACTCCTGCTCGACCTTCCCGTCGGCGTAGCGCAGCGCTACCAGGGCGGCCCTGGCCTCGCCCGGTTTGCGGACCGTCGCATAGATCCGCCCGCTGTCGATATCCATGGCCGCGACGGTCGCGACCGCACAATCCGGGCCACCGGTACGGCAGTCGTCGAGACCGGCACCGGCAGGTGGCCAGTCCAGATTCGGCGACTGCAGGAAATCGGGTTGCGGCAGCAGCTGCTGGGTGGGCGCCATCCGCCTACCGGTCTGCCGTTCGAGCACATCGACCTGGCCCGACTGGGTGATCACCAGCAGATGTCCGTCCCCGGTGAACTGCATCCCGATCGGGACGCCCGCCACCGGCGTACGCCAGCGCGGCTGACCGAGGAAATTATTCGATTCCACCCCGCTGTCGAGACCCGCGTACACATTGTTCGCCCCGTCGAGCAGGGTGGGCGAATAGACGGCGTTGGGGCCCAGTGGATTACAGAAGCGTTTACGCCCGGTGCGCATCTGGTAGGAGAAGACATCGCACTGCGCGTCGGTGCGACTGGTGACGAAGATCTGCCCCTCCGATCCCACCGTCGGCGGCTGCACGATCGGCCCACCGACCGGCCGCGACCACTGCAGACTCAACGCCCGTGAGCCGGTCACCGGGGTGGTACCGCTGTTACGGCTCTCGTGCCCGGGAGCGGGCCAGCCCAGCCCCCGGCCGACGGTGATGTCGTCGACATCGGTTCCGCACGCGGTGAGCACCCCCAGGGCGGCCACCGCCGCCGTAAGCCAGGACACGGTCCGTATGCCGCTGCCGATACGCACCTGCTGGTCTCCTCCGTCGTCCTGTCTCCCCGGGCCCACGTGTGTGTGAGATTAACGGAAGGGTATAGGCCGGGGTCCCCGAGCACGAAAGTAGGCTGTTCGGCAGTACTGGCAGCACAGAATCCGAGGAGAGACGAACGTGTCGAGCATGTGGGGCGCACCGTTGCGCACGCGTTGGCAGGGCTCCCGGCGGCGTGACCGGCGGCAGGCCCGGTTCCTCACTCTCGATTCGCTGCGCTGGGTGCTGACCAATCGCGCCTATACGCCCTGGTACCTGGTCCGCTACTACCGGCTGCTCAAGTTCCGGCTCGCCAACCCGCATGTGATCCTGCGCGGCATGGTGTTCCTGGGGCGCAATGTGGAGATCCACGCGACCCCCGAGCTGGGCCGGCTCGAGATCGGGCGCTGGGTACACATCGGTGACGGGAACGCCATCCGCTGCCACGAGGGCTCGCTGCGGATCGGCGACAAGGTGGTCTTCGGTAAGGACAATGTCGTCAACACCTACCTCGATATCGAGATCGGTGAATCCACCCTGGTCGCCGACTGGTGCTACATCACCGACTTCGACCACCGGATGGACGACATCACCCTGCCCATCAAGGACCAGGGCATCGTGAAGAGCCCGGTCCGGATCGGCCCGGACACCTGGATCGCCGCCAAGGTCACCGTGCTGCGCGAGACCCGGGTCGGCCGCGGCTGCGTACTCGGGGCGCACGCGGTGGTCAAGGGCGAGATCCCGGATTACAGCATCGCGGTCGGCGCACCGGCGCGGGTGGTGAAGAACCGGAAGTCGACCTGGGAAGCCGGGGCCGCCGAGCGCGCGGCCCGCGACGCGGCGCTGGCCGATATCGCGCGGAAGAAGAACGGGGTTACCCAGGAGGCCTGAGCGTACCGCCTACTTCACCGCATCGATCTTCTTGACGACCCGCTGCACGGTGAGCCATGTGCGGGTCGTGATGTCCTTGCCGTAGGCACGCTCGAGCCAGGCCATGAAATTCGGCGTCTTCGGCGTGCTGTTGTCGATCACCGTGAGGAAGACCCGGGCCGCCTCGTCGTAGCCGATGACCTCGGTGAGCGGATCACCGTCGGTCGGCGCGACGGGCGGGGCCTCGCCGGTTCTCTTGAAGAAGGTCGCCGTGAGGTAGGTGCCACGACCGTGGGTGTAACCGGCGAACGGATCGCGATCGAGCAGATCCCGCAGCTCGGCCTCGCTACGGATGATCGTGCCGCCCGGAATTCCGAGTTCGGCGTTCAGGGCCTCCTGGATCCGATCTTCGAGTTCGGCGATATCCGTATCCGCCGCGCCGAAGACGATATTGCCGCTGGACAGCACCGAGGCCACCGCATGGAATCCGAGGCCGGTGAATACGCCGCGCAATTTATCGTTGCTCATATTCGGATTGCTGGGCATGATCCCCCGCAGCAGCGCGGCGTACATCGTCATGAGGCGACCGTACCCCGGCCCGCCGACACCGCCGGCCGACCCGCTCTCGCTGTCCACCGGCCGAGGGATCGGACCGCCCGGAGAACCGGGGGCAGGGCACGTCGGGGCTGTGCCACGAGCGCGAACTCCACTAGCCTCACAGCTGATCCGTACCGCCCGATCGGAAAGAAGTAGCCATGCGTCATGTTCTCCGGGTCGGCCTCCTCGTATCGGCCCTCCTGACGGCCCCGCTCGCCACCGCGGCCACCTCCTCGGCCTTGCCGCTCGAACCACGGTCCTCGGCCGTCGAGCGGCAGGCACCCGAGAGCGTCGGTCTCGTGTGCACCATGCAGTACCCTCCCACTCCCCTCTGCTGGTTGTCGTCGTTGTCGGCCTCGGGGCCGCAGGCCTGACGACTACCCGCGGACCGCACCTCGCCTGCCCGCGAACCATTCGCGCACCACCGTTTCACATTTCCTTTTCCGCAGAGCCCAACAGCACCGACATAATTACCTAAGATGGCAGTACTGATCGATATCTTCGGCCGGCTCGCCCAGCTCACGCCGGGGTGACCCGGGGGCGTCCTCGAGGTACCGGAAATCGATATGCCGGGTATCGATACCGAGCCGGGAGGGCGATGCCTGTAGAAGTCCGAAATTGCATGGGCTGGAGCCGATCACCGGGGTGTTGATCGAGCAGTTGGTCCAGCGGCCGGCGGGCCGGAGCCGGTCGCTGCCGGTGGTGGTGGCGGTCGGACCGCCGGGCAGCGGGAAAACCGTTCTGCTGCACGCTCTGGCGCAGCGCTGCGCGAAACTCCCGCTCGCCCATATCGATCTGGGCCAGGGCGAGCGAGCCCCGCGAGAGGTATTCGGCGAACTCGCGTTCGAATTGGGCAGGCATCGGCGGCAATTCGGGCGGATGGCATTCCCGCAGTTGTGGCTGTGCCTGGTGGCGGTGGGGAGCACACTGCATATGCAGGAAGACAATCGCCGTGCGTCACTCCGGAATTTGCGCGATGTCATCTCCAGTGCGCAGCCGATGGAGGCGCGCAGTAACACGTGCCAACCGGATCATGGTCATCCGCGACGACAATCAGGTGGACCACTACGGCCGCACCCTCGCCGCGGCCTTCACCGCGCGCTTTCACGACGATCCGCAGCGGCTCGTCGAGAGACCGGAAACATACGATTCCGGCGTCAGCACAGCGGCCAGCACCTTCCGCCGAATGCTGCCGAATATCTGCCAGAACGCCCCGGACACCATCTATTTCGCGGGCCGGGCGGGCCACGCGCTCGGCTTCCTGACCGCGCTGGCCGAACGCAACTGCCGGACACCGATCCGGATACTCACCGCCGACGATATGGCCGGCCGCCGCCTCGACGGCAGTCCGGCCGGGATCGCGCTGGAAACCGGGGTATCGGTGCTGTATACGGGGCAGGTGCATCCGCAGGCCTGGAGCGACGATCCGGATCGGTTCAGTCCGAGCGCCCTCGGACAGTTCGCGGACGATTGTGCGGGAGATGTCTGCTTTCGCGCATTCTCCGAGGACGGCAACCTGGAGGACTTCGCCGCCATCATGGAATACGATGCCGCCGGTACCGCTGTCGAGGCGATCCGGCGGGCGGCCGAATACGCCGGCCCCATCGTGGCGCCGGGTCAGGTGGTGCAGGAGATGAAACAGATGCACGGGGCCACCGCGATCCTCGGGGCGAGCGGACGGCTCGATTTCGACGAGAACGGGCTGCCGATCAACAAGACCATTCCCATCTTGGAAACCAAGGTCGGGGAGCCGACAGCGTATGTAGGGCTGCCGTGAGGGCGTACCGGGTCCCGGATGAACGCCCGGTCCCGGCCGGAAAACCTCACCCTGCTCGCCGTGGAAAGCTGCGCTGATCCTCCACTCAGGGGCGCGAAGGCTCACACAGGAAGACAGTGGCCGCGCTGCCGATACGCGTGATCACGAGCGTATAGGGCCGGGATCCGGTGAGCTTCAGCCGTCGCCGCAGGACATCGGGATCGATATCGACACCGCGGACCAGGATTTCCAGCCGGCCGCAGTCGCGGCGGCGCAATTCGGCCCGCAACACCTTCTCGCGCAGGACGCAGCGGTCGAGAATGCGGAAACCGCGCACACCGTCGGGAAGCCGGTCACCGGTCAGGTAGGCGATACGCGGATCCAGCTGCCACAGACCGTGGCGGGCACCGTAATGGCGGACCAGTCCGGCGCGGACAACGGCACCGTCGGGGTCGACGATCCACTCTCCCGGGTCCCGCTCCGGGATCTCGTCCGGATCGGCATCGGTGAGAGTGGATATCGCCCCCGCCGAGGTGAGGACGGTGGCACGGCGGGCGATGCCTGCTTCGCGCAGTCCCGCCGACCACAGGCATGCTTCCCGGACGCCCCCGTCCAGCGAGACGACCTCGACCTCGCCGTCCCAGTCCAACCGGTCGAAATCCAGTCCGGGAGCGCATTTCACGACCAGATCACGACCTGCGTACGCCGAGAGCAGATCCGGTAGCGGCGGTTGCAGCGCGGCCGGATCGTGGGTGCGCTTTCCGTCCGCTCGGCGCCCCGGATCGGCGACGACGACCGTGCCGGAGGTACACGGGGCCAGCGCGTCGGCACGCACCAGCTGTATTTTCTGCCCCGCCTTCGGCGGGTCGGGGCTGTGTTCGATTGCGGCGCCGCGGGGTCGGGGCCCTCGAGACCCCGCTGTCAGGGAGCCGGCACAGATTGGGTTCGGGGACGGGCGGATCAGGTTGTAGTGGGCAATGGCCAGCCGCACCGGGTCCAGATCGCTGCCGACCACCCGCGGGCACACCCGGGCCAGTTCGGCCAGCTCCGCACCTATCGAGCAGGTCACATCGTGGACATCGCGGCCGGCCAACCGGCGGGCGCGATGCCGGGCGACCAGCGTGGGAGTGGCCTGCTGTAGCGCTTCGTCGGTCAGCAGCCAGTCCTGCGCACCGGACAGTTTGCCCGCCGCCCGGCGACGCAGGCGCACGGTTTCGATCAATGCGGGCGCGCGATCACCGTAGGTCCGCCGAACCAGCGCCACATCGCGCAGCTGCGACGCGGCGGTGAGATCCAGTTCGGCGACCGCGGCCAGTGCCGCCGACCCGGCCACCGAACCCAGATAGGCGATATCGCCCGGGGCGAAGCTGTAGCCCACTATTTCGCGGCGGCGGCCGGTTTCACTCCGGTGATCATGGCGTTGTAGAAGAACTGCCGCGGCACCACCCGGCGCATCACGTTCTCGTCCACCCAGCTCAGCCCGATCCACGCGCGGTACATCGCCATCCGATAGCCGATTGTCAGCTTCTCGTCCGGCACAGCCGACTCGAACGTACGTACCGGCCACCCCCACAGGGCGGCGGCGAATTCCTCGGTATGCGCGGCCACGTCCACCGCGCCGGCCGAGCGCGCCATATCCTCGAGCTGAGCCGGATCGAAAGTGTGCAGATCGACCACGGCCTCCAGCGCGGCGGCACGCGACGATTCGTCCAGTTCTTCCTGGGGTCGGCGCCAGTCCCGCAGGAAGGGGAGTTTGGTGAGGGCGGTCGTCGCCTTCCAGGTGATGTTGCCGAGGTTGCGGGCGTACACATTGCCGATGGTGGTGGGTTCACCGGCGAAGACGAAACGGCCTCCCGGTTTGAGCACCCGCAGGCATTCCCGTAGCGACTGTTCCACATCCGGGATGTGGTGCAGGACGGCGTGCCCGACGACGAGATCGAAGGTGTCGTCCTCGTAGGGAATCGTCTCGGCGTCCGCGACCCGGCCGTCCACATCCAGGCCCAGGTGCTCGGCGTTGCGCAGCGCGACCTTCACCATGCCGGGCGACAGATCGGTGACCGAACCGCTCTTCGCGATACCGGACTGCATCAGGTTCAGCAGGAAGAAACCGGTCCCGCAGCCCAGCTCCAGGGCACGGTCGTACGGCAGTTCCGCATCGGTGCCGACCGCGGCGTCGAACCGGCCACGGGCGTAGTCGATACAGCGTTCGTCATAGGAGATCGACCATTTGTCGTCGTAGGTCTCGGCTTCCCAGTCGTGGTAGAGCACCTGGGCGAGCTTGGTGTCCTCGAATGCTGCTTCGACTTCCGCGGCGGTGGCGTGCGGATGTGGCGCGGGGTCGTCGGGGCGTACCGTCATGGTCGGAAAGCCTATCCTTTGCCTCCCGCTCGACCGATACCACCGGGTAGGTTCGGGTGGCCTCCGACTCGTTCAGCGCCCGGTGAACGCCGCCGACCCCGGCCCGTCGCGCAGGTAGGAGCGGGTTCCGATGCGCTGATCCTCGGTGCTGAACAGCTGAGCCCATTCGGTGCGGGCTCGTTCGTGACCGTGCGGCCCCGCCTCGAACACCGCCTTCGCCGCGGCCAGCGCCCGCGCCGGGCCGTCGACGAACCGGCGCGCCCATTCGATCGCCACCCCCAGCACATCGTCGGGTGCGACGACCTGATCGACCAGGCCCAGCCGCGCGGCCTCGTCCGGTTCGACGAAACGGCCGCTGTACACCAGATCCTTGGCCGGCCCGGGGCCGATCAGCAGCGATAACCGCCGGATGCCGGCGAGTGGGATCAGACCGGCATCGATCTGCGGGAAACCGAGCTTCACATTGTCGCCGACGATCCGCCGGTCGGCGCCCAACGCCAACTCCAGACCCGCTCCGAGGGCGTATCCGCTGATCGCGGCGACCGTGGGCTGCGGGACCGCGGCGAGACAGCTCAGCGCGGCCTGTAGGTCGGCGGCCATCGCGCCGGCCTGTTCGGCCGGGAGCTCGGCGAGTTCGGCCAGATCGTCACCGGCGCAGAACACCCGCTCGTCCCCGTAGACCACTAGCGCGGCGATCTCCGGATCGGCACCGCACGCGGTGGCCGCGTCGGCGATCTCCCGGATCAGCTGGGTATCGAACAGATTCATCGGCGGGCGGGCGATACGCAGCACCGCCACACCACGCCCGGACCCGCTCGCTTCGTCGGACCCGAGCCGGGACAGGGATACGAATTCCGCCATGGACGGTTACGCTACCGGCCGTCCGCGACGCCGCCCGCATTCCCCGAGCCGCCGAGCAGCGCCGGATCGGTATCGCGCATCCCTTTCGACCCGACCAGCCGGGACGGATCCGGCAGATCCGCGAAGTAACGCATGTTGTCCGGGAACTGCAGCAGTTTCTTGCCGTCGGCCTCACCGAATTCCGGCTGGATCGGATCGATCTGTGGTTCGGCCGCCAGGATCTGCGCGGTATCCCGGTAATCGGCCAGCGAGGTCAGCTGCGACCAGGTGGGTGGCAGCAGCACATGCTCACCGGCTTTCCAGGTGTCCAGTGCGGCGGCCGGCGTGGACCACTGCACCAGATCGGTTTCCGTGGTCGCGCCGTCGGCCAATTGTCCCTCGGGCAGCACCGCCACGAAGAAGTTGGTGTCGTAGCGACGACGTTCCACCGTCGGTGTGATCCAGCGCGACCACGGCCGCAGCAGATCGGCGCGCAGCACCAGCTGCCGTGCGGCGAGGAACTCCGCCAGCGTCAGATCCCGGCCTTCGATCCGCTCCCGCTCCGCGCGATACCCGCCCGTATCGGCGACAACCGTGTCCGCGGTAAGACCGGCCAGCAGTACCCCGCACTCCTCGAAGGTCTCCCGTACCGCCGCGCAGACCAGCGCCTTCGCCCGTGCGTCGGACACGCCTAATCGCTCGCCCCACCACCGCGGCGGCGGCCCGGCCCATTCGATGGCCACCGCGGCGTCCACCGGATCCACCCGCCCGCCCGGAAAAGCGGTCATCCCCGCGGCGAACTCCATGGCCCCCGCCCGCCGCTGCAGGAACACCTCCGGACCCGTCGCACCGTCCCGCACCAGCATCACGGTCGAGGCATCCTTGGCTTCGGGCACCCCGGCATCCGGATCCGGCACAGTCGTCTCACTCACCCTTCGCACACTAGCCGTGTTGCCGGCGTGCCGACCCCTGCGGGTCTCAGCGAGCCCACCACCGTCCGACCGGCCGACCCTCTCCTCACCCCTGGCCGACCAGCTTCTGGCCCCGACCGAACCCACATCGGATCCTCCCCCCGAACAACCGCACCCCCCGCGCCGAGTCTTACGAGGCCCACAAAGGTCGAGGCCCGTCCCGCCGCTGCGCCCTCGAAAGCGCATGCGCCGAAGGCGCGAGTCTCGAGGGCGCAGCGGCGGGACCCCCCGGGGCCTCGACCCGCGCCGCCGCAGGCGGCGCCGAATAAACACAGCCCCTACCGCGACCGGTGCCGCCCGAGCCGCCGCGCCCGCCGGGCGAAGAATCGCCCGTCGATCCGGTCCAGCGCGATGGACTGCCGGAACGCCTCACTCAAATTCTCGGCCGTCAGCACATCGTCGATCAGGCCCTGCTTGACGATTTCCCCCTCGCTGATCAGCATGCAGTGCGTGAAGCCCGGCGGGATCTCCTCGACGTGATGAGTGACCAGCACCAGCGCCGGAGCGTCGGGATCGGCGGCCAGATCACCGAGGCTCTCCACCAGTTCCTCGCGGCCACCCAGATCCACGCCGGCGGCCGGTTCGTCCAGCAGGAGCAGTTCCGGGTCGGTCATGAGAGCGCGAGCGATCAGGACCCGTTTGCGTTCGCCTTCCGACAGCGTGCCGTAGGTGCGGTCCAGAAGATGTTCGGCGCCCAGGCTTTCCAGCATGTCGATCGCGCGGTCGGTATCGACCTCGTCGTATTTCTCGCGCCAGCGGCCGAGTACCGCGTATCCGGCCGACACCACCAGATCGGCGACCCGCTCTTCCTGCGGGATGCGCGCCGCCAGCGCCGCCGACGACAGCCCGATCCGCGGCCGCAGTTCGCTGACGTTCGTTTTGCCGAGCCGTTCACCGAGCACATAGGCGGCGCCGTAGGAGGGGTGGGTTTCGGCCGCCGCGATCTGCAGCAACGAGGTCTTACCGGCTCCGTTGGGGCCCAGCACGACCCAGCGTTCGTCGAGTTCTACCTGCCAGGTCACCGGGCCCACGAGGGTGTGCCCGTTGCGGCGGATGGAAACGTTGGTGAAATCGATGAGCAGATCTGGATCGGGGTGCGCCACGCGCTCCATCTTGTCTCGAGGCGAACACGATCGCGGCACCGGGCACCCGCGATTCGCCGGAGCACCAGCCGGGCCCCGAGCCAGAGGATGCCCGAGTCCGCCGTATGCGATGAACGGGACCGGCGGCCGGAAACGAGAACACCTCGACGTCCGCGGCCGCCGCGTGGTCGCGGACGGAGGTGGGTCGGGAGTCGTACCGGCCGCCACCACCGATCCCCATGAGGTGTCGCCTTCGGGTGGGTGACGACGTGAACCGTGCTCGCCTGCTACCAATGGTCCGGCCGCGCGGGCCGGGTGGCGATCACGGTGGTGGAGCCGGGTGCGACCTCGGTGAAACCGGCGTCACGTACGGCGGTCGCGGCGCTGCGGGTGACAGCGGCGCGCAGCATCTGCCATTGATCGGGGCCGGCCTCACGGACCGCGCAGGCGAATCCACGCTGTGCCCAGGTCCGGGCCTGTTCCACCGGCAGCGCACCGGCGAAGAGCATGCTCGCGTGCCCTACCTGCGCCGCGGCTTTACCGACTGTCATACCCAGTTCGGCGTTCACCCAGAACACCGGGACGTCCAGTGGCACCGGCCCGGGATCGTCGGATTCGAGGTCGGTACCGCCGATCTGGAGTCGCCGGATCCGGGCGTCGACCGCACCCACGGGGCTCGGTACCAGGGCCCGCACCAGGGCGCCCCCGCTCTCGACGGTCACTCCGGGGACCTCGTTCGCGGCCGCCCACTGAGCGCCGCGCGCCCGCCGGGCGACCTTCCGGATCCGCGACCGCTTCCAGGCCAGATACCGCTCCTCCCAGTCCCCTTCGAAACCGACCCGCGGATCCAGGCAGAGCGCGACCGCCGCGGCCGCCGCGGCGGCGAGCACATCACTGCGCGCGGGTGGATCGGTTTTGGGGAGGTGCAGCACCATCTGCATCGCTTGCACCTGTGCGGGATCCTCGGGATCGCCCAGACCCCCGTATCCCGCGGCGAGTTCGTCGTGGCGCTCGGAAAATCCCGGCTCCGTGCAGAACTCAGGATCCATGCCATCCTCGTAGTCCGGATCCGCATCAATGTAGTGACCGTTCGCCGCCACATCCGTCACGCCGCTATCCGGCATTTCACCAACCCTCCCAGCACCCGAGCAACACCGGACGACAGCCTACCCACGCGCCGCCGTATATCCCCCCGCGGCGCCGGAAAGCACAACTCACCCCAGTGGAACCCGGCGCAGCAGGCCGTCTTCGGCGTCGGCGGCTTCGACCTCGTCCCGGGTCACACCCAGGATGAACAGCACGGCATCCAGATAGGGATGGGAGAGCGCGGTATCGGCGACCTCGCGCAATGCCGGTTTGGCATTGAAGGCCACGCCCAGCCCTGCCGCGTTCAACATATCGATATCGTTGGCGCCGTCGCCCACCGCGACCGTCTGCTCCATCGGCACCCCGGCGTCCGCCGCGAACGCCCGCAGCGCGGTCGCCTTGTACGCGCGGTCCACGATCTGCCCGACCACCCGGCCGGTGAGTTTCCCATCGACGACTTCCAGCACATTGGCCTGGACGAAATCGAGGTCCAGCTCGCGCGCGAGCGGGTCGATCACCTGCCGGAAACCGCCGGAGACCACACCGCACCGGAAACCGAGCCGCTTGAGCGTCCGGATGGTGGTCCGGGCGCCGGGCGTGAGTTCGATGGTCGCCGCCACCGCGCCGATCACCGATTCGTCCAGCCCCGCCAGGGTCGCCACCCGCTGCCGCAGCGATTCCTCGAAATCGATCTCCCCGCGCATCGCCGCCTCGGTGACCTGCCGGACCTGTCCCTCGACCCCGGCGTGAGCTGCCAGCATCTCGATCACCTCACCCTGGATCAGGGTGGAATCCACATCGAAGACGATCAGCCGTTTGGCCCGGCGCGCCAACCCGGCCCGTTCCACCGCGATATCGACCCGTTCGATGACCGCCACATCCGCCAGCGCGGTCCGCAACCGCGAATCGGTATCCCCATCATGGTCGGGGGCGGTCACCATCAACTCCATCCCCGTCACCGGGTAGTCGGCGATCCCGCGGATCGTATCGATATTCGCCCCGAGCCCGGCCAGCTCCCGGGATACGGCACTGAACGCCCGCGCCGTCACCGGCGAGCCCAGCACCACCACGGCGTGTGTGGACACCGGGGCCCGCGCGACCTCGGGATCGATATCGATGTCCACCTGCATACCGACGGTGTTCATCGCCTCTTCGAGCTCGTCCTGCAACGACTCGGGGTCGGCGGGACAACTGATCAGCACCCCCAGGGTGAGCCGGCCGCGGATCACGACCTGCTCGATATCGAGCAGACTCACCCGACGCCGCGACATGGCCGTCAGCAGAACCGACGTCACACCGGGACGGTCGGGCCCGGTAACGGTGACCAGCACGGTGGTCTCGGCCACAAAACACCCCTATCTTCGGCGCCACCTCCGGCGGCGCAAGTCGGGGCCTCGTGACCCCGGGTTGTGTTTATTTGCCCCGCCTTCGGCGGGGCTGTCGGGGCCCTATTAACCCCGGTTCTTCACTCCTGCGCTCAGTCGCTGCGCTCCATCGCTTCGTCGCTCCAGAACCGGGGCGGGCCCCGACCACGGATGCCGACCATTCGGAAGGAGCGCCACGCTGCGCACGATCGCGGGGCCCACGGGCCTGCCCACAACAATGTAAGTACACGACCCACCCCACCGGCCGACGCCCCCTGGACACCGACCCCCGTAGCAACCGTGAAGACCAACCCCACCACCTCACCACACCCCCACCCACTCACCACACAACTCCAGCCACTCACCACGCAACTCCAGCCACCCGCCCGCAACGCAACCCAGTGAGTCGAGTTTTACGAGACACCCAAAGGGTTGAGGCCGTCTCGCCGTTCAGGCCTCGAAAGCGCATGCGCGAAGCGCGAGTCTCGAGGCCTGAACGGCGAGACTTCAGGGCCTCAACCCCCGCGCGCGCCAGCGCGCCGAAAACACAGCACCTTCACGAACAAGCTCACCTCTCCTACACCAGCAAGCCCGCACCCCACCTACACCAACAACCCACCCTGACCCGACGAACAAGCCCACCCTTACTCGTGAGCGAACAAACCCACCCCGCACCACCCGACCCCCCGAAACACCTGTGCACCCGCCGACCGAAATCGACAGGTGCACAGGAACGAGGCAGGTCCCGCTAGGACTTGACCAGCGTCTCCTCGTCATGGTGTCTGGCCCCGCCGGTGAATCCGACGTGCGCTTCCTTGCGCATCCGTTCGACCATATGCGGATAGTGCAGTTCGAAGGCGGGTCGTTCCGAGCGGATCCGCGGCAGTTCGTAGAAATTGTGCCGCGGCGGCGGGCAGCTGGTGGCCCATTCCAGGGAGTTGCCGTAACCCCACGGGTCGTCCACGGTGACCACCTCGCCGTAGCGGTAGCTCTTGAAGACGTTCCACAGGAACGGCAGCATCGAGGCGCCGAGGATGAAGGCGCCGATGGTGGAGACGGTGTTCAGCGTGGTGAACCCGTCACCGGCCTGGTAGTCGGCGTAGCGGCGGGGCATACCTTCGGCGCCCAGCCAGTGCTGCACCAGGAAGGTGAGGTGGAAGCCGAGGAACGTGGTCCAGAAGTGCCATTTGCCGAGGCGTTCGTCCAGCATCCGGCCGGTCATCTTCGGGAACCAGAAGTAGATGCCGGCGTAGGTGGCGAACACGATGGTGCCGAAGAGCACGTAGTGGAAGTGCGCCACCACGAAGTAGGAGTCGGTGACATGGAAGTCCAGCGGCGGGCTGGCCAGGATGACACCGGACAGACCACCGAAGAGGAAGGTGACGAGGAAGCCCACCGAGAACAACATCGGTGATTCGAACGTCAATTGCCCCTTCCACATGGTGCCGATCCAGTTGAAGAACTTCACGCCGGTCGGGACCGCGATCAGGAAGGTCATGAACGAGAAGTAGGGCAGCAGCACCGCGCCGGTGGCGTACATGTGGTGCGCCCACACCGCGATGGACAGGGCCGCGATACCCAGGGTCGCGTAGACCAGGGTGGTGTAGCCGAAGATCGGTTTACGGCTGAACACGGGGAAGATCTCGGAGACGATGCCGAAGAACGGCAGCGCGATGATGTAGACCTCGGGGTGTCCGAAGAACCAGAACAGGTGCTGGTAGAGCAGGATGCCGCCGGTGCCCGGATCGTAGATGTGGCCACCCAGGTGCCGGTCGTAGGCCAGACCCATCAGGGCGGCGGTCAGCAGCGGGAAGGCCAGCAGGACGAGCACGCTGGTGACGGCGATGTTCCAGGTGAAGATCGGCATCCGGAACATGGTCATACCCGGAGCGCGCAGGCAGACCACGGTCGTCAGCATGTTCACACCGCCGAGGATGGTGCCCAGACCGGAGACGGCCAGGCCCATGATCCACAGGTCGGTGCCCACGCCCGGCGAGTGCAGGATGTCGGTGAGCGGCACGTAAGCCGTCCAGCCGAAGTCCGCGGCACCGCCCGGGGTGATGAAACCGGCGGTCGCCATGGTGGCGCCGAACGCGTACAGCCAGTAGCTGAAGGCGTTGAGGCGCGGGAAGGCGACGTCGGGGGCGCCGATCTGCAACGGCAGGATGATGTTGGCGAAGCCGAACACGATCGCGGTGGCGTAGAACAGCAGCATGATCGTGCCGTGCATGGTGAACAGCTGATTGAACTGCTCAGGCGAGAGGAACTGCAGACCCGGGCGCGCGAGTTCACCGCGCATCATCAGCGCCATCAGGCCACCGATGAGGAAGAACGCCATCGAGGTGGTCAGATACATGACACCCAGGACCTTCGGGTCCGTGGTGGTCACCATCTTGACTATGAACGACCCCTTCGGCCCTGTTCGCGCCGGAAATGGCCGAGTCGCTTCCACCCCCTGTGGGATTGGCTTGGGCTCTACGGCAGTCACTGATCCTCCTGAAGGTGCCTTTAGGGTCGCTCCGCAGGCTCCACTGTTTTTGCCCGCCGCCCGGTGCACGGGGCGGCCAACGGTTAGCTTGCGCTTCTCGAATCGTAAACCGTCCGCCCAGCCCGGGTCGTCCGGGTCCTACTCTGTGTCGTACTCGAGGTCGAGGGGCACTCGTTCCGCCTCGTCCGGCCTGCGCCGGGCGAGGCTGCCGGGTGGTGGTGGTAGCCCTTCCGCGGAGCCTGCGCGGTCGGCCGTCAACGCTGGCGCGCGTCGAATCACAGTGGGCATGTACCCTTCCCGGCATGCCGGTGAGCCCCGCTGTCCATATTCCAGCCGCGCGTGACCCCCGGATCTCCGTGCGGACCGGCCGGCTCGGCCGGTTCCTGGGCGTCGTGCTCGCCTGCACCGCGCTGGCGGTGTCCGCGTGCGCGAGTCATCCCGATGATTCGGCCTCGATCATCCGCACCACGACGAATGTCGCCGGTGCGGGCGTGGTCGGTATCGAACGCGACACCACCCAGGCTTGCGCACTGCCCACCGCGCCCGATCCGGCCGAGGGTTCCACTCGCACGATCCGGCATGGGTCCGGCGAGTCGCGGGTTCCGGCGGATCCGCAGCGGATCGTGGTGCTGGGCACTTCCGCGCTCGATGCGACATGTGCGGTCGGGTTGTGGGAGCGAGTGGTCGGCGCGACCACCGTCGCGGGTCCGGCGCCGCAGCCGGGCTATCTGGGTTACGGGGTGCTGGAAGTCCCGGGTGTCGGGTTCGCCGCCGACCCGGATCCGGCGCTCATCGCGCAACTGGACCCGGATCTGATCGTCGGCGAGATGCCCGCGGGCCGGGCGAGCTACGCCGCGCTCAGCGAGATCGCCCCGACGGTGCTGGTCGGCGATGAGCCGAACTGGGAGCGGCAGTTCACTGCTTTCGCGGGTGCCATGGGCCGCCATGGGGCGGGCGAGGCGGCACTGGCGACCTATCACAGCGACGCCGCCTTGACCGGTGCTTCCATCAACGCCCGGTTCGCTCAGGCGTCGATAGTGCGGTTCACTGCGGAGAGCAGCGAGTATCTGGGCTCCGAGACCTTCGCGGCGCAGATCCTCGCCGATACCGGCGCCGGACGTCCGACCGCGCAGCGCGAGACCTCCGGCCCGATCGACGAATCCGATCCGGTGGCCGCCGAGGGCGATCTGATCTATGTGATGTTCGCGGGCACGGATGGGCAGGAGCACGGCGAATCCGTGATGCGTTCGGACCCGTGGGAGAAACTCGGCGCGGTGGGCGACAACCGCTTGTTCCTCGTCGACGACGCGCTCTGGCACACCACCGGCCCGACGGCGGCGCGCGCGATCCTCACCGATATCCGGGAAACCCTCAACGCCTACGTCATGGACTGAGACGTCCCGGGATCGACCCGATCCGCGTCCACCCAGGCATTGAGCGCTCGACCGTGTCTGCCGTTGCCGCATCGTCTCGCCCGGGTCGTGCCGGTCCACAGAAGACTCACAGTGCGGCTCCAGAAATACGCCAGACAACTTTCCTAACGTGGTGGTCACCCCATCGAGAAGAGGTGCGCAACGTGCGGAAACCACCATCACAACCGCGAACGGAACTCGGGCACGAACACGATCTCGGGCTCGCCCACGATATGTCGGCGATGCTGTCCCGCCGGCGGGCGCTGTGGCTCATGGGCGCGGTGGGTACCGAACGGCAGTCCGATCCCCCGGCAGCGGATCCCGGGGATCGGCGAACACCGGTCCGCAACCGGAAATCAACCGTTCCGAGACACTGTTTCCGCAGGTAAAAGGCCATATCGGCGTACCGTCGAAGTATGGGCGGCAATGCTGCGGGTGAGCGCTCACTCGGCACCCGGCTGAGTATCGGGATCGTCATCGGCCTGGCGATCGGGATACCACTCGGCCTGGTCGTGCTCGGCAATCTGGCGCTCGGTGTCGGACTGGGTATCGGCTTCGGCCTCGCGTTCGGTCTCGCCATGGCGCCGTCGGGCGAGGAAAAATCCGACGGCCACCGGAAACCGCCCACCGACGACTGAAGTACGCTCGGCGCCTGCGGTCCTGGTGCGCCGAAAATCCCCGCTCCCTAGCGCATTAGACGCGCGAAACACAAGTTGTGGTGTCGCTCGGCGATTCAACCCCCAAGGGGTAGTGTTACGGCACGCGCAGGGCAGTCGTCGGATTCTCGGGAAGGGTGTGGAAGCAACATGAAGCTCATCGATCGGGTTTCGGCCATCAACTGGAATCGGGTACCCGACGAGAAAGACGCCGAGGTCTGGGATCGGCTCACCGGTAACTTCTGGCTGCCGGAGAAGGTCCCGGTGTCCAACGACATTCCGTCCTGGAACACCCTCACCCCCGACGAGAAACAGCTCACCATGCGGGTGTTCACCGGCCTCACCCTGCTGGACACCATCCAGGGCACCGTCGGCGCGGTCAGTCTGATCCCCGACGCGCTGACCCCGCACGAAGAAGCGGTGCTCACCAATATCGCGTTCATGGAGTCGGTGCACGCCAAGAGCTACAGCTCCATCTTCTCCACGCTGTGCTCCACCCGCGAGATCGACGACGCCTTCCGCTGGTCGGAGGAGAACCGCAACCTGCAGCGCAAAGCCGAGATCGTGCTGGAGTACTACCGCGGCGAGGATCCGCTCAAGCGCAAGGTCGCCTCCACCCTGCTGGAGAGTTTCCTGTTCTACTCCGGTTTCTACCTGCCGATGCACTGGTCCTCGCGGGCCAAGCTCACCAACACCGCCGATATGATCCGCCTGATCATCCGGGACGAGGCGGTGCACGGCTACTACATCGGTTACAAGTACCAGCGCGGGCTCGAGCAGGTGACCCAGGCCGAACGCGACGAGCTGAAGAACTACACCTTCGAATTGCTCTTCGAGCTCTACGACAACGAGGTCGACTACACCCAGGACCTCTACGACGAAGTCGGCCTCACCGAGGATGTCAAGAAGTTCCTCCGCTACAACGCCAACAAGGCGCTGATGAATCTGGGCTACGAGGGCCTGTTCCCCAAGGACGAGACCGACGTGAACCCGGCCATCCTGTCGGCCCTGTCCCCCAACGCCGATGAGAACCACGACTTCTTCTCGGGCTCGGGTTCCAGCTACGTCATCGGCAAGGCGGTCAACACCGAGGACGACGACTGGGACTTCTGACCCACCCGTCCGGCGCAGCACCGGTCGTTTCCGCGATCCCCACCGGTTCGGCCGGTTTCGGGGACGGCCGGGAGGTGGCCTGGATGAGCCGCTGAAGCGGTGGCACGGCTCGGCGGATGTTATGCGTCGATGGTTTCCTTGTCCGCTACCGCATTCTGCTGGTTCGGTGCGGGGATATGGCGCAGCAGGACGAGAACGAGCCCGACGGCCAGGGCGGTGAGGCCGATGCTGAGGATCGAGTTGACCTCCAGCGCCTGGGTGAAAGCTTGCCGTGCAGCCGTTGCCAATTCCGCGCCGAGTTGCTCGGGCAGCTGGCCGGAGACGTGCAGCGCCCCGGCCAGGGTGTCCTTTGCGGCGTCGGCGGTCTCCGCGGGGAGTCCCGTCGGCATCGCATCGGTCATCTGTGAGCGGTAGACCGCAGTGCCGATGCTGCCGATCACGGCGACACCGAGGGCGATGGAGAACTCCTGGCCGGTTTCCGAGACCGCCGACGCAGCCCCCGCGCGGGCCGGATCCACGGCTCCGACGATCATGTCCAGACCGAGGACCGACATAGGGCTGAGCCCGAGGGAGAACACCACCATGCCGGTCACGATGATCGCGAGGTCATCGCCGCCGGAGAGTTGGGTGAAGATCGCGTATCCGACGATGCTGGTGAGTAGTCCGCCTGCCATCAGGTAGGCGGGGCGGATCCGCGGTGCCAGCGCACTGACCAGTACCGTTCCGACCACCATGGCGGCCGCTTCGGGCATGGTCCACAGACCTGCCTGGAACGCGGACAGTCCGAGTACCAGTTGCAGGTACTGGGCGAGCAGCAGGAAGAGTCCGCCCATTGCCAGCATGGTGACCATCAGTGCGATGAGTGCGCCACTGAACTTGACGTTGCCGAACAGGCGCAGATCGACCAGCGGGTTCGCCAACCGCCGCTGTCGGGCTATGAACACCGCGCCCAGGACCAGACCGGCGGTCAGCACCAGGACCGGGGTTACGCCGAGGCTGTTCTCGGCGAGATCCTTGATGCCGTAGATGATGCCGATCACCGCCGCCAGGGACAGCGCCGCGCTGAGCAGGTCCAGCTTGCCGGGATTCGGATCCCGGTACTCGGGTAGCAGCATCGGTCCGGCGACGACCAGTAGCACCATCGCGGGCACGGCGACCAGGAATACCGAACCCCACCAGAAGTGTTCGAGCATTATTCCGCCGATCAGCGGACCGATCACCATCCCGACCATGAAGCTGGTCATCCACACTCCGATGGCGGTGGTGCGCTGCTTCTGGTCGTGGAACATATTGCGGATCAACGCCAAGGTGGACGGCATCAGGGTCGCACCGGCCACGCCGAGCAGCGCCCGGGTCGCGATCAGGACTTCGGCGCTGCTCGAGTACGCGGCCACGACCGATGCGATGCCGAATGCGACCGCGCCGATCAGCAAGAGTTTGCGACGTCCGATGCGGTCGCCGACGGTGCCCATGGTGATCAGGAATCCGGCCACCAGGAAGCCGTACACGTCGAGGATCCACAGCAGTTGCGAGCTGCTCGGCTCGAGTGCGGCGCTGATTTGCGGGATCGCCAGGTACAGCACACTCATATCCATGGAGATGAGCAGGGTCGGCAGCGCGAGGACAGCGAGGCCGATCCATTCCTTCCGGCCGGCCGTTGCAGGCGATCCGTCGATGTTCGGCTCTGTCGGCGCCTGCGCCATCACCACTCCTCTGCTGTCACCACCACCCGTCGGGTGGCTCCCGTCCAGTACAGCAGGTGACGCCCGTCGGACCATCTCGGACAAAGCTGACAACCTCTGAGCCAAATGTCACACGGCCGATCCGGAGCCACCGAATCGTCATGGCTGTACCGTATCATGATACGGTACAGCCATGACGATCGGTGCGAGGAAGCGTCGCGCAGGCGCAAGCCGGAGAAGTGACGTGCTGAGAGCGGTTCTCGACATCGTGTCCGATAGGGGATACCAGGCGACACGGTTTCAGGACGTCGCGGCCTCGACCGGTCTGGCCGTCAGCACCTTGCAAGGATATTTCGGTTCACGCGCCGACATGGTCGTCGAGGCGATGATGACCGGAACCGATGACGAAGTGTCTGCCATGCAAAAGGCCGCTCGTGAGTCCGCTGACCCGTGGCAGCAATTGGTGATATTGGTCGATCGCGGACTGCGGACACCCATCCCGATATGGCGAGTGCTGATGGAATTCTGGTGCGCCGCCGCACATGACGAGGAGCTGCGACAACACAGCATCACGCTGCAGCGAAAGTACCGGCAGCCGTTTCTCGACGCGATCACCGGTGGTATCGAATGTGGCCGATTCCAGCCGACCCATGCGCCCGATGCCATCGCGGATGCGACCATAGCGACCCTGGATGGGTTGCTTTTTCCGTATGTTCTGAGACAGCCGCATCCTGGCGATTCCGTTGAAGTACGCGCAGTGATCCTCGACCAACTCGCGCACACTCTGGGGGCGCGGTCGTAACGATGCCGATCACCGGAGCCACCGGCAAAGTCAGCCGCCGCATCGTCGAACAACTCGACGATTTCGTCACAGCGGCGGCGAAAGGCATCGCATGATCTTCACCGACGCTATCGCGGCCGCGATAGCGGCCGGCGACGTTCGGGTCGTGTACAGGCGGTGGCCTCGCTGTCGAATCATCCCCGGCGCGACTGTCATGACTACCGCAGGGATCATCGGCATCGGCGCTGTGGACACAGTGGCGGCGACCGCGCTCACCGATGACGATGCCCGGGCAGCCGGATACCGCACTCGACCGGAACTATGTGCGACATTCCGCGGCCGCGTCAGCGACCCGATATTCCGGATCGCTGTGCACTTTGCCGGGCCCGATCCCCGCGAAGCACTCGCCGTCCGCGATGACCTGGATGTCGTCGCGGTCGCAGCTCTGCACGCCCAGCTCGGTGCTGTCGACCACCGAGCCGCGCAGCCGTGGACCCGTCAGACTCTTGGAGCGATCGCACGGAAACCCGGAGAGCCTGCCGCCGACCTCGCTCACTCTCTCGACCAAATGCCGGCCGAGCAGCTCAAACGTCGAGTGCGCAAGCTCAAGGCACTCGGGTTGACCGTCAGCCTCGCGCGTGGCTACGCGCTCTCGTCACGTGGGCGAAAATATTGGGACCTGTCGAACGAGGGTCGCACCGCACCCTGATTCGTGACGGGTCCACTCGTTGGAGCCGAGTCGACGGGTTACCGCAGCCTTCCGCCGATCTGTCGGCCCGCATGCCCAGACCTGGACAGTCCGCCGCAGGTTCGGCCGCGAGGTGGCCTCAGCTCCCAGCCTTCTCGACAAGGGCGGTGATCGTCTTTTCGGCCTTGCTGCTCATCTCGGTCACGGCGAACGATGTGGGCCACAGGCCGCCGTCGTCGTCGATGTTCGCTTCAGTGGTGAAGCCGAAGGTCGAGTAGCGCTCTTTGTCGGCGTGCCCGCTACGGAAGAAGCACACAACCTTCCCTTTCCTGGCGTAGGCCGGCTGTCCGTACCACAGCTTCGGCGACAACTCGGGGGCGTTGGTGGTAACGATGGAGTGGATGCGTTCGGCCACCACACGGTCTGATACTTCCATCTCCGCGATTTTCGACAGCACGTCGAGCTCCTCGGTGGCCGCCTTGTTGCCACGACCACGGTTCGTCTCCTTCTTCAGTTCCGCAGCACGCTCCTTCATCGCAGCACGTTCGTCCTCGGAGAAGCCTTCTGTGCCCTTTGCGCTGGTCGTGCTGGTATTCGCGCCCATCGCTGTCATCTCCTGGTTGTTGTCGGTGTGCCGTCCATTCAGACGCTAGCCGTGTCGAGAGACCTGGCGCTTCTCGATTCCTGACCGATTGCTGGGCGGGTTACTCCTATGGGAGGAGATCCCCGGTAACGCCACCGACACTGCGAAGGCGACCGTCCACCTCACCCGCAACGGATCCCGAGAGTGTGAGGATGGGAACGTCGAGCCGGCGAGGGAGGAACCGATGGGGAAGTTGGACGGACAGGTCGCTGTCGTCACCGGCGGCGCGCGTGGGCAGGGCCGGTCGCACGCCGTCGCACTGGCCGGCGCGGGCGCCGATATCGTGGTCTGCGATATCGGCGCGTCGATCGCGAGCGTGCCCTACGCCCTGGGCTCGCCCGACGATCTCGCCGAGACTGTGGAGTTGGTCGGCGAAACCGGCCGCCGATGCCTCGCGATCACCGCCGACGTCCGCGATCAGCGACAGATGGACGCTGTAGCCGATCGAACGATCTCCGAGTTCGGACATATCGATATCCTGCTGGCCAATGCGGGTATCGCGTCCAACGCCTTTCTCTCCGAGATGCCCGAGCAGACCTGGCGGGACATGATCGATGTGAACCTGACCGGCGTCTACCACAGTTTCCGCGCCGTGGTCCCGCATATGCTCGAGCGCGGCCGAGGGCGGATCGTCGCCACCTCCTCCATCGTCGCCCGGATGGGCGCCCGCAAGTCCGGCCACTACGCCGCCGCGAAATGGGGTGTGGTCGGCCTGGTGAAATCGCTGGCGGAAGAGGTCGGCGCACAGGGAATCACCGTGAACGCGGTGCTGCCCTCCGGCGTACAGACCGATATGATCATGAACCCCGCCATCTACCGCGAACTCATGCCCGATGTCGAGAACCCGACGCGCGAGGCGGCGCTGGCAATGTTCGAAGCGGGAGGTGGGCTGATCCAGCCGGCGGAGGTCTCGGAGATGATCCTGCTGCTGGTCTCCGACACCGGGGCTCGCTACAACGGCGAAGCCATCACCATCTCCGGCGGCCTCAGCACCGGCACGACCTGAACCGCAACAGAGCGCACACCGACGGACTCTCTGACTATCCTCCGGAAACCGCGTCGCGGGCGCAGGGACTTGCACAGTTCCTGCCCGGTACCGCGGCGCGCGGCCCAGAACGCGACCGTTCGTCGGCCGAGATTCACCGCCATCGTGAGCAGCTGCCACGAAGAGCGCTGGTAAAGGCGCCCCACTCCGTCGATGTGAACCGCAGCACGGGCCCGTCCGAATACTTGGAGTCGCGGACACCGACCCTTCCTGAGTCGAGCCAAGCAACTTCGACGCATTCGTCGTTGCCGCTGTGCGAGGATTTGAACCACTGCACATCTGAGAACTCAACGTTCACTGCTCGTATCTCCTTGCTATCTTTCTGATTCGGTCTCGGGAAGCCGTCTCGTCGATAGTCGCGGCTCGGATCAGGTCATAGAGCGATCGGTAGCGCAGCACGTCTTCAGCATCGTCGAAAGTAGTCGACCCCAGGGCTGCTTCGGCATAAACTGCCGACGGCTCTCCGTCGAGAAACCCGAGAACGATGAACGGCGTCATGACACCGCCAGTCGGAATCCCCGCAGAAAATGGCAACACCCTGACCTCAATGTTGTCACGTGCACTAATATCGGCGATGTGTCGACATTGAGCAGCCATGACTCGAGCCGATCCGACCACCGCATGTAGAACGCTTTCATGTATTACGAACTCGACCCGGATCCTCAAATGTCGCCGTGTAAGTCGTGCGTATCGACGCATACGCAATTCCACCTTTCCCTCGATAGAGTCTTCCGACTCTCCGGGGGAATACTTGGCGAATATCTGCCTTGCATAATCGCCCGTCTGAAGAAGGCCGGGAACAATTAGTGGCTGGAATACTTGAAGTTCTGTAGCATAGGACTCCAATTCCAGGTAAGTCGTGAAACCGCCTCCCAGAACATGGCGATATCCTTGCCACCAAACTGTTGTACTCGATTGCGCTGCTACGGCTTTCAAGTAGCTCATTTTCTCAGAAGATAAACCGTAGTAGCGGCAGAGGTATTCGACCTCGCGAACCTTGATCCGCTCGTACTGCCCCAACTCGATACGGCTCAGCGTTGCCCGGCTGAACTCCGTATCCCGCGCGACTTGATCCAACGTCGCTCCGTGAGCGTGGCGGGCATCACGCAACGCCCGTCCCAGCTGCCGCCGCGGCAATGTGGTGCCGCTGAGATCCGCCTTGCTCGGCATCGTGCCTCCCCTGTTTCTCAACGAATCGCTCGGCGTTTCTCAGTTCGAGAATCATCGTAGGCAGGCCCTGAGAAACGCGCTGGGCCGATACGCAGATCCCGTGAAACCTTCTCGTCGAAACACTCCGAGTTCCTGACCTGCAGCAACATACCCACATGCCCGAGATACACGGAAGTTGGTGGCGCAAAGGCGAATCACCGTCGAGGCACGGTGCCGCCGCAGCGAACATCTCTCGCTACGAACCGATCCCGCCACCGCGCGCCGACGGTCCGGCCCGCCCGCGTGGAGGAACCCGATCCGGCTCGGGCGGTGGATTCCAGCAGAGCGCCAGGACGCAGAAACCGACTGTGCGGCAGACCGAGGCCGGCGGCTGGTCGGCGGTATGGCGACCGGACTGCGGAGGTATCCGAATCCTTGCCCTGAGAACTCCTTCCGGCACCCCGATGGAGTTGCCGGTGAGCTCTCGGCCGGGCAACCTGCCGGATCTCGCGGATATCAGGGAACGACTGCCGGAACATACGCGGCTCTGGGATGCGATCCGGCACGAGTTCTGGTCGAACGCCGTTCCGAAGAGCTGGGTCGGATGAGCGTCATCCGCTATCCTGACGACGAATCGATCGCGGAGATCACAGCCCGCTACCTGCTGTTCTTGCCCGCCGCAACATTGCCCATGCTGTACGGGTTCCGATTCGACGGCACCACCATTCACGCTGATTGCGCCGGAGTCGATCTGGGCCGGGACCGAACTTGCGGCGAACCGAATCCGCTCCATGTGCAGGCGGCGCATCTCCGGGCCGTACTGGGTCCTGACACCTTCGGATTCGGTTTCGCCTTCCCCGTTTTCGCCGACCAGCTGGATGTCCTTGCACGCAACCGGCATATCCCGGCGCCGGTCCGCGCCGCGGCGAAGCGACTGCCCGCGATCGATGATCTCATCGCCGCAGCAACCATCGATGCCACCGGCCGGTAGTGGTGGGCCGTGATCCCTCGACACCTACCGGAGATAGACCCGGTGCTTCTGCGATTTCCGGCAGTCGCCCCGCAGGATTGGCGGCTACCCGAGTCTCTCGATGCTTCGTTGTGGACCGCGGCTCTTGCCCTCGACGAATCGAACCACGCCCATCTATCGCGGCTGCGGACGCCGCAGTCGGACGGCGGTCCGATCCGATGAAGCCGGCACCATACGATCGCGACCGCTGTTGCCACGGGACCGGCGCCGCATCAGGTCGTTCACCAAGCGGCGTCCGCGCGTTCCTCCTCCAACCGGCGCCAGGCATTGTCCAGCCAGGTACCGAAATGGCGGGTGAACTCTGCGGAGGTGGCCGGTCGAACCGTCACATGGTTACCGCGCTGTTCGGTATAACGGCCGTCGCCCGCGATATCGTGCCACCGCAGCACTCGGGCCGGCTCGGTCGCCGCGTCGAAACGCCCCATGAGCAGCACCGCACAACCGCTGCCGTCCTTTTCCCGGCCGATCAGCTTTCGATACTCCTCGCGAGCCCGGGCACGCCGGTGGTCCTCGAAATGGGCCTCTTGTCGGGGTTCCAGATCCCCGGGGTGGAAAGTGGCCGCTTCCCCGGTACCGGGTGTGCAGGGGGCGAGACCAGAAACCAGACGGGCCGCGAGATTTTCCGGGCGGAAGAGACGCACCTGGATCGGACCGTAATCGCCTTCGGCACCCACCTGGCTCAACATGACCGCGTATGCCTCGGTACGTGCCCCGACGATCCGGTATTGGCGCCTGTCATCGCGCCCGGTACTGCGTTTGTGCGCACAGGTGGAGCCGAGGATCTCGATGCGCATCTCGGAGGTACCCAGAGTGTCGAGCGCGACCTGGATCCCGGCTCGTTCCTCCCGCGAATACCGGTCACGGACCGTGAGGCGATGGGCCCGGGCTTCGTCGTTGAAGGCGAAACGGCTGGTGTAGCGCAGCGGAGTCGGAAACCGATCGTAGGCGTCGCTGTACCACAGCGCCGCGAAATCATCCGGCTCCCAAACCCACTCGGCCATCGATCGATCCTCTTGTCGTATGCGGAACAGCGGTACCGGCAGGTCCGAAGTAATCGGGTGGGCCCGCGCCGGAGCGGGCCCACCCGATGGCCGGTCGAACGGCCGAATCGAAAAGTTGAGCAGTTATTCGGGGTTGGCGCCGATGACCCCTCCGGGGATGGTCCGGGGTGCTTCACCGAGCAGTTCGTCGGTGTTCTCCTGGTTGATCAGATAATCGGGCGTCGAGCGGTTGGATTCCTCATCTTTCCCGCCTCCCCGCTGCCCGGCCCCGCCGCCCATCGGCATACCGCCCATTCCCCGGTTTCCCGCAATGGAGGAGGCGGCACCGGCGCCGACCGGTGTTCCGGGAACAGTGCTCGGAGCACCCGAGACCGTCCGCCCCGGCGCCTGGGTATCCGGGGAGCCGGTCGGAGAACCCGGGGAACCCGGAGAGCCCGGGCTGGTGGTCACACCGGAGGGAGTGGTGCTCGCCGGAACCGTGGGTGTCGTAGCGCTCGGCACCTCGGTACCGGCCGGGTCGGTAGCGGTCTCGCCGGGATCGGTGCTGGTCGGCTGACCTGCCTCATCGTCGCCGGGAGTCTCCGGTTGGGTCTCGCCCTCCGGATCACCGGGGGTCTCTCCGGTAGGGGTTTCGCCGGGTGCAGCGCCGGTCGAATTACCGGTATCCGACGTGGTGGGGTTCGAGGTGCCGGGATATCCGGCGGGTGGAGGCGCGGGAATATCGGTGGTACTGGTCGGGCCGGTGGGCACGGGGATCACCGGAATCTTGCCGTCCAGCTGCCCGAACGGGGTGACGTAATGGGTGGTCATGGCCGCCCGGGCCTCCTGAGTTCGCCGCGAGATCTCGTCGTCGTGAACCAACGGGTTCCACCAACTGTCGATGAACCCATCGGTGTCCATCGGCTCACCCACGCTGTTCTTGGTGTTCACAATGGCATTGGCCGCATCGCGAACACCAGCGGAAAGCAGCTCGAGTGCGGGCGTTACCGGGCGGGCCTGCTTATCGATGTAGTCCTGGATCGCTCGCTTGGTCTGTTCGGCCGCTGGGCCGGACCATGCCTGAGCGAGCGAAGCCTGCACGGACCGGATGAAGGTCTCGACGCCCTGCTCCCACGATTGCCGCATCTGCCAGTATTTTTCGGCCTGATCTATCGCGTCCTGGACAAGGAGTGGGTCGAACGCGCCTTTGATCGTGGGGTGATCCCAGCTGTCGGGATTCTCCCCGCCGTTCAAGATGATCGGGTTCTCGAATTCCGGCACTTTGCTCATCGGGTGGACCCGTCAGGCAAGATGTGCGGACCAGGCGTCGGTTCGACGGGTGGGCGTTCGGGAAGGCTGGCATTCAACGAGTTGAAGGCGGCCGCCCATTCGCTATCGGCCTGTACCATCTGGTCACGCATAATACGGAAGACGTTCTGGATGTCCTCGGCAATCTTGAAATGCTGTTCCATGATCAGATGGACGCTGTTGCCATCCTCTGCACCCTTGGCTTTCACTTTGTAGCGACCCACCATGGCACGTGCGGAATACAGATCGTTGTTCGCTTCTCCGAGACCCCAATGATCCTGGTCGCCGATCTCGTCGGCAAGGCGTTGTATCTGCCGGATTGCGATCTTGAACGTTTCACAGTCACGCTCGAGATAAACAAACTCCTCAGGCGACATCTGAATAGTGGTCTGTCCTTCGTTGGCTGCGGCAAGCATATTGGCCATCGGCCGTGGCGCCGATTCGTCACTCATAACTCTCCCTCCCAGTGTCCGTAGCGCGCCGGATACGCTACATATCCGCAGGTATCGACGGCACAACCTTCTCTGCCAGCGCCCTGCCCAGCTCGCAAGTATCCAGATGCCCGGTGTCAGGAGCGGACGACGGATTGGTCAATCCGAACTGCAGGCTACCGCCGGTCATTTCGACGTTTACGTAACAGGACTCTTCCGGTTCATCGCCCGGACGCCTCGTGGACAGCGTCTCCCGGCCGCTGATCGTGGACTCCGTAGCATCGGGAAAGTTCTTGTCCCGCACCATATCCAGGGTGAGATTCGTCGTTTGAATACTGACCGCATACCCATCCGGCTGCGCCCAGATACACCCGCGCCACTTCGCTCCGCTCGACAAATCCGTATCGTCCGGAATCGGCATCTTCAGACCCTCCGCGTCCAGCACACTCTGCGGGACATCTGTGCACGCGTTGTACCCTGCGGGTACCGCCGCCATGGCCGGAGTAGCCGACACGTTTGTTGCTCCCTCGATGGAGGATTCACACCCAGTCAGCGCCAGTACCATCCCGCCGACCAGCGCGACCAGTAGCTTGCGTTTCCCCGTGACCACGATTCCCGACCTCCACCACCGATGACACCACTGGTCCGGTTTGGGGAGGACCGGCGTCTCCGCCCCCTTGCTGCCGGCTGACCCAGACGCTACCGGCGCTAAAAAGCCGACGCAACCGCCCAGAGACCTCCCGCCCAACGTTGGATGCCTCGCCGTCCCAACACGTTTCCCCGCCGCTACCGGGCATCGGCCACCGACCCGGCCTTCGGTGCCGGGGTCGGCAGCGACTACTTCCGGGGGGATTTCCGCAGGGTCTCGCTGGGTCGTTCGCCGTAGGCCAGCCGGTAGGACCTGGCGAAATCGCCGAAATGCGTGAAACCCCAACGGAGTGCGATCGCCGATACCGTCGTCTCCTGCGAATCGGCCTGCTCCAGTTCGGTCCGGACGTGTTCGAGCCGTATCCGCCGGAGGTAGGCCGTGGGGGTCGTATCCAGGTGCCTGCGGAAGCTTTCCTGCAAGGTCCGCACACCGACACCTGCGGCGGCCGCCAGCCGGGTCACGGTCATGGGTTCCGCCGCGTGCACCCGCATGAAATCAACCGCCCGTTCGACCTTCGAGGCCACCGGCGTGGACCGGTCGCCGTGCAACTGTTCGGAGTACGAGTGGCGGGCGCCGAGCAGCAGGCCGGTGATCATCAGGTCGTGCAGGTGGCGTAGTGCGAGGGGGTGAGTGGCGACCCGCTGCCCCTGGTCGATCTCGCGGACTACGAGCCGCACCTGGTCCAGCCAGGCCCGCATCGGTGGGGCCGTGAGGTCTTGGCCCAGTTCGAACCGCAGTCGGCCCGTCAACTCGCCGCCGATCATCTGCTGCAATATCGACTTCATGTACGACGCGTCGAACCACACCAGCAGCATCGGGCTCTCGGCCGGCCAATCCAGCATGAACGGTTCGTGGGGCTGAGCTATCGTCGCGCACGCCCTCGTCGCTGTCGCTCGTTCCTCCCCGCTGACCGCGCCGACGGCGCCGGCC
Organism: Nocardia sp. NBC_01329; assembly: GCF_035956715.1. Classification (NCBI taxonomy): domain Bacteria; kingdom Bacillati; phylum Actinomycetota; class Actinomycetes; order Mycobacteriales; family Nocardiaceae; genus Nocardia; species Nocardia sp. NBC_01329. The sequence goes on along the minus strand of NZ_CP108381.1, from coordinate 790,913 downwards.
AGCTGGATGTGCACCAGATACAGGTTGTCGGTGTGGCGTGGGGTGACCTTTACCTCGGCACCGGCACCGTAGTCGAGCGCGGCGAGCGCGACCCGCCCCAGCGATACCGCGTTCTGCCGGGCTTCGAACCGGTGGGCCCCACCGGTGATCCTGACATCGTGGGGTGCCTGCAGCACCTTGCCGATCACGTCACGGGCCTCGTCGACATCGGGGGTCCGCAGCACACGGTGACCGGCCAACGGCAACGGTCTTCTGTTCACGGCTCGCCTCCACTGCCCGAGCTCGGCATATGTAGCGGGGCCGCTGTCGAGCATTACACGGAAATCGCAGCATACCGCGAGAGAGAACGGACGCGGCTCTGCAACGCACATATCGACTCGAAGTGCGTTGCAGAGCAGCGGTTTACCAGCTTGCCGTCGGGTACAGTGCGACGACACGGTGGTTCAAATCTCCCTCTCGATCGGATCCGAACCGAACGGCGTTGCCTACAGCGCCAGGCCCGGTGAGCAGGTCCAGCCGGGTGGTTTCCCCGAGAAGGATTCCTGGAGATAGGCGCCTGGTTGCGCGACGCAAGCACTCACCTGTGTGATCCTGCCGGGCGCGACCTCTGTCGCGTCCAAGCCGACTGGAAAGTGGGCGCCGATCCACCCGTCCTGTTCCAGACCGTCGGGGCCGACATATGTGTAGTTCGCCGACCCCAGCAGCCCGAACGGAGTCCGCACGTGAACGACCTTCGAGTTCGCCCCGGATACGGTGACCACGACCCCTCGCCTTCCGACCACGTGGTCCGCCGCTGATGCCGGTGCGGCCGACCACGCCATCGCCGCGCCCGTGAACACCATTGCCGCGCAGAGTTTCACCGATTTCCCGGTCACTTCTGTAGATCCTTCCAGTCCGAGCACTCGGCGTTCGCGGCCTCGCTCTTGCAGATCATGAACCCGGTGATCCAGGTGTCCACCTTCACGCTGTGCTGCAACGCCGGATCGTTCTTCACATGCGCGAACAAATAGTGGTATCCGGTGAACGTCTGATCGTGGGTGGTGTATTTGAGGACAGCGTCTCGGTCCGCGGGCGCCCACACCGAGGCCTCGGTCCAGCGGTTGGGTCCGTCGCTGGAGGCACTGAAAACCCTTGCGACGGTGCCGTTCCACGGAAGGGCGTACTCCGCGGCCGCGGCGGGCCCGGCCGCGCAGACCAGGGCAGCGCCTGTCACAGTGAGCACACCGGCGATACCGGCGAACAATCGATCGGTCATTTCGAACTCCCCGGATTTCGGCCCGCACGTCGTGCCGGGCGGAAGGCGTCGTCGATAGCGGCCCACGCCGGGCCGCTGGCTGCGGATATACGAACCGGTTCGAAGACAACACGTCCCGGTATCACTGCTGTCGTCGCGTCGCCCGCCTTTCCGGGCGACGTCTCGTCTGGTGTCATGCTGTTGATATCTGTCTCGTTTCCACTCGGCCGGCGGCGTCGCCGCTTGCGACTCTGTCGATTCCGTGCGGCGATTGCGCCCCTGCGTTCACATCTCATCCGTGGAGAAGGATGCGATGAGCGACCACGGACGCGCTATGGACCTGCGCGTTTCCGATCGACCGGTACACGCTTTTCCGATAGCCGGCACCCGCAGCCGACCGCCACGTGGATAGGGCCAGGCAGTATCCGGCTACTGGTCGGCGGCTGGTCACCAGCCATTCGGTAGTGGCGGTCGGTCACGGTGTCCGGTGCCGCCGATCGAGTTCGCGTCGTCTCCCGCGGACCTCAAAGCCCGACAAGCTCATAGGAGGTGCTGCGACCAGCCGAGTTCGATCGCCGCAGCACACCGAGGCCGACGAGTTCGTTGACATCCCGCAGTGCGGTGTCCTGAGAGCTTTTGGTGATGACCGCCCACTTACGAGTGGTGAGTTCGCCGTCGAATCCGTCCAGGATCCGGTTCAGCATCGTCATTTGGCGGTCGTTCATCGAAATCTGCTGCCAGCGCCGCCAGAAACGGGACTTCAGCAAGACCTTGTCGACCGTCTCGTCGGACTGGACGATCGCACGATGCAGCGCTTCGAGAAACCAGGTCAGCCACCCTGTCACGTCGAGGGCGCCTTTCTGGGTGCGTTCCAAGACCCGGTAGTAGGCCGCGCGGTCGCGTTGGATCTGTGCGGAAAGACTGTAGAACCGCCGAGTGCTGTGGTCGGCGCGCGCCAGCCACAGATCACCGAGGGCGCGGGCGATGCGCCCATTTCCGTCGTCGAAGGGATGCACGGTCACGAACCACAGATGTGCGAGTCCGGCTTTGATGATCGCCGGTTCCGCGGTATCGGTATCGATCCAGTCCAGGAACTTCTCCATCTCGGCGTCCAGCCGCGCGGCCGGCGGTGCCTCGAAGTGCACCCGCTCCCGGCCGTAACCCCCGGACACCACTTGCATCGGTCCGGCGTCGTCGGTGCGCCACGAGCCGATGGAGATCCGGGTCCGGCCCGAGTATCCGGTCGGGAAAAGCGCGGCGTGCCAGCCGAACAGGCGGTCCGCGGTAACGGGCGTGTCGTGGTGCACGGTGGCGTCGAGAACCATTTCGACGACACCCTCCACGTGCCTGTCGGCGAATAGCTGATGGCACTCGCGCAGCGTCAAATACCGAGAACCAGCTTCGCGGTCGTGAAATAGATGATCAGACCGGTGGCATCGACCAGCGTCGTGACCATCGGTGCCGACACCACCGCCGGGTCGATCCGCAGTCGCTTGGCGAGTAGGGGCATCGTGCCGCCGATGGTGGCGGCCCAGGCACAGATGAGTACCAGCGTGACGCCGACGACCACCGCGACCCGGGGGCCCACGAACAGCCCGCCGATGGCCACACCGACCACGGCCAGCATGGTCCCGAGGACCAAACCCACCCGGCATTCCCGCCAGATGACCTTGAGCAGGTCACCGCCACGCACCTCACCCACCGCGACCGCACGCACACACGCTGTCGCCGCCTGAGCACCCGCGTTACCGCCCGCGCCGATGAGCAAGGGAATGAACAGCGCCAGCTGAGCAGCCTGTTCGAGGGTCGCCTCGAAGAAACCGGTCACGCTCACCGTCAGTGTCGCCGCGACCAGCAGCAGCATCAGCCACAGCGCGCGGTAGCGGGCGAGCTGGAACACCCCGGCCGCCATGTAGTGGCCCTCCCAGGGAGCCGAACCGGCCTGCTTGGCGACGTCCTCGCTGTCGGCGGCCTCGATGACCTCGACCGCGTCGTCGATGGTGAGCAGCCCGACCAAGCGGTCCTCGCTGTCCACGACCGGCAGGTTGATGTCGTTGGTCTCGCGCATGAGGCGCGCTGCCTTCTCGGCCGAATCGGTGGCGCGGACGAACGCGGGTTCGGTGACCACCAGGTCGGCGACCATGGTGTCGGGGCCGGTGAGCACCAGTTCACGCAGTTCCACGATGCCCTGGAGGCGGCGGCTCGCGTCGACCACGGGCAGGGTGTAGACCGTTTCGGCGTTACCGCCCTTGAGGCGAACCGTGCGCAAGGCGTCGGCGACGGTGAGGGTCCCGGGGATCGCGACGACCTCGGGCGACATGTACCGCCCGACCGATCCCTCCGGGTAGCCGAGCAGGGCGGCGGTCATCCGGCGTTCGCGCGGACTCAGCCCGGCGAGGGCCTTCTTCGCCACCTTCGCGGGAGCCTCGCGCAGCATGCGCGCCCGGTCGTCGGGCGCCATCCCCTCGACCAGTTCGCGGAAGCTCTGGTCACGCAGGCCCTGGAGGATCTGCTGCTGATCGACCGGCTCGAGTTCCTCGAACACCGCCAGCGCCAGATCCTTGTCCAGCAACCGGAACGCCACACCGGCCTCGACCGCGTCCATCCGGGCGAGTTCGTCGGCGATGACGTGTGGTGGATGATTGTCCAACCAGTGCAGCGCGGCGTCCACACGGTGGCTTTCGACCACGTTCTGGAGGGATTCCGACAGCGTCGTCGGCACTTCGATGAGATCGATCTGCGACATGAGAGTCCTCGGCACAGCAGTAATTAGCGAGTGATTTCGAAGGAAAGTCACACCGCGAGGCGCCGAGCCGGGCCGCTCCGCCGACAGTCGCTGCTAGCGGAAAAGCGGGCGGACGACGCCGCGCGGCCTTCGACTGGGAGGTTCGCTGCGCATTGCAACACCACCTCCTCGTTCGGTCGCCGCTGCGCGCGTGGATTCACGCCCGTTCCGGAAAACTGTCTATGAATGCGAACGCACTCATGATCAGAGTACATCCTGATCATGGGAAGTCCGCATCGGAAGGTTCGCCACACGGCGTTTCACACTCCCGGGCGTGTCCGCACGCCGCGTAGCTCCGCCGAATTATCGAGAAACAGGCTGATCCGGGTCACCTCGGCGGAGATCCGACCGCTGGGCAGTAGCGACTCGACCCGGACCCCGACCGGTTCGCGGAGTGTCACATCGACGGTGGTGCCGTCCGGGCCGGCGAGGAACAAGCGGTCGCCCTCGAGGGCCGTTCCGGTGTGGTTGTAGCGGCGATGTTCGGCGACGGCCGCGATCCGGTCGAACGCGATGGTCGCGATCTCACGGCCGCCGCGGCGCAGCACCAGCGCCCGGTCGGTCACGTAGTGCGGGTAGGCGATATCGGCGACGACCACCGCGAACACCCACAGCAGTGACCACAGCGTCAGCACGCCGAGCAGCACGCTCAGCCACGCCCACGGGATCAGAATGTGGAGCACTGTCATCTCCAGCACGGTCGCCACCAGGAAAGCCAGCGGCAGCGCCAGCACCCCCTGGGTAGCGGGTAACGGCTCATGCTCCCGGCCATCGCAATCGGTTCGCCGCCTCAGCCACAACCAGACCCCGCGGTGGGCCCGGCACCGGTTGTGTAGGAACTTGGCTGTCCGCCCGGTCACGGCCGGGTGTCCGGGTGGCCGGTCAGCAGTTCGATCGCACGCAGTACCGCCCGGCGCTGAGCCGGATCGGGCACGAGTTCCGCCGGCGAAAAGTCGGGTCCGCTCGCAGCGCCGGAAGCCAGCAGCGAGTCGAAATCGGCAGCACGTAAGCCCGCAGCGAGTTCGTGCGCCACCTGTCCGATCAGCTCCCCGCACTGCTCCACCGCCCGGCCGCGCAACTGCTCCCAACCACGGAGCATCCGGCGATAGCTCTCCCGCGCCGAGGTGTCCGAGATCGCGCGCGCGAACCAGGTGAACATCTCGTCCGGGGTGTCGCCCGAGATGGCGATGATCTCCAGCAGATCGCGCTCCCGGTTGAGCGCGCTCCGTTCCAGATCATCGGCCCGCTCCCGGGCGGCGTCCAGCGCGTCGGCGAGCTCCACGGGTAACGCGGTGAGCGCCCGGCCCGCATCGACGGTGGCCAGCATCCGGCCCAGCCCTTCCTTCTTACGGACGAGCTGAGCCACGCGGTGGGAGATCTCGTCGTGCAGAGCCGCCAGATCAGCGCGAAGGTCTTCGGTATCCGATGTTCCGGGCTCTGCCGCGAACACCGCGGCCATCGCACCCAGCGACAACCCGTTCTCGGCGAGCCAGCGGATTCGCATGAGTCGCGCCAGCTCCGCCATTCCGTAATCGCGGTAGCCGTTGTCGGGGCGGACCGGTTCGGGAAGCAGGCCCAGCCGGTGATAGTGGCGGACGGCGCGCGGGGTCGTTCCGGCGGCCGTGGCAATTTCACTGATCCTCACCGCACCAGTTTCTGGTGTGACGCTGCGTCGTAGTCAAGTATCGAGATATCGAGCACCGGAACCTGGGATCGGACGCACCCTGCGCGCAAACATTGCCTGTCCGGCCCTATATGGCCAGAGTGGAGGACGAGATATCTCGCAGCGGCCCCGGGCCCGACATCTGAGGAGAGTGCTGTGCGCTTCGGAATCTTCATCCCGCAGGGGTGGCGTCTCGACCTGGTCGGTCTCGAACCCGCTACCCACTGGGAGGTGATGCGGGGCCTGGCGGCCCGCGCCGATGCGAACCCGGTGTGGGAGTCGCTGTGGGTGTACGACCATTTCCACACCGTCCCGGAGCCCACCGAGGAGGCCACCCACGAGGCATGGACCCTCATGTCGGCCTTCGCCGCCACCACCTCGCGGGTGCGACTGGGCCAGATGTGTACCGCGATCAGTTACCGCAACCCCGCCTACCTCGCCAAGGTCGCCGCGACGGTAGACCTGATCTCCGGCGGCCGCACCGAGATGGGTATCGGCGGCGGCTGGTACGAACACGAATGGCGGGCCTACGGATACGGTTTCCCCACCGCCGGGGAACGGCTCGGCCGCCTCGACGAAGGTGTGCAGATCTTCCGCCAGGCCTGGCAGACCGGCACCGCCACCCTCGACGGCCGCTACTACCGGGTGGACGGTGCGATCGTGCGCCCGCTACCGGCCCAGGAAGGCGGCCTACCGCTGTGGATCGCGGGCGGCGGTGAGAAGAAAACACTGCGTATCGCCGCGAAGTACGCGAACTACACGAACTTCGCCGGGAACAGCCCCGACGAGTTCACCCATAAATCGGAGATCCTGCGCGCGCATTGCGCCGATGTGGGAACCGATTTCGACGCCATCGTGCGCAGTGCCAACTTCAATGTCGCCATCGGCGCCACCGAGGCCGAGGTCGAACAGCGCAAAGCCGAGCACACCGCCCGCATCGCTCCCGTCCTGGGCGAGGAGAAAGCCCGCGCCTACGTCGACAACCTGAACAGCGGCGGCGCGGCGGTCGGGACCCCGGAACAGATCGTGGAGAAATTGTCCGCCGTCCGCGATCGTGGCCTGGGCTACGCCATCTTCAACTTCCCCGAAGCCGCCTACGACACCAGCGGTATCGAACTCTTCGAGCGCGAGGTGCTCCCGGCACTCACCGACTAGAGCCCGGCGTACCTCCATCTTCGCTATCCGCCGCGGGTCGGACTCGTTGGCGGACTTTCAGAGCGCGACCACCGTCAGCAACGGATCCAGGCCTGTGAAGTCGTCCACGTTGCGTGTGAACAATGGGAGATCGTTCGCCGAGGCGATGGCAGCAATCATCAGATCCATTTTGCGTGGTTTCGGGCTTCGTCCGGCCGCCAGCACCAGTTTCGCCATCGAGGTGAACCGTCGCGCCGCGGTAGAGGAGAACGGCAGTGCATCGAAAGCGTGCTCGATCTCCAGGAGTCGTTCGGTTCGGAGCGCGAGCGTTTCCGCATCCGATGCCAGAGCCACGCCCAAGCCCAGCTCCGCGAGCGTCACCGTACTGATCTTCGGCTGAATCGGAAGGTCCGCATCGTCGATGATGGTCAAGTCGATGAGTACACACGTATCCAACAGGCCGACGGGGTAGCGGAACTTCGCCCCCGGTTCAGTCATCCACTCTGTCCTCTCCGAACGCGGCGTCGATTTCCGCACGCTCGTTCGCAGCGTTCGAAGTGCTCGCAAACCTGGTGAGTCGCCTTTTCAGTTCCGTGGTCGTCAGATTGTGCCGCGGAGCGATGGGCCGCAGTTCGCCGACAGGGCGGCCATTGCGGGTGATGACGAAGTCCTCCCCCGCTTCCAGCGCATCCATGACTCCCGCACTGCCATTGCGTAGCTCGGCTTGGCTGATCGTCCTCGTCATACACCCCAATATAGCGATCGATGCTATCTGATGCTATCAACCGTTCGCGCGGCCACCGCACTTCCGTCGGGAAGGTGATTACGATGCGGCGGCCGCCGCGATGGATGCGTGATCCAGGACTTCAGAGCATGCAGCTCACGCAGCCCTCGACCTCGGTGCCCTCCAACGCCATCTGCCGCAGGCGGATGTAGTAGAGGGTTTTGATGCCCTTGCGCCACGCGTAGATCTGGGCCTTGTTCAGGTCGCGGGTGCTGGCCGTGTCCTTGAAGAACAATGTCAGCGACAAACCCTGGTCCACGTGCTGGGTGGCCGCGGCGTAGGTGTCGATGATCTTCTCGTAGCCGATCTCGTACGCGTCCTGGTAATAGTCCAGGTTCTCGTTGGTCATGTACGGGGCCGGATAGTAGACGCGGCCGATCTTGCCTTCCTTGCGGATCTCGATCTTCGACGCCACCGGGTGGATGGAACTGGTGGAGTGGTTGATGTAGGAGATCGATCCGGTCGGCGGGACGGCCTGCAGGTTCTGGTTGTACAGGCCGTGTTCCATGACCTCGGCCTTCAGCTCCCGCCAGTCGTCCTGGGTGGGAATGCGGATATCCGAGTCGGCGAACAGCCGCGCGACCCGCTCGGTCTGCGGCTCCCACACCCGGTCGGTGTACTTGTCGAAATATTCGCCGCTGGCGTACTTCGACTCCGGGAACCCCCCGAAGTACGTACCGCGTTCCCGCGCCAGCGCGTTCGAGGCGCGCAACGCGTGATAGACGACGGTGTAGAAGTAGATGTTGGTGAAGTCCAGGCCCTCTTCGGATCCGTAGTGGATGTGCTCGCGCGCCAGGTAACCGTGCAGGTTCATCTGGCCGAGCCCGATGGCGTGCGAGGAGTTGTTGCCCTGTTCGATCGAGGGCACCGAGTTGATATGGGTCTGGTCGGAGACGGCGGTGAGCGCGCGGATCGAAACCTCGATGGTGCGCGCGAAATCCGGGGAATCCATCGCCTTGGCGATGTTCAGCGATCCCAGGTTGCAGGAGATGTCCTTACCCACGTGCGAGTAGGTGAGGTCGTCGTTGTAGATCGACGGGGTGGAGACCTGCAGGATCTCCGAGCACAGGTTCGAATGAGTGATCTTGCCGGCGATCGGGTTGGCCCGGTTCACCGTGTCCTCGAACATGATGTAGGGGTAACCGGATTCGAACTGCAGCTCGGCGATGGTCTGGAAGAACTCGCGTGCCTTGATCTTGGACTTGCGGATCCGCTTGTCGTCGACCATCTCGTGGTACTTCTCGGTGACGTCGACATCGGCGAACGGCTTACCGTAGATACGTTCCACATCGTACGGCGAGAACAGGTACATGTCCTCGTTCTTCTTGGCCAGCTCGAAGGTGATGTCGGGAATCACCACACCCAGTGAGAGGGTTTTGATACGGATCTTCTCGTCCGCGTTCTCCCGCTTGGTATCGAGGAACCGATAGATATCGGGGTGATGGGCGTGCAGGTACACCGCGCCCGCGCCCTGCCGCGCACCGAGCTGGTTCGCGTAGGAGAACGAATCCTCGAGCAGCTTCATGATCGGGATGACACCGGAGGACTGGTTCTCGATCTTCTTGATCGGGGCGCCGTGCTCGCGGATATTGCTGAGCAGCAGCGCGACCCCGCCGCCACGCTTGGACAGCTGCAGCGCGGAGTTGATGGAGCGCCCGATGGACTCCATATTGTCCTCTATGCGAAGAAGAAAACAATTGTGCACAACAGTGCCGCGAATCGTATAGGTGTGCGTACCCTCGACGTGCAGGTTGTACACCTTCTCGGGCGTCTCATCGGTGCGCTCGATCGCACGGATACCGTAGACATGGCGCCCGTGCACCACCTGATAGGTCGAACGTTTCGTGCCCTTACGACCGGTGTAGTTGTGCAGGTTCTTGTCGATATCGAAGATGAACTCTTCGTTGGTGCCGGGTAGACCGGGCACGAATACCTGGCCGGTCGGGCTTCCGGCCTGGTTGACGTATGTGCGGACCACCGACATGATCCCGAGCCGTCGCAGGAGCAGCTGGACCTGATCGATCAGTTCAGGGTTCACCAGATCGAGCACCATTCCACCGGTGGTGCAGCAACCGTCCCCACGGAACAAACCCGCGAGCAGGCCGCGCTGGAATTCTCCGTCCGCGGTCATCACATCATGCGCCAGACGCTTCCTGTTGTACCCGGTCCCCGCCAGCGACAACAGCAGCGACGCTACGACCTTGCTGTTGCACACCATCTTGGTCGAGTGGTCGGAGTGGTTCGTGTGCAGCGACAGGTCGACCCCGAATACCTGCTTGAAAGCCATGCCCAGTTCGACGTGGTACTCGACTTCGTAGGCACCCAACGTGAAGTGCACGCCGTTCGGCTGGACGCCTTCGACTCCGGACCGCTTCGATACATGTCCCTCGGCGAGGTACCAACCGAGGATCAAGCCGAGTTCGTAGGACTCCTCGACGTAGCGGTTGACAGCGACGAATCGTTGATGGTGACGCTGCTTGTTCCTGTGCTTCGCGTCTCCGTTGACCTTGCGGATCGAGCCGTCGACTTCTTCGTAGACGCCCTCTCCGACGAAGTCCATCAGATCGAACACTCGACGGTCGCGGGTGTCCAGCGGCGCCGCGGTCACAACGAAATCGGACGGCCGGACGTCCTGCGCGGCCAGCCATACGAACCCGTTGAACGGGTCGGCGCCGTCGCCGTCGATCAGGGTGACAACCTCACGGTCGGTCCAGACCAGGATCGGATGCTCCGGGGTGCACCGGATCGGCTCCTTGTGCCCGAAATGCGAAATCGAGATCAGTGCCTGGTCGTTGGGATTTTCGATCAGCTCCTCGACCACCGAATACGAACCGTCGTGGGAGAGAACCCGATCCCCTGTACGCAGAGTTTCGATAGGCCGCGGGCCGTCGATCGTATCCACCGGGGTACCCGCCGGGAAGCAGGACACCGGCTCACCGCGCTGTTTCTTGCCCGAATTGAGGAAGGTCGGGGTGGCCGGCTGGAAGCGGCCGGCGATGATCTCCTCGACGAGTTTGCCCGCGAGCACCTCGTCACCGGCGGCCAGCGTGAGCGCGACCATGCAGACCCGGTCCTCGAACCGCTCCAGGTAGCGCTTCCCGTCGAAGGTCTTGAGGGTGTAGGAGGTGTAGTACTTGAAGGCGCCGAGGAAGGTGGGGAACCGGAACTTCGCCGCGTAGGCCTGCTGGAACAGCTTCTTCACGAAGGCCCGGCTGTACTGGTCGAGCACCTCGGGTTCGTAGTAGTTCTCCTCGACGAGGTAGTCGAGCTTCTCGTCGAGGTTGTGGAAGAAGACGGTGTTCTGGTTGACGTGCTGCAAGAAGTACTGGTTGGCGGCTTCGCGATCCTTGTCGAACTGGATCTCGCCGTCCGGACCGTACAGGTTCAGCATCGCGTTGAGGGCGTGGTAGTCCAGGACCTCGCCGGAGTCGCCGGTGCGCTGCGGGGGCTGCTCCAGGCGGGCGGTCATACCTGCTGGTGCTGTCGTTGTTGCTGCCAAAACAATCCCAATCCCTCACGGACGCGGGCTACGTCCTCGGCGGTTCCCATGAGTTCGAAGCGGTACAGGTAGGGCACCCCGCATTTGCGGGAGATGACATCACCTGCGAAACAGAAGGTGTCACCGAAGTTCGTGTTCCCGGCCGCGATCACTCCGCGCAGGAGTGCGCGGTTGTGCGGATCGTTGAGGAACTTCGCGACCTGGCGCGGTACGAATTCCTTGTCCGGTCGGGTCGAACCCAGGACGTGCCGACCGCCCCCGTAGGTGGGGACGATCAGCACGTAGGGTTCGTCGACACGCAGTGTTTCGGTGGTGTGCAGGGGTATCCGGAGCGCCGGGATATCCAGCTTCTCGACGAATCGGTGTGTGTTCTGCGAAGCGCTGGAGAAATAGACCAGCGAATTCGATTCCGACATCTCACCTCCCCTGCTCCCCCGACCGGTTTCGGACCCGGTAGTGCTCAGGCTGTGTCTGTTGCGCCCGAGCGCGGGCCCTATGTGGTCACTGCGCTGCCGCCGTCGGGCCTGATGCGCTCAGGCGGCGACGGTGGCCAGTGCCTTGATGCGGTCCGGCCGGAAGCCGGACCAGTGCTCGTCGCCGGAGACGACGACCGGAGCCTGCAGGTAGCCGAGGGCCATCACGAAGTCGCGGGCATCGGCGTTCTCGGAGATATCGACGACCTCGTATTCCACCCCGACCTTGTCGAGGGCCTTGTAGGTGGCGTTGCACTGCACGCAAGCGGGCTTGGTGTACACGGTGATCATTCGAGTCCCTCTCTCCTGTGCCTATGTGCGGTGTTCGCGGCCTTCGTGGTGACGGTCCGCCGCCCTCCGGGCCGAGCTCACCGCATGACTGATCCAGCCGGTGACCCGTCTGTGTTGTGCGGTGTGTCGGCACAATCGGATGATCTGCGCAAACTCCGAGGACCAGCCCTGAAACGCCATGTCCGGGCCGATTCCGCCCGGTGCCGGCGGGCCGATTGCGCCGCCGTCTCCAAGCATCGATGACACTACACCTAGTGGCCGACAGAAAGAAACAACACGAGATGTTGCGAGTCACAACGGTGTGATTTCACCTCTGTAAGCCGCAGGACAGCAACTCGACACGCCGCGTTCGCCGTGGTCCAGATCACAAATCCACCGAGCCAGCTCTCTTTCAGCAAACGCAGGAGATTACGCCTGTCACACCAGTCGCTCCGCATCCCAGCAGGCCCTCGAGCCCCGTAGGAAACCGACCGATCGGAAACGCGAAGGGCCGCCTCGTCCAGAGACGAGGCGGCCCTTCGCGTACCGCTACGGGATCAGGCGGAGACGAGTTCTCCACTGGCCGCAGTGACCAGAACCTGGACGGCCTCGGTCAGCTCACGCTGTACGTCGCCGTCCTCACGCGGGTGGCCGGCGGCGAACCGCTCGCCCCATCCGGCGTAATGCAGATGCGCCTCCTCGACGATCTTGCCGCCGGCGATACCCACGGACTTGACCGCGTCGGCGTGCGCCCATTTGGCGGCATTGGGGCTGATCGAACCGCTCAGTACGGCTACCGGCCTACCGCCGATCGCGCCCGCGCCGTACGGCCGGGACAGCCAGTCGATGGCGTTCTTCAGCACCGCCGGCAGGGTGCCGTTATATTCCGGGGTGACCACCAGCAGCCCATCGCTCGCCGCGACCGCGTCGCGCAGCGCCTGGGCGGTGGCCGGTACCGAACCCGCGACGTCGATATCCTCGTTGTAGAACGGAATATCGCCGATACCTTCGTAGATGGAGACCTCGACGCCCGCGGGCGCGGTCGAGGCCGCCGCCTCGGCGATCTGCCGGCTGATCGAGGCGCCCCGAAGGCTGCCGACGAGGGCGACGATACGGGTCTGACTCATGTTCACTCCTGCGGTACTAGTTGTGTGACGATCCCACTGCCCAGACTAACCGGACCACGGTCCGCTACATTCCTCCGGAGGGACGCACAGCGCCGTGAGCTACGACACACTCAGCCCGGGTTCCACCGACTCCGGACCCCCGGCCGAACCACCGCAAACCCCCGTGCCCGAGCCGGCCGCGGCACAGCCCCTCGCGCTGGCGCTGCAACCGCCGCAGCGAGTAGGTCCCGCGCTACCCGGGGCCACCGAACCCACCGAACGCGCGGACGCCGCGCGCAACCGGCGCCGATTGCTCGACGCCGCGCAGGAACTCGTCCGCGAACACGGAGTCGATGCCCTCACCATGGACGCGCTCGCGAAACGAGCCGGTGTCGGCAAGGGCACCGTGTTCCGGCGCTTCGGCAACCGCACCGGTCTCATGTACGCCCTACTGGACCATTCCGAGATCCTGGCCCAGGAAGCGTTCATCTTCGGTCCGCCACCGCTGGGGCCCGGAGCACCACCGGTGGAGCGACTCGTCGCGTTCGGGCGGGCACGGCTGCTCGATATCGAAGTGGAGGGCGAATTGCATCGAGCAGCCGAACTCGGTTCGTCCGAAAACCATTACAGCAGTGGGCCGTACCTCGTTCTGAAAACTCATGTGACGATGCTGCTGCGCGACGCGGGAGCCGCCGCCGACCCCACCCTGCTGGCCGATGCGCTGCTCGCGGCACTCGGCGCGACTCTCGTCCTGCATCAGATCCGGACCCTCGGCTACAGCCGCGAGCAGATCGGCGACAACTGGGAAGCCCTTGTTCGTCGCGTAGCCGATTCCACCGCGCAGTAGAGTGATCCGGCATGGGAAACCTGCGTGAACAGATCATCTCCGAGTTGGGTGTGCTGGCGAACATCGAACCGAAGGACGAGGTTCGGCGCCGCGTCGATTTCCTGAAGGGCTATCTGCGCGCCACACCGGCAAAGGGTTTCGTGCTCGGCATCAGCGGCGGCCAGGACAGCGCCCTCGCCGGACGACTGTGCCAGCTGGCCGCCGAGGAGCTGCGCGCCGAAGGCCACGAGGCCAGATTCGTCGCGGTGCGGCTGCCCTACGGCGTACAGGCCGACGAAGCCGATGCCCGCATCTCCATGACATTCGTCGCGCCCGACGAATCGGTGGTGGTGAACGTCCGGCCCGGGGCCAATGCTGTAGCGGCCGAGGTGGCCTCGGCCCTCAAGGTGGGCAAACTACGAGATTTCGTGCGCGGCAATATCAAGGCCCGCGAGCGGATGGTGATCCAGTACGCCCTCGCCGGCCAAGAGAACCTGCTGGTGGTCGGTACCGATCACGCTGCCGAAGCGGTGACCGGGTTCTTCACCAAATACGGTGACGGCGGCGTGGACGTGACCCCGCTGACCGGTCTGTCGAAGCGGCAGGGCGCGGCACTGCTCGCGGAACTGGGCGCGCCCGCGCGGCTGTCGTCCAAGGTGCCCACCGCCGACCTGGAGGACGACCGTCCGGCACTTCCGGACGAAGAAGCACTCGGCCTGCGCTACAGCGAGATCGACGACTACCTCGAGGGCAAGGACGTCACCGACGAAGTGGCGAAACGTATCGAAACGGTCTTCCGCAACACTCGGCACAAGCGGGCCGTCCCGGTCACGCCGCTCGACGACTGGTGGCGCTGAACGAAGCACTACATGGGTTCGGGACGGTCGAACATCTCCATTTCGGCCAGTCTGCGGCGTAGATAGCGGCGGGCGGGGTCGTTGCCGGCCGCCGCGATCGCAGCCCGGTACTCGCGCGCCGCGTCGGTGTGGCGGCCCGCCCGCCGGTACAGGTCGGCACGTGCGGCGACGACGAGCTGCCCACCGGCCAGCCGCCGATCGCCGGCGACTTCGGCCAGCGCCGTGAGCCCGGCTTCCGGACCGTCACGCAGACCCACAGCGATCGCACGGTTGACCCGCGCCGAAGGCGAGGGCGCCAGGGTCAGCAGATCGTCGTAGGCGGCGACGATTGCTCGCCAATCGGTCGCCGCCCAATCCGGCGCCACGGCATGGGCCGCCGCGATCCGCGCCTGCGCCAGATACGGGCCGTTCCCGTCCGCGGCGGCGAGCAACAGATGGTGCAGCCCCGCGCGAACCGCCGCCCGGTCCCAGCCGTCCCGGTCCTGTTCGGCCAGCGGAACCAGTTCTCCGTCGCCGGTCCGCCGCTGCGCTCGGCGGCTGTCGGTCAACAACATCAACGCCAGCAATGCGTGGCATTCCGACCGGACGGCCCGTTCGGCGTCCGGTAACAGTTCACAGAGCAACCGCCCGACCCGGATCGCCTCGTCACACAGTTCGTCGCGCACCGCGCTGGGTCCGGCGGTCGCGAAGTAGCCCTCGGTGAACATCAGGTACACCACCGCGAGCACGGTCGGCGCCCGTTCCGCCAGCAGGTCGGTGGGCGGCACCCGCAGTGGTATCCGGGCCTGCCGGATCTTCGCCTTCGCCCGGGTGATCCGTTGCGCGACGGTCGCTTCCGGTTGCAGGAACATCCGGGCGATCTCCACTGTCCGCAGACCACACACGAACCGCAGAGTGAGCGCCACCCGCGCCGGCGCCGCCAGCGCGGGATGGCAGCAGGTGAAGATCATCAGCAGCCGGTCGTCGGGGAAGCCCGTACCCGGTTCGGTCGCGGCGGCATCGGGAGCGAACCGTACGGCCTCGCGCTCCCTACCGGACCGCGAGGATTCGCGGCGCAACCGATCCAGTGCCCGATTGCGGGCGGTGGTGGTGATCCACGCACCCGGACGGTCCGGGACACCGTCACGCGGCCAGGTCCGCAGCGCGGCGGCGAAGGCCTCCTGCACCGAGTCCTCGGCCAGCTCGATATCACCGGTGAGCCGCGCGACAGTGGCCACCGCGCGGCCGAACTCGGCGCGATACACGTCGTCGAGCCCGGCCGCGGCCCTGATGCCGCTCACCCGCTCAGATCGACCACCCGTCGCACCTCGGTGCCGCCCTTGTGGCCGATCGGGATGAGCGCGGCGAGTTCCGTGGCCGAGCTCGCGTCCGGTGCCGCGAACAGGTAGAGACCGGCGACCACCTCTGCGGATTCGGTGAAAGGACCGTCGGTGATCAGCGGCGTATCCGGCCCGGAGCGGACCGTGGTCGCCGTCGCGGGTGGTCGCAGCGCGCCGCCACCGCGGATCGCCGCCCCGGCCCGCGCACCGAAACGCTCGTGCTCGGCCACCGCGGACTCCCATTCGGAGGTGCCCGGAGCAGCCACCGAATCGGCGTGCTCCCACAGCAGAGCCATCCACCAGTCCGCGCCCGGTTCGCCGTGCGGCAGCCACTGCACCAGCGGCCGGAGTTCGACCGCTCCGGTGGCAGCGGCGGGTAAATGGCGGGCCAGTGCTATCGCCTCGTCGAGATCGGCCACATCGAATACGTAGAACCCGCCCACCACCTCGGCGTGTTCCGCGAACGGGCCGTCGGTGACCAGCGTCGTCCCACCGTCGCGACGGACAGTGATCGCGGTATCGGCGGGATACAGCGCCGCGCCACCGGCGATGACCTCACCCACCCGCGCGTCGAACGCCGCGTACTGCGCGACTTCCGCGTCGAACTCGGCCGTACCCGGTCGCGCGACGGATTCGTCCTCGCGGCCGGTCAACAGAGCCAGGTAGTACATACCGTCATCCTTCCTCGTGAGCGAGGAGTCCGATACCCCTCACATCACTACGACGTGCGTGGACGCGGTTTCTCTACAGGGGTTCGCCGGATTCGGTGAACAGCACGCCCGGCGCTGCGGGACGAGCAGCTCAGCCGCCCGCGAAGGGAGGCATGACATCCACCCGCGGTGTCAACAGCGCGGCGGTGTCCCGGGTCAGTTCGTCACCCATCAGATAGGCACAGACACCGAGCATCTTATCCAGATCCGGGCCGTAGGTATCGGCCAGCCGGGAACGGAGGTCGGCGATCGTGGCGCCGGCGGGCAGGTCCAGGGTTTCGGTGTCCTTGCCGACCGCGTCGGCCACGGCGGCGAAGTAGCGGACCTCAACCACCTATTGCTCCCATCGTGCGTTCCGGGGGGACGAAGTCCGCGGCATCGATACCGTGGCCCGCCCATTTCTGCCACATGGCACCCCGCCACAACTGCGCGAGTTCCTCGTCGCTCGCACCGGCGCGCAGACTCGCCCGCAGGTCGAACTCCTGATCACTGAACAGGCAGGAGCGCAGCATACCGTCGGCGGTGAGCCGGGTGCGGTCGCAGGTATCGCAGAATTTCCGGGTCACCGAGGCGATGATGCCGACGGTCGCGGGACCGCCGTCCACCAGCCAGGTCTCCGCCGGCGCCGACGGATCGTCCCGGCCGACGGCGGTGAGCCGGAAACGGGTGCCGAGCACCTCGAGTAGTTCGGCGGCGGTCACCATATTCGCGCGCGCCCATTCGTGGTCGGCGTCGAGCGGCATTTCCTCGATGAACCGCAGTTCACAACCCTCGTCGAGGCACCAGCGGAGCAGATCCGCGGCACCGTCCAGGGTCTGCCGCATGAGGACCGCGTTCACCTTCACCGGCGCCAGCCCGGCCGCACCGGCGGCGCGAATACCCGACATCGCGGAGTCCAGCCGGTCGCGCCTGGTCAACCGGGCGAAACCCAGGCGGTCCACGGTGTCCAGGGAGATGTTGACCCGGCTCAGCCCGGCGGCCGCCAGACCGGCGGCGCGATGACGCAGCCCTATCCCGTTCGAGGTCATGGCCAGCGGTACCGCCGGCACGGCCGCGTGACAGCCGGCCACGATCTCCTCCAGATCGCGGCGCATCAGCGGTTCACCACCGGTGAACCGCACCTCGCGGACACCCAGTTCGCCCACCGCCAGCCCGACCAGGCGGACGATCTCCGCGGCGGTGAGCAGTTCTTCGGCCGGGATCGCGGGCAGACCTTCCTCGGGCATGCAGTACGTGCAGCGCAGCGAGCACTTCTCCGTAATGGACACCCGCAGGTCCCGCGCGATCCGGCCGAATCGATCCACCAGCAGCGGTGTTTCCGGACGCCCATCGAGAGAGGGGCGCCCGGACCGCACGGTGGGGATCCCCATTTCGACCAGCGTCACGCCTCCATTATGTACGCCGAGACCGCCGCCGGAGCGAGCCGCGGCGGTATCCGCCGGTATCGGGGCCGCCCGTCCGCGCGTCGCCGCCGGTAGGAGGGCGGCGATCGGCCGGTGACCGCCACTAGTCTGGGCCTATGATCTCTCGGCCCGCCAGTCGTCCGGTCCGATCGGCGGACGACTATCGCGACACCATCGAACAGTTGTTACGACCGCTGGCCGCCCGGCCCGTCGAGTACGTCCAGGTGGCCGCGGCACTCGGCCGGCAGCTCGCCGAGGATCAGCACGCGCCGATCGATCTGCCGGTCTTTCGCAACTCCGCCATGGACGGCTACGCCGTCCGGTCGCGGGATGTCGCGGTCACACCGGTGACCCTGCCGACGACCGGGGTGGTGGCCGCGGGCGATCCCGGCCGCGAAGCGCTGGCACCCGGCACCGCCCGCAAGGTGATGACCGGTGCTCCCCTGCCCGCCGGGGCGGACTGTGTGATCCCGGTGGAGGACACGACCGCCGGTTCGGACTCGGTGCAGATCACCCGTGGCCGCTCGGCCGGTGAATTCGTGCGGGAGCCGGGCAGCGATATCCGGGCCGGCGCCGGACTGGTCAGCGCCGCGACCATGCTCGCACCGCGGCATATCGCGGCGCTGGCCGCCGCCGGGCTGGCTCGGGTCCCGGTGTTCACGCCGGTACGCGCTGTCGTGATCAGTACCGGCAGCGAATTGGTGGCCGCGGGCACCGCGCTGCGGCCGGGGCAGATCTACAACTCCAACGGGATCGCGCTGGCCGCGGCACTCACGGCCAACGGTGTCGCGGTGGCCGGTGTCGTGCACTGTGGTGACGAACCCGCGGACTTCCGGAAAATGCTCCATGCCGCGACCGCCGCCGCCGATCTGGTGATCACCACCGGCGGGGTCTCCATGGGTGATTTCGAGGTCGTGCGGGAGGTCCTGATCCCACTCGGCGGCGAATTCGGTTCGGTGGCCATGCAACCGGGTGGTCCGCAGGGGCTCACCGTCGTGGACGGAGTGCCGGTGCTCAGTTTCCCGGGCAACCCGGTGAGCGCGGTGGTGTCGTTCGAGGTGTTGGCCCGGCCCATCCTGCGCCACGTCTCCGGACTGGGCCCGGCAATCGAATACGAGCTCCCGCTGCTGGGCGCGGTGCGCCGATCGCCCGAGGGCCGCCGTCAGTTCCTGCGCGGTCGGCTGGTCTGGAACGGGTCGCGTCCGCACGCCGTGGAGGTGGTGTCGGGTCCGGGCTCTCATCTCGTCGCGAGCATGGCGGCAGCCGATGTGCTGATCGATATTCCGGCGGCGGTCACCGAACTCCCGCCCGGCGCGACTGTGCGAGTGTGGACACTATGAGCGAGTTGTCGCATGTGGATGCCGAAGGTCGCGCCCGCATGGTGGATGTGAGTGCCAAGGCGGATACCGCGCGTATCGCTGTCGCGGGCGGGGAGCTGCGGACCACCGCCGCGGTGGTGGCGCTGGTGCGCGCCGACGATATGCCGAAGGCCGATGTGCTCGCCACCGCCCGACTCGCCGGGATCGCGGGCGCCAAGAAGACCTCCGAACTGATCCCGCTGTGTCATCAGCTCGCCCTGTCTTCGGTGAAAGTCGAGTTCGGGTTCACCGAATCCGCCATCACCATCGAGGCCACGGCCAAGACCACCGGCCCCACCGGCGTGGAGATGGAAGCGCTGACGGCGGTGGCCGTAGCCGGACTCACCTTGCACGACATGGTGAAAGCAGTCGATCCGGCGGCCGAACTGAACGGCGTACGGCTGCTCAGCAAAGAGGGCGGCAAACGCGGGCACTGGACCCGCGCGGAGCAGCCGACCGATACCGGAACCACATCGCATCCGGAGCCGCACTCCGAACCCGGAGCACACGCACTGTCCCCCCGAAGCGACGCCGGCGGGACCGCGGTGGTGGTCGTGGCATCCACCGGCGCGGCGGCCGGAACCCGTACCGACACCACCGGGCCACGTCTGGTGTCGTGGCTGCGCGATCTCGGATACACCGTGCGCGGCCCCCTCGTCTACGCCGACGCCGATATCGCCGACGGCCTCGCCGACGCATTGCGTACCAGCCCCGACCTGGTGGTGACCACCGGCGGCACCGGCGCCTCCCCCACCGACCGCACTCCGGAGGCCACCGCCGCCGTTCTGGACCGGGAACTGCCCGGGGTGGCAGAGGCGATCCGGCAGCGCGGAACCGCGACGTTCCCGTTGGCCGCGCTCAGCCGCGGAATCGCCGGTCTGGCCGGTCGTTCGGTGGTGGTGAACCTGCCCGGTTCCCCGGGCGGGGTGAAAGACGGTATCGCGGTGCTGACACCGCTGCTGGCGCATCTGCTCGCCCAGGTGGCGGGTGGTGGCGCACACGAGAACGACCGCGCGGGACACCCGCCGGGTAGGAAATTCGGAAACGAGAGCGCACATGCCTGACCTGTCCACCGGAACACCCGGCGGCGAGCCCGCCGTCGCAACAGCCGGTGTCCGGCTCGCCGAGATCAGCGAACTGCCCTTGGACCCGGCGGCGGTCGACGCCGCCGTGCGCGGATCCCGCTACGGGGCGGTGGTGCTGTTCACCGGAATGGTCCGCGATCACGACGGCGGGCAGGCGGTTTCGGCGCTCGAATACTCCGCGCATCCGGAGGCCGCCCGTTTCCTGCGCGAATGCTGCGCCGCGGTCGCCGAATCCAGCGGTCTGCCAGTGGCGGCCGTGCACCGGGTCGGGAACTTGGTGGTGGGCGATCTGGCGATCGTCACGGCGGTGGCCGCACAGCATCGCGCCGAAGCCTTCGCGGCGTGCACGACATTGGTCGACCGGATCAAACACGAGGTGCCGATCTGGAAACGTCAACTGTTCGCCGACGGGCTCTCCGAATGGGTCAACGCCTGCGGCTGAAGATCATCGGCCGCCGCGCGGCCGGTATCGGGAACGTAGCGCCAGACGGCGAGCATCGCCTGATCGCCGAGGGATCCGGGTCCGTTGTGCACGGTCGCACGCAACCGATCCAGTAACGCCCCGGTATCCAGACCGGTGCCGATGAGCACCAACTCCGTCCCCTCGCCCCGGGACCGGGGCGCCGGTTCGAGCGTGATCGCACGACCCACCAGATGCAGGAGGAATCGGCCGTGCCCGGGCGCGGCGAAGGTCACGAAACCCTTGGCGCGGAACAGTCCGGCGGGCGGGTCTTCCAGGAAGTCGATCAGACGGCGCGGATGCAGGGCCGCGGCCTCGATGAAAGCCACGCTGGTGTAGTCGTCGTGCAGGTGCCGGTGGTCGCAACCCCCGCGCTCTTCGTGCTCGTCGTGCAACAGTTCATCGAAACTCAACTGTTCCCCGACGCGGACCCCGCTGCCGCGGCGGCTCGGATCGAACAGCAACCCCGGATCGATACGACCGTGGGTGGTCGCGTACACCGGTGCACCCCCGGTCAGTTCGGCGATCTGCGCTCGCAACTCGGCCAGATGCGCCGGATCCACCCGATCGGACTTGTTCACCACCACCAGATCCGCCAGGCGTAGATGGCTCGCCAGTTCCGGATGCCGCTCCCGGCTGGCCGCGAACTCTCCCGCGTCGACCACCTCGAGCAGCCCGCCGTAGCGGATCCGGGAATTCTCGCTGCCCACCACCATCCGCACCAGATTGCGCGGTTCGGCCAGCCCGCTGGCCTCCACCACGATCACATCGATACCGGCACGGGGTTCGGTCAGCCGGGTGAACAAATCGTCGAGTTCGGAGACGTCCACCGCACAGCACACGCATCCGTTGCCCATCGACACCATCGCGTCGACCTGTCCGGCCACCAGCATGGCGTCGATGTTCACGGCGCCGAAATCGTTGACCACCACCCCGATCCGGGTACCCCGGTTGTTCCGCAACAGGTCGTTGAGCAGGGTGGTCTTTCCGGCACCGAGGAACCCGGCCACGATCACCACAGGTATACGCTCAGCCACCGCACGATAATATCTGCGCCGCCTTCGGCGGCGCGGGTTGCGGGCCCTGAGGTCCCGCGTTTCGGCGCCCGAGACTCGCGCCTGCGACGTGCTGCCGACCGTCCGAGGAATGCGACCGTTGAGCACCTCTGGCCTAAGGGCGGGACGGCCCGCAACCTCTGTGGGCCTCGTAAGACTCGGCGCGGAGGAGCGGGGGTGGTGAATCGCGTCCCACACACGAGCGTATGAAGTGCGGCGCCGGTGCACACGGTGTGTGTGGAAAGCCGGGACGATGCGATGGGCGCCGGTTCGGGTGCGACAGGCAGGGCAGGCAGGCAGGCAGGCAGGCAGGCAGGCAGGCAGGCAGGCAGGCAGGCAGGCAGGCAGGCAGGGGAGATCGTGAGTGGTTCACCGTTGATCTGCCCGAAATCTCGGCAGCCGGTAGTGAACCGACTGCATTTCAATAGAATTGTCCATGTTTCAGAATTGAATATGTTTCAAAAGGTGCCGGGCAACCCTTCTGCAATCAGCGAAGTTGGAGTGACGGGCCGCTGCCGGTCGAAAGCCCGGGATTTCCCGTGGAATCTCCGGAAATGTCGCTGTTCTCCGAAATCGGTACCGCGACTCTGGTAAACGTGCCGGGGAGATCGTGGGGGATCTCGCTGTATCGAGAACAAAGAAATACCGAGGAGAATCGAATGCGTGCAGGCACGTTTCTGATCGCCGGTGCGATGTTGTCGGCGGCGACCGTGCTGGGCAGCGGTATCGCGGCAGCCGAGCCCGCGGATTCCATACCGCACGACGGCGTCTACCGGGTCGGGGTCGATATCCGGCCCGGAACGTGGGAATCGCCCGGGCCCGCGGATCCCGCCGGGAGTTGCGACTGGCGGCGACTCCGGCTGATCGAAGGCGACAACACGAATATGAGCTACATCATCGAGAACAACTACACGAAGCTGGGCCCGATCCGGGTCACCGTCGAACCGACCGACGCGGGCTTCAAAACCGAGAACTGCGGCCCCTGGCGGATGGTGCCGCCGGCACCGACCGGTTCGGCCGGGCTCTGATTCCGGGCACACCGCCGCCCGGCGCCCCCGATACCGGGGCGCCGGGCCGCTCGTGCCGAAGCCGTCGCGGAGGGGGGCCGCGACCGGTTACCGGTGGGCTCGGAGCTGGTACAGCCCCTCGGTTTCGGCGACCACCACGCCGTCGGTATCACTGAGCACCGCGCGCAGCGTGAAATCCGCTTTCCCGTTGGCCGCGGCCTCCGCCGCGATCCGCTCGATCTCTGCCTCGTCCAGGGTGGCCTGGGCGCGCACCGCGGTGGTCGCCGGTCTCCGGAATACGATCCGCAGATCCTTCACCAGCGGATAGAAACGCGCGGTGTCGAAACTCGCGACCGCGATGGCACCGCCGAGGATCTCCCCGACAGTGAACAGCACTCCGGCGTACATGACCCCGAAATGATTGCCGTTGCCCTCGACGGGGACAGTGGCCGCGGCATACCCGCGCCGCACCTCCTCGGCGTACACACCCATCCGGTGCGCGACCGGAATGGTCTGTTCCAGCGCCGAGTTCACGACCTCGGCGATGGGCGGGTTGCGGACATCACTCATAACAGGGTCGGCCCTTCCGATGGGTCACGCGACGGATTGTTTCTCGGTGGAAGGCGGTTCGGGCTCGGGCGCGGCATCGGGTACCTCGGTACCGCGCAACGACGTACCCGCGGTCTCCCGAAGGAAAGACCACGCCACCAGACCGATCAGGGCGGCAGCTGTCATGTAGATGGCCGGGAACAGCGTCCAGCCGGTGCCCTCGATCACCGCTTCGTTCACCAGCGGGGCGGTGCCACCGAACGCGGCCGTGGACACGTTGTAGGCCAGCGCGAAACCGGCATAGCGGACGTGGGTCGGGAAGATCGCCGGGAAGGTCGCGCTGATCGTGGACAGCTGCGGAACGTAGAGCAGCCCCAGTACCACGAAGCCCACGATCGCCCAGCCGGTGCCCATACCCATCAGCCAGTACATCGGGACGGACAGCACCGCCAGACCGACCAGCGAGAACAACCACAGCGGACGGCGCCCGGTCCGATCGGACAGCCGGCCGAAGAACGGGACGCAAGCCATCATGATCACCTGTCCGATGAGCATCATGGCGGTGGTCGTGGATTCGCCGAGGCCGATGGTGTTCTGCAGATAGGTCGGCTGGTAGGTGAGCAGCGTGTAGTTCGCCACGTTCAGCGCGATGACCAGACCGCCCAGCACCAGCAGCTCGCGCCGGTACTCGGTGAGCAGCACCCGGAGCCCGCCCTGCGGGTGCTCTTGTTCGTTCACCTCGGTGAAAACCGGCGATTCGTCGAGCTTGGTGCGCATGTACCAGCCGATGGCACCCAGCGGGACGGCGATCAGGAATGGGAGCCGCCAGCCCCAATCGTGCATGGCGTCCGAGCCGAGGATCAGCTGGAACAACAGCACTACCGCCGAGCCGCCGACGAAACCACCGAGCGTGCCGAACTCCAGGAAGCTGCCGAAGTAGCCACGCTTCTTGTCGGTGGCGCATTCGGCGAGATAGGTCGCCGCTCCGCCGTATTCACCGCCGGTGGAGAATCCCTGCACCACGCGGAGCAGGATCAGCAGGATGGGGGCGAGCACCCCTATCTGGCCGTGTGTCGGCAACACGCCGATCAGGCCGGTGGCGGCCGCCATGAGCAGGATGGTGGTGGCCAGCACCACTTTGCGGCCCACCCGGTCGCCCAGCGGTCCCCAGACCATGCCGCCGACCGGCCGCAGGACGAAGGAGACGGCGAAGCCGAGCATTGTGAACAGGGTGCCGAAATCCCCGGGGAAGAAGGCGTCGGTCAGGTAGGTAGCGGTTGCGGCGTAGACGCCGTAGTCGAACCACTCGGTGGCGTTGCCCATTGCCGAGGCCGCCACCGACCTCTTGAGATGTGGTGCTTCGACCTGTGGTGGTTCCGGCTGCTGGTCCGTCACGGTCAGTCCTCTCCGGCGCATGCGCCCGTGTCGGCCCGGCCGACCCATGACGTCGCGCTCGCCGCCGACCGGGTTCCGGCGAGTATCGACCTCCATCCGTTACCCGGGAATTTCCCTGGATAAACGCGGACGCATCTGGGCCGGGGTGACCGGGCACCTCTCATCAGCTACTGGCCAGCGTATGTGAAGGCGGTCACACCTGCGGGGAAACGGCCCGGTCGGGTTGCGGGCGGCACCCGGCAGGGACCGATGATCGCGACGGCTCAGCGCGGCTCCTCGCCGCCGATGACGGCGGAATCCGGCCGGTGATTCACCACGATCAGCGGGAGCCGCAGCGCGGCGGGCGCGGACTCCGGGACCACCGGCGCCACCGGGGTCACCGGCGCGACCCGCTGATAGGTGGACCCGAGCGGCGGCCGGGGGTCGGCCTCCCCCTTGTTCGGCCACATCGCGACCGCGCGTTCGGACTGCGCGGTGATGGTGAGCGACGGGTTGACGCCCAGGTTGGCCGAGATGGTGGAACCGTCGATCACATGCAGCCCCGGATGGCCGTAGAGCCGCTGATAGGCATCCACAACACCGGTCTCCGGGCTTTCACCGATCACACAGCCGCCGATGAAATGACCGGTCATCGGGATATTGAACACGCTGCTGGTGGCACCGCCGGCGATACCGTCGATCTTGTCGGCGACCCGGCGGCCCACCTCGTGCCCGGCCGGAATCCAGGTCGGATTGGGCGCGCCCTCACCTTGCCGGGTCGTCATCTTGCGGCCGAACACCCCGCGTTTGGTGTAGGTGGTGATCGAATTGTCGAGCGATTGCATCACCAGCAGGCCGATCATCTGTTGCGACCAGCCCCGAGGGTTGTGCAGATGGGGCAGATCGCGGCGATTGCGCCAGATCTCGCGCAGCCACAGCCGGCGCTTGGAAACACCGGGTTCCTCGTCGACCATGACGCTGCCCATCAGCGAGATGACATTACTGCCCTTGCCGTAGCGCACCGGTTCGATATGGGTGTCGTGATCCGGGTGGATCGAGGAGGTGATGGCCACCCCTCTGGTGAAATCACTGTCCTTGTCCCGGCTGCGGATCGCGAGCAGTTCCTCGGAGTTGGTCCGGGAAAGAAACCCCAGGCGGCCCGATATCTCGGGCAACGAGCCGGAATCACGCAGTGTGTGCAGGAGCCGCTGGGTGCCCAGGGAGGCGGCGGAGAAGATCACCTGCTCAGCGGTGAACACGGCGCGCTTCTTGCGCAGCCAGCGCCCGGTCGTCACCGTCTCCACGGTGTAGCCGCCCCCGGGCAGCGGTTTCACATCGGTGACGGTTCGCAGCGCGTGCACCGTCGCCCCGGCTTGCTCGGCCAAGTAGAGGTAGTTCTTGACCAGGGTGTTCTTGGCATTGTGGCGGCAGCCGGTCATACATTCGCCGCAGTGGGTGCAGGTGCGGCGGGCGGGGCCGGCACCGCCGAAGTACGGGTCGGGCACATCCGCACCGGGCCGGCTGCCGGGGCCGCCGAAGAAGACCCCGACCGGTGTCCGCTGATAGGAATCGGCGACACCCAGTTCCTCGGCGACTTCCAGCAACACGCGGTCGGTCGGCGTCGTCGCCGGATTCGTGGCCACCCCCAGCATGCGCTTGGCCTGGTCGTAATAGGGGGTGAGCTCGTCTTTCCAGTCCGTGATACCCGCCCACTGCCCGTCTCGGAAGAATTTCTCCGGCGGCTCGTAGAGGGTGTTCGCATAGACCAGGGAGCCACCGCCGACTCCTGCCCCGGCCATGATGAGGGTGTTCTTCAGCAGCGCGAGCCGCTGGATACCGAAGCAGCCGAGATACGGCGCCCACAGGTACTGCCTGGCGCGCCAGGACGTTTTCGCGAATTCGTCGTCGGCGAAGCGGCGACCGGCCTCGAGGACGCCGACCCGGTACCCCTTTTCGGTCAACCGCAGGGCGCTGACGCTGCCCCCGAATCCGGAGCCGATGACGAGAACGTCGTAGTCGAAGGTCTGGCCGGGCCCGGCGCCGGTGCCGGTGCTCGTTGCGGAACTGGACATCTTTCCGAGGCTATGGCCTGGATCACCTCCGTGGGGACATACCCGCGGACACGAAATCGGTACTTTCGGCCAATCCGGTCCCGAGCGGCCCAGCAGTTACCCTCCCCCGCCCGCGGCCGGTAGGGAAGCCGGAGCGCCCGGATCGATACGCGGGCCGGGATCCCACGCGGCCTGCGCGCCCGGCCTGCCGTGCTCCACCACGTATGCCGCACGGGTGCTGATCGGCGCGCCCGGCCGCCCGACATAGGGCAACACCCGATAGTCGCTGCGCCACAGCCGCTCGTCGACCTCGACCCGGACATAGCCCCGTTGACCGTTGAAGAACTTCATATCGGGGTTGGCGGCCAGCAGTGACCGGCCGCGCGGGGGCAGATCGGCGCCGTCGCGCCCGGTCGTGATCGAGGTTCCAGTGAACTCGGTGGCCACCACCGGCGACTCCGGATCGCGATAGTCGCCGCGCAGATCGACCACATAGTTCTCGTGCCGGTCGCCGGTGAGCACCACCAGATTCCCGCGCCCGCGCGCCGCGGCCGTGGCGAGCACCGCGTCCCGATCGGCGACGTACCCGTCCCAGGCATCGGTACCCACGGCCACCGCGGGTCCGGAGTCGTAATCGGACTGCGCCATGGCGACCTGATTACCCAGGATCTGCCAGCGAGCCCGAGACCGGGTGAGCCCGTCGATCAACCAGTCACGTTGCGGTGCACCGAGAATCGTGCGGTCGGCAGCGAACCGGTCCGGGCAGTCGACCACCAGGTTGCCGCCGTCACCGCATACCAGCGAGGACCGGTACTGCCTGGTGTCGAGCATGGTGAGATCGGCGAGACCGCCGAAGGAATAACGGCGGTGCATGCGGATATCGGGGCCCGCGGGGAGCTGACCGATCCGCAACGGCAGATGCTCGTACATGGCCCGGAAAGCGGCCGTCCGGCGCCGCCGGAACAGCGCGGGCAGCAGGTGGATATCGATTCCGGCACCCGGATCGAAACCGGCCCAGTTGTTGTCGATCTCGTGATCGTCGAAGGTGCAGATCCAGGGGAACGCCGCATGCGCCGCCCGCAGTTCGGGTTCGGCCTTGTACTGCGCGTACCGCAGCCGATACCCGGTGAGATCGGTCGCCTCGGCACGTAATGTCGGCGGGATCGACACCCCGGCGCGACCGCGCGCCCATTCCTTCTCGTAGATGTAATCGCCCAGGTGCACGACGAAATCGAGGTCCTCGTCGCACAGATGCCGGTAGGCGGTGTAGTAGCCGGAACTCCAGTGCTGGCAGGAAGCGAACGCGAAACGCAACCGGTTCACCGTGGCCTCCGCGGCGGGCGCGGTGCGGGTACGGCCCACCGGAGAGATCGCCGCGCCGGCCCGGAATCGGTAGTAGTACCAGCGATCCGGTGCCAGACCCCGGACCTCGGGATGCACACTGTGCGCGAGTTCCCGGGTGGCCACCGCGCTACCGCGCGCGGCGACCCGGCGGAAATGCTCGTCCTCGGCGACCTCGTACTCGACCGTGACCGGAGCCAGGGCGGTGCCGCCGAGCGAATCCGGGGCGAAGGGGTCCGGCGCCAGCCGGGTCCACAGCACCACACCGTCGGGCAGCGGATCCCCGGAAGCCACGCCCAGCGTGAACGGGTCCCCCAGCCACCGCGGCGCCCGATACGGGGAACTGCTCGCGAGACCGGCCCCGGCCAGCAGCGCGACCGCACCGGCGGTGCCGGTCTGCAGCAGCGAACGTCTGGACAGAGTCATGAATCAGCTTAACCCGGGCGAAATGCCCGGTTCCGCGCGGCGCGTTCCGGTCGCCCGGCGCGGTCACCCGGACGACCGGAATCCGGCCTAACGATCGCCGATACAGACCACGAAGCGGCGCTGGTCGTAGACGAAACCGCGGTCGGCCGACGGGCACGCGTTCACATTCACGGTTTCCGGGAGGATGCTGATCACCTGCACCCCACCGGGGCCGCATTCCGTGCGTTGCGGCTGATCGCCCGAGACATCGACACAACTGCCGACAACCCAGTCGATATCGAGACACATGGTCGTCTCGCCGACGGTGTGGCTGGAATCGGAGTCCGCGGGGCAGGCAGTACCCGCCGGGCCGGTACTGGCCACCTTGTAGCGGGATTCCGTACTGCCGCAGGACGCCTTGGCGACGTCCTTTTCGCCCACCGCGCTCAGACATTCCCCAGCCGCGACCTCGACCTTCAGGGGGGCCTGTTTGGCCTCTTTGTTGGCCGAGCCGGCAGTACCGACCGCAG
The DNA here is from genome assembly GCF_035956715.1 of Nocardia sp. NBC_01329. Classification (NCBI taxonomy): domain Bacteria; kingdom Bacillati; phylum Actinomycetota; class Actinomycetes; order Mycobacteriales; family Nocardiaceae; genus Nocardia; species Nocardia sp. NBC_01329. Next base: position 761,635 of record NZ_CP108381.1, on the reverse strand, counting down.
AGGCGGTGGTGGTCGGCGGCGCACTCGTCGGCACCAGCACCGACGGCGGCGCGACGGGAGCGAGCGAGGTCGCGGTCGCGCCGGTGGACGCCGTTGTCTCGGCAGCGGGCGCGGCGATGTCCTCGGCCGCGTCATCGCTGCCCGCGGTGGCCAGCAGCGCGGCCACCCCGATACCCAGCACGATCGAGGTCACCACGGCCGCGATGGCGATCGCGGCCGCGGTGGCGCCGACCCGGGCGCGTTTGTCCTGCTGCGAGAGCGGCGCCCGACCGCCGTCCTCGTCGGGGGCCGGTTCGGTCACGGTTCGCCGCGCAGCACGGCCATCACGGAGTCGAGGAACGGCTGCCCCCCGGTGATGTAGCCGCCGGCCACCGCGCCCACGACCAGTCCGATCGGGCCGGTGATGATGCTGAAGAAGCCGACACCGACGAGCGCGCCGAGCAGACCGCCCAGCACCGCGCCGACCGCGACACCGGCGACATTCTCCTGCAGTTCGGTGGTGAGCCGAGCCATCGAACTGACCGGCCGCATCTCACCGATGTTCTCGGCGGTGACGGTCGGGGTCAGTTCGAGAGTCGTGCCGTCGGCACTGATCTCGTGCGCCACGGCCATCTCGCTGCCGGAGATCTCGTACTGCAGCGGCACTTCGGCCACCACAGCGCCACTGACGGCCTTGAGCACGGCCTTGGCGCCGTCCGGGGTCAGTTCGAACCGCCCGTCCTGGACCTCGGTGGTGATCTTCTGGGTCTTCTGGTCGACGCTGGTCTCGTAGGCGACGCCCTGGTCGATGCCCTCGCTCTTGATCTCCGGAGCCGGCGCCGCAGGTTCGGCGTGCACCACACCGGCGGAAATCCCTACGGCGGCAACGGACAGAAGTGCGGTGGCGGCGAAAGTGCCGAACTTCATTACGCTCAATTCCTTCTCACGTGAACCGGCCCGGGGCCGGGCGAGCTGCGATTTCACTTCGCGCACAGGACCATACCGATAATTCGAGTTCCGATGTGTATCGGGAATTAAACGGAGAATTAATCATTTAAATTGCTACTCAATAACTCGATGGTCCGGGGACGATTCCCGGAACTCGTTCCGTTCAACGGTTATAGGACCCTGCGATATCACCGCGACGCTGCTATCGGCCCCGGCAGCACTCCCCTGGCAATCGGCTCGTACCCATAACATTTACGCACCGTTATTCACCTGACGGCACCCAGGTGTTACACACCCACCGAAATGTGCCAGTCCCGGCACAGCCGGGGCCCGGCCCGCGCAACGGAGCCAACCGGGACTACTTCGTGACCCGCGGTGACTGTGCCGCGCAATCCCGGAGTGCTGAACTACCCACAGGACGTTCCATCGTGTACCCACCGTCGACACAACCGGAGCACCTGCCATGACGACCGCACACCTGCGTATCGCTGTCACCGCCATCGCTCTCGCCACCGCGACCTCGGTCGGGCCCGCGCCGGGCGCCTCGGCCGCGGTATCGAGTGTGAGCGTCTCCGGTGGTTTCGGCCTCGGCTTCGTCCAGTACGGGACGAGCTGCGCCTACACCCTCACGGTGCTCGGCGACGGGGTGGGCGTGCTGGAGGACCGAGTGAACGGGCAACCCGGTGGCGGGACCTTCGGCCCGATCGAGCAGGTGGGGCCCGGGAAGTTCACCGCGGACTGGGCACCGGCGGTTCCGGGCCGGCACCTGGTGTCGGCCGACGGAGTGGCCGCCGAGGTGAATGTGCAGAAGGGCTACGACTTCGGCATCATCTGTTTCACCCTGCCCGAATATCTGCGCCTACCGGACTGAGCCGCGCCGCCTCGGACGGCAGGCCGCCGACGCCCTGCGACCGCCGGCCCTCTTGACAGACTCCCTACTTTTGACAAACTCCGTCGAAATGGCCGGGGACCACAGTCCGCGGCCGGACGAAGGGATTTCGGATGGGTGTCTACGCGGTCACGGGGGCGGCGTCGGGGATGGGCAGAGCGGTCGCCGACAAACTGATCGCCGCGGGCCACCGGGTGATCGGGGTGGACATCCAGGAGACCGATATCGTCGCAGACCTCGCCACGGCCGCAGGCCGGCGCTCGGCGATCGAAGCGGTACTGTCCGCCGCGGACGGCCGGCTCGACGGTGCCGTGCTCGCAGCCGGTCTGGGGCCCGCGCCGCAGCCCGAACGGCTGCCGGTGATCGCGGCCGTGAACTATCTCGGGACGGTCGAGTTGCTCGAGGCCTGGCGGCCCGCGCTCGCGGCCAGTGGTTCCGCGCGAGTGGTCGCCTTCGGCAGCAATTCCGCCACTACAGTGCCCGCAGTCCCTCGCCGGGCGGTCGCGGCCTTCCTGGCCGGCGATACCGAGCGCGCCGTGCGGGCGGTGAAGATCTTCGGCAAACAAGCCGGGCCGTTCGTATACGCGGCCTCCAAGATCGCGGTCAGCCGCTGGGTACGACGGCATGCTGTGCGCCCGGAATGGGCCGGTGAAGGTATCCGGCTCAACGTCATCGCCCCCGGCGCCATCCTGACCCCGCTGCTCGAACGCCAGCTCGACTCACCGCTGGAAGCCAAGGCGATCAAGGCGTTCCCGGTGCCTACGGGCGGATTCGGCAAACCGGAGCACATTGCCGACTGGGTGGCCATGATGCTCTCCCCTTCCGCCGAATTCCTCTGCGGTAGCGTTATTTTCGTCGACGGGGGCACCGACGCGTATTTCCGCTCCGACGAGTGGCCGCGCGCGGTCCCGCTGCGCCGTATCGTCGGCTACCTGCGCAAGTTCCGTGGTTTCTCCACGCCCCGGCGAGCGGAGTAGCTCCTACCGGTCCGGACCTCGTTACTCGGCCGCGTCCGGGTTTCCCGGCAGTTGCAGAGCGTTGCACCAGATCCAGTCGAGAGTTTCGAGCAGGGTGTCGAATTCGATCTTCTCCCCCTCCACGAACACCAGATAGGCAACCTTGCTGACCATGCTCGACAACGCCAGCGCCGTCACCCGGGCGTCCAACCGAGCGGTGACCAGCCCGCGGTCCTGCAGATCCCGGATCAACGCGGCATTGCGATCGATGAACGCCGAGGCCCGCTCGGCACGGAGCGCGGCGAACTGCTGGTCGATACGGGACACCTGCTCGAGTACCGCCATGAACCGGGCATTGCGCTGATAGGACAGCAGATACTCCCGGTTCGCCGCGGCGATCCAATCACGCGGGTCGTCGCTGCCGCCGCGAGCACGGACGTGCGGATGCAGCATCTCCTCCCGTACCTGTTCGACGACCTCGGCGAAGATCTCTTCCTTGCTGTCGAAATAGGTGTAGAACGACCCCGACGCCACCCCCGCGGTCCGGGTGATATCGCTGATCCGGGCATCGACGAATCCGTCCGCCTCGAAAACCGAGCGGGCCGCCGCGACCAATACGGCGCGGGTGCGGATACCACGTCGGCTCTTCGGGGCGGGCCGGGGCGAACCACCATTCCCCGCAGCCGTGGCCCTGCCCGGAGAAATGCTGTCTTCCTGGGCGTTCACCGGCATTCTCACTGTCATAGAAGGGTTGGGGGTGCTCAGGGTGGCACCAGGGGCCGGCGCAGCCGCTCGTATCCGGCGACGAGCCGAAAAGCCCGGGCCACCTCCGCGGGCCCGGGCGAGGACGACTACTTGCCGGCGGCTTCCGCCGCCGCGCGGGCTCTACCGAGTTCGGCCCGGGCGATCGTCAGCTTGTGCACCTCATCGGGACCGTCCGCGATCCGCAGGGTGCGCAGATGGGCGTACATGCTCGCGAGCGGGAAATCCTCGGTCACCCCCGCCGCGCCGTACACCTGGATGGCGCGGTCCACGATCCGCAACGCCATCACCGGCGCCGCGATCTTGATGGCGGCGATCTCGGTGCGCGCCTCCTTGTTCCCGACCGTATCCATCATCCAGGCGGTTTTCAGCGTGAGCAGCCGCGCCTGTTCGATATCGATACGAGCCTCGGCGATCCAGTCCCGGATATTGGCCCGCTCACTGACCTTGCGCCCGAAAGTGGTCCGGGAATCGGCGCGGGCGCACATGAGTTCCAGAGCGCGTTCGGCCATCCCGATCGCACGCATGGCGTGATGGATCCGGCCCGGACCCAGCCGGGCCTGGCTGATCGCGAACCCCTCGCCCTCGCCTTTGAGCACATCGGTGACCGGAACCCGCACATCGGTGAAATCGATTTCGGCGTGACCCTCCCGGTCGACATAACCGAACACCGGCAGATTGCGCACGACGGTGACGCCCGGCGCGTCGATGGGCACCACCATCATCGACTGCTGCCGATGCTTCGGGGCGTCCGGATCGGTCTTCCCCATCACGATGAGCACCTTGCAATTGGCATGCATGGCATTGGAAGCGAACCATTTACGACCGTTGAGCACGTATTCGTCGCCGTCGCGCTCCATCCGCATCTCCACATTGGTGGCATCGGAACTGGCGACCCCGGGCTCGGTCATCGCGAACGCGGACCGGATGGTGCCGTCGAGCAGCGGTTCGAGCCAGCGCTGCTTGTGCTCCTCGGTACCGAAGAGGGTGAAGACTTCCATATTGCCGGTATCGGGGGCCGAACAATTACAGGCCTCGGGAGCCAGCGCCGGACTACGGCCCATGATCTCGGCCAGCGGCGCGTACTCCAGATTGGTCAGACCCGGGCCCCACTCGGGATGCGGATGGAACAGATTCCACAGGCCACGCTGCTTGGCTTCGGTCTTGAGGTTCTCGAGGATCTGCGGGTGATGGTGCGGATCACCGGCCGCGGCCATCTGCTCGGCGTACACGGACTCGGCCGGATACACGCATTCGTCCATGAACGCGAGCAGGGTACTGCGGTACTCCCGCGCACGCTCGGTCGAGGTGAACAGCTCCACGAGAACTCCGATCTTCGAGGCGCGGCTCGACGCGCCGACGGCCGTTCGATGACTCCGAAGGTAAACGAACTTGAATCCGGATTCAAGTATTTTGGCGGCGCCTTCGGCGCCGCGGGGTCGGGGCCCTCGTGACCCCGGCCACGGAGGCGGACCATCCTGGGAAGACAGGAGATGTGCGCACGGATGAACTGGGATCAGCGCGAGAGTGGGCAGACCCACGACACTGTGAGTGGCGTCGGGGCGTCGGGTCCGGACCCGGTAGGCGGGTCCGGACCCGGTGGTAGCCGAGCCCCCCGCGCTCAGGCGCGGACTGCGGGACGGTCGGATGCATCCTCGTAGCCGGGCAGTGGCGTGCCCGGGGGGAAGGTCACCGGTAGCCCGGCCAGCGAACGGTGGAAGGGGCCGGGCCGCCAGACCGGTTCGCCGCCGGGGAAGTCGGCACGCATCTCCGGCAGGGCGTCCAGCAGTTGGTCGATGGCGCCTTCGGCGACCATATAGGCCAGCGACTGAGCGGGACAGGCGTGCGGACCCAGCCCCCATGCGAGGTGGGCTCGGTTACCGGTCAACTCCGAAGCCCGGATGCTGGGGTCGGTATTGCAGGCGGCCATGCTGATCACCACGGGCTGATGCGCGGGCAGCCACACGTCGTCGAGCAGGATGGGCATCCGCGGATAGGTGATCAGCAGGTTCGCCAGCGGCGGATCGTTGAACAGCACCTCGTCCAGGGCGTCCCGTGAGGTCAGGTTGCCGCCCAGGACACTGCCGCCGAACCGTTCGTCGGTGAGGATCAGCAGCAGCGTGTTGACGATCAGGTTCAGTTCGAACTCGATCCCGGTGCCGTACACCTGTGAGACATGGTGTGATACCTCCTCCTCGGTCAGCTCGACCGGATGCTGCAGCAGCACCGAGGTGATATCGCTGCCCGGGGATTCCCGTTTGAGCAGCACCAGGTTCATCAGGGCCTCGCCCAGCATCCGACTGCCCGCCTCGGCGTCCACGCCCTCGAGCAGCGCGGCCGTTCCGGCCGCGACCTGCTGGCCGATCTCGGGCGGGCAACCGAGCAGATAGTTGATCACCTGGAACGCCAGCGGGAACACGTACTGCTGGATCAGTTCCGCGTGGCCGTCCCGGCAGAACGAGTTGATCAACGGGCCCGCGATGTTCTCGACGACCGTATGGATCGCGTACAGGTCCACTTCGTCCATGCTCGCGGTGATGGCCTGCCGGTAGCGCACGAACTCCTGGCCGGCGCAACGGCTGGCCATCGGCCGCCACTCCAGCAGCGGCAGGATCGGGCATTCGGCCGGAACATCCTTCTGCCAGGTCCGGGGGTCGGCGGGGAAACGGTCCGGATCGTTGAGCACCCGCAGAGCGGTGCTGTATCCGATCACCAGTGTGGCGGGCACCCCCGGTGCCAACTCGACCGGCGCCAGCGACCCGTACCGGGCGCGCAACTCGCGGTACACCCGATGGGGGTCGGCGGCGAATTCCGGCAGGTACAGCGGTACGCGCGGATCATCGGAATCGACTGGTGATCCGTGTACATGGGCCTGTGCGTGTATTCGGTCGTCCGAGGTAGTCAAGAACGAAACTCCGTGCGATCTGAGTGCGGGGCCGATGGTTTTCCGCCGGCCGGTTCCCGGATCGAGTCTCCTCCTGCAGAAATCTGACTCGAGCCGGAACCAGGCGATGGTACGACATGGTCATTGGATCTGATCGATTTCGAAATATGTTGCACGGCCGTTAATTTAGTAATTTCGTGGGACTAGTCCGCACAATTCCGAATTATCGTGCATCCGCGCGCGGCCGGGCTCGGCGCACCGAAAGCCCGGCCCCGCAGCACTTCTCAGACCTCCAATGCCTCCAGCGATCGGTTGTCGTCGATGGCCGAAGTGATCCGGCGCATCAGCGTCAGACAGGTTTCGCGCGACTGCATCTCGGGCTGATAAGCCGCACGGCCGATGGTGAACGCCCACGCCGCGTAGGCGAACATCGACTGCTGGCGATAGATGAGCCAGGCGTCGTCGAAATCGGGCGCCGCACCCCCGGCCTCGGACAATTCCGCCAGATACGCCCGGAGCAGTTCTTCGGCCCAGGCCCGCCGGTCCTCCGGTTCACAGCCCGAGTTCACGGTGTACGCGAAATCGTGCCCCCAGCCACCCCGCATCACGACCTGCCAGTCCACATAACCCATCCGCCCCTCGGCGGTCCGGTAGGTCTGACCGATATGGGGGTCACCGTGCAGCAGCGTATGCGGCAGTCCGGTGGTGGCCAGGTCCACCGCGCGCTCGACCCCGGCCCACAACCGATCGGCCTGACCCCGCAGACCCTCCGGAACCACTTCCTCGGCCCGGTCCAGCCCGACCTTGCAGCGGGTCTTCATATCGATCGCCCCGAGATATGCCTGCAATGCCTCGTTGGTGGTCTTGAGCACCTCGATCGACGGATCTTCCCAGAATGCGCCGTGCAGGCGGGCGAGATTCCGCACCAGGTCTTCCATCTCCGCGCGGCCGATCGGGGCGGTGGGTTCACTGAACACCGCCCCGCGCGTCGCGGCGATATCCTCCATGAGCGCGATCGACCGCCAGGACGCCGGATCCGAAGCACCCCAATAGCCCAATGGTGCCTGGATTTCCAATTTCGGCCGGAAATCCCGGAAGAACCGGGTCTCGCCGTCGATCATCTTGCCGCCGCCCAACAGAATGCGCTGACTCAGCGATGTCGTGGTCTTGGCGAACAGCGCCTCCGGAAGTTCGGCCGCCCGGCCCGGCTCGTTGTATTCCACCCGGATGGCGACCCGGGTCGAGGTGCCACTGCTGCCGCCGGTGGTTTCGAAGGAGAGCACTTCGGCTCCGGGAGTGTCCCGGCAGAGCACCGCGGTCAGCCATTCGGCGGTGAGCGCGGCGCCGGATGCCGGCACATCGTCGATCGTGCGGGCCCGGTGCCCGGTGATCTTCTCGCCGACGATATGTCCGCCCACCGCGGCGAGCCGGCCGAGCAACCAGAGCTTGTGATTCATTTCCGCCTCACTTTCCGTATGCGCGCGAGAGCACGCGCACCGTGCCGAACCGTCCGGTCCGGACTTTCCGTCGCACCGACAGTTTCCGATCTTGCGCCATATTCGCAGTGCCGGAATGGCTTTCGGCCGATTACTCTACGGAGCGCGCTCGCATCCGATCGTTCGGCCGGTCCGCCCTGTCACCACCGCGGGATATATCAGAAAGAGACTTCGCCGACGCCGGAAGTTTGCCGGAGCGGGAAATATAATCGGGGAACCGACCCCTGTCGACGAAAGACGCCCACCATGGTGACGCTATCTGTTCGACATGTACCGGACGCGGTGTACCGCGCCCTGCGGATTCGCGCGGACAAACACGGACACAGCACGGAAGCAGAGATCCTCGCGATCCTCGAGGAAGCGGTGACCAGATCCCCGCAGCGAGCGCGTCTCGGAGCGGTACTGGCCGGCGAAACCTCCGACAGCGAACAGCACCCTCCCGCGGCAGCCGATGGTGATAACCCGGCCTGACCGACACGGAGACCACCGGCTGCATCCGGAGCTACGCCGGATGCCGGCGGGCCGGCGCCTGGCCGACGATCCGCGCGCCGTCCGGGAACGCGCCGGGATTCGGCCCGCACCGCGGGTCCCGGCCGACGACCGGGCGTCGGCGCGGGCCGGCCGATGATCGTGGTGGTTCCGCTCACCACCGGGAATCCCGAGCGGACCCCGTTCGTTATCGCTGTGGAGCCCGGTGATCGGGCTCGCGGACGAGGGAGCAGTACCCGCATCGCGACAAGACTGACTCGGAAGGGTTCGTCATGTCCTGGTTCATCCTGTTGGTATCGGGGGTGCTGGAGGCCGTGTGGGCCGCCGCATTGTCCGCGTCACACGGCTTCCGCCGCTGGAAACCCACCGCCCTGTTCGTCGTCGCCCTGGTCCTGAGTATGGCCGGGCTGGCCTGGGCGATGATCGATCTGCCCACCGGTACCGCCTACGCCGTCTGGGTGGGCACCGGCGCCACACTGACCGTGGTGTGGGCCGTCGCCACCGGGCGGGAGCGCGCCGATACCGCCCGGATCCTGTTGCTCTCCCTGCTCATCGTCTCGGTCGTGGGCCTGAAGGCGGTGAGTTGAGATGGCGTGGATCATTCTGCTGGTAAGCGCCCTCTGCGAAGCGGTCTGGGCGACCGCGCTCGGAAAGTCGGCCGGATTGACCGAACCGGTGGCGAGCGCCGTCTTCTTGGTCGCGCTGGCGGCGAGCATGGTCGGGCTGGGCCGGGCGGTACGCGATATCCCGATCGGCAGCGCCTACGCGGTCTGGACCGGGGTCGGCACAGCCCTGACCGTAGCCTATGCCATGGTCACCGGAGCCGAGGCGGTCACCGTCGCGAAGATCGTGTGCCTGACCGGGATCGTGGTCGCGGTCCTCGGGCTCGAACTGGTCCCGCACCGGGACTCCGAGGAGTAGTCGAATTCTCCGCGCGGCGACCTTTGTCGCCGCGCGGAGAACGGGTAGTTGCATGAGGACGAGTTTCGAATACCGTTCCCGGACAACAGGACGGAGCAACAGCCCGAGAGCGATCAGGGATAGGCCAGTTCCCGGTAACTGTCGAGAATCCCCTGGATGGACGACGTCACGTGCAGATCACCGTTGAGCGGCGCCCATTCGTAAGCGGCATGCGCGCTCAGCACCACCGGCTCGGTGGCGGCCACCTCGACGGCGAAATGCAACCGCCGCACCGGCTTACCGGCCGGGGACAGATAATCGAAATCGCCGATGTGGTGCCGGATATCGGTCACCGTCAGCCCCGTCTCCTCGTGGATACCCCGGATGAGAGCGCCGGACACGGACTCTCCGGATTCGACCGTCGCGCCGGGCAATTTCAGAGTGGGACGAATCGGGCCGCTGCTGGGCAGTTCGAGTAGAAGGACTTCCCCACCCCGGTCGATTATCGCGCCCACCCGCAGTCCGACCCCGTCCCGCTCGCCACGTGGCAGGGTCTCGTCGAACATGGATACCGTCATGTGCCGGTCTCACCAACCTTCGATCGGGCGGACTCGCCGACGATCACGCCGCAGGCGAGCGTTTCGATATTACCGCGCGGTGACCATCCGATGACAGGCGATGACAGCGGATCGACCGGGGCAACCCGGTGCGCGGTGGTCTCCCGCAGCGCCACGCAGGTCCTCGAACCCGCCCTGCCGGCAAGGGGGCTCACGCGATCCGACCGATCTCGAACGGGTTCGTCACCAGAGGATTACAGCGATTCCACGAGGGCGACCGCGGCTGGGACCGTCGCGGCTCCACAGCGGAAACACGGCCACTCCGAGCCCGCCGTCGCGCTACACCGGCTGTGACGGATACCTCGTTACTCCGGATACTCCGATGTAGCCGACAGGCGATCGGCAGGCATTCCGGAGCTCGGCTCCTACAAGCGAGCGCGATCATCGCGTGTCCGGAGACCTTGTGGCCCGGGCCGGCCACCGCTGCACGAGCCGGGCCACACCGCGGCCGCGGCGGTACGGACTATTATTCGGGCAGCGCCGGACGGCCGGTAGATACGCCGCCGGCCGGCGCCGGATATCCGTACCGCGGACGATCCGAGGGACCGCGCGAAGGTCATCCGCACTCGGGCCCGGTACTCCGTTGCCGGGTACGTGCGGGTATCGAGCGCAGAGGGGACGAGATGGACAGGCCGGCTTGGGCGCCCGAAGGTGTGGACATGGCTCAGCCGAGCCCGGCGCGGATGTACGACGCGCTACTCGGCGGATCGCATAATTTCGAGGTCGACCGGCGAGCCGCCCAGCGCGGCAGTTCGCTGGTACCCGATCTGCCGCGCCTGGCGCTGAGCAACCGGGCCTTCCTCCGGCGCGCGGTCCGGTTTCTCGCCGAGCAGGGCGTCACCCAGCTGATCGATATCGGTTCGGGTATCCCCACCGCCGGAAACGTGCACGAGATCGTGCAGCGATGCGGTTCACCGGCCCAGGTTCTCTACATCGATATCGACCCCATCGCCGTCGCGCATTCCCGCGCGATCCTGGTGGGCGAGCAGCGTTACGGCGCGATCGAGGCGGATCTCCGCGATCCGGCGGATCTGCTGGCACGGATCCGCGAGACCGGTCTCGTAGATTTCGACCGGCCCGTCGGACTGTTGATGTTCGCGGTTCTGCATCTGCTCTCCGACGACCACCGGCCTGCGGCCAAGGTGGCCGCACTGCGGGAGGCAGTGGCGCCCGGCAGCTATATCGCCCTGTCTCATCTGACCTCGGCACAGCGTCCCGAGGACGCCGCCCAGCTCGGTGCCTCCTCGGCCGCCGGTAACGGGGTGGGTATCCATTTCCGCTCACGCGCCGCCATCACCGCGATGTTCGACGGCTGGCGACTGGTGGAACCCGGCGTGGTCGAACTGCCGCTGTGGCGTCCGGAATCGGAACGGGACCGGCACGAACAGCCGGGTCGCTCACTCGGTCTGGCCGGCGTGGCGTGCAAGATCTGAACCACCCACCCGGCCCGGAGGAGCGGGCATGACGGTACGGGAACTCGCCGTCGCCTGGGCGGAGGCACTCGACGGCACCGTCGCCCCGACGCTGACCCGGGACCGGATCGAGGACCTGCTCACCGAATGGGCGGCGCTACTCGTGGACGCGCTACGCGGCCTCCGCGAACCCGCCATCGCCCGGGCGGCCGCCACGGCGCTCGCCGATGCCAACTACCGCGACCCCCAGGTGGTGGGTCGTACGGTCACGCTGATCTGCGGCACCATGGTCGAGCATCTGCGCCGGGCCGAGCCCGGCCACACCGCGGTACACGACCGCGCGATATCGGTCGCCGCCGAGTTCGCCACGGGTTACACCGCCGCCCTCCGCTCGGTCGCCCTGGCGGAGCAGGAGGCCACCCTGGCCGCCGCCCTGGCCGCCGCGCAGGAGGCCGAGCGGCGGCGGGAGCTGTCCGAGGCACGGTTCGCCGCGGTGTTCGCGGGCGCCTCGGTGGGGATCGGGACCGTCGATACCGACGGGCGCGTCCTGGAGGCCAATATCGCGTTCGCGGAAATGCTCGGGCTCGATGTCGGCGAGATGCCCGGTCGGCCGGTGATCGATCTGGTGGGCCCCGACAATATCGGCACCGCCTACGCACGGATGACGCAGCTGTTCGCAGGCAGTATCGACCGGTTCCGGCTCGAAATCGATTACCGGCGCCCCGACGCTTCGACCACCGGTATCGATCTGTCGATGTCGGCGGTGCGCGATCATCTCGGCCGGATCCGCTTCCTGATCGGCGTTGCCGTCGATGTCACCGACCGCCGGAAACTGGCTCGCCGACTCTGGCACGACGCCAATCACGACGAACTCACCGGACTGCCCAATCGCGCGTACTTCTTCGACCGGCTCGCCGCGGCCACCCCGCCGGTCGGGGTGGCGTATCTGGACCTGGACGGGTTCAAGGAGGTCAACGACCGCTGGGGGCATTCGGTGGGCGACGAGGTATTGCGCACCGTGGGTGTGCGCCTGCACGGGATCGTGACCGCCGCGGGCGGGGTGGTGGCGCGGCTGGGCGGCGACGAGTTCATCGCCATGATCGAACGCTGCTCCGGGACCGAACAGCTCGCCGCCATGCGCGCCGATCTGCTCGCCACGCTCACCGCCCCGATGGCCATTCGGCAGCAGACGATCACCATCGGAACCAGTATCGGCACCGTCTATCTCGACGAAGCCCCGACGGCGATAGACGAAGCGATGCAGGCCGCCGATATCGCCATGTACCGGAACAAGGCGTCCCGGTCACGCTCCTGACCGCGCGCTCACCGATCAAGCGATTGCATTTTTATGATGACCGGTCTACTTTCATAGCCATGGGCACCAAAGGAGCCGAAACCAGGCAGCGGATGATCGAGGCCACACGATCCTCGATCGAACGTCGCGGCTATTTCGGCACCGGACTCAACCAGATCCTCACCGACAGCGAGACCCCGCGCGGGTCGCTCTATTTCCATTTCCCCGGCGGCAAGGACGAACTCGTCGCAGCGGCCGTCACTCAGGCCTGCGGACTGATCGACAACGCCCTCGACGAGGCCGATTTCACCGATCCGGCGGGTGCGGTCGCCGGGCTGATCGCCCTGCTCGCCGATCGGCTCGAGGCTTCCGGCTGGGAAAACGGCTGCCCGGTCGCCACCGTGGCACTCGAGATTTCGGGCACCAACGATACGGTCCGACAGGCCTGCGCACAGGTGTACTCCCGGTGGACCGAGGCGATACGCATCGTGCTGCGCGCCGCCGGGCACCGCGACGCCGAGGATCTGGCGGTCGCCCTGCTCGCGCTCGTCGAGGGCGCGCTACTGCTCGCCCGCACCCACCGCAGCCGCGACCCGCTCGACCGCGCGGCACGCGTCGCCCGCACCCTGCTCTGACCCCGCACGCACTGCGCGAAGTTATTTACCTGCCCTAATAATATGTAGACCAGTCTATTAAGGAGTCGATATGGATACACCCGACACCGTTGTCTTCGGCGCGGCCGGTTTCATCGGACGCTCACTCGTGGCCCGCCTGCTGGAGCAGGGCCGCACCGTCGCCGCCGCGGTCCGCCCCGGCTCCGCGGACCGGCTGCAGGCCTGGCTGGACGACCGCGATCTGGACCGGAGCCGGCTGACCGTACTCGATTGCGATATCACCGATCCCGGGCTGGGCGCCCTGGGAACAGCGCAACTGGACGAGGTGCGCGATGTCTACAACTGCGCCGCCCAGTTCTCCTTCGGCCTCGACCACGCGGTGGCCCGGGCGGTGAACATCGACGGCGCCGTCCGCATCCTGCACTGGTCCGCGAGCCGCCCCCGCCTCCGCAGGCTGGTCCACATCACCGGATACCGGGTCACCGTGCCCGAATCCGCCGAACACGATTACTCGGTCAGCGCCTACGGCGCCTCGAAATTCGAAGCCGATGCCGTACTGCGGGAACAGGCGAATTCCGTCGCGGTTCCGCTGACCATCGCCAATCCGAGCACCGTCCTCGGGCCGGGACAGTACATCGGCCTGGCCGAACTGGTGCGGGATCTCTGGAACGGTGATCTGCCCGCCCTGCCCGGTAACGCCGAAACCCTGTTGCCGATCCTCGATCTCGACTATTTCATCGACTTCCTCACGCTGCTGCCGGAGCAAGCGGATACAGCCGGCAAGTCCTATACCGTGCTCGACCCGGCGAGTCCACCGCTGCCGGAGATGATCGGCCTCCTGGCCCGCCATATGCACGTCCGTGCCCCGCGCTTCACGATCCCGCTGCCCCTGGTCGCCCGGCTGCCCGGCAAACTGACCGGGGTGGACCGGGAGCGACTGTCCTTCGTCGCCGGAGATCGTTACGACACTTCCCCCGCCGACGCGGTGGCCGAACGCGCGGGACTCACCGCACCGGCGGCCGGGACAGTGCTGCGGGCCTGGGCGGATCACCTGGTGAGCAGTCGATTCGGTGCGGGCCGGGCCGATCCGGCCGCCGGTTTCGACCGCGGCCTCTGGATCTCCGGCGAACGGAAGTCTCCGGAATTCGTGCTACTGCATGGCCTTCCCACCGACAGCGAAGCCTGGCGCGAGGTGCGCGACCTGGTGGGCGTACCGACCCTCGCCGCCGACCTCCCCGGCCTGGGCCGTTCGGCGCCGGGTACCGGTGAGCCGGATCAATGGCTCGACGATCTCATGGCTCCTGTCACCGGCCGCCCGATCCTGGTCGGCCATTCCCTCGGCTGCGTACCGGTACTCCGTTACGCGAGAGCGCATCCGGACCGAGTCGCGGGTGTCGTGCTGGTCGCCCCGGCCTTCTTGCAACCCCGCGGGTCTTGGCTCCTGCGTACGCCGATCGCCGCCGCGCTCCTGCGCCGGCTATCCGCCGAACGGCTGGCCGCCGCACTCCGGGTCCCGGCCGGCCCGGCGATCGAGAGCGCGAGTGCCAACCTGCGCCGCCCGGGGGTCGCGCGGCGCACCGTAGCGGCCCTGCGCGCCGCGAGTCGGCCCCGCGCGCATACGGCCGCGCGCCGCCTCCTCGACGAACTCACCGTGCCGGTCCATATCGTCGCCGGTTCCGATGACCCGCTCGCCACACCGGTCACCACGCCGATCACCGAGATCGACGACGCCGGTCACTACCCACATCTCACCCACCCTGGTGAGTCGGCCCGGACACTCGACGCGGTCCGGCAGAATTTCGCGAACCGTTCACCAGCGGAAACCGCGACCTCGAGGCACTGAGCCGAGACGCCCGGCCTGGACGACGTTGCCCAACACCCGGCCGGGCGGCAGGGCACCCTTCGAAGGCAGACCACTGCCCGCGATCTACCGCGATGTATCCACCGAAACTGCTCCCGACGGGACCGGCGGCAGCGCGGGCGCCACGGTCCTGGGGTCGACCCCGGCGAACGCAGGCGTGATGAACAATCCCGCCACCTCCTCCAGTTGCCGTGCCCGATGCAGCGGCCCCACCACAACCGGAACTGCCCCCGCATCACGCACCAGCGTTTCGACCACATCCAACGCAGCCGGTTCGTCCCCACACAGCAGGACGGTCGTCGTTGTTCCGGCCGCGCCCCATTGGGTGGACGGAACCAGATGGAATCCCTTCACCACCCGGCTACCCGGCGCGGCCTCGGCGATACGGTCGGCATTGGCGAGCCCCGGCGCGTTCAGCAGCACACCTACGCCGTGTTCGATCGGATTGGTCGGGTCGATGATCGGTATCCCGGCCAGACTCCCCTCGCCACCGCCGGCCGCCGCCACGACCGCACCGACCGCATCCCACGGCACCGCGAGCAGAACCGCGTCCGCGTCGCGAACCGCTTCCCGGCTATCGGCCGAGCGCGCTGCCGGGCCGAGTCGCCTCGCCAGTGCCGCCGCCTTCTCCGGCGTCCGGCCCGCCACGATGACCTGATGTCCGGCCCGCGCCCAGCACCCGCCGAGCGCTTCGGCCAGATGGCCCGTTCCCAGAATTGCGATCCGCACTGCCGGCTCCTTCGAATCCGCGCTGTCCTTTACGAGGGCTACCGTAGAAATGGAGATGCGCACCGATCGGTGCGTACCCGTCCGACGACGCTGGTGGACGATGACCGGAGACGACTACCGCAGTGCCGAACCGATCGCCGACTGCCGGCTGCGCGGGGCCCTCGACCTGTTCGCCCACACCTGGGACCCGGTCGTTCTCGCCGCGCTGGCCGACGGTCCCAGGCGGCGCGTCGACCTACGCACCGAGATCGGTGGGATCCGCGACAAGACGCTCACCGAAGCACTGCGGCGGCTCCTCGGCCGTGGCCTGGTGTTCCGGCGTCCGGACCCGGACGTGCCGCCCGGGGTGGAGTACCGCTTGACCGAACTCGGCACGAGCCTGGTGGAGGGCCCGCTGCGCGCATTGGCCGCGTGGGTGCGCGAGCACGGTGACGAACTCCCTGTACCCGAAGGCGCGGATCCCCCACTGCGCAGTTCCGGCTGACCCGGTACGGATCAGCTGCCCTCGGCCGGAGGACGGCTCCCGTCGGCCCGGCCCGTTCCCTGGCACCATCGTCACCGAAACCCCGGCCGCCGGAGCCTTCACCCGCAGCGGGTGACGACGGAGCGCGGCCGCCCGCCCTACAGTCCGCCCATGGGCAGACCCAACGCTGATCGGCCCCGACCGGCCGCCGCGTCCCGCGCGCAGCGCTGCGAACACGGCGCGCGGCAGCGGGAACGGACCCCGTTCGCTGTGGTCGCCGCCTTCGAACCGGCACCGGGCCGGGACCCGCTGGCTCTCCTCGAGTCGCAGGCGCCGGCGCGGGTGCCCGAACTGGTCCCGGTCCGCTACGGCCGGATGGCGGTCTCGCAGTTCTCCTTCTTCCGGGGGGCGGCACTGGTGATGGCCGATGATCTGGCCGGTTCGCCGAACACCGGTCTGCACACCCAGCTGTGCGGGGATGCCCATCTGAGCAATTTCGGGCTGTACGCGACCCCGGAACGTCAGCTCGCGTTCGACGTCAACGATTTCGACGAAACCTATCCCGGCCCCTTCGAATGGGATGTGAAACGACTCGTGGCCAGCCTCGCGGTGGCCGGGCGCGACAACGAGTTCAAGAAGAAGCAGCGCCGGCGTATCACCCGCGCCTGTGTGGCCGAGTACCGCGAGACGATGAGCTATCAGGCCGGGCGCGGTGAGCTGGATGTCTGGTACTCCCATATCGACGCCGGGAGAGATATGGCGGAACTACGCGATGTCCTCGATTCGTCGATGCGTAAACGGGTCCAGAAGACGATCGACAAGGCGTGGGGGCGCGACAGTTTCCAGGCCCTGTCCAAACTGACCACCCCGTGCGACGGGCAGCCGCGCATCGTCAGTATGCCGCCGCTGATCGTCCCGGTCGAGGAGCTCTTCGCCGGCGCCGACGCCGAATTCGTGCACCAGGCGCTGATGCGGCGCCTGACCGACTATCGCGGCACCCTGCAACCCGATCGCCGGTTCCTGCTCGACCGATTCGACTATGTGCATGCCGCGCGCAAGGTCGTCGGTGTGGGCAGTGTGGGCACCCGCACCTGGATCATCCTGCTGCGCGGGCCCGGCGACGAACCGCTGTTTCTACAGGCCAAGGAAGCACAGCCGTCGGTACTCGCGGGATATACCGCCGGGCCCGAGTACACCAACCAGGCGGAACGAGTGGTGAGCGGGCAGCGGCTCATGCAGGCGGCCAGCGATATCTTCCTGGGTTTCCAGCAGCACCCCGACCCCGACCCCGACGGCGTGATCCGCGATTTCTATATCCGTCAGCTCCGCGACGGCAAAGGTTCGGCGGTGATCGAGACCATGTCGCCGGACCTGATGGCCCTCTACGGCCGGCTGTGCGCGCGGGTGCTCGCCCAGGCCCACGCCCGCGGCGGTGACCGTTTCGCCATTGCCGGGTACCTCGGTTCCGACGACGAATTCGACGAGACGATAGCGGAATTCGCCGAGGACTACGCCGATCAGAACGCCCTCGACCACGCGGCCCTGCTCCGCGCGATCGCCGACGGGAAGATCACCGCGACACTGGGCACGGATTCGTAACAGCCATCCGCCGAATCGGCCCGGGCTCAGTTCACGACGGCGAAGGCGAAACCGTCCCAGCCCTTCGCACCCACCGTCTGGATCACGGTGGCGTCCACACGAGGTTCGTCGGCCAGCAGCTGGACGAGGTCCCGGCTCGCCCGCACCGCGGGGTCGTCGTTGTCCGCGTCCGCCAGCCGGCCGCCGCGCACCACATTGTCGACGACGACCACGGCACCGGGCCCGGTCAACCGCAGGGCCCACTGCACATAGTTGGAGTTGTTCACCTTGTCCGCGTCGATGAAGACCAGATCGTAGGGTTCCGGCTGTTCCTCCGCCAGCACCGGCAGATTGTCCAGGGCCGCGCCGACCCGGATATCGACCCGGTCGCCGACACCGGCACGATCCAGATTCGCACGGGCGACCGCGGCATGCCGCGGTTCGAATTCCAGGGTGGTCACGTGGCCCTGCTCACCGACTCCGCGCGCCAGCCACAGCGTGCTGAATCCGCCCAGTGTGCCGATCTCCAGAACGCGTTTCGCCCGGGTGGATCTGGCGAGCAGCGAGAGGAACTTGCCCTGCGCCTCGGACACATCGATGGCGGGCAGACCCGCGTCCGCGTTGGCCCGCAGGGTCGCGGTCGTCTCGCCGTCGCGGGCCAGCCGGTCCACCACGTACCGGTCCACATCAGCCCAATCCGGTGTGCTCATCCCCGCAGTCTGCCACCATCGAGGCCCGCCCGGTGGAACCCCGACCGCGCCCCGGCGCCGAGCGGAAGAGCGGTTATGAAGGCGGATTCGTTCGGAATGTCGGCCGGTAGGCCGCGGATGCTCATCGAGGCCTCGGCGGCGATATCGCCAGGGATATCGGTGTGGCGAGGTTGTCCTGCATCCACTGCATACCGGTCCGAGGTCGCCGGAATGCGCGGCGGGCGTCGGCCGCTCGATGAATTGCGCTTGCCCGCCTGCCCGTTGAGTTGGCGTCACGATCTGACGTGCCGTGGCGGCCGCGACCGCCGAACTCTTCGCCCGCAGCGAGGCCACCGGTTGCCGCCGTCGATGTAGGTACGGCGCTACTCGACGTCGCCTCCCCCGGCGATACCGAAGAGAAGGGCCTCGATACCCGCCCGGAACACCGCGTCGGCATCCACCGCGGCCCCACCGGCGGCCTCGCTGCGGGCGAAGAGTTCGGACAGATGGGGATAGTCACCGTGTCGCAGCATCGCCGCGATATGGTCGGCCCCGGCCGCAGCCGGGGCCACCTGTCCCGCGGCCTCCTGTGCGGAGAAAACCGTCACCCAGCCCGACAACATCGCGATACCGGTCATGGTGGCGGCCGGTTCCAGTCGCGCCGGGGCCAGTACCCCCACCATATGGTCGAGATAGCGCAGCCCGTTGGGGCCCAGCTCGCCGGGGTTCGCCCGGACCATCCACGGGTGGCGGCGGTACATGGCGCGCGCCTGGTCGGCGACCGAGAGGACATCTGCCCGCAGATCTCCGGTGGCCGAATCGAATTCGTACTCACCGGCTACCCGGTCGTACATCAGCGACACCAGATCGTCCTTACCCGAGACGTAGCGGTAGAGGGACGCCGCTCCGGTCCCGAGTTCCTCGGCCACCCGGCGCATCGATAGCGCCGGAAGACCCTCACCGTCGGCGAGCCGAACGCATACCGCGGCGATGTCGTCGAGGTTCAGTCCGGGCCGCGGACCGGGTCTGGGATCACCGGCCCGCAACCACAGCGTGTTCGTCGGATCAGCGGATGGCACCCGGTAAGCATGCCTCGAGCCAGTTGCGAACGCCGTTCGCATTCGGCTAGCTTTAACTGCGAACATTGTTCCCAATGAAGGAGTCGTCATGACCGCGATCGAGGTCGCCGGGCTGACCAAGAGGTACGGCGAACGCCCCGTCGCCGATACCGTCGACCTGCACGTGGACCCCGGCCGGGTACACGCCCTGCTCGGGCCGAACGGTTCGGGCAAGACCACGATCGTGCGGATGCTCGCCACCCTGCTCCGGCCCGACAGCGGCCGGGCCCGGATCGCCGGCTACGACACGGTCCGCGATACCGGCGAGGTCAAGCGGCGGATCGGGCTGGTCGGGCAGTTCCACGCGGTCGATCCACGGCTCACCGGGCTCGAGAACCTCACACTGTTCGGCCGGATGAACGGATTGTCCGGTCGGCAGGCACGGATTCACGCCGGAGAACTCCTGGACCGGTTCGATCTGGTCCACGCCGCCGACCGGCTCACCCGCGACTATTCGGGCGGGATGCGCCGCCGTCTCGATATCGTCGCCGCCATGGTGGTGCGTCCCGCCGTACTGTTCCTGGACGAGCCCACCACCGCACTCGACCCGCGAAGTCGCAACCAGATCTACAGCTATGTGACGGATTTCGTCGCCGAGGGCACCACCGTACTGCTCACCACGCAGTATCTGGACGAGGCCGACCGGCTGGCCGATACCGTCACCATCCTGGACGCGGGCCGGGTCGTCGCCACCGGCACCCCGCGAGCCCTCACCGCGGAGATCGGTGGCGGATTGGATCTGGTCGCCGACCCGCGGAAGTACACCGAGATAACCGGCGTCATCGCGGATTTCGGGGGCAGGCCGGTGGGTGAGGCACCCGCGCCCGGAGATCCGGAAGTGGCACTCTCCTACGCCTTCCGCTCCGCCGATATCCCCCTGCTACCGATCCTGCGGGCGCTCGACGAGATCGGTATCGATGTCCACGACATCGGCCGTCGCCGCGCCACACTCGACGATGCCTTCCTGGCCCTCACCGGCCCCGAACCGAGGACGACGACCCCGTGACCGCGACACTCCCCGCCCGCGTGCCCTCCACTCTTTCCGCCACCGCGATGACCTTCGGCCGGATCCTGTCGGCCTACCGCCACTCACCCGCACTGCTCGCGGTGACTCTCGCCGCGCCCGCGGGAATGATGCTGCTGTTCGGTTTCGTCTTCGGCGGCGCACTGTCCGGCGACGGGGATACCGGTGCCTACCGGTCCTACCTCACGCCCGGCGTGCTGGTTCTGGTGTCGGCGATGGGCCTGGCAGCCACCGCGTCGACCGCGAACGCGGACCTGAACAGCGGGCTCACCGACCGCTTCCGCGCCCTGCCACTGCCCACCTTCTCGATACCGGCGGGTCTGGCACTGGCGGAAACCCTGACCGGCGGTCTCGCTCTGCTGCTGATGTCGGGTATCGGCCTGGCGGCCGGCTGGCGAATCGATACCGGGATCGGGTCGGCGACCGCCGCGTTCGCGGTGCTGCTGCTGTTCCGGTTCGCGATCGGCTGGGTCGGAATCTGCCTGGGCGCGCTCGTCCGGGACGAGCAGATGCTCCAGCAGGTGGCGCCACTCGTCTTCGGCACCATCATGTTCTCGAATGTGTTCGTGCCCACCGAATCGATGCCCGGTGGCGTGCGCGCGGTCGCGGAATGGAATCCGGTGAGCGCGATCGTAGCCGCGGTACGCGACCTGTTCGGCGCGCCGGGCACCGTCCCCGAGGACGCGGCCTGGCCGTTGCGCGAGCCGGTCGCCGCCTCGCTGCTGTGGATCGCCGTGATCCTGGTGGTGACGGTCCCGGTGGTCCTGCGGCAGTACGGCGCGCTGCCGCGACGGTGAGCGGCGCTCACTTCTGGCGGGCGGTCCCGCCCAACGCTGGACACGCCGTAAAATCGCGCCCGCCCCGGCCGCACCCACTATCGTGATGACGCCGGCCGTATCGGAAGGCTGTACAGGGCAGCCGGTTCGAGGGGATGGTCACTATGCGCTGGTACGAGGTAGCTCCGTGCGGACCCGAATCCTTCTCGGCCCTCGCCGACGGATTCCTGCCCATGGCACACGAATTCGGTGAGCACGAGGGCTGGCAGGCCGGACTCACCGCCCAAGAGTCGAGCACCTATGCCCTGCTGCGCTGGGACCAGCACGGAAAACGCCTGTGTCAGCGGACCCGCCGACACATCCGCAATATCCCCGGGGACGAATTCTTCTGGGTCGTCGTACCCGATCGCGGTGAATTCGGCCTGCGGTTTCACGACGAGGTGACCAGTGTGCCGACCGGGCACGCTGTCATCGCGGGGCTGGAGGTCCCGTGCCGGCTGCACATACCCGATTCGGCGGCCTACGCGTTCCAGGTGCCGCGCACCGAGATCGAGCACCGGGTGCGGCCGGGCGCCCATATGAACCTCGTCCTCGATATGAACCGGGGGCTGGGGCGGATCGCCGCGGATATGATCCGCAGCGCCCACGCCGAACAATCCCGGTTGTCCGAACGTGAATTCAACGCGGTGTGCGATCGGGTCACCGAGTTGCTGTGCATGCTGGCGGTCGGCGACACGAAACCGCAGGCGGCGGACCGCGCACAGGTGGCCGAGAGCATCCGGCGGTACCTGCGGGGCCATATCGGCACATCCGATGTGCGCTTGCCCGCGGTCGCGCACGCGCTGGGCTGGTCGCCCCGGCAACTGCGGGTGGTGCTGAACGAGAGCGGGACGACCTTCCGGGACCTCCGCCGGGAGGAGGCCCTGCGGGTGGCGCGCGAACTTTTGGAGGACCCGCGCGCCACCATGACCATCGCGGAACTGGCGACCCGCTGCGGTTTCACACCCGCCTGGTTCTCCGCGGCGTTCAAGGAGCGCTTCGGCGTGACGCCCCGAGAGTTCCGGCGCAGCAGACGCGCCGAGCCCGCCGCCGCGCGGATATGAACCGGACGAGAACCCGGACCCGGCAGTCCGGATCCGGCCTTACGGCTTCAGCCGCACCGGAAGGCGCTCCGGACCCACCGTGCTGATCTGTACCGTGTACTCGACCGCGCTCGCGGGCACGGCCAGGGTCAGCTTCGGGTACCGGGTGAACAGCGTCTGCAGGGCGATCCGGCTCTCCAGCCGGGCCAGCGGCGCGCCCAGGCAGAAATGCGGTCCGCGACCGAAGGCGAGCTGGTCGCGGTGCTCGTGATCGATATCGAAGACATCGGCGTCGGAGTAGCGCAGCGGGTCCCGGCCGACGCCGCCGTGCCACAGCGTCGGTGAGCCTGCGGGGATGTCGACACCGGCGACGGTCACATCTTCGATGGGATAGCGCATGAGCGCACCCACCACCGAGGAGCTGTGGCGCAGCGCTTCCTCCACCACATCGGCCCAGCGATCTTCGTCCTGTGCCCGCGCGAGCTGGTCGGGGTGTTCGCGCAGTGCGACCACGGCGTTGCCCAGCAGATGCACCGTGGTCTCGTGACCGGCGACGATCACCAGCCACAGCATGCTGACCAGTTCTTCTTCGGTCAGTTCGTTCTCCGCGTTGGCCGCCAGCAGCGCCGAAGTCAGATCGTCACCGGGTTCGGCCCGTTTCCGGGCGAGCAGTTCGTAGAAATAGCCGCCCATCGCCGCCATGGCCGCGTGCGCTTCTTCGCCGGTACTCGTGACCGAGACGATCGTGAGCGTCCACTGCTTGAGCTGCGGCTGCTCGTCCACGGGCACCCCGAACAGATCGCAGATCACCCGAACGGGAAGGGGCGTGGTGTAGTTCGAGATCAGGTCGACCTCGTCGGTATCGGGGAAATTGTCGATGAGCTCGTCGGCGATCTGCTGGATCCGCGGTTCCAGCGCCGCGATCCGGGCCGGGGTGAACGCCTTGTTGATCGTCTGGCGCAACCGCCGGTGCGCGGCACCGTCCTGGTTGAGCATATGTTCGGCGTCGGTCAGGGCGCGCAGCGGCCAGTCGGCGGGAATCCGTCCGTCCCGCAGTGCCGGACAGTTCGAGGGATGTTTGGCGAAGAGCTTGTCGTCGAGCACCTCACCGGCGGCACGATGGCTGACCGCGATGTAGGCGCCGACCCCGCCGGGCAGTTCGATGGGCACGATCTCACCGGCCAGCCGTATCCGCTCGTGTGTCTCGAGAATTGATTCTCCGGGGGTCGGAAGCTGGATGATTTGCTCGGACATGCTGTCTCCCTGTGTTTTCGGTGCAACCAGGGAGAGTTTCAGGTGTCGCGCTCGGACCGCACAATCGATGCGCGACATCCTGCCCCGCACCGATAATCCGCTGCACCGAAACGTAATTCCGCGGCGTCGCCCCGTACTACTCGGCGTGCTTGCGAACCCTCAGATCGCGCACCGCGCCTTCCGATGCCGGGCGGGTGTTGTCGATGGTGAAGGCCACCCGGTCCGGCCGGTACCGGTCCTCGCCGTATTCGATCGGGGCCCCCGCCGCCGACGAGGTGTGCCGCCGTTCCCGCAGCAGCGGGGAACCCGCGGCGATTCCCAGCAGCGTCGCATCGGTCTCGTCGGCGCCGACCGCGTCGATGGTGTGCCGGGCCGAGTGCAGGTCCACCCCCAGGCCCGCGAGGTGCGCGTAGATCGACGCGGTATCCGGGTCGAAGTCGAACAGCAGCCGGCCGGCACTCTCGACGAAGGCGGCGCGTTCCACCATCACCGGTTCGCCGTCGAGCAACCGCAGCCGCAGGACCTCGATCACCGGGGTGCCCTCCTCGATTCGCAGTGCCGCCGCCGCATCGGCCGTGGCGCCTCGGCGGGCGATTTCCACGGTGCGCTGGCCGGGCGTCCGCCCGATCCGTTCGGCCCAGGCGGTGAAGGAGAGCAGCGTTTCGAACGGCTGCACGACCGCGGTCTCGCGCACCACCGGCCGGCGCCCCTGCCCGCCGCCGATGAGACCTTCGTGCCGAAGGGTCGCCAAGGCGGTGCGCACGGTGCCTCGGGAAGCTCCGAATTCGTGGCACAACTCGGATTCCGACGGCAGCGAGGCGCCTGCTGGGAGCTCGCCCAGCCGGATACGTTCCCGGAGTGCCGCGGTGACCCGGGCGTGCAGGGGTGGCGTCACAACGATCCTCTCGGCGGGTTACCCGAGGTCCGCTCAGCGGGGGCATGCGGGCTAGTTGAGCATACAAGTGACTCTCTTTCATTCTGAACTCTAGACTTTTCGCCTACTTACTGCCGAAACGGCCGGTGAACTTATATATACAAGTTGCCTGGATGCCTTGATCGCGCCGCGAGGATCTTGCGAGCATTCCGGCTATGGCACCCACCACCGACCCCGCTTCCCCCGAACTTCCGACCCATCCGGTCGACCTCGCCGTCGTCGGCGCCGGCATCGTCGGTCTCGCGCACGCGATCGATGCCGTGGAACGCGGGATGCGCGTCGCGGTCGTCGAACGCGACGCGCGCGCCGTCGGCGCCTCCATCCGCAACTTCGGTCATATCTGCGCGACCCCGCAGACCGGCGCCGCCCTCGACTACGCGCTGGCGGCTCGGGAGAAGTGGTTGCGCCTAGCCGGTCCGGCCGGATTCGAGATAACGCGAGCCGGAACACTGGTAGTGGCCCGTACCGCCGCCGAGCTCGGCGTACTCGAGGAGTTCGCGGCCGACCGCGGCGCCGAACAGGTGCGCCTGCTCGGCCGTGCCGAAGTGGCCCGGCTGTTCCCGCCGGCCGCGGATCCGGGCAGCGATATCGTCGGCGGCGCGCACCTGCCCCTCGATCTCCGAGTAGACCCCCGGGCTGCCGTTCCGGCGCTGGCGCGCTGGCTGACCTCGCGCGGTGCGCGATTCCTGTGGCACACCCATGTGGGCGCCGTATCCGAAGGCGTTGTGCACACCGCACGCGGGGAACTGGCCGCAGCCGCGATCGTGCACGCCGCCGGTCACGATATCGACCGCCTCTTTCCACTGATCGCCGAGGAGAACGGAGTGCGCCGCTGTCGGCTCCAGATGCTCGAGATCGCACCCCCCGGCGATATCCGCATCGAACCAGCAGTGCTCACCGGCTACTCCATGCTGCGCTACGGCGGATTGGCTGCCACCGCGGCCGCCGCGACGGTCCGGCGCGAGATCACCGACCGGGCCCCCGAAACTCTCGACGCCGTCATGAACCTCATGCTCACCCAGCGCCCGGACGGTTCGGTGGTGCTCGGCGACACCCACCACTACGCCCGCACCCATCTGCCCTTCGACGAGGAGGCTGTCGCGGACCTGGTGCTCCGCGAAGGCGCCCGGCTGTTCGGCGCCGACGCGCTGTCGGTGCGGAGACGGTGGCGCGGTGTCTACGCGGATTCGCCGGATACCGATTTCCTGGTGGCCGCACCCGCGCCCGGCGTTCGCGTCGTCTCGGTGACATCCGGGATCGGTATGACCACCGCGCTCGGCTTGGCGCCCACGGTCGTGGCTCAACTGGTGTGAGCGAGGTGAGGCCGGGTGACCCACCGTCGTGGATCACCCGGCCCCGGAAGATCAGCCCGCCGCGGTCTCGATCACCGCGGCGACCTCGCCCGGCTGCGAGACCAGCGAGGCGTGCGAGGCGTCGAGTTCGGTGGTCTGCGCGCCCATCCGCTCGGCCATGAACCGCTGCGAAGCCGGCGGGATGACCCGGTCCTGCTGAGAGACCAGGTACCAGCTCGGCATACCCGCCCACGACGGCGCGCTGGAGGGTTCCAGGTTGGCGGCCAGCGCGATCGAGTGCTGATGGGCGAGCATATCGGCGGCGGTGGCGTCGTCGACGTCCTGCGCGAAGACACTGTGGAAGGACTCGGGCGCCACGTAACCGTCGAGGTTGCGTCCCGCCACGCCCTGCGGATCGTCGACGACCTTCACCTGTAGTGCCGGGGGCAGCAGCTGGCTACCCGGGAACTGGATCGGGTTCAGGGCCAGCTGCGCGAATTCGCCCTGGGCCGGCGCGAAGGCCGCGACATAGACCATGGAGACGACGTCGGGGTCGTGCACATTGGTGATCACGAAGCCCCCGTAGGAGTGACCCACCAGCACGATGGGCCCTTCGACGGTGTCGAGGGTGCGCTGCACAGCGGCGGCGTCGTAGGCCGGTCCGCGCAGCGGGTTCTCCGGCGTCAGTACCTGGTAGCCCTGCCCGCGCAGCTGCGCGGCGACCCTGTCCCAGCTGGTCGGATCGGCGAACGCGCCGTGCACCAGCACCACCGTCGGCCGCGGTGCGGCCCAGGCGGGCATCGCGACGGCCGCCGTCGCGGCGAAGGCGATGAGGACGGCCAGCAGAGCATTACGCAGAGTGCGAATGATGGTCATCGGTCTCCCTGTCCGGTCTCGTTTCGATTTGCCACGAATTCGAGCAGTTCGGCGCGAACGACGCGCAGCGCCGCACAGGTGATACGGATGATCAGTGTAGCCGGGCCGACGCTGCGCGAAAGTGACGATTCAGCCGACGGACAGGCCTATTCCGGCGGCGAGATCGGCGAGCACCGCATCGAACAGCACCTCCGGATCGCTCACCGGCATCGGATAGTTCCCGAACACTTCCAGGGTGACATGCCCGTAGAGGCGCGCCCACATGGTCATCATCAGATATGCCACACCCACATCGAGTTTCTCGGCCGGGAACTTCTGCCCCGATTCCGCGAGAACGGCGAGCAGTTCCTCCTGGAATCCGATCAGATCCCCCCGCAGCGCTTCGGGGATGAGATCGGTCGGCGGTGTCGCCAGGTCGTAGGTCGCCAGCAGCCGGCCCGCGGCCTCCAGGAAGACCAACCCGAACGATTCGTCGAACCGGCGCAACCCGCCGGTGCCCCCGTCCGCCGGTGAAGCGAACACCAGGGTGAACTCGTTGCGATGGGCGAGCGCCCAGCACCGGAACCCCCGGCAGATGGCGAACAACCGGATCACCCCGTCATCGGGCAGTTCGGCCACCTGCGCGGCGAGTTCTTCGGACATGTGCACAACGACGTCCCGGCGCACCGCCGCCACCAGGTCTTCCCTGGACGGGTAGTAGCGGTAGAGGGCGGGCGCGGTGACCCCGAGGGCGCGCGCGATGGCGCGCAGGGTCAGCGCTTGGGCGCCCTGGTCGGCCAGGATGTCCCGGGCCACCCGCCGGATATCCGCGTCGCTGACCGCCGGCATCCGGCCTCGCCGCGCGGGTTGTGTCATTCGTATGCGACCTGCCAGTTCTTGATTCCGTTCAACCAACCCGACCGTAGCCGAACGGGTTCGGCGACCTGGCGCAGGTTCGGCATCACATCGGCGATGGCGTTGAAGATCAGGTCCAGTTGCAGGCGGGCCAGGTTCGCACCGACACAGTAGTGGGTGCCGGTGCCGCCGAAGCCCACGTGCGGGTTCGGGTTGCGGGTGACGTCGAACCGGAACGGATCGGTGAAATGGTCCTCGTCGAAGTTGGCGGAGGCGTAGAACAAACCCACCCGCTGGCCTTCGGCGATGGCCTGCCCGCCGATCTCGGTGTCCTGCAGCGTGGTGCGCTGGAAGGCGATGACCGGGGTGGCCCAGCGCACGATCTCGTCGGGCGCGGTACGCGGACGCTCGGCCCGGTACAGCTCCCACTGTTCCGGATTGTCGACGAAGGCCTTCATCCCGTGGGTGGTCGCGTTGCGGGTGGTCTCGTTACCGGCCACTGCCAGCAGGATGACGAACCAGGCGAATTCCTCCGACCCCAGCGCCTCGCCGTCGATATCGGCGCTGAGCAACTGTGTGACGATATCGTCGGCCGGGCAGCCCCGGCGTTCTTCGGCGAGATTCCAGGCGTAGCCCATCACCTGCGCGTTGGCCATCTTGTAGCTGTCGGCGTACTGAGGGTCGTCGTAACCCATCATCTGGTTGGACCACTCGAAGAGTTTGCCGCGGTCCTCCTGCGGCACACCGAGCAGTTCGGCGATCGCCTGCAGCGGTAGCTCGCACGCCACCTGCTCGACGAAATCGCCGCCGCCGTTCTTCTTGGCGTCGTGCACGATCCGTTCGGCGCGCTCGTGCAGCGCGTCGCGCAGACTCTGCACCGCGCGCGGGGTGAAGCCGCGGGAGATGATGCGGCGCAGTTTGTCGTGATCCGGCGGGTCGGTGTTGACCAGCATGGCGCGCTGGATATCGATCTCGTCGCGGGTGATCTCACCGTTGAAGCGGATCACCGCGGTATTGGCGTGGGTGGAGAAGACCTCGGAGTTCTTCGAGATCTCCTTGATGTGTTCGAGTTTGCTGACCACCCAGTAGCCGCCGTCGTCGAACCCGCTCACCCCGTTCGGCTGATCGACCCACCATACGGGGGAGGTCCGGCGCAGCTCGGCCCATTCCTCGATGGGCAGCCGGGCTGCCAAGAGGTCGGGATCGGTGAAATCGAAATCGTGGGAGAGGGACGGCGCGGCCACTCTGCCTCCTTCGAAGTTGATACACGCGGTTCGCGGAGGCCGAAGCGGCAGCGGAGGTATCGCGTCACTGCGTCTCCTTGCGGGAACCCTGTCCCCAGGAGTGAACCACACCACATCTCATTTGTGAATGGGTTTTAGTAAATAGTGTTCACATAACCCGGCCGCCACTCGATCGCGATCTTCAGGCAAATATTTCGCTACGTTTCTCCGGTCGCCCCCGATGCGCTGGGCGAACACGCCCCCGCATCGGACAATGAGATGTTCGGCCACATGACTACTGGCTATTCTGGTAGCCGCATGAGCACAACTCCCGACACCTCCGGAGGACGAAGCACATGACCACCATGGAAATGCCGCACGTCAGCGAATGCACAGTGAACAGCTGTTCGTACAATCACGACGGTTGCCACGCCTACGCGATCAATGTCTCCGGCCAGAACGGCAGCGCCGACTGCGCCACCTTCATCCCACTGGCGGTCCGGGGCGGCCTGGACACGGTCACCAGCATGGTCGGCGCTTGCCAGCGCGCCGATTGCGCACACAACGCCGACCTCGAATGCACGGCCGGTGAGATCCGGGTCGGCCCGGGCAGCGCCGACCATTCGGCCCGCTGTTCGACCTACACCCCGCGCTGACGGATCGGCCGGTCACCGACACCTTCGGGCGATCAGATCCACAACGGGTCCCCGTATACGACGCCCCGCTCATCCACGGCGTCCGATTTCATCTGGATTTCGGTGTACTGCCGGATCACCGCCGGCCCGATACATCCGTTGATGACCAGATGCACATCGTGGTACACCACCCGCCCCGGCACTCCCGGCACAATGTCCTTGTCCACCAACGGGACATCGGCGACCTCTCCGGGAGCGATCCCGATGGTGTACCCCGGGGACTCGTAGGTCACGCCCGCGCCGCCGGAGGCCCCGGTGAGCTCGACCGCGCACCCGACGTGATATCCCACGTGGAGTTCACCGCCCCCGCCCCCGTCGACGCTACTGTAAGCAGTCCCCGAGACGAAGACCTCGCGCACTGTCCCCGATGCGTTCAACGGCGGAACCTTGTTCACCGTCTCACCGGAATGTCCCACGACGAAAGCCGGTCCGTCCGCCGACGCGAACGTTTTCTCGTGCGGTGCCGAATAGACCACTTCGGCCTGGGCGGCAGGCGCTGAATTAATAAGAGAAATCAGAATCGAACCTGCGCCCATCGCACACGACAGAAGCCTTTTCGCGGGAGATTTCATGCGCGGAACAGTAACAGAGCGAACAGTTGACGCCGACTCGCCTGTCGGCGTGTCGATTCCGGTTCCTACCTGCGGTTCCGTCCCCGCGCTGCGCACTGGAACCGGCTCCGGAAAGCCCTCGGCACAGCGAGATTCTCGCCGGACGCACCGAGTGGCCGACTACCCGCTCCCCCATTCACACCGGCCGATCTCATCGGTGCAATGAACGGCACTGTTTCGGAAAAATTCTCCGCCGATACGCCGCGCGTGATCCAGGACGGAAATCCCGGCTCCCCGGTGAACGAAATGAACTACCCACGATCCCGACGCCGGTCGGCGGTGCGACTGTTTCCACGGAAACCGGGAGTAGATCGTGCGGATGGTGTCGCGGTATCGCCGGCACAGGTTCTCGGTATCGGTGGGGTCGGCGGCATCGAGCGGCCGGCGAACCTGCAGACCGACTCGGACGCCGCGGTGGTCACCGAATCCCACGAATGCCGGGCAATCCTCGACGGCCGTCTCGGTAGGTACCGTCCACATCCCGGCATGGCACCACCCCGTCCGGGGTGTCGGTCGGATGGTGCCGGTGGGTCAGCAGACCCTGGACGACTCGACCGGGAGCCAGCCCGAGAGCCGAATGATCTCCGCAGCGATCTCGGCAATACCGCGCCCATCGGTCACGACACGATGGACGCCCGGTCGACACCCGATATCCAGTCGGTGAGCCATGACCGCGCTGCGTTCGAGATGCGCGTCCAGAACAGAACCTATCTCCCGCTGGGAAAGTCGCTGGCGAGCAGTCTCATCTGTGCAGGTCAGCAGAATACCGACAGGCAGTGACGCGCTCCCGCAGCGGACAACTGGGCGTGAACCTCGAGACCGGGTTACGACCATAGCCAACCGTCGACGCTCGTCTCCGGGACCCGGATCGCCTATTTCGTGAGGCCCGCGTCTCCCCACACACCGTTGCCCGCCTGGCTGCAACTCTCCAGATTCCCACCGACGAACAAGAAACTGATCGTCAGGTTCTGCACACCCGTCACGGACACATCCACCGCCGGTGATTGCCCCACCGCGACGTTGCCCGAGGAATAGATCGATTTCCCGTCGGCGATCACCTCGAACTGGAGTACCGATTGGGAATTTCCGCCCTCGGCGATGCCGATTGTCGAGGAGAACCGCGACCATTCACGATTCAGGTTGTAGGTGTGGCTCACCTCGGTATCGCAACCGCTGAACTGCTGATAGATCGAATGCGGGTAGGAGGCGCCGTTGACCTGCATGGTCCCGGTATAGGCCGTTCCGCTGGTGGGCGACATATCCGCCAGGTACTGCTTGGGCAGCGGGGCGGCCGACGGGGCCGGGGCAGCGGGGGCCGAGCTCTCGCTCGTCGTAACTTCTTGTGCTGTATCGGTTTCCGCGTCTGTGGAACCTGCGCCGACGAGCAGCGAGACCACCAAACCGACGATGGCCAGCGCGACACCCGCTCCTGATACGAGCAATACCCCACGCTCGGTGCCGCGGGCGCTCTTACCGGGCCCGGCACCGGTCGCCAGTGAATTGGGGCGCGGGATCGGCCCGCGAGTGGGTTCGGTTGGGTTGGACACGCGCACACTCTTCTTCGACGGAACTCGACGGAGCCCGGCCGGGCGCCGCAGCAGAGATATACCACGCCGGGCGGAGTGATGGAATTGGAGCGCTGCGGTCGATTGTCCGGCTCGCCCGTTCGCGATTCGAATTTCCCGTGCTCGGCGGCGGAATATCGAAAAGATCAGCGGGCTTTGGCTTTTCACAGGTCCGGACCGAATGGCCCGCATCGGATGGGCGGCCCCGGGAAAGCCGCGGTGACGATGCGCCGAATCCACAGCAGAAGCAGCCGAAGACCAAGGCCTGCGCGAGTTGTAGCGGATCGACACCGCGGTGCCGGCCGTCGCGCGGGAGCTGCTCGACACCGAGTGCGCCACCAGCTGTGGTCCACCGCGTCCGGCCCGCCCCGCGACAGCACGGCGCGCGGCCCGGCCTCGCCGACCAGTCCGTGGATACGATCCTGCGCGCACTACAACCCGGCTCCTGAACACATCCGGACCTCGGCGCGGCACCAGCACCGGCGAGGCGGACGGAGATGGGTCACAACGTGCCACAGATCACCGCGCCGGAAAGGAACCGACGGTACGGTAGTGTCTCTGTAGTACCTGCGCCAGATGCGCACCCACGTACTCCTCCGTCGCGGATTACAGCCTTTCGCGTCGGGACCCGCGACACCGCCACCTCGAGTAGGCGCGGACAGACGGTCCGAACGGACGTCGCGGTATCACCTCCGATGCCGAAAGGCGCCCATATCTTCATGCTTGCCAACACTGCTGCTGTGCAGTCCTTCGCCGATCTCGGCGTACCCGCGGATATCGTCCGCCTGCTCGCCGGGGGCGGTATCACCCAGCCCTTCCCCATCCAGAGCGCGTCTCTGCCCGATACCCTCGCCGGCCGCGACGTCCTCGGACGCGGTAAGACCGGTAGCGGGAAAACCCTCGCGTTCGGTATTCCGGTGGTCGCGCTACTCGCCGACGCGAAGCGCGCACCGGGACGGCCCACCGGGCTGATCCTCGCGCCCACCCGCGAACTCGCGACCCAGATCGCGGCGACCGTCGCCCCGCTGGCCGAGGTCTGCGGCCTCCGGGTCACCACCGTATTCGGTGGGGTACCGGTGAATCGGCAGATCAAAACCCTCAAGCAGGGTGTCGATATCGTCGTCGCCTGCCCGGGCCGGCTCGAAGATCTGATGAAACAGCGCGCGGTATCGCTGGACGCCGTGCGGGTGACGGTGCTCGACGAGGCCGACCATATGGCCGATCTCGGATTCCTTCCCGGGGTGACCCGGATCCTCAACGCGACACCGCGCGACGGTCAGCGGCTGTTGTTCTCGGCGACGCTGGACAACGGCGTCGGGAAGCTGGTCGACCGGTTCATGCACGCCCCGGTCTCACATTCGGTCGACGAAGCCGCCGCGCCGCCGCCGAAGATGGAGCATCACGTCTTCGAGGTCGCCGGCGCCGCCGCCAAGAAAGACCTCGTCCGAGCCCTCGCCGCCGGTAGCGGACGACGCATTCTGTTCATGCGCACCAAGCACCATGCCCGCCGGCTCGCCGGCGAACTGACCCGCGCCGGTATCGCGGCCGTCGACCTGCACGGAAACCTTTCCCAGCCGGCCCGCGACCGTAATCTCGCCGCCTTCGCCGCGGGCACCGCCCGGGTGATGGTCGCGACCGATATCGCGGCCCGCGGTATCCACGTCGACGATCTCGAACTCGTGGTCCATGTCGACCCACCCGCTGAGCACAAGGCGTATCTGCACCGTTCCGGCCGCACGGCCCGCGCGGGCACCGCCGGCACCGTGGTCACGCTGGTACTGCCCGAACAGCGCAAGGATGTCGCGGCGCTGCTCCGGAAGGCCGGCATCGACGTGAGCCCGCGGCCGGTGACCCCCGATTCACCGGTTCTCGTCGGTCTCGCGGATTACTCCGTGCCCGCCGGACCCGCGGCCGGGCCCGGGACGGCCGCCGCTCGACCAGAGGCCACCCGGACCGCGACCGGCGGCCGGCGTGGACAGCGCGGCGGGTCGGGCACCCGCGCGGGCGACCACCCTGCTTCGACGAGGTCGAGCGGGCGCGCGACGGCGGGCGAACGGAGCCGGCCGGAGGGCGCCGATAAGCGATCGCGACAGGGCGAACGATCGGGTGCGGCCGAACATGCCGGGGCGCGGGGGTCCAGTGGCCGGCGCGGGAGTGCCACCGGGCGGGCCGGGAACCGGGCCACCGCCTCGGGCCACGAGGCCCGGCAACCAGCCACATCGCAGCGCAACCAGTCGGTGACCGGCGCGAAGCGCGGTACGGATTCGGCGCGCACCGGTGGCGCGAAGTCCACCTCCGGTCAATTCGACTCGGCACGAGGCCAGCAACGCCGGCCCCGCCGGGCCACTCGCCCCGCCGGCTCGTAAGGACCCGCTCACCGGGTCGGCCGCGACCGGGACAGTTCGCCCGGCACCGAGCCCGATACGACGACCGCCCGTCCTCGCGATACGCGAGGACGGGCGGTCGTTCTGTGGGACTCAGTGCGCGAGTACCGGTTCCCCTTCTGCCGGAGCCGGGAGAGCGTTCGGCAGCAGGAAGGCCAGCACTACCGCGCCGAAGACAAAAATGCCTGCGGCCCAGGTGAAGCTGGTGGTGTAGCTCTCGATGGCCGACTGAACGATGGTGATCTCGTTCGGCGTCCGGCCGGCCAGATAGCCGGTCGAGGCCGAGGCCGCGATGGTGCTCAGCAGTGCGGTCCCGATCGAACCACCCACCTGCTGGCTGGTGTTGATCATCGCGGAGGCGACCCCGGCGTCCTCGTGCTTCACCCCGGCGGTGGCACTCTGGAACGCCGTCGCCATCGCCCCACCGAGGCCGAGGCCGAGCAGGATCAGTCCGGGCAGGATATGCGAGGCGTATCCGGTGTCGAGGCCGATCCGGGTCAGCCAGGCCATCCCGAGCGCGGCGATCGCGAACCCGGTGCTGACGACCACCTTCGGGCCGAACTTCGGCAGCAGCAGTGACGGAGTCGTGGTGGAGGAAGCGACCATGGCGGCGACCATCGGCAGGAATGCCACACCGGTCATGATCGGCGAGTAGCCCAACGTCAGCTGCATGTAATAAGTGAGGAACAGGAAGATCGCGAACATCCCGATTCCCATCACGAACACCGCGAGATAGGCCCCACCGCGGGTGCGGTCGAGCACGATACGCAGCGGCAGCAACGGGTGTGCCACTCGCGTCTCGAGCCAGACGAACAGGCCGAGCAGCGCCGCGCCGCCGATGAGGAACGCCAGCGTGGCCGAATTCGTCCAGCCGTCGCTCTCGGCGTGGGAGAACCCGTAGACGATGCCGAACAGCGCGGCGGTGACCACGACCGTTCCCGGGATATCGAGCTTGGGCCGCGTGGTGGTGACATGCTTGGCCAGCAGCAGTACCGCCCCGACCAGCGCCACGGCCGCGAAGGCCAGGTTCACGAACATCACCCAGCGCCACGAGGCCCATTCGGTGAGCGCGCCGCCGAGCAGCAGGCCGATCGCGCCGCCGGTACCGGCGACCGCGCCGAAGATACCGAAGGCCTTCGCCCGTTCGGACGGTTCGGTGAAGGTGACGGTCAGCAGCGACAGCGCGGCCGGGGCGAGCACCGCGCCGAAAACGCCCTGGCCGATGCGGGCCGCGACCAGCATCTCGAAGTTGACGGCCGCGCCACCGATGGCGGAGGCCACCGAGAAGCCGATCAGGCCGACGATGAAGGTGTTACGGCGGCCGAACAAGTCGCTGAGGCGGCCCCCGAGCAGCAGCAGGCTGCCGAAGGCCAGCGCATAACCCGTGATGACCCACTGCCGACTGGCATCGTCGAAGCCCAGGTCACGCTGAGCCTCCGGGAGCGCGATGTTCACGACGGTCGCGTCCAGTACGACCATGAGCTGGGCTACGCCGAGTACGGCGAGGACCCACCAGCGCAGCGCGTGCGAACCGCGTCTGCCCGATGCTGTTTCCTGTGCGGACCGACCGCGATCGATCGTGGTAGTCATCTCGCCCCTTGGAGGAAGGTTGATTTCGGAGAAGGATCAGAGAAGCGGAGGAAAGTTCTCCGCTTGCATGAACGCTAACACAATAACGGAGGAATTGCCTCCACTTAATCCCGTCGTTGGTAGAATGCCGGTGTGAAACACGCCACGACCCTGCGCGCACCCCGGCGACTGCGCGCCGACGCCGCACGCAATCAGCAACGCATCGTCGAGGCGGCCAGCGAACTGTTCGCCGATCGCGGGCTGGAGATCACTCTCGACGACGTCGCCGAGCGAGCCGGCGTAGGTGTGGGCACGGTCTACCGCCGTTTCGCCAACAAGAAGGAACTCATCGCCGAGGTCTTCGAACACAGCCTCGGCGCGTTCGCCGAAGCCGCCGAAGCCAGCCGCGACCACCCGGATCCCTGGCTGAGTCTTGTCGAGTTCGTCGAATACGCGTGCCGCCACCTGGCCACGAATCGCGGATTCAGCGAGGTCATCCTCGAACTGGACCTCGAGACAGAACGTTTCCACGGCCTGCGCGACCGGATCAAACCCGCCGTCGCAGCGATCGTCGGCCGGGCCCGCGAAGCAGGGGTCCTGCAACCCGATATCGAACCGTCGGACCTCTTCGCGTTGATCCATATGGTGGACGGCTTGGCCGAATTCGCCAAACCGGTCAATCCCGAGATCTGGCGGCGCTATATGGCCATCGTCCTCAACGGAATCCGCGCGGATGACGTAGCCCGCCGGCAACTACCGGTCCGCGCACTGACCGACGACGAAGTCGACCGAGCGAAGACGGCCAACGCCGCCCCGTGCGTCGGCCGCCGCCGCTGACCGGAACCCGTAAACCCGTCTCACCCTGAGCACAGCTGTACGAGCCCACCCAGACCCCAGCGATCTGCTCCAGATCCAGCGACTCCGATGCGATGGTGCCGTCCGCGGCAACCGCAGTCCCGGGCACCGAACCCGCGCAGCCCGAAAACGGTATCGCCAGCGCCCACGGTTTTCGAGATTCTACGGCCTACCGCTGGATAGACCGCCGGAGTCGGGCTTGTCATCTGCCGGAGGCTCCCTGTCCGTTGAAGGCCCACCCTCTGTTGAAGTCTCACTCTCCGTGGAAGTTTCACCCTCCGTAGCAGGCCCGCTCTCGGTTGAAGACTCACCTTCCGTCGAAGACTCATCTTCCGTCGAAGACTCACCTTCCGTAGAAGACTTACTCTCGGTTGAAGACTTACTCTCAGTTGAAGACTCACCCTTCGTAGAAGACTCACCTTCCGTACCAGGCCCGCCCTCCGTCGAAGGCCCGCCCTCCGTAGAAGACTCACCTTCAGCCACAGGTCCATCATCTTTTGGAGGCTCGCCCTCCGTTGAAGGCTTACCCGGAGTCGGCTGGCCACTTTGCGGGGGTGTCGGAGTGGGAGCGGGCGCCGGAGCCTGCATGGAAGGTGGCTGAGCGTCGGACCGATCATCGTCGGAATCGCTGTCGTCTTCACTGTCGTCGTCTTCTCCGCCGAGACCCACCATGGCAGACACGAGACCCGCCATCGCGAGCGACGTCACCATGTCGCCGATGCCGCCGCCGGCGGCGGCGGCGCCCGAACCGGAGGGTTGAGTCTCCCCCTGGGTACCGCTCGGCTGGCCGCCCGAATCGGTTTCCTCTCCGGAAAGTCCATCGGATCCGAGTCCATCCGAGTCAGGATCGCTCGCTCCGGGATCGCTTGCTCCGGGATCGCTTGCTCCGGGATCGCTTGCTCCGGGATCGCTCGCTCCGGGATCAACCGTCCCCGGATCAACCGTCCCCGGATCAACCGCACCGGGATCAACTACGCCGGCTCCGGTCGGCCCGGGAATGCCCGCGCCGGGATCAGCCACCCCGGGATCAACCACACCGGGGGCAACCGTCCCGGGATCAACCGCACCAGGATCGACCGCGCCAAGTCCTCCGAGAGCGCCCGCGGCAGGGTCACCTGTCCCGACGCCCGCCCCCAGAGCTCCCGCCCCAGGATCAGTTGCTCCGGGATCGGTCGGCCCGCCGATACCGGGGGCTTCCGCAGAGTCCTCCCCGCCGAAACCGAGTTCATCACTCAACAAATATCCGCCAGCGCCGACAGCGGCGACGCCGCCCATGACCATGGCCGCGGTACTGGGCTTCCATTTCGAGTCCGAGCTGTCTTTATCACCGTCTTTGCCGTCTTTGTCGCTGTCTTTGTCGCTGTCTTTGTCGCTGTCTTTGTCGCTGTCCTTGTCGCCGTCCTTGTCGCCGTCCTTGTCGCCGTCCTTGTCGCCGTCCTTGTCGCCGTCCTTGTCAGCGTCCGGCTCCTCCGGAGTGTCCGGCTTCTTCTCCGAGGTAACCGGCTCCTCCGGGGTATCCGGCTTCTTCTCCGAGGTAACCGGCTCCTCCGGGGTATCCGGCTTCTTCTCCGAGGTAACCGGCTCCTCCGGGGTATCCGGCTTCTTCTCCGAGGTAACCGGCTCCTCCGGAGTGTCCGGCTTCTTCTCCGAGGTAACCGGCTCCTCCGGAGTGTCCGGCTTCTTCTCCGAGGTAACCGGCTCCTCCGGGGTATCCGGCTTCTTCTCCGAGGTAACCGGCTCCTCCGGGGTATCCGGCTTCTTCTCCGAGGTAACCGGCTCCTCCGGGGTATCCGGCTTCTTCTCCGAGGTAACCGGCTCCTCCGGGGTATCCGGCTTCTTCTCCGAGGTAACCGGCTCCTCCGGGGTATCCGGCTTCTTCTCCGAGGTAACCGGCTCCTCCGGGGTATCCGGCTTCTTCTCCGAGGTAACCGGCTCCTCCGGGGTATCCGGCTTCTTCTCCGAGGTAACCGGCTCCTCCGGGGTATCCGGCTTCTTCTCCGAGGTAACCGGCTCCTCCGGGGTATCCGGGGTATCCGGTCGGCCCTGATCCCCCGTATCGCCGTGCGTATTGCCGTCGCCACTATCGGAACCCCGACCCCGACCCCCGGTCGGCTCGATAGCCTCCGGGGCGCTGGCACGCCCCGGCCGCGGCGCGGACGTCGGCGGCGGGGCAGCGGGCCTCGCCGGAGCAGAGCCATCTGTGTGACCGCCCGGCGCACCCGCGCCGCCATCCGGCGTGGCCCGGCCCCCGCCTGTCAGCGATGAGGGGTCGCGCACCTGATATGACACCTGGGAGGTGTCGTTCCCGTTGTAACCCCGCCGGACCGGGTCATAGATATTGGGAATGTGGCCCGGGTTGATGATCGGCGGCGAACCATGGGGCGGCATTGCCATCGGGCCACTGGGTGGTGATGCCTGGCTTATGCGGTGCGCACCGTCCATATCCGCCCTGGCGAGACGGCTGACCGCGCTGCCGGCAGGGTCGGAACTGTTGCCCCGCAGTGCGCGTCCGGCGTGGCCGAATTTGCCTACCAACGTTTGCAGCGCCTCGATGACAGGCCGAAACAGCTTCACCGCTCATCCTCCGGCCTCGGATGAGGCCTTCTTCGTGCTCGATCAAGCGAGACCATCGGAATAGAACCTTCGCAACTGTGAGGTCTCCGCTGGGGACAGTCTGCTTTCGCAGTTGCTCGCCTGGTCGCCCCAGTCTGGGTTATCCCCACCGCCGGGGGTAGAACAACCGGTCACGCGGTGTGCCCCTGGCCCGGCCCCTGTTGCGCAATGTCGACACCGCACCGAATTGCGAACTAGCTTGTCCGAGAGCGACTTTCGCCGGCAGCCGGCTCTCCTTCCTTCGGTGAGGGTTCGGCAAGAACACTGTGGACCTGCTCGGTTTCTGGTGTCTCGACGCTCGACGATTCGGTGGGGGGCGGCGCGGTATCCGGTACGAACACCTGCGGGCCGGTGTGCGGGGGGTTATCGGATATCGGCGGCACCGCTTGGTGCGGTTCACCACCACGGTTGCCGGTTTCTCCGGCCGATACCGCCGGAACTTTCTCATCGGAGGGTTTCGCGGTGGGTGCGACACGTGCCACCTTTTTGCGGCCACGCGACCAGGGTGTTTGCGATGCCTTACGTCCGGAGGGTCGCTGATCGCCCGGTTTCGAGTCGGCCCCGGCTCGACCGGCACCCTGCGTCTTACCTGTCGTGGCGTCTGCGGGGCGCTGGCCGTTCGCGGCGGATGTCGCCTGCGACTGGGCCGGCGATGCCGAGGGAGTCCACTGGTCGGTTCCCGGAGTCGATGTTGCGGCCGTAGCGCCGCCCTGGTGTTGGGCCGCCGCCGATTCGGGTCGCTCCAGGCTGTGAGCGCTTTGTGGGCTTCCTGCCGAATTCCCATCGTGTCCGGAGGACTGAATTCGCTCCGCGGGGTTGCCGGTCGCGGAAAGAGCAGAGCCCGGTCCATCCAGCGGCATCGATTCCGGTGCGACGGCGGCCGGCCGGCCCGAATCGGTGGTTGGAGACGCGCCACCACGGGATCCGGCACTGCCCTCCGCATGACCGTCGCCGGGGCCGGAGGAACCGGCCTCCGTCCCCTTTGCGGACGACGCTCCGGGAGTCGGTTGTCCCGTCTCCTGGCTCTCCGACAATTCCCCGACAGTCGGTCGACTCGTTTCCGAGTCGCTCCCCGGCGACGGGACCGGAGATGTGCTCATCGGTTGATCGTTCAGGCCTGCGTCCACCGCCGGTGCCACTTCGGACGGGTCCGGCCACTCGGCGCGCTGGACAGTCAATCCGGGAGTCTCGAAGTCGAAGCCGTTCAGCTTCTCTCCGAATTTCTCGCCATGGGAGACCAGGTCGTCGGCATGGTTCTCCAATATCGCGACGTATCGGTTCACTTCCTCGGGGTCGATGTACAGACTCGACTCGGAGGCGGTGGTGGGCAAGGGAGGCGGGCGGAGTGCATCTCGGAGGAATTCGTCGAACTTCTTCAGGAGCGGTTCGATCGCTTTGATCATCACCTCAGCCGCGATGTACCACACCAAGACCTGTGCCATCGCCTTGAGAATCCGGCTCGCGGCGGAAGCCAGCAATGGGCCGGCAGCCGGGCCGATCGGACTGAGGACGGCCACCGTATAGCTTGCGACGAGCGCGGCGAGTTCGATCAGGACCGCGATCTGTATCGCCTCGATGACATCCGCCGCCACATCGAGCACCTGTGCTGTCACGCCGAATGCGGAATCCAGTTCCGCCATCTTCTCCTTGTGGTGGGCCCACCCCACCAGAATCGCCTGGTAGGAGTTCCCGGACATGGCCGATCCCAGGTCTTTCACAGCGCCGGACGCCCCGTCATAGGTTTCCCGGACGTCGCCGGCGAATTCACGGACGGTCCGGCTCAGCTCGCGGACCTGGTCCACGTCGACATCGGGGTACGGGATCCCCATCGCGTTGAGAAAGAGCACGACCTCGGTCGGTATGTGGATACTCAAGACCCGGGCCTCTTCGCAGTGGGTGCGGCGGCGGCCTGCACCGACCGACCGGACCGCGGCGTCCGCCCGCTGGGCACGCCCCCGACACGGTCATAGCGTCGGCACGCGACGTCGCCGGAGTCGCAGTGAGAGCGGTCTCTCCGCAGCCCGATGCTTCCGGTCTTCCAGGCTGATCGGCACACCGGCATTCCGAGGCCCCACACCTGAGCAGACTACCCAACGCCGAAATCCCGACGAAGCGATCTCAGCCCGCCGAAGCGCCGGTCACCCTGGACGAAAAGCCGGTCGGGGCCGCAGAGTCGGGTTCACACCACAGAGCAGGTGAGCCCAGTTCTTGCCAGCACAGGGAATAGCATTTCCGATCATCCGTCGACCATCCCCGCCGAACTCGCCTCGGAACCGGGCGGTCGCATGACGCATGCTGTTCACGGCCGAACATCGCCGGCCACGAGTGGGCGCATCAGCCTCTCGGTAGCGCCTGCACGATCCTGGTGATCCGGGCTCCGGCATCGCACACCTTCTCGATCTTCGCAGCGAGTGCGTCGCCTTCGAATTCTTCGGCCCGGCCACCCACACTGATGGACGCGACCACCGAACCGTCTCGCCCCAGGACCGGGGCCGCCACCGCGGCGACCCCGGGCAGATAGTCGGAGTTACTCACCGAGTAGCCGACCTCTCGGATCTCGTCGAGATGTTCGACGAGTACCCCCACATCGGTGATCGTTCGATCGGTGATGGCCGACAGGCCGCGGGCGATCCACTTGTCCCGCAGGGCATCCGAGTGAGCGAGCATCACGGTCGGTCCCGCCGCGGCGTGATACGGCATCACCGACCCGACATTGATCCCGGCGACGACGAGCGAGTTGCGGCCTTCGAGCAGATCGATGCAGACCGCGCCCTGTTCGGCCGGCACCATCAGATAGGCCGTGTTACCGAAGGCGGTCGCCAGTTCGGTCATGAACGGCTTTGCCGCCGAACGGATATCGAGTTTCGCCAGCGCCGCGGAACCGATCTCGAACACCGGCATCGCCACCCGGTAGGCGCCTTCTTCGGTGCGATCCACCCACCCCGCCTGGACCAAGGTCGCCATCAGTCGGAACACCGTGGTCTTGTTCATCCCGCTCGCCACGGTGAGGTCGTTCAACATCCAGGTGGGGCGGTCCGCACTGAAGTGACCGAGCAGCGTGCACGCCTTGAGAACGGCACCCACGACATCGCGCCCCCCGGACGCCTCGGACTCGGCGGGCACAGTCGCCTTCGGCTCGGATCCCACAACCGCCTTCGGCTCGGACGGCACAGCCACTTGATACTCACTCGCTTCCACGGTTCGGGCGATCGATGTCGCCACCTTACGAACTCGTTCATCGATCGGGGTTGACTTTGTGACCTGAACCACCTTACCGTCTCGTATCGAGATTTTGAAATGCATTCCGCATTGCGAAACGGAGAGTTGGACAGTGAGCAGCCCGACCTTGAAAGACCTCACGTCACGCGGCCTGGTCTACGCGCCCGGCGTATGGGACGGCCTGACCGCACGCCTCGCCGAACAGGCCGGTTTCAGCGCCCTGTGCGCCTCGGGATTCGCCGTCTCGGCGGCCCTGGGCCTCCCCGACGCCGAGCTCTACACCCAGACCGAGAACCTCCAGGCAGTCCGCACGATCCGCGAATCCTCGAAGCTGCCCCTGGTCGCCGATATCGACACCGGCTACGGCAACGCCGTCAACGCCGCCCGCACCGCCGCCAAGTTCGCCGACGCAGGTGTCGGCGGAATGTTCATGGAAGACCAAGTCTCCCCCAAGTCCTGCCCCATCTGCGTAGGCGACCCCGTCGACCTGATCAGCGTCGACGAAGCCACCGGCAAGATCCGGGCGGTCCGCGACTCGATCCCCGACGACGTACTCCTCATCGCCCGCACCGATGCCCGCGGCGACGACGCCATCCGCCGCGCCCAGGCCTACGTCGAAGCCGGCGCCGACATGATCATGCCGGTCACCAAGACCTTCACGACCGTCGAGGAATGGCAGCGCTGCCACGAGGAGGTCGGCGTCCCGCTTATGGCCACCCTCACCGCCTCGACCTGGACCGAACGCGATTTCACCCCCGAGATCCTCGACCAGATCGGCGTCCGCCTCGCCCTGCTGCCGACCCAGGTGCTGATGGCGGCGACCGGTGCCGCCCAGGAGGCGCTCCGGCGGCTCGCGTCGGGCGAAGCACCCGCCCAGGTCAGCGCCGACGCCCTCCAGCACCACGAGTTCGTC
The DNA here is from genome assembly GCF_035956715.1 of Nocardia sp. NBC_01329. Classification (NCBI taxonomy): domain Bacteria; kingdom Bacillati; phylum Actinomycetota; class Actinomycetes; order Mycobacteriales; family Nocardiaceae; genus Nocardia; species Nocardia sp. NBC_01329. The sequence continues at coordinate 718,238 of NZ_CP108381.1, read as the reverse complement.
GAACTGATCGGCTTCCCCGAGGTCGAGGCCAAGCAGAACAAGTACCTACCCGCGAAACAGGACCGGTGACCGCCGTGGGCTACACGATGACCGAGAAGATCCTGGGCCGCGCCTCGGAGCAGGCCATGGTCCGCGCCGGCGAGAACCACGCGGTACAGCCATCGCGGATGATCGCCTACGACTTCCCCGGCTACACCGATGTGATGTTCCGCCAGATGCGCGACGACTTCGGGATCACCGAGTTGAAGGACCCGAGCCGCTACATCATCTTCATCGACCACATGCTCAGCAAGGGCAACGACAAGGAAACCGAAGTCCACCAGGTCACCCGCGACTGGTGCGAGTTCTACGGCATCGAGTTGCACGAGGGCCGCGGTATCGGCCATCAGCTCACCGCCGAACTCGGCTTGGCGATCCCCGGCGAATTCCTGGTCCATTTCGACGGCCACATCAGCGGAGTCGGCGCGTTCGGCGCCCTCGGCTGGGGTATCCGCCGCGACCTCATCGAAGCCTGGGTCACCGGCCAGGTCTTCGTCGATATCCCCGCCACCACCCGTTTCGACCTGGTCGGCGAGTTCCCGCCCGGCGTCGACAGCCGCGATCTCGTCCACACCATCATCGATATGGTCGGAGCCGACGGTTGCGCCCATCAGGTGATGGAATTCGGCGGCCCCGGCGCCCGCTCGATGGCCATCGACCACCGTCAGGGCCTGTGCGGAATGGCCATGTTCACCGGCGCCGTCTCGGCCGTCTTCGAACCCGACGACATCTCGCTGGCCTACGCGAACAAAGTCGCCCGCCGCAGCTTCGACCCGGTGTATCCCGACGCCGACGCCACCTACGCCGCCCGCTACGAGATCGACCTCGCCACCCTCACCCCCCGGGTGGTACTCCCCGGCTCGGCCCGCGCCGTCAACACCAAAACCGCCCAGGAACTCGCCGGCACCCCGATCACCAAAGCCTTCATCGGGTCCTGCGCCAGCGGCCGCATCGAAGACCTACGCGCCGCCGCCCTGGTCCTCGACGGCCGCAAAGTAGCGCCCGGCGTGGAGCTCAATGTCGTCCCCACCTCGCAGAAGGTCTACGAACAAGCCGAGAACGAGGGCATCCTCGACGTACTCCGCGCCGCAGGTGCGCATATCAATATATCGAGCTGCGACTTCTGCTTCGGCTACCAGAAACCCCTGCAAGCCGGCGAGAACTGCATCTCCACCGGCGTCCTCAACATCTCCGGCCGCATGGGCAGCCCCGACGCCAACATCTACATGGGCTCCCCCTACACCGTCGCCGCTAGCGCCCTGGCCGGCACCATCCAGGAGTCCGTTCAGTGAGCGCCTACCCACCCCCACCCGACGTGATCGAGGGCAAGGTCGCCTGGATATTCGGCGACGATTTCGATATCGACCTCGTCGTCGGCGTCGCCAACATCAAGTCCTACGACCCCGACCACCTGCGGTCGGTGTGTATGCAGGCCTACGACCCCTCCTTCGCCGACCGCGTCCGCCCCGGCGATATCATCGTCGGCGGCCGTAACTTCGGCTACGGTCATCCGCACTATCCGCCGATGGTCGCCCTCCGCAACGCGGGGATCTCGGCCATCGTCGCGGAATCCTTCTCGCCCGGCTTCTGGCGCGGCGAGACCTTCAACGGTATGCCGTTGATCACGATCCCCGGCGTCTCGACCTCGGTAAAGGTCGACGACCCCGTGGCCCTCGACTGGCGCACCGCCACCCTGCGCCTGCCCGAGGGAACCGACCTGGTCGGAACCCCACCGAGCCCGCGGACCATCAAGGTCATCGAAGCCGGTGGTTCGTATGAACTCCTGCTCGCCGAGCACGCACGCGAAAGACAGAGTCAATGACGAACACAGCACCTCGCGTCGGGTCCAGTGACCTCCACCCCTCCGGACCGCTGCCGGCGACAGCAGCGAAGAAGTCGAACTCGGTAGCCCGCCGCGCCGCCATCGCCGGCGGCGTCGGCACCCTCATCGAGTACTACGACTTCGCGGTCTACGGCTTCCTCGCCGTCACCATCGCACCCCTGTTCTTCCCCTCCGAGAATTCCGCGGTGTCGATCCTGTCGACCCTCGCCGTCTTCGGTGTCGCCTACGTGGCCCGCCCCCTCGGCGGTATCTTCTTCGGCCGTCTCGGCGACCGCCGCGGCCGCCGCTCCGCCCTCGTCTTGACCGTGGTGAGCATGGGCGTGGCCTGCGGCATCCTCGGCCTGCTCCCCACCCATTCGGCCGTCGGCGTCGTCGCACCCATCCTGCTGGTGCTCGTCCGTCTCGCCCAGGGCTTCTCGGCGGGCGGCGAAGTCGGCGGCGCGGCAACCTATATCGCCGAATCGGCACCGTCGGGCAAACGCGGCTTCTTCGGCTCCTTCACCCCGGTCGGCTCCACCCTCGGTTTCGCCGTGGCCGCCGCCGTCGTGGGCTTGGTATCGCTCGCAACCACAGATGAGCAGATGGAATCGTGGGGCTGGCGCATCCCGTTCCTGCTCGCCCTCCCCCTCGCCTACGTGTGCCTGCGCGTCCGTATGAAGCTCGAGGACACCCCCGAATTCGAGGAGATGGCCGAGAAGCAGCAGGTCACCAAGAGCCCGCTGCTCGACACCGTCACCAAGAACCCGTGGTCCGTTGCCCGCGTCGTCGGCGTCGCCATCGCCATGAACGGCTCCGGCTATATCGGCCTCACCTACTTCAGCGTCTACCTGATCAACGACCTCGGCTTCTCCAAAGACTCCGTCTACTGGACCTCCGCCATCGCCATCGCCCTGGCCTGCGCCACCTTCCCGCTCAGCGGTATGGCCACCGACAGGTGGGGCCGCAAACCGGTCCTCATCGCCGGCTACCTCGCCTACGTCGTGATCGCCCTCCCCGCCTTCATGATCATGGGCGCGACCAGCAGCATCCTCGTGATCGGCCTCGTCTACTTCCTCTACATGGTGCTGAACGGCGTAGTCCAGGTCCCCGCCTTCCCGCTGTTCACCGAACTCTTCCCCCGCACGGTCCGCTACACCGGCGTCTCGCTGGGCTTCAATATCGGCACCATCGCCGCCGGCGGCACCGCCCCCTACGTCGCCGCCCAGCTCGTCGAATCCACCGGCAACGCGATGTCGCCCGCCTACTGGGTGATGGGCGTCTGCGCCATCGGCCTCCTCACCGTCGCCACCATCCGCGAAACCAGCCGCAAGGAACTGCCTGCATGACCACCGGTAACACCGGGAAAGCCCCGTCCGCCGCACTTGATGAGGGTGCGGTGGACAGGGCATCCCGCCCGCGAGAGGTAAACGAACAGTTCGCCACCCTCGTGGCGGCATGGAACGACCGGGTCCAGCACGAACCCGACGCCCCGGCACTCGTCTACTTCGACACCACACTCACTGTCCGCGAGGCCGACGACCTCGCCAACGCACTCGCGGCCGCTTTCGCCGACCGCAGCGTGGGTCACGGTGAGCGGGTGGGCATCCACCTCCAGAACATCCCGCAATACGCGCTCGTCCTTCTCGCCCTGTGGAAACTCGGCGCGATCGCCCTGCTGCTCAACCCGATGTATCGCGGCCGCGAACTCCGCGAACTGGTCAGCGATGCCGAACCGGTCGGGATCATCACCACCGACCGCGATGTGCGGCAGGTCCGGGCGGATGTCGAGGGCACCACAGTCGGGTGGGTACTCGGCACCACGGAGTCGGACCTCCAGTCCCGCAACGACCCCCGCGTCTTCAAACCCGAAACCACCGCAGCCACCGAGGGCTCCGCAGACCATCCTGCCGATGCACCCGACCTACTCACTTTGGCCCACGAGTACGCCGGCCGGAAACCCCCAACGGTCCAGGTACACGGCGACGACCTCGCTTTCCTCGCCTACACCTCCGGCACCACCGGCCCGCCCAAGGGCGCGATGAACTCGCACGCCAACGTCCGCGCGGTAACCACCAGCTTCGCCGAACTCGCCGGCATCACCTCCGGCGACGTCGTCTTCGCCTTGGCCCCGCTGTTCCACATCACCGGAGCGGTCGTCATCGGCGCCCTCGCCCTCACCGAACGAACCTCCCTGGTCTTCACCGGCCGCTTCCACACCGACGTCGCCGTAGACGCCCTCCGCGAACACGGCGTCACCTACACCATCGGCTCCATCACCGCCTTCAACGCGATGATGAACTCGGAATACGCCACGGCCGAAGACTTCTCCACCATCAAAACGCTGTACAGCGGGGGTGCGCCGGTCCCACCGAGCACGGTCGCCCGATTCCAGGAACGCTTCGGCCACTACATCCACAACGCGTACGGCATGACCGAAACCTCCTCGGCAGTCACCGCAGTTCCTCCCGGAAAGAGTGCCCCGGTCGATCCGGACAGCGGCACCCTGTCCATTGGCCTACCGATGCCGGGAGTGAACGTCGAGGTGGTCGACCCCGAAGGCCAACCCCTCCCACCCGGCAGCCAAGGCGAACTCGTCGTCACCGGCCCCCAGGTCATCGGCGGATACTGGCGCAAACCAGAAGAATCCGAGGCCGCCCTACCCGAAGGTCGCCTTCGAACCGGGGACAGCGCGATCGTGGACGAAGAGGGCTGGGTCTACCTGGTCGACCGGATCAAGGACCAGATCAACGTCTCCGGGTACAAAGTCTGGCCGCGCGAGGTCGAGGACGTCCTCTACGAGCATCCGGCAGTGCTCGAAGCAGCGGTGGTAGGAATTCCTGACGAGTACCAAGGGGAGTCGGTTGCCGCCTATGTCTCGCTCAAGGACGGACACAACGCCCAAGCAGACGAGCTGGTCTCGTTCGCCAGAGAGCGTCTCTCACCCTACAAGCGCCCCAGAGTTGTGGAGATCTTGACAGACCTGCCAAAAACGCAGACCGGCAAGATTCGCCGCCGAGCGCTACGTGATCAACGACCGATGTCAGAAAGGCCCTGGTAATTCACGCACCGAGCCTTCGCGCTTGATCCACCACCACGTCTCTCAGATCGAAACTGAGGCCGCTAAACTCACCGGACCACCCGCGTTCGGCGCCAGCGCCGTCCGATAACTATCTAGTAGATGGTGACCCCACTTGGCGTAGTCAGACCAACCGGGCAAAATATCTGCATGACGGCTTGGCACGCACCGGAGCGCGGGGGTCCCCGGAACCTTGAACTGGTTTTCGATTCGGTCGTGAGATCCGATTCGACGCCCTCCAATCACGGCGAACCTTTGTTCGTTTTTCTAAATCGAGTTCACGGCGAGTTCTGGGACAAGACCAGAGACCTTATTCAAGAATGGATCAACCATATTCCGAATGAGGCCGAGTACCGAGAACTGAGAACAAGAATTCGATCCAATGACGACTACCAGTTCCGCAGCGCATTTCTTGAACTATACCTTCACGAGTCTCTCGTGCGAGCAGGGTTCAATGTTACAATTCACCCGGAGGTACTTCACACCACTCGACGCCCGGACTTCCATGCCGAGCGAGATGGAACCAGATTCTTTTTGGAGGCAATCTGCCCCGGGGCGAGCAAACACAGTATCGGAAAGATGCGTCGCAGTGAAGCTCTTTTCGATGCCGTGAACGCCATCAAGAACGACTACTTCTTCCTCTGGATCGTCAATCTCGATGAAGACGACGGGCCGGCACCGGCTGCCAGGCTGCGAAAGCAAATCGAGAAGTGGCTATCTAGCCTAGATCCCGAAAAATGCGGTGACGCTGCAGAATGGCCGATAGAAACCTTCTCGCTCGGTAGCTGGAGCCTCACAGTAAAGGCCATGCCCAAGCCCGTTCACAAAAGGGGAGCACATGAGCAAGCGATCGGTGTTTATGGCCACTATGGAGCGCAAAGAATAGACGAAGCGCCGAAGATAATGTCCGCAATCAGCGAAAAGCACAAGGCCTACGGCAATCTTGATGCACCCTTCATAATAGCGGTCGGAATGTACATGATCGACTCGGATCACTGGCATACCACAAATGCGTTATATGGAAACGAGGTCATGCAAATAGACTTGACAGAAAGATCCGGCTACGAAAATGTTGTCATCACTCGCGACTCGAATGGTTATTTCGGCGTTCCTTCCACGTGGATTCATCACCAGACTTCGGCTGTCCTCCTCGTAAATCAACTCATGCCCCATCATGTCCTCCAGGCAGAAGCAACACTGTGGAGGCATCCGAGTCCGTCGCACCCGCTCGCAGATAATCTGGGATTACCGTGGCCACAGGTAGTGTTCAACGGTCAGGGACTAACCAAGTCTCCCGCTCCGGTGTCATCCTCCGACTTCTTCAACCTTCCGCCCACCTGGCCGACCGGCGACCCGTGGCCACCTAGCTGACTTCGCACCTGACAGACATTTCACCGGGCGAAGTTAGCCGAGACCACCTGCCTAGACGAGTAATTCCCAGGGGTCAGTGATCATAGGCGGTGAGTGATCGGTGTATAGGTGCGCCGGTCTTGTCGTTGTGAGGGGCTCGGCAGATTCCGGACAGCGGCCTGAAGGGCTATTTCATGCTGCCGTCTGCCGATTCAGGTAATCGGCGTGCACCTGCAGTGGCGCCTTGTAGCCGAGTCCCGAGTGAAGACGTTTGCGATTGTAGAAGGTCTCGATGTATTCCACAACTGCGCGCCGTGCCTGATCCCGTGTTTCGAATGTCATTCGATGTAGCCATTCGTTCTTGAGGGTGCCGAAGAACGATTCGGCCATGCTGTTGTCCCAGCATACTCCCGTGCGGCCGACAGATTGCCGCATGTTCATCTGTCGCAGTTTCTTTCCGAAATCGTAGCTGGTGTAATTCGAGCCGCGGTCGCTGTGGAATATCGCCCGCGGTCGAATATCGATTCGGGTAGCGGTCATATCGAGTGCGTCGGCGATCAACGGGGTGCGGTAATGGTCGGACATCGACCAGCCGGCCACCATTTTCGTGTAGCAGTCGAGCACGGTCACCAAATACAGCCATCCCTGTTTCGTCCGGATATAGGTGATATCGGAGACGAACTTCTCACCCGGCGCCGTGGCGGTGAAATCACGGGCCACGAGGTCAGGGATCCGGTGGTCGATGTCAGCGTCGGTGGTGACCGGCCGCCATGGTTTCGGCTGGCACGGCACCAGATCCAGCTCCCGCATCAGCTTGCGGACGGTGTCATCGTCGACCTGGTGGCCCGAGGAGATCAGCACCGCGTGGACTCGCCGATGCCCGTAGGTGCCGTGGGAGTCGTCGAAGATCGCGGTGATCATCAGTTTCAGTTCTTCACGCCATTTCTCGTTCTCCGATGCCGGTCGGGTACACCATTCGTAATAGCCCGATCTGGACACACTCAGGTTCCTGCACATGAAGGCAACAGAGTAGGCCTTCTCCGCGTCCAGTTCTGCGATGAATTCGTATTTCACTGCTGCCGGCTCGCGAAGAAGGCCGCCTTAGAATCAACGGGTCAACGCAACGGTGCTGGTGGAGTGAGGGTTTGGTGGCACGGGTCGGTCGTCCGGGGATGTCGGATGCGGTAAAGGCGGAGTTGTGGCGGCGGTGGCGGGCCGGGGAGTCGATCAGCATGATCGCTCGGGCGCTGGACGTGGCCGCTGGGACGGTCTACACGCAGCTCAAGTACCACGGCGGGATCGCCCCGGCTCCCCGCCGGCCGCGAGCCGGACATCTCGACGCGCAGGAGCGGGAGACGATTTCGCGCGAGCTGAGCCGTGGAACGTCATTACGGGCCATCGCGGTCAGACTGGAACGGCCGCCGTCGACGATCAGCCGCGAGGTGGCCCGCAACGGCGGTCGTGACGCCTACCGGGCCCTCGCCGCCCAGGATCGTGCCGAGGAACGCCGACGCAGACCGAAACAGCGTGTGCTGGAACGTAATACCCGGCTGCGTGCGCATGTTGTGGAGAAGCTGCAGCTGGAGTGGTCACCGGATCAGATCGCCCGGCGGCTGCCCCTGGACCACGCCGACGACTCCGACATGCGGATCAGCCACGAGACCATCTACCGCAGCGTCTACACCAGCAGATGGAAGCTCATCCCGAAACATCTGGCCGAGACCGCACTGCGCACCCGAAGGCCGATCCGAAAGAACAAGCATCACAGCGTTAAAGGGCAGTGGAGATCGCAGATCATCGGTGCGCGTCCCATCGATGAACGACCCGAGGCCGCCGACAATCGCAGTGTTTCAGGACATCTGGAGGGTGATCTGATCCTCGGCGGGAAGACCAGCCAGGTCGCCACCCTGGTATGCCGCAAGACCCGGCACCTGACGATCGTGCAGCTCGCCGACCGGCGCGCCGAGACTCTCGCCGCCGCCCTTATCCAGCGCTACACCGTCATACCCACCGAGATGAAACGTACTCTGACCTGGGATCGGGGCATGGAGATGGCCGACCATCAGAAGTTCGCCACCGCGGCCGGCGTCGAGGTTTTCTTCGCCGCCCCGCGCAGCCCCTGGCAGCGCGGAACGAACGAGAACACGAACAAGCTACTACGCCAATACCTCCCCAAGAAAACTGATCTCGCGACATTCACTCAAGCCGAGCTCGACGCCATCGCCGATCGGCTCAATAACCGCCCACGTAAATGCCTCGGCTACCGCACCCCCGTCGAATGCGTTGCCTTGACCAGTTGAATCTAAGGCCGCTTTTTCCAGGAACTCGGCCTTCATCCGGAGCTCACGGTTCTCCCGCTCCAACTCACGCAGCCGCGCTCGCTCCGAAATCGCGAGCGGCTCTTCCTCGTCCGGGTGCTTCTTCCGGTAGGCCGCCACCCAATTGGTGAGCGTCCCGGAATTGATTCCCAGATCCCGTGCGACCGCCGCGATCGAACGACCGTCACTTTCCAGGACCATTTTCACGGCCTCGTCCTTGTACTCTGGTGAGTACTTTTTCCGCTGCTGAGCCACGACCTATTTTCCCTCATATTTCCGTCACTGCCCTATCAGGGGTCACTGTCCGGAGAGGGCCGGGCACCTCATTGTGCCAGATCGCAGCGGTGAGGGCGAGGAGTCGTTGCAGGACGCGGACGGTGACTCCGGCTGGGGTTTTGCCGCCGTGGCGTTCGAGGTCGAGCTGTCCTTTCAAGGTTTGGTTGATCGATTCGATGGTTTGTCGTAGCGGCTTGAACAGTCGGGTGCCGGGTCGGGTGGTGGTCTCACCTTTTCGGGTTGGACGCAGCAGTCGTAGGCCCGCTTCGGCGATGCGGGTTTCGAATGCGGCACCGAAGTAGTTCTTGTCGCCGATCAGCGTTTGTTCGGGCCGGTCCGCGACCAGGTGTGGGTCGGCCCGGAAGATGTCGAGCAGGGTTTCGCGTTCATCGGCTTTCGCGCCGGTCAAAGCGAACCCGACAGGTAGCCCACCGAGGGTGGCGACCAGATGTAGGCGTAGGCCCCAGAAGTAGCGGGAATGGGAGGCGCAGTAGCCGTATTCGGCCCATCCGGCCAGGTCCGAGCGGCGCACTGTTTCCTTCGATCTGCCGCACTCGACCGGTGTGGAGTCGATGACCCACACATCGTCGGTCCACAACGTCGTATCGACGGACAGTGCCCTGATCACGTTCTTGATCAGGGCGGCCGCATCCCGCAGCCGCTTGTTGTAGCCGGGTTGTTTGGGCAGGTACCGGAACAGATGAGTGAGGTGCTCGTGAGCGTGCCGTAACCATCGGGCCTCGGAGGTGAACCCGAGCAGGGCCTGCATCACCGACAACGTCACCAACTCCGCGTCGCTGAGCCGGGGCGTGAACCCGATCTCCGGACGCCACGGTGCCAGGTCGGGAGCGGCCTTCAACAGGTCGTCGATCTTGACATAGAGTGCTGTTGCGAGGGTGTTGATGTCGTTCGTCACAACACGATCTTGAACACCCTCGCTCGATCCTCTTGCCGCAACACCTTGCCGCCCAACCTATTTCGGACCATTACCTCTGCTTCTACCCACTGTCGAACTGGAAGCAAGACCATGCGCGCCACCATCGACGGGACACAGATCCGAACCCATGCGGACCTGCACAACGCTCTGTCGGGCCCCCTGGACTTCGGTCCGTACTACGGGCACAACCTGAACGCCCTGTGGGACCGCCTGACCACGGACGTCGAACGCCCGGTCGAGATCGTCTGGGAGAGCTCCGGGGTCAGCCGGGAGCTGATGGGTGTTGAAGCGTTCGAAGCGATCGCCTCCGTGCTGATCGAAGCCGCCGAGCTGGACGTGTCGAATCCGGTGGACGCGAGGCTCACGGTGCGCTTCGCCTGACGGGTGAGTGGACCCCTGAGCGCGGCCTGCCGCAGGCCGCGCTTGATATTTACAAGCACCAGGCCGCACCAAGCCAGGATCACCCCTGGGAATTACTCGTCTAGCCCGCGCATTCCACCAGTGGGGCAAACCCGAACAGTGCTACCGGGCACTGCGGGCTGCCGAACAAGCCGCTCCCGACGAAGTCCGCTACCGCAGACCCATCCAGAAGATCACCGCAGACTTGCTGCAACACCCGCAGGCTGCGACGCTGCCGGGCCTGCTGGCCTTCGCCAGGCGCACCGGCACGCATACGTAGTAGCCCGGCCGATCCACACGCCGCTACCCATCACTGCCGGGGTTCGAAATAAGTGACAAACACCCGAGAACCTCTTCCACGACGACCTGCTCGCCCGGGGCGGATACAACCCGGGAAACGACGGCGAAAGTTACGGCACCTATGACAGCTAAGAAGGTCCTGCTCGCGTTGCTGGTGTGCGCCGTTGTTGCGCTGACCGCATGTTCAGATGATGGAGGGTTGCTTTGGAGGAAGACCAGGCACTTTCGGCCGAACTGGCCGAACTGCGCCAGAACGGCGGATCGGTCAGCCTGCATGAGCTGACCGGCGGCGACTGGGATTCCATTTATGTGTCGCACCAGCCGGTCTCCCGCGACTACCTCGAGCGCGAGGTCGGGGGAAAGATCGACATGGACGAGACGTTCATGCAACGAGGGAACATTCTCGTCTTCCTGAGAAACGGTCAGATCGCGCGGGCAACCTACATCACCCCCGACCTGCTCCAGCCCGGTGAATACTCCAGCAGTGTCCGCATCACCGCAGACGGCTATCCCGCACTGCTCCAGATGTCCGAGTAGGGGCGGGCTGCGACACAATCGGCTGGCAGGTGTGGTGCCGGGCCGGTCTTCCCCGAAATTCCTCACCGGGCAGAGATGTGCGACCAGATCGCGGCATCGGTGACGGTGACGTTGAGGAATCCCGGCCCCGACGGCGTCACGGACTCGACGTGCGCGGCGTCGAGATGCCGCACCAGCGATGCTGCAAACTCGGCGGGCTCATGTTGCGGAAGATGCGGCCGTCCGACTACTGGGCGAGGAGTCGACGGTCGCACCTGCCTGATCAGAATGACGAGAAAGGGCTACTCGTACAACCGGGCCGCCTGCAAGACTGGGCAGGTGAGCACCCGCTATCCCTGTCCCAGCTGCGGACACCACGTGTTCGACGAGACGCCCGGCTCATTCGACATCTGTTCGGTCTGCACCTGGGAAGACGACCGAGTCCAGCTACGCTGGCCGACCATACCCGGAGGAGCCAACCGGATCTCACTGGTCGAAGCCCAGCGCAACTATCGAGACTTCAGCGCCTGCGACGATCGCGGCCGCACACACGCTCGATCCCCAGAAGCCGACGAACCACTCGACCCCGCCTGGCGTCCCATCGACCCCGCCCGCGACCACTTCGAAGACCCTCGAACCGGCCTCCGCCAGCCTTGGCCCGACGACCCCACCACGCTGTACTGGTGGCTACCGACATTCTGGCGACGTAACGCTCACAACAAGTGACTCCCATCGATCACCGCAGCCTCGTAGATTCTGATCGGGTCTGTCAGAATCCCCTCATGACTGCGGCACGCCCGGAACTCGTCATCTGGGATATCGACGGCACCCTGATCCCTGCCGACCTGAGATGGCTCCGAAGGGCTATCGCACGTACTTACGCTTTAGCGGAGCCCGATGTGGTTTTCCCGGCAGCGCGAGTGCATGGGTTCACCGACGAGTCGATCGTTGTCGAAACAGCTGTTACGTCGGGTATCCCGCAAGAACTGGCGCAGGCCGGCGTTGCTCGCTTCCACAACGAACTCGCGAAGGTGATGTCAGAAGGCGAAGAAGAGCTGGCGCGAGACCAACCGGCCTATGCCGGTGCGGCTGAGTCGATCGCCGAACTGGACAAACATGGGTTCGTTCAAACCGTCTTGACCGGCAACATGCGATATGCGGCAGAAGCCAAGCTGAGAGTGGCCGGCCTGGATTCGCTCCTGCGACTCGACCTCGGTGCTTACGGCTCGGATTCCCGGGACAGGCTGGAACTGACTGCTGTTGTCGCCGACCGATATCTCAGCCAGTTCGGAAGCCCGCTTTCCATTTCGCAGACTGTGGTTATAGGTGACGCTCCGAACGATATCTATTGTGCTCGGCATGCCGGCTTTCGGGTTATCGTCGTAACGCACCGGATGAAGCACAGCGAATTACTGGAACACTCTCCCGATGAGATCCTCGATGCCTTGGATCCGGACTCGGTTGTTTCCGCGGTCCAATCCCTGACCGGTACCGCTCACTGAATCTCGGTACTTCGGATCCGTTCCCGGAGCGCCCGGACAGGCTGCTCGTTGCGCCACGGTGTGGTTCTCTCGATTGCCCGATGTGCACGTTCGATACCACGTTGGTTACCCATGGCAACGAGACTGCTGTGGGTTTCTCCGAGAATCCGACACCCCTCTTCGAGTTCGCCGATCTGGTTGTATGCGCTCGCCAGGTCGACCTGTGCGGCGAGCCCCACATTCCGGTTCCCGTATCCAGTTGTGCTCAGTGCCGCGTCGAGAGCAACGATGGCTTTCCGGGGCTTGTTCAGGAAGAGCCAGCAAGTGCCTTCGTAGACAAGAAGCCGACTCGCATCCCAGTCACTGAAAAGCCCAGTACGGTCAACTTCATCAATGTCGTCAACTGCGCGCTGTGCGCGAGACAGCGCGTCCTGGCACTCCCGATCGAGCTCGAGCACCGCATATGCCTGGGCAAGCTCGGCGCCTATCCTTGCCCTGGCGGCAGGCGGCAAGCTATCCGTCATCGTCGCAGCGTCTCTGAGTATCCGCAGACCAATGATTACGTCGCCATCCGAGCCGATCAACGTCGCCGCATCCGACCGCAAGTTGCTTTCGAATATCCGAGCCACCCCTCCGATGACCGGATCACGCATGCTGTCTGCCAGCTTGCGAGCAAATGCGCAGTGCGAGAGCGCCATCGCACGATCGCCGACAGCACTCCATACTCGACTTGCAACAATGGAGGTCTCACCCAGCAGTGATCCGAGTCGTTCTTTCAGCCGGCTGTCGCTCGTATTCCGGAACAGGGCTGAAACAGTGTCCCGGTGTGCTTCGATGGGACCGAGGAGCGCACCCGGCGCCACGCTTTGGCGCTGGCCGGCCAGCAGACGGGTCACCTCGACGAGACTCGTGATCGCATGTTCGGACATCCGCTGCGACCGAAGGTGTGCACCGATCTGTTCGCGATCCAATGGCATGTCGAAATCTATGGCCTCCGATAGCGCCCCTGGATGAGTGCACGGGCCCAAGACGCCGATGGGCACACACTCACTTCGTTTATCCGCGGAACCCGCTGTGTCTACTCGGCTAACGTCGCGACGGGCGGCTTTCCGCTTTTGCTTGATCTGGTCGTGTAGCGCCATGAGCTCACCATCAGCGTCGAGCCCTGCATCTATAGCCGCAACAAGATCTCGGGAAGGTAGATTCGCGTCCTCCCATTCGGTCATGGACACGTACTGACGCGTATACCCGATTCGCGTTGCGAGTTCGCGCTGACTCAACCCCGCCGCCAGCCGCCGACGTTTTATTTCGCGCGCAAGTTCATCGGCCACCTGGGCGCGCTGACGATTGTGGTCGGGCACCACTACCCGTTCGACGTTCCCCTCCTGCATGACTCGATTCTGATGGAAAGTCCGCAACGGCAAGTCTCTTTCACAAGTTTTGCCACCTTTCTTGCCATTCGGTTCCACCGCTGTTCTGGGACTGACAGCCCACCGAATAGATCTCGAGGGGAACAGCAATGAGAACCACGGATGCCCGCGCAGTGACCGGATTTTCTCCGGACGAAGTGTCTTCAGTTGCTGCGGTCGGCAGACCCGCTGAGACCAGACGGTCCACGACACTGCATGGTCGCCAGGCCAGCTGTCACAATCACCGCGTCCTTCTGGAACGGATAGTTGCAGGGCTCCGCGCGCTCCACGACACCGACCCAATAGGTCCTTTTCAGACCGACCTTCCAATCCGCAACTACGCGCAGCCTGATCAGGCGGCGCCATGAACCACTCGATCGCGTTCGGCTGGATCGACTACGACATTAGCCGTGCTCCCGAATGGGATCGCGCCCAGGTACACCGCCTCGCCCGCCACCTCGGATACCGCCTCGTGTGGCCCGACGAACGATCGGTACTCCGGGTGGCCGACCAGGCACGCAACGCCCGAGCCGACCTGGTGATCCTGCCGGCGCCCGATCACCTGAGCCCGCTTGAGCTCAACGCGGTCATGGACGTGGCCGATGTGGAAACCGTGGTACCGCGACTCAGCTTCGCCCGCTGGGCATTCGCAAAGGTGAGTCCATGAGCGCCACGGTGGCGATCGGTTTCGCCATCGCGATCGGGCTACCGCTGCTGGTGATCGCGGCGACGATCTGGTGGCCGTGATGATCGGAGCACCGAACCGCTTCGCGCATGTGCACAAGTCGGCCGCGACCTATCTCGACGTCGCCACCAACGACCACGGCGACGAGAAGGGACTACTCGTATACCGGGCGTTGCAACGCGTCGAATCGCCTGAACCGCATCTCGTCGAGATCGGCCCGGGTGGCGGCGCTGCCGTCGACTACCTCGCGACGCGGGCAGCCGAGGAGCCACGCCCTGTACAACTCACACTGGTGGAGGCACCCGGCGTCTCCTCGACCTCGCTCACGGACGCGATCGGGCGGTTCAACGCGGTCGGGTCGTGCATGCTGGTGCACGGATGGGCTCAGGACATCGGGCGACTGTTGCGCGAACCGGTCGACGTGATCAGCGCGTCGGCCCTGATGCACGAGGTCTACTCCTACGGTGGCGGCTACTCCGGGCTGCACACCTTGATGCGAACCCTGCCGACCGTGCTCCACCCGTACGGTTACTTCGTCTACCGCGACGTCTACGCCGTCGCCGCACCGAGCCTGCACGAGCGGGTCGTGCAGTCCTACAGCTCACAATCCTGGTTGCAGTTCTGGCGCATGTTCGTCCCGCACTACCTGCGTGAAGGCACCCATCCCTATCACCATCACGACGACGAGGTCGTTGCGCGCCAGAACTCACGCATCGTGCCCGTAGCGGAACTGGATACTCGGGTGTGCGCGGTGATCGAAGCACCGGTCGGGCTGTTCCGCGAGGTACAACGGCACTACATCACCTGCCGCGGCCATGTCTGGCGTTCCGGGATCCTCGGGTTTCGGCCGGTTCTCGACGGACCACTGTCCAGAGACTGGATCGACTTCCGGACCGGCCACAAACGAGTGCACTACACCCTGACGGAATCGGATCGCATGCCGGCAATGCAACGGGCGAACGTCCTCGCGGTGAGTGAACCGTTCGACAATCACCACGTGATCGACGGAGATATCTTCGACGCCGTCAGCGACGTAGCCCTGATGGCATTCATGTCCGAGGCCGATCAGGGCGCCGACGACTGTGTCCGAACCTGGGATTCGTGGTTGACCCGCGAAGGCCGCGAGACCTACGCCTACCTCACCGTCGACGAGTTGCTTTCCGCGTTCGCGGTGCACTCGATCAACGCCCATCCCGGCCGAGACCTGGTCTTGATGCCGGTCTCGGCCGAGGATGTATTCACCCGCAACCGGCGCTACTACAACCGATTCCTCACCCACCGCCTATCGAACCCGCTCGTCGACGCGAAGCAGATGGTGCTGTTCCAGAACATCCCGCTGAGCGACACCGAAACCCTGCAACGCGCCCTCGGCACCCTGCAAACGATCTGCTCGAAACCGACACTCGCTCGACTACACACGGCAATTCACTGGAAAGGATGACCTCCCGCATGGACCTGATCGAGGTCGAACGCAAGCGCGAACTCGCCGACAGCGAACCCCTGCGCCGCCGCCTCGCCGAACTCGGCTATCGCGAAATCAGCTCGCTGACCGAAGTCGACACCTACTACAGCCGACCCGACGTCGACTACGTGGAAACCGTCGAATGCCTGCGGGTACGTCAGCGCGACGGCTCGGCCGAGATCACCTACAAGCCGCCGTCCAGCACAGCAACCCATTCGGATCACGGCGTCATCGCGAAACAGGAGACCAATGTTCAGCTGGCCGACACCGGCCAAGCGGGCGCGGCGAACGCACTGCTCGCGGCGGTCGGAATGGTCGAACTTGTCCGAGTTGAGAAGGCACGCACCACCTACCGCCGTCCAGGCAATGACGGCACGACCATAAGTATCGATATCCTCGCCGGGGTCGGCGCCTTCGTCGAAACCGAGATCCTCACCACTGACAGCGAGGACGCAGCTATCCAGCTCGCGGACATCGAACAGGCGATCGGTGTTTCCGCTCACCCAATCGTGCGCGTCCCGTACCGGGACCTGATGATGCACGCACACGCGACCTAGATTTTCACCTGTGCCGTCGAAATCCAAGACTTCGCCATCACGATCGGGCTACCGCACTCATCCGGTTGTTTCCCATTTAGGTACCATTTTGGTTCCCATTTCCCATTTCATTCCCATCGAGTGCCATTTGCTTGTGGCCATCGGCCTGGTAATAGCCGGTTTCGTGATCGCGATCGGACTGCCTCTGCTGGTGATCGCGGCGACGATCTGGTGGCCCTGATCGTCGCGTCGTGAAGGGGCCACCGGAACAAGGACCACTCCAGTCCTGGCTCGGACACCGTAATGCGACGGTGCAGCACGCTGACGGCGGCCGGACCTCACGCCGCGGGGTCGGTCGGCATCTTCAGTAGATGTCCACCGATGTCCGCCGGCAGTTCCAGCTTCCTGCCCAACGCGGAAACACACGCGACGAGAGCTTCGACCGTCGCGACCTCACCATGTTCGATCCGCGACACCCGCCCCGGGCTGACTCCCATGATCTCGGCCGAACCCGCCTGCGTGAACCCCAGCCGCTTCCGCTCCTCGGCAAGCTGGTAACCCCACTGCTCGGCCATGATCGACCGACGAAGACGCGCGGCCTCCTCTTCGCCCACACGGCGGCGATAGCCTTCACGATCCCAGTTGGAGAAGCTACTCATCGCCCTTCCTCCTCTGCCCGTTCCTTCAGATACACCGCGTACAGGAGGGGGTCGGCTCTGTACATACAAAGGCGGACTCGCGCAAATTCTCACCGGGTCTGCGTCCTGGAGACCGGGCCACGTGGTTTGACGTTGGCGCGCTGCGCACGCTTGTGCCCCGCTCTGCGCCACCATGCCTCGGCGTCGTCCAAGTGACCGCGGAGGCGGAGCCGTATCGCCATGTTGTGCATGGCGTCGGTGTGACCGGATTCGGCCGCCTGCTGATACCAGATGATGGCATCGTCGAATCGGAGAGTCCGGTCGAGCATGACGGCCAGGTTGTACATTGCGTCGGTATTCCCGGCTTCTCCCGCGAGCCGCCACCAACGCTCAGCGTCCTCCAAGAACTGTTCTTCGTAAAGCAGGTTTGCCAGATTACCCATCGCTTCGGGGTTACCCGACTCAGCAGCCTTGCGGTACCAGTCGTGGGCTTCAATGGACTGTTTGCGCGCGACCAGCAAATTGGCGAGATTGTTCATTGCACCGAGATGCCCCTGGGCCGCGGCACGCCGCCACAAGGCTTCCGCTCCGACGGTATCGCCCTGGTCGGCCGAGCGCTGTGCGCTTTCGAACAGGGACTCGCTATCCGCGTCCGTCCCCGGTGTGGTCGTAACCTCAGCATCGGTGGCCGGCTGGGGGTCAGGCGCGGTGAACAGGCGTAGCTCGCCGGCGATATTGACGCTTCGCCGCTGCGGCCGGGGCTGGCTGTTTTGATGCAGCATCCGATCAACCCTCTGATAGAGCTGATCCAGAGTCAGGCCGGTGTCTGCTGCGGCGCTCAACAGCGCACCGGTGAAAGCCGTATAGCGGTGACCTTCAGGCGCGAGTGACGTCTCGTCCCTCGCAGAGGACGTGATGGTGTAGGTACCCCTGATATCGATCTGTCCGCCGATCACGGCATCGGGCGAGCTCATCGCTTCGAACGCACGTCCCGAGAAACAACAGTCGAGGATCAGGATTCGGGCGCGGGCCCGACTTTCCATGAGCTCATCTCGGAGCGTCGTGAATGCCACCGAACTCCATTCGGGCTCTTCATGGTCGGTGTCGGGAAGCGCCAGGTACAGGCGTCCGCGCCGGTCCACCACACCATGACCGGTGTAGTAGACGAGCAGGACATCCTCGGCGTCACGCGCAGCCGCAGCGACAGCCTTTCCGACCTCGGCGCTCTGCCCGGGATCGCTGAGCACAGTGCAGTGCTCCTCGTCGAATGCTGCCCCGGGCCCGGTCAAGCTTCGGGCGAGGTCGCGGACGTTGTTGCCGGCAGCCGGAATGTCCGGGAATTCAGGATCGGAGTACCGGCTCACTCCGACGAGTGCGGCACGCCAACCGTTCCGTTTCCGCATCGCGTCACTATCGGTTGTCGAGCTGCTCCAGCATGGACTGCAGCGCTTGCGTGACTTCCGGCATCTTGACTCGTTCTGCATCGAGAGTGATCTCGGAGTCCGCACCGGCCTTGATAGTTATGGCGATCTTGGACCTCCGGAGAGTGAACCACGTGTTCAGCGACCTGGCGAGCGCGGTGGCCAGCCCACCGGCTCCGGCCGCGACGATCAGCACATCGGTCAGTCCACCCATCTGCCCGGGTCGAATTTGCTTCGGGGGCAGATCAACTCTGCCGCGCAGTTCATCGTTGTCGTTGAACCATTCGAGCAGCTGGAAGAGATCGTCGGCGCTGCCATCCATTTCGATGGTTACCTGGTCCACAGATTGCGTCATGCCTTCCGTCCTTTGCGTCGAGACCATACGCGGATGGTGGGTTTCGGTGCTCTCGCACGGATCACGGCAGATCCGGACCATGCTGGGCGTTGCGGCTCTGGCGGTATTGATCGGCCTCCGGCGTCTCGGTGAACTCGAGCATTCCATCGGCCACTTCCCGGAGGTGTTCCCGCACCTCGGCGGGTGTCGCACGAAAGAATTCACGACGCCGATTGACCTTGTTGATGCGCTTGTCCTCCAGCCGGCGGTGGAGCTCGGCTTCGATTCCGGCGGCGTCCTTGTCGAAGAACAGCGCGTGAACGTCGTATTTGAACGGCACCGACGCATTGCTGAGTTCGCTGATCCGCTCATACGGATGGAACCGTCGGGTCAACCCGATCTGCACTACGTCCGAACCGAACGCGCCGATATTGGAGATGACGTACACGTATCCGGCGCGAACATCGTCGACCCGGGCCTGGATGGAAGCGATGGCCCGATCCCGCTCCGCCAGCCTTTCGCGTAGCTCGGTCGCGGCATCGGTTTCCGCATTGCCTGCAGCCTCGAGGCCGGACAGGGCGTGGCGGTCCCTTTCCTGTTGCTGCTCGAGTTTCGTTTGCTCCCGAGCTAGTTCCTCCTGCGCCCGGCGTTCCTCGCGCAGCCGATCGCGTTCGTCGCGTTCCGCCTCTTTCTGACGTGCCAGCAATTCGAGATGATCGGCGGTCAGCTCCAGCTCGCGACGGCGAAGCCGGTGGTAGCCGGGAGCAATGCGTAGTTGCATGGTCGCACCGAACCGCTCGAGAGTGTCGGCCAGCCGGTCCAGACGGTCGAGCGTCTTGCCCAGCTTGTACGGCTTCAGACCGCGCACCAGGTTCTCGGCCTCTGCGTTATAGGCGCGCAGCATCAACTTCGAGTACTCCCGAATCATTCTGCGACCATCGGTGACCGACCCTTCGACCACCCACGTCTTCGGCGCCTCGATCGCACCGCCGTCACGACGAGCCAGAGCTTTGATCTCGCCCTGCAGTCGCCTCAACTCGTCTCGGTAGGCGACGGAGTCCGACAATGGGTGCCGGTATTCGTAGATCCCGATCTCCTGGAGGACGTGCTGCTCCCGCATATCGACCACCTGCTCCAACAGGTTGTCCAGCACCGCCTGCTTATCGGCGATCTGCGCCTCGAGCTGGGCCTGCAACCGCTGCATGTCGCCGAGCCCGAGGCCGCCGACCTGTTCCAGTTGCTCCCGTAGCCGCCGGTTTTCGGAGAGAGCTTCGGCGAGCGCATCCGCCTGCCTCTTCGCAAAGGCGCGAGCGCCGAACAACGGAACCTTCGACTGGTCCGCAGCGCCGGGATAGGCCTGCTCCGCGGACACCGCCCTCCGATCAGCCGTCCACGCCTGCCCATCCCAGTATCTCAGGAAGCCCTCGTTCTGCGGGTCGGGATACCAATCCGGTGACACCCTGCTCATGATCCCCCTTGTGACAGTTCGTCTTTCGAGAATGCCAGCTCACGCCGAGGCTCGCACAGCGAATCTCGAATCAACTCACACCGGAGTGAACTGACCGAACCGGTGCCGGCGCGCCCCCTGCTGACCACGCGAGGTATCGATAAGCACGCCGAGAAGCCGGACTCGGCGAGCCGCTATTTCTACTTCAGCACGAAACTCGGAATGATTCCTTCTCTTGGTCCGAGTTCGGAGGACAGTCGTCGAAATGAATTTCCCCGCACGAGCATCGGACGATTCCGTGACATCGGCCGTGCAGAGGCTGCACTCGCGAAGACCGAACGATGCGGGCGATCGAAGTCAAATCGGCAGGGAAACCAGGTATTGGGCGCCGGCCCAGCCCTCGACGACATCGACACAACTCTCTCGGAGCTGATGCAGCGGTCACCGAGGTTATCCGGCGTTGTCAACCCGGGAAAATATCTCGCCGGTGAGGCGCCACAGTTCGTCCGAAGTCACCTCACCCGGCCGAGACTGGACCGCAAGGTACAGGGAGTCCGCGGTCAATGCCCACTTGTCGAGATCATCCGATGTCGTGGTGATGAACGCGTGCTCGCCGTAGGTGCTTCGGAGTTCTTCAGGAACGGGCTCATGGTGGAAGAACGGCTCCGGATACAGATCCGCCTCCGCGGCGACCTCACGTTCACCGACCGGCACGTGTCGGGTGCTGACCAAGATGCTTCCCCGTACGTCGACCGAATCCGGCGACGGACAATACAGGACACAGAAGAACCGAGCGGGTTCGTCCTCGTCCACTACTTTCGGAGACAGCCCCTCGAACGCCGCAGGTAATATATCTTCGAGAGCTCCGGAATGACGCAAGCCGGTCAAGTCCGCGCTGTGACCGTCTACGCTGTGTGATGGTGACACCGAAGTCCTCCTGGTCGGTCCGAGGCTGTGGCCAATTCGCGGCTACAGCCGCTGACGGCGACTGACATCGTGGCACATGGAGACGTAACAATCGCTGTTCGGGGCGGTGTCAACCGACGCATCGGTGAGCTGCGGAGGTCGGATAGGCGGTGATGATGTCGCCGTTGGAGTCCTTGACAATGACGTTGTTCCAGAAGTAGTTGCCGGTCGATTCGCCATTACGCTTGTCGTACATCCAGATCTTGCGGGCGTAGCAGGTCTTGCCGTCCCGGTTCGATGTGGCTTCCGGATGCCGCAAGGCGGCCTCGATCGAGTAGTCCATCAGATTCATCCACTGGTCACCGGTGATCAGCGCCTTGTTCGACCAGTCGTCCAAATGGCGACCCTTGATGTGCTCGAACCCGTACTCCCGGTTGCCGCACACCATAAACGCCCGCCTACCGCCGTGGACGTCATAGGTTCCAATGGACTTGCGTTCGTCCGACATCCCACACGGACGGTACGGAGGAGCTCCGGGGCTCTGGGCAGTGCGACGCTGACCGTTCAAGCCGTCGCGTAAATGGTCGAGAGTGGCGCCTATCGGATCAGGCGCGCCCCAGGTGACCGTCGGTCCCGGAACCGCTGGCCACGAGTCGAGCGTGGTCGGCACGCCCGCAGCGGTCGCTCCGCCGCTGACGCCCATGATCGCGAAAGCGGCCATTCCCATCACGAACGCGGCCACCCTCCGGCGGGCAAACCTCGCACCGATCGGATTCCTGAGTGCAATCCGGTTCATTCGTCGCACCTTCCGTCGGACAACAACGAAATATGTTGCCTTCAGCAGGGTTCGACGCAGCTACCTGGGATATGGTTCCGTTGTTCTCACTAGCTTCGTAGGTAGGCACTCGTACAGTAGTCGATCCTTCAACCGGCTGTTGCCCGGCTACGATCGCACAGCGCGCCAGGCAGTACCTCCTCGGCGCCGACGGCCGGGCTTTCCTTGAAGCGATGCGGATGATCGACCGCGGCGAGATCGTCGGCGCCGCGACCGTAGTCGGTGTGTATCGGGCGCTGCTGGAG
The DNA here is from genome assembly GCF_035956715.1 of Nocardia sp. NBC_01329. Taxonomy (NCBI): domain Bacteria; kingdom Bacillati; phylum Actinomycetota; class Actinomycetes; order Mycobacteriales; family Nocardiaceae; genus Nocardia; species Nocardia sp. NBC_01329. Next base: position 695,806 of record NZ_CP108381.1, on the reverse strand, counting down.
GACCGCGGGTTGGTGGCCGGCCGCACGCCCGAATCGGCGGAGCTTCGTTCACCGAATGGCTCGACGCCACCTACCCGGTCAAGGGCTGACCCCGCGGCCCCGTCCGATCAGCAGCCCTGCGGAGCCCGCCAGGCGTCCTGCGCGTAGGTGGTCGAGCCGACCATGGCGCCGATCATGCCGCCGATAATCCCGAACGGGATGGCCCCGACAAAGAAGACGGGCAGACCCGCGATCGCGCCGCTCCCGGTCCCGAGCAGGGCGCCCAGGCCGGCCCGAAGTTCGATGGAGTCGCCGGGCGCCATGCACGCCGCGATGGGCGCCACCGCCCCGGACCCCGGAACATCGGGTGCTTGCACCGGCGCGACCGGCGCGGGCGCCGGGGCGGGCTCGGCCGCCGCGACGCCCCCTGATCCAACAATGAGCAGCCCGGCAATGATGCTGCCGAGCACGGTGCGGGTCGATATCTTCAACATATGCGCGCAGTTCCCTGATCAGTCGAAAACAAGTATGCGACCTGAGTAGCCAGATCTGCGACCATAATGTCGTATCGGCCGGTGTAATGCTCGCTTTCGGTATCTCGGTCGGAGCAAGCCAGCAACCGTGCTCGTCGATGATCCGGCCTACCCCGCCGCCCCTCCTGCGCAGGTAGACCCGGTTTCAGTCCTCCCCCATGCCGTCGGCTCGAAGGAGTTGCCGTCCGGCTCTCGATCGGTTGAATCGGGTACAGCTCCTCCGCGCGACAAATCGCCTGCTCGTACCAGGGTGTTACCCGGCCTTGTCGCCGCCGGTCATCATGACCGCCGACCGCCACAGGTCGAACGCGAACAGCACTCGGATCATCGTCGGTCTTGGTCGCAACTGCTTCAAGCGGCCCAAAGCGCGGCGTCGTATGCCCGAGGAAGTCGGATTAGACCACCGACTATTCCGGGTTGAAGATGAAACTCGGAATAAGGGCCGTTTCATTCCGAGTTTCGGAGCGTGAGATCGACGACCTCGACGCAAGGGTCTGGCGACTGCTACTTCTGGTAGCGTCCGCCGCGTGAGCAAGATTCCGACGGCGGCCGAGGAGTCGCGGTTCTGGGAAATCATCGAGTCGGCGTGGGAACGGGTTGGTACCGACCCGAACGGGCTGCGAGGAGCCCTGATCGATCGCGAGAGCGATGATGAGGCATACGCCATTGACGAGTATCTGGAGGCGTTCCTCCACCATCTGGGTGCGCTGAGCGAGGGGCTGTCGGCGGCGGAACTGACTGCGTTGGACCGGGTGCTGGAGCGGAAGCTGTACGACATCGACCGCGCTGATATCCAGCAGGTGACCGATGGCTCGGATGACGGTTTTCTGTACTGCCGCGGGTTCATCGTCGCGATGGGCAGGGACTTCTACAATGCCGTGGTGGCCAACCCCGAAGTGGCCGTGCTGGACGCTGAATGTGAGGCCATGTGCTACTTCTTCGCGCATTTGCACGATGAGCGGTTCGGCGGCTTCCCGGACACCGGTTCCGGCATTTCCCGCGAGACCACATCGAACCAAGCTGGCTGGGACTGACCTTCTTCTTCGCCCAACAAGCTCTGTCGGCAGGAACTGATCAAACCGGTACAGCTGGTGCGGCGAGAGATGCTGGTGGGTGTCGCCGGACCTGTCGGCCTTCGCCGCGCCCCACCTTTTTCGCGGCATGAAAGCCAACCCATCGGCCACGTCGATGGTCGCCGCTACGACCGCCACCGACGTACTCCTGACCAAGGTCACCAGCACCCGGAGAATCGAACTGGCCGACCTGACGGCCGCTCACCGCGAACTCATGCGGAACGACCCGGCGGACGGCGACTACGCCGGACGCGTTCGCGACATGCAGAACTGGATCGGCGGCAGCAAGTACTCGCCACGCGATGCCCTGTACGTTCCTCCGCCGCCGGAAACCGTCGACGAATACCTGCAAGACCTCATCGGCTACGCGAACCGGGACAAAAGCGGACCCCCAGATCCGCGGTTCAGACAGGTCCTTCCAACCCTCTGCCCGCATCCTGATCTGTATATCGGCGACCCTGAACTTCGCCCCCTTCGGTAGCGCCAAAATCAGTTGCCGAGCGGTGTCCAAGGGTCAAATCGGCAGGGAAACCAGGTATGGGGCGCCAGCCCAGCCCTCGACGAGTTCGACGCACTCTGTCGGAGCTGATAGCAGCGGTCACGGAGGTTATCCGGCGTTGTGAACCTGAGTGTGTATCTGCCCGGGCCGGCGACGGTCAGCGCGGCCCGACGGCCGGGTAACGGGCTGCGGCGGTGACCGACCGGCGGACAGGGCCGGTCCGGTGCCGATGCGACGTCCGATTATCGCCAGCGGACGGTGCGCGGCAGACCGACAGTGAACATATGACCAAACCTTCCGCTATATCAGCCCTACAAGTCCTCGAAGGAATGTACCGGGCCGAAATCGAGTATCTCGCTGCCGGCGGTCCCGGTGCCGCCTCGTTCAGCACTCTCGAACCGTTCTTCGCCCCGGATGTCGAGCTGCGGCAGGCCGACAGCCTTCCTTACGGCGGAATCTGGCGCGGCCACGGGGGTTTGGAGCGGTTCTTCTTGGCCATGAGTGCGACCTGGGATCGATTCGAGATTGTCGGGCAAACGATCCTCTCCGATACCGATCCACTGGTCGCGCTGAACCACATACATGCGCGTTCCCGGGCCACCGGCCGCGAGCTCGAATTCCCCATCCTGCAAACGATCACCGTGACCGACGGCCGCATCACCGAGGTGCGGCCTTTCTACTGGGACACTGCGGCGATCACCGCAGTATGCGCACCCTCGCCTGGTCTCTCGCGAGAGGAGCACGGCGGGTAGCGCCGGAGCCGAAATACACCCGAAGTCCTACGCCCGGCCGGCGATCGACCCGTCGCAGGCGAGTCCGTTTCCGGTCGCTCGCGTGGCGGCGAGGAGCCTGGATCCCCAGTCCTTCATGAGGTCGGTCGCTTCGGGTGGCCCGTGCACGATGAACGGTGCTCCGATCGAGACGAGGCAGAAGGCCGCCCAGTCCAGGGATTCGGCGGCGATATGGACCTCGCACGAGCCAGGGTCGATGGCAGCGACGGTGCCGTAGTGGACGATCTCGGCTCTGACCCGTTCGGCGGAAGCCTGGATGGTGGCGTGCACCCGGTACCTGGAGGGCATCGACCCGATCCGGTCGCGGACGTATTCCACCGGATCGCCGCCGGGCATGCGGCGCGGTGCGAATCGTGCGCCGGTGCGGCGTGGTCGCGCGACCCGGTCGATTCGGAAGGTCCGCCAGTCGGCGCGATCGAGATCCCAGGCCACCAGGTAGAGGCGGCTTTCGACATTGACGATCTGATGCGGTTGGGCGGTGCGATGCGACGTGGCCGCGTCGCTGCCGCGGTAGGAGAACGAGACGGTATCGGCGTCCCGGCAGGCGAGCGCGAGAGTGGTCAATGCGGTGACATCGCCGATCACCGCACGGTTGTATCCATCACCGGCGGGGGTCGCGACCGTCCGGAGACTGTCGATCCGGCGGCGGATCCGGACCGGAAGGACCTGGACGATCTTGGCCATAGCGCTCATGGCAGCTTCCGCGGAGGCGGGATGGACGCCGGTGGCGATCTCCTTCAGCCCGAGCACCGTCGCGGCGGCCTCCTCCTCGCCCAGCACCAGTGGCGGCAGGCAGGCACCCGCGCTGAGCTGGTAGCCGCCGCCGGTTCCGCGCGTCGTGACGATCGGATAGCCGATCTCCTGGAGACCGAGTACATCGCGCCGGACGGTCCGCTCGCTGACATCGAGTCGGCGGGCGAGATCGGCACCGGACCAGTGGCGACGGCTTTGCAGCAGACCGAGAAGCGCGAGGGTGCGAGTGCTGGTGGACACATCCCGAGGTTAGGCGCGCTTGTGGCCATATCCTGTCCGCAACTGCGGCGAATCTGGGGTCACCAACCGAAAGGAAACAGTATGTCCACCACTCCCGCCGTCCCCCCGGCGCCCGCCGGATCCGCGACGGTCGACCCCTTCATCTGGACCGACGACGCGGCAGGTCTGCTCGACTTCCTCGTCGATGTGTTCGGGGCGATCGAGGTCCCCGAGGCGCGGACCGCCGATACCGACGGCCTGATTCTGCATTCCGAACTGCGGATGGGCGATTCGACGCTGACGATCGCCGATCGCAAACCGGACTGGCCGTATATGCCGTCCTTCGTCCGCGTCTACGTCGACGATCCGGCCGCCACGCTGAAACGCGCCGCCGCGCGTGGTGCGCGGATCGTGACCGAGCCGACGGATTTCTGGGGCGACGTACTCTCCCGCTTCGCCGACCCGTTCGGCCACCTGTGGTGGGTGTACAAGCACAATCCGGATAGCGCGTCCTGGGATGAAGGATCGGCGGACGGAACCGGCGAAGGCGACTGGGGGCAGGCCGATTCCGCCGAGGACGGCGCGGGCGAACAGTCCTGGGAGTCGTTCGCCACCCCGGAATTGACCGCCGTTCATTCCTCGCTCATGGAAGCGATGGCGTCGCTGCAGGATCCGCGCACCCGCTGACCCATCGGCTATGCCCTGCGGCCGCATATGCGCCGCAGGGCATCGGCATCCGAATTTCCGGGGCAGGGACTTCCGGGCCGCCCGTTGGGCCTGGGCCCGGTTCGTTCCCGGACTCCTGGTCATGACGGCGTTGTTCGGTACCGCCGGCACCGGCTCCAACCTCCAGCTCGACCTCCACAGCGGCACCCACCAGCGCCTGCTGGTCACGCCCCTGACCCGGTCGGCCCTCTTCCTGGGCCGCGCGATCAAGCGGTGACGCCGCATTGATCCCGTGATCGATTATCACAGGTCAGAGAGACCTTTCGCCAATTCCGGCACTTCATGCCGGAATTGGCATGAACAGGGGAAGCTAACTCGGTGTCCACTTGCCTGGGTGGACTTCAACGGCGCCGCAATGGGCTGCCCGCTACGGATGGTCCGACCAGTACCGCGCACTACAAGCCGACTCCGATCAGCGCCGGACGCCGCAACGCCTACTCGCCCGAGCTATCAAGGCATACGAAGAAGTACTGTCCGCGCAGGCGATCGCCACGCTGCGCCGTATCACGCTGGGAGCCGCTCGGAAAGAGTTGCGCGAAGCAGGTATCCAGCCGGTCGGACGTCCAACCGGCTGGTCCGACGCCGGCGAATTACCCGAGGTCGAATTAGACCTGACCGCCCTGGACCAGCGCTCAGCGCCCCAGAGACCGTTACTACCACCCATCAAATCAAACCCGCACCTCAACCGAACAGGCTTTGAGAAAGCTAGACCACTGTGTACTCGGCGCTGCAATCTCCGAAGCTGCGATTTTCATCGTTGCCGTGGTTGAAGGCTTGCAACACGAGGGCGATACGACCGGGTTCGGTTCGCACAGCGGGAATCGACAGCACATTGTCGGGGCCGTAGACCTTGGCAACCACCTCGGCTCCCCCGTTCCGGCCGGTGTCGAGATTCGCCCAGATCAGATTGAACTTTTGCTCGTAACTCGTTTCGGTTCCGGCATCGGTGAGCATGGTGAAGGTTGCGGCACCGGGACCGGCCGGTGCGGCGAAGGTCGCGCTGGAACCTCCGATGGTGGTGTCGTCCGGAGTCGGATAGGTGAACTCGCACAGCGCATCACCCTGGTCACTCGGGGCAGCTGAGACAGCGGGGGCCCCGCCCACCGCCATGCATACGGCGGCGATACCGAGCACTGTCGAACGAATTCGCTTCATCATTGTCCACCCTCTACTGGTTCTGGAATGTGGTCAACAGTAGCGTGATCGACGCGCGTGCCGACGACGATGCCCGTTTCACCTGTGTCGGATATCGGCGCCCTGCGCCCCGAGTTGCTCCAGAGCCTGGAGCGAGAGGAAGACCATAGGACCGGCATCCTCGAACTGGCTGCCGATGTTCCCGGCGATGCCGCCTTCCAGCGAAAGCTTTCCTGTCAAATCCACTTTGAGCTGCGGAGAGTCCTCGCCGAAGTCGAGATCCGCCAGATCGACCCACACGATATTGGGTCGCGTTGTGGACTCGTACACGTAACGCTTGTTCGTCAAGTCCAGAACTACCTGCCAAATCGTCTGCGACGCATCGGGTTTACCGGGATCCGGGATACGGAACGGCTGTGCCACATTGCGGACGAGGCTGAACATGCCGGCGATGGCTTCCAGTTGACTGTCCGGCTGGGGCAGACGCCTCGCGTAATACGCCGCCCGGGCGAAGCGATGCTCGGCCAGCGTATCGCCGGGCAACGGATCCTCTCCCCCGAGACCTGCCCAGCGCGTGAGCAGTTCGATCTGCTGATCGTATGTGGGAGAGTTCGTCATCACGCGATAGTCACGACTGTGGTAAACGTTCGGATGACCGTCGATGTACTCGATGATCGCCGAGTCGCCGTTCGCGTCGTCGAGAGCGAGGTGCAGCGCGGGCGGTACACCACCCGTCGGGTCGGGCATCTGCATGACCTGAACATTCGTTTCCGCGACCCAGTTCACGGCCTCGGTGACGGTGGCGAAATTGTCCAGGAAATACTGCAACCACATCGCCTGGCTCAACGCAGGACGAGAAGTGTCGCGTTCACCGTAGGTCGATTCGGCGAGCCACAGCACATGCCCGCCCAATCCTGCCTCGTTGAGACCGTCCACCGAGATGATGTCGAAGGCGGTGGCGATGACACTGCCATAACGAGAAGTCCAGGTGAGCTCACCGTCGACTCCGTCGTCACGGGTGACCCCCCGGGGTTGTTTCCACAAGTTGGTCATCAGGTCCTTGTGGAAGTCCATGTTCCGGCCTACCAGAACGGACCCGTTTGCGTCCGGCCAAACAACGCGAGTGCACATGAAGCCTCCTGGGCGTTTCACAATCGCAGAGGGTTGAGCCCACGCACCGAGCGAATCGGCCCGGCGTCGAGCACAGCGACACTTCACCGGAAGCCACTGCCCGGGAATCGTTCAGTCGAACGTGCTGTCCAGCCAATCGATCGTCTGCATACCGAACAGATCGGTGCCCCAGCCGTACAGGTTGGTGATCATCCGGGTCAGGCTGCAATCGGTCGGCGCGTAGGTCACATCGGTGCCCCTGGCGCGATACGTATCGGCCAGGGCGCGGGCGTCGCGGGCCGGCACCAGCGACATGGGGGAATCGTCGGCGGCGCACGAGGCGATCAAGATCTTGGATTCCGGCGTGCCCCGACCGAGTACGTTGTCGTCGAAGGCATGCTGGAAATCTGGTTCGTCGGCGGGATTGCGGCCCGTCTGGAACAGGGTGTGCAGCGGCAGGAACGGCAACCCGAAGTAGGCGGGTGTCTGGCATTGGGTGCGAAAGAAGTCGGCGACGGCCCGGCCCGCCGGATTCAATTTCTCGTCGATCCGCATCTCCGGGTACCAGGGCTCCAGGCCGAGCAGGGTGGCGAAGGCGAAGCCCGAACCCACCGAGCCGTCGGCTATGCGCATGAAATTGCGTGGTTCGACGACCATGCCTTCCAGCACAGTCGATTTCACATTCAGCTCGGGTGCGTAGTCCGGCTGCAGTTCGGCGGAGAAGCCCGCTCCCACACCGCCACCGGCGATCCCGAACAGGGCCGTCTGCGCGTCGGAATCGAGCCCCGCTTCGGGGAAAGCGACCGCCGCGCGGGCGCCGTCGAGTTGAGCGTGGGCAGCGAACTTCCCGGCGAAAACACCGTGCGGGCGCCGATCGGCGTCGTTGCCCACATCGGAGATCATCACGGCGTATCCCTTGCCGAACAACAGCGCGAGCGGGCCGAGCGCGGACCAGGACGCGCCGTCTATCGGCGCGCCACCGGTCCACTGGGTGCTGGGATGGCAACTCCAGCCCACGCTGTCGTTGGCCTCTTGGTAGGAGATGAGGCGGCGCTGCGAATTCGGCGTCCCATCCACCGGGACCATCAGGATCCCAGTGCTGATCACCGGGGTGGCGCCGTCGTTACCGGTGGTGACGTACATCAGTTTCCACGCGTCGAGGTTCGCCGGTTTCACCCCGGTGAACAACACATCGACCTTCTTCGCCTTCACTACCGTGCCGGGGCGCTCGGCACCGGTGAGCGGCGGTTCGTTGTAGAAGGGGTCGTCGGCGCGCAGCCCCCGGAAGATTTCCTCGGGCGAGGCGGGGGTGGCGTTCTGCAGGGTCCCGACAACGTACCCGTTGAAGACCTCGCCCAGCCCGGGTGTGCGCGGAGGCGCGAGGGCCCCGGGGCCGGCGGGCGGCGCCGGCTGGGGTACGGGAGGTTGGGCGCTGGACGTCGCGACCGCGGCCAGGACCAGCACCGAAGCACTGCACGCAGCCAGGGCTATCCGGCGAATACGCTGTGTGCCGCGGCGTAGGGGCCGAATGACGCGGCGATCGAGCTCAGACATCGTTACTCCGTATCCACAGGTATCCACACATATCAACGCACCTCAGTCCCGCCGCCGACGGGTACTGCGGCCGGTTCAGCCGCATCCAGCGGCGTCACTTGGATCTGCCGTAGCGCCGAATCGAGCAGCTGCGGAATGTTCAACAGGGGCCGATGCGATTCCAGCTGCACCTCGTAGGGCATTCGCAACGAAGCCTCCAACGCCGGCCACTCGTTCTCGACCTGAAACCGGTATTTCGGCAGCAATTCGGTGCTGATGTAATCCCAGCGTGGATCGAGCTCGGACCAGTTCCAGTCGGGCAGCGGAAGCGTCAGCAACGCGGGCCGGCCATCCACCATGGTGAACGGCACACGGACCGGACGGAATCGGCGCGGCGGTACGACTCCGGCCACGGACGGGGAACCGACCGCGCCGCTCAGATAGGTGACGGCTTCGCCGACCGAGCCCTTGTAGCCGCGTGCTTCATCCCACTGCGCGCCGATCGCCCAGTCCTGTTCTCTCCGCAGCAGGGCGGCGTTACCTTCTCCGATACGCGCGCCGTCTCCCGAGGCGATATCGCGCCAGGCGTTCATGATGCCCGCGTCGAAAAGCCCGGCGGCCTCGAATTCGGCGAGCGCCGGCAGCCCTTCGGTCACATAGGCCTCGTGCATGGGCATCAGATCGGAGAAAATATTCTTCTGCATCACCAGAATCAGGCCGATAAGGTATTGCAGATCCTGCGGAGTGATCCGCGGGCCGGCTTCGGCGAGCGCCGCCAGACCTCTCGGCAGCTGCGCAACGACCTGCGGTCCGGCGACCTGTTCCACCGCGCCGAGTATCGCGCGTGCTGTTTCGGAAAGCCCGGGCAGCCCGTAAATCCCGCCGAGCAACTCGAAGTCCACCAGTCCGCCAGCGAAATCGGCGCCCACCAGGCCACCCATACCTGCCCACTGCAGTTCCCGATGGGCCAGCTGTAGATCCTCGTAGTAACGGTAGGACTTGATCAGGTTGTCCCGGTTTGCCTGTACGCCAGCGCGCGGATTCCAGGCCGCCAGCTCGATTCCGGCACTGTTCGTGGCTTCGACCAGCCAGTACTGGTATAGGAGGGCAGCGTATCGCTGGGGCGCGACACCCTGCGCACGCACCTCGTCGAGCAGCGTGCGCAACCGGCCCGCGGCGTAGGGAAGTTCGGGATTCACACCGCCGGGCGCCACATCGGCCTTCCGATTGAGCAACGGCAGATCCAGATAAGCGGCCGATTCGGAGGCTTGGGCAGGAGCGACACCGACCAGTCCGAGTCCGATCGCGGCCACACCTGCCACCACGGCAGCGTGAAACGAGAAACCGAATCGCATCCCTCGGTCCAGCCTTTCTCTCACCAGATCGGCCAACTCGAAATTCGACTGTGGAACGTACTGCCGGGCCCCGACCGGATGCGGGACGCCCATTACCACACCGCACATATAGATAGCAAGGAGATAAACATATCCCTGGGTTCGGAGCAAGCCCGCCACGCGAGCGCCGGTCATTGCGTTCGCGACCGGATAAGCAAGAATCCCCACTCATCCGCGACGGACAAGGGCAGTGGGTGAGATCGTGACCCCCACCAAGCCGGCTTCATCATTCGAAGCCGACCCGTTCGTCGCGATCCGGGCTACGGCGGCGGGACGGCAGCTACCGGTTCGCCGCGAGCGCGGTGGCGATAACTTCCGCGCTGTAGGCGTGCAGAGCCTCGGCCGCGGACTTACCCGTCGCCGCGAGATAGGCGTCGACCAACCTGTTACCGGCGGAATACCCCGCTCCCGTCGGCAATCCGACCGGGGTCACGCCCAGGTGCTCGGCGATGGTGTCGCCGTGTACCCAGGCCGTGAAGTTCTGCATCCCGGTGATATCCAGCCCGGAAACAACTTTTGTGAACGACTCGTCGTCGTGCAGGGTCGGCACGCCGAGGCGGGCGTAGCCGAGATCGTCACCATAGAGTTCGCGAGCGAAGGCGTCGGCCAAACCCTCGCCCACCACATGCTCACCGACGGTGACCGTCATCGGATCCCACACCACACCGCCGGGGCTGTAGCGCAGGTTGTGGTGGAGTTCGTGCACCGCGGTGCACTCCAAACGCTCCAGGTTCTCCGGATAGGGCCACAAGGTGATCGTGATGTAGCCGGAGATACCGCCGAAGCCGGTGAGGCCCAGACTCGGAACCATGAAGTTGGTATCGCCCGGGTCGCCGAGCACCAGGAGCACGGTGATGTCCGGCGCCCGGAATCCCGTTGTCGCGGCGAGCAATACGGCTGCCGCGTCATCGACCGCTCGCTGCATGCGCTTCCAGGCATCGGCCGCCGCGAGCGTTTCGAGGGCGTCGAGGCAACGCTGTCCGTCGCGGTCGAGCGGGAACCCGGCCGACTGCCGGTGGAACGTCACCAGGTCCACCTCGCCCGGGAAGTACCGGTACATCCCGGTCGTGGGTTCGAGCATCGCCCGCAGCATGTCTTCCCGATCGGCCACCGGGGCCTGCAGGATTTGCTTCATAGTCGAGTAGGAGTCGAGAACAGTGATCGTCACCGGCGCGACGCTAAACCCTGACGTAGCGTGAGGTGCAACCCGAATCAGAACCCAGTCAGGTCGTAGGCCGTACTGCGGCCGCCCGAGTGCGAGCGTTCCAGAACCGCCGAGCTGCTGGAACGCACGCATGAACGCGGACATCGCCGCGGCGATCGACGCGTGCCGGGTGAGGACCGTGGCGACCTCCCCAGGGATACCCGCCGGCGGCCTCGTCACCCGCCTCGATCCGATGGCGTACCTGCGGTCGGCCGTCCCGGTCGGCGACGGCGCGATCGATGTCGGCGAGCTCCCTCGGGCAACGGCGGCTTGTCCGGCAACACCCGCCAGTTGTCGTCGCTATCGTGGACGACAAGGTCACCATTCAGCCGCTTGGGACAGTGGGACTCGCGAATCGGAAAGACGGCGTCGGATCATGGCAGAAGACCTGACCGTGACTCGGACGCTGGTGATACCCGCATCCGAGTTACGCGAGCGGTTCTCACGCTCGTCCGGCCCGGGCGGGCAGCACGTCAACACCACCGACAGCCGGGTTGAGCTGTCGTTCGACCTCGCCCGCTCGCCCTCCGTGCCGGAACGGATGCGCACCCGGATGCTCGATCGCTTGGCCACCCGCCTGGTCGACGGGGTGCTCACGATCGCCGCTTCGGAGCACCGCGCACAGCTGCAGAACCGCGCGGCCGCCCGCGACCGCCTGGCCTCGTTACTGCGTGACGCCGCTGCCGCCCCTCCGCCCGTTCGGCGCGCCACCAAGCCCTCGCGCGGCGCGAAGGAACGTCGCATCGCCGCGAAGAAGCGGCGCGGCATCACCAAGCGAAACCGCCGTGCCTTTCCCGACGACTAGGGTGATGTCAAGGAAGGCTGCCCCGCGCTGACGCGTGCGCTATGCCGGGGCCGACCTGGTGATCCTGCCGGCACCCGCCCACCTGAGCCCACTCGAGCCGAACGCGGTCACGGACATCGAGACCGTACTACCGCGCCTCAGCTTCGCACGCTGGAAATCCACGCAGGTGACACCATAATCGCCCTGGTAGTGATCGGTTTCGTGATCGCGATCGGACTACCGCTGCTGGTGATCAGCTTGCTCCGCGCCCGCCGGCCCGGCGGCGGTCCGGTCCGGCGGACCGGGCGACGTCACGCAGGGGCGCCGAGCGGCGGGTGCTCGAGCACGCGGGGCTTGTACTCGACCAGCTGGATGCGGCCGTCGAAGGTGCGGTGCCCGATCATCTCGAGGGCGACGTCCGGATAGCCGTCGTAGATGCGTTCAGCGCCCGTCGCCCCGGTGATCACCGGGAACATCACGACCCGGAAGCGGTCGACGAGTCCGGCTCGTAGCAGGGACCGGCTCAGGCTGAGACTGCCGATCGTGCTGAGGAGCCCCGAGCCACTCGACTTCATGGCGCGGACCGCGTCCACGGCGTCGTCGCGGACCAGCGTGGAGTTGGCCCACGTCAGTGGCTCCTCGAGCGAGGAGGAGAACACCACCTTGGACGCCTGCGTGAGCTCATCGACGGACGCCTCTTCTTCGGGCCTGAACTCGTCTTGACCATCCGGGACCTCACCGGCGGCGAAGCCCGACATCAGGCGGTAGGTGTTCGCTCCCATCAGGTAGGTGGGCTCGGGCTGCTCGCCGAGCCACGCGAGGTACTCCGGGCCCTCGAGGCCCCAGAACCCGGGCCATCCCTCGCCCGATGCGTAGCCGTCGAGAGAGGTGATGAAATCGACGAGAAGCTCCGACATGGCGGTGTCCTTTCCTACGGTGTCACAAGCTTCGACCGGCCGGGAGCCACAAACTCATCGGCCGCGGTGGCGAGAACCCATCGCCTCACCAGTACACCCACGAAACTGCGTTGCGGAGCACTCGACATGCGCCCAGCATGCCTTCGCGTCCGCGCTCTGCGAGGCATCCCCACGGATGCCGCGCTCGCAACGACCATCCCTACCCGCGCGATCCCTCAGAGATCAGTTCAGAATGAGCTTGAAGCCTCCTGGCGCTGTGCCGCAACCTATTTGACGACTTCTGTGTGGGTGACGCGGTGGTGACCGATGAGCTGTGGGTCAGGTTGGAGTCGTTGATTCCGGTGCCAGAGACGCTTCCGCACCCGGGCCGATATCGGTCCGATAGCCGGACCGCGCTGGAAGGCATCCTGTATGTGGTCCGCACCGGTATCGGGCGGAACCAGTCGCCGACCGGGTCGTTCGGCGTCTCGGTTGCGACCTGCTGGCGTCGGTTGAGCGAATGGTCGCAGGCGGGAGTGTGGCAGCAGGCATCACCTGATGCACTACTGAGTCCGGCCTGCTCGGCCATCTGCCTCCGGAAACTCATTCCGAACTGATCGCTGAAGGCGGGTCACACCGGTCGTCGCCGTCCGCACGTAAACGCGCTTCGTTCAATACGGTCCCACCTCCACGTGTCGTGATACTTTTCTGCCCGAATCGATCTGCTACAGCCGCGAGTCGGCGATTGCGGCGAACTACCCCCTGCTGGAGGTCAAGATCGTGACTCGTCCCTTTCTTCGTTTTCTGGGTGCGCTCGGCGGCATGGCATGCACGCTACTGGTGGCGACAACAGCACCCGCCGAACCGCTGTATCCGCACCCCGATCCGGACCCGTTCTACGCCGCCCCTGCCGACCTGGCGGCGCACCGACCAGGTGACGTACTCGACGTGCGGGTCCTGCCACCATTGGCCATCTTCCCCGGCGCCACGATCCGGCTGGTCGAGTTTCGTTCCACCAATTCGCGGGGCGCGCCGATCGCGGCGACCACCACGATCGCCACCCCCGCAGGTTATCGACCCGGCGCACCGCTGCTGTCGTATCAGCATTTCATCAATTCGCTCGGCACCGACTGCGCGGTATCGCACCGGCTGTACGGCGCTGATCTGAATCTGTCGATGATCATGCCGGCGTTGAGCATGTTGTTGCAGCAGGGCTGGAGTGTGACGCTGCCGGATCATCTCGGACCGCAGTTCGCACTCGGAGCCGGCCGTTTGGGTGGCCAAGTCACTTTGGACGGCATCCGGGCGGTGAAACAGCTGCCCGAACTCGCCGTTGCGGACAGCCCGGCGGTACTGGCCGGCTACTCCGGTGGCGGGCTCGCCACAGCATGGGCGGCGGTGCTGCAGCCGTCTTACGCGCCTGAGTTGCGGCTAGCGGGCGCGGCCATCGGTGGAGCCCCGATGAACCTGGTATCCATGGCGCGGGGGCTGGGCCACAATCCGCACCCGGCCTTCGGCTTGGCGATGGCGGCGGCCATCGGCCTGGAGCGGGAATATCCGAACCGGGTGCCGATCAGCTCGAATCTCAATCAGCGCGGTCTCGCGATCCGTGATGCGATGGCCAACAGTTGCACCAACGACATCCTCGCCATCGGCGCCGGTGGCAGCACTCGCCAGTTCGCCGCAAGCGCCTCCGTCTTCGACCAGCCCGATGCCTGGGCAGTGGTGGCGGAGAACAGCGTAGAACTCTACGACGGAGTACCGGCAATGCCTATATTCCAATGGCATTCGCCGTCCGACCCACTGATTCCGATCGACGCGATCAACAACACCAACCGCCGCTGGTGTGAGGCGGGGGTGCGATTGCAGACGCTGCAGGTCCCCGCGGTCGAGCATTTGTCCGCAGCGGTTGTAGGTGCCCCCGCGATGCTGCAGTGGCTCGAGGGTCGGGTTCGCGGCGAACCTGCGCCAGTCGCCTGCTGACGAATCGACACATCGGAAGGTTGTCGCGCGTCACAACAAACACACCGAGGACAGCCGCCTCATCGACCCGCGCGACAACCCCGCCGCCCGCCTGACCAAACCCGAACGCACCCGCTCCAACCGCCGCACTCTTCCCACATACCTGTTCGCGCAGATCGTCAAAATCGCCGCAACACCGGCAATGACCCGGACCTCGACAGCCTGCTGCGGATCACCCGGGCGGCCCGAGTCTGTCCGCACAGCACCTGCAGGTCCGCGGGCGTGGGTTCCGCCGGGTGGGCCAGCCCGGGCCGTCGCGGAGAGCGGCGCCGCAAGGGCGCGCTGGCGGCGTATCGGGACGCAGTGTTCGCCCCGGTCAAGCTCGCGCGGCACCTTCGGGCCAGATCATATCCACAGCCACCCACGCTGGTTCTGGTCGCGAATCTCGGCACCACCTTGGTCGCGAATCCCAACACCGCCCGATTTGGTGTTCGTGAATCTCGACCGCACCTCAGTCGGATGATCAGTATCGAACCGCAGCGCCGACGTCTGCTGTTCGCCACCCGTCAGGGGACGGCCTCACAGCGAGGCGTCGGACACCGACTGCCGTATTTCGTTGAGTGAACATGTTCCAAATCGCGATGCGATACCGGCGTTCGATGACCCGCCGAACGCCCTGTAATGCCGATGTGCGGGCATTCGGCGGAAGTCGTCGCTTTAACCTTCGGGGGTCTATCGTGACCCGGCGGCATGGCTAGCCGTGGTTCGTTGCGCCGTAACGTAATCCGTCGTACAGGATGGTGGCGATGTGTACCGCGTCGTCCTGCCAGCCGGTGGTCCGCATTCCGCAGATACCACCGAGGGCACGTAGGAGGACGCGGCCGCTGACACCGCCGCGCAGCAGGCACGCGTCGACGCCCGCAGCGAGCAGTTCGTCCAGGGCACGGGCCATCTCGGTGCGGGTGTCGTCGTAGATCGGGGAGTCGGTCGCCATGATGTTCTCCAGCACTTCGCCCATCCCTCTGCCTACTGCCGCATGCTCCACGAGCAGTAGCAGGAAGCTGCGCAGAGCTTCGTCCGGAGCGTGTAGCGCGAGCAACTGGGCAGGAGTTGCGCAGAGTTCGACCACCTCCTGGCGGTATACCTCCGCGACGAGCGCTTCGCGTGTTTCGAAATGGCGGTACAGCGTTCCGACGGACACGCCGGCTCGCCGAGCGATCGCCTCCACGTAGGCGTTACCGTCGGCGAGCAGCGCTGCGCGGGCCGCGCCCAGCAAGGCTTCACGATTGCGGCGGGCATCGGCGCGCAGTGGACGTGATGACGGCAATGATCCTCCGTAAGGTGAGTCCGACTCCGTTTAGGGTAAAGTTTCCGGAGTCGGGTTCACTTTACTGGGAGAGGACGCCCATGACGTTCGAGCACGAGGGACTCGCCGGGCAGCGAGTGCTGGTGACCGGTGGTAGCCGAGGGCTCGGGGAAGCGACGGCCCGTCGCTTTGTCGCCGCCGGCGCCACCGTGCTGACAGCCTCACGAACCGCACCACCGAAAGACCTGTCCGCCATCTACATTCCCGCCGATCTGCGGTCGGAGGCGGGAGTGGCCGAACTCGGGCGGCGCGTGTTGGACAGCTTCGGAGGCGTTGATGTCCTGGTCGACAACGCCGGAGCCGCAACCGGGACGATGCCGACCCTGCAGCGGTCCGACGCGTCCTGGCTCGCCGATCTGGAGATGAACCTGCTCAGCGCGATCCGCCTCGACCGAGCCCTGGTCCCGGGGATGGTCGAGCGCGGCTCCGGCGTGGTGGTGCACGTCTCCTCCATCGCCAGCCGACTCCCGCAACCCGACGAAGCGCCCTACGCCGCGGCGAAAGCGGCACTCAACGCCTACAGCCGCGAGTTGGCGACGGCGGTGGGCAAGCACGGAGTGCGCGTGGTGTGCGTGCTGCCGGGTTTCATCATGACCGAGGGAGCGGCCAGCCATCTTCAGCAGATAGCAGACAGCCAGGGCATCGGCGTCGGCGACATCGAGCAGCGGATCGTGGACCACCTCGAGATCCCGATGGGGCGCCCCGGCGAACCCGGGGACGTCGCGGAGATGATCGCCTTCCTCGCCTCCAGCCGCGCCAAGTGGCTCACCGGCGGGCAGTTCCGGGTCGACGGCGGCATCATCCCCGTGGTCTGAGCCGCACCCCGCATACAACAATCGAGGAGAAACACCATGAACGTCAGCCTGACGTCACTGATCATCGAAGCTGCCGACCTGGAGAGCGAGAGCGCGTTCTGGCACCGGCTACTCGGTGGCTCGATCACGACGACAGCAACGCACCACTTCCTGCAAACCGACGGATTCCCCGTGATTGTGATCCAGCACGCACCCGGCCACCAGCGACCCGAATGGCCCGACGGAATCTCCCAGCAGATGCACTTCGACCTCACTACCGACGACGCGAGGACGGCGGACCAGCGAGTGCTCGACGCCGGCGGCCGACGGCTGCGACCGACGGACGACGCCATCACCTCCACCCCTCAACCCTCTCGGGTATACGCCAGCCCCGCCGGACACCCCTTCTGCCTCCGCGCAGCCTGACCCGATCAAGGTCCTGACGCCCGGCAAGTCGACACACTCTTCTGCCGCCTATCGGTCACGCGGGGAGCGCGGACTCCTCGCCAAGCAAAGAGAGAACGCGTTCCAGTTCTGCCGTCGAGGTCCCCCAGCGGCAACGCAGCGATCCGTCACGACCACCGCCGACAACCCCAGCTACGTGAGGTCGGTTGGGTACCGCCGTACTGCAACCAGGCTGGTGCAGTGGTGTCGAGATTCGCGACCAGTCACGAACAAGACGCTGACGAAATTCGCGACCAAGCGGTGTCCGAATTCGCAATCAAAGCCAGCCCGCACCATCGGCACACTCGCGGTAGCGGGCGGCAACACCTTCGCGATCATGGGACGCGATCACACCAAGGCCGATGACCTGGCCGAGGCCCTGGGCGGCTGCGCGACAACGGGCAAGTGGCGCGCCGTCCCGACCGGGGACATCGTCATCGAGGCCCTGCTGTACGACAGTGTCGTTCCGGTCGTCACCGAGTACGGGGAACTCCCTCGCGGGCACGGTCATCGTCAACATCAGCAACCCCTTCGACGCCACGTTCGACGGACTGGCCCACAGCGAGGAGACCTCGATCGCGCAGGAAGTCGCCGAGGTAGCCCGGCCGGCGTCCGCAGAGCGCGTCGGGCTGTGTCATTCGTGTTTCGCCTCGTAGCGCAGCAGGACCGTGCCACCGGGGAAGGTGCGGTTCTCCAACAGTCGCAGGGAGATCCACGACGGCAGTGTCGGGAAAAACGGGGTGCCGCCGCCCACCGCGGTGGGCGAGACAACGATCCGGTACTCGTCCACCAGCCCGGCCTGCACGATCGGCGCGGCCAGCGTCGCTCCGGCCACCTCCAGCCTGCCGTCGGTTTCGGCTTTCAGTTTCGTCACCACCTCGACCGGGTCGCCGCGTTCCAGGCGGGAGTTCCAGTCGACCGACTCCAGGGTGCGTGAGAACACGACCTTGGGCATATCACGCCAGATGCGGGCGAAGTCGACGATCAGAGGGGTGGCGTCCGGAGCCTTGTCAGCGGTCGGCCAGTACGCGGACATCAGATCGTAGAGCCGCCGCCCGTAGAACGACAGGGCAATCCCCCGCTCGAAGTCGCACCAGTACCGGTGCAGCTCGTCACTCGGATCGCCCCAGTCGATGTTGCCTTGGGCATCGGCGATGTACCCGTCCACCGACACGTTGAAGCCATAGATGAGTTTGCCCATGGAGATCAGACTGCCCCGGAGGGCAGAACTCATCGCGACGCCACACGAGATATCGTCGAATGTCCCTGGGACCGAGACCCCCGGTCGGTGACGCTTGTTCCCGCCACGCGCTGGGCGCTGACGCCCCGCCCTCGTCTGCCGATGGGTGGACGTCGAAGCCGAGTACTGCAGTATGACGGCATGGCTGGTGAGAGTCCCGGGTATGAACCCAACGAATTGCTCGGGCGGTTGGTCGGGTTCCGCCTCTACTCCGTACAGTTCGTCATCGACTACGTCCAGTTGCACTTCGACGGCCCGACGCAGGACACACCTATCCTCAATTGCGACGTCATGCCGACCGTGGTGACCTCGGGCCGATCGTTCACGGACGGGTTTCCCGGATACGCGGAGGCACTGCGTTCGCTGATCTCGGGAACCGTGGTGCGTACGGAGGAAGCCACCGGGGTCGGCCTCAGGATCGAGCTCGACAGCGGGAGCGTCGTAGTGAATCCGGCACTCGATGAGCTTATAGGACCAGAGATCGCGATGTTGTCCGGTTTCACCGACGGGCATTGGATGTGCTGGCGGCCGGGCGAAGACTGTTTCTTCGCGTAGGTACGGGCGCCGAACAACGGGGCTTTCGGATGATCGTCGGTGCCGGGCCGGGCACGTTCTGCGGCGTCCTTTCGCCGGTGCAGACCTCGGGTCGGTGGTCCACGACTCGCCGTTCCGATACAGGCCCGGTACGCAGCCGCAGCGCTGCCCCCAGAATCATTCACCGACGCTTGCCGAGAATCGCTCGGGATCGGCGTGCCGGTGGCAGCTGGTGCCCGCGCTGACCGATGAGTTTCCCGTCGAGCGGACGTCATCCATCAGTAGCCCCCGAAAGCCCCCGAAAGCTCCCGAAAATCTGCTGAAGGATGTGACATGTCGGACAGTGAACCGGATGTTGTACTGGGACCGTTCTCGTCTCCGGACGCGCGGGCGACGCCGTGGGCGTCGGCGTCGGCCGTCATCGGGACGGCGGAGGTGTTCTGGCTTTCCACGGTGCGCCCGGACGGGCGACCGCACGTGACGCCGTTGTTGGCGGCGTGGAGTCTGGGTGGCATGTGCTTCACCACCGGCGGTCAGGAACGTAAGGCGCTCAACCTCGAACACAATCCGTACTGTGTGCTGACGACCGGTACGAACGCCTTGACCGGTGTCGATGTCGTTATCGAGGGGGTTGCGTCCGTCGTGGGTGAGCGCTCCGAGCGTGTACTGGCCGTCGCGGACTTCGAGCGGAAGTACGGAACGCATCTGACCGATCCCGCGGGGACCTGGTATCGGTTGGGCGAGGCGGTCATTGCCGGCGACGTCAGGCTGTATCGAGTCGCGCCCAGCATCGGTTTCGCGTTCGGCAAGTTGCCGACGTCCAGCCAGACTCGCTACACGTGGCCGAGCCGGTGAACATACCGACGGGGTGAGCGATCTCGGGCGCCTCCACTCACAAACGGACACCGCGGACTGTGACGGCCATGCGGCGAAGCCTGCCTCGTATCCGGCCGTCGGTGTCGGGCGTCAATGTCACGCCGGCCGTGTCGGCGATTCGGTCGGCTACCGCCGCCACCGGAGTCGTGTCGGTCCAGATATGTTCGGCGAACTCGGGTTTGCTCAGCTGTTCGAGGCAGAAGTCCAGCCTGTCCACCGCGAACTGTTCCGCACGCAGCCGCAGATCGCCCTGACCGACCGCTCGCAGAATGGGAGCGAAGCCGAGCCCACGATCGCGCAAACGATCCAGAACCGTCTCCCGGCGGGCCAGCAACGCGAAATGACGCACGTCGTGGCCGGATTCGCGCAACCGGCCGACCGTCTCGTCGAAGTATCGGAGGTCGGCGACGGTCATCGGGGCGATCACCACGCCCTCGTGCTCGCGCAGCACATGGTCCAGTACCTCGACCACGCCTTGCCGCCAGCTCGGATAGCGCTGGAAGTCGGTCCGGAGCTTCGGCGGCATCATCCGGTGCAGCCCGTATCCCACCATCTCCGGATCGCACACGACACTGCCGGGAAGCCGGCGGTGTAGCTCGAACGCGGTTTGTGTCTTTCCTCCGCCGAAGGGACCGTTGATCCAGAGCAGCATGATCACAAACCTATCCACACCGAAGTCTTGTGACACAGCCGGCCGAGCTCGAACATCCTTCGTGGCGCAACTCCTCCGAACGATCCAGCCTGGATAAGGCATGTGGGCAAGATCGTAGCTGCGAATCGGCGACTCGACCCTGCCGGTCGCCGATCGCAAGCCCGGCTGGCCGTATACCCCGACGACGCGTCGGCGCACGATACCGGCGTTTTCCGTCCCGCGACGGGGTCAGGGTACGAACACCTCGGCCGTTGCCGGAACACCCGGACGGTCGGTGCGCACCGTGAGCGCGACCCGCCCCGGGCCCGAGTCCACGTGCAGGTAGGACGGCCGGGAACTCGTGTTGCCCGCGGGAATGAAATGGCTCACCGAACCACTCCGGCCGGTGTCGAGGTTCCGCCAGTCCACGATCGCTGTGACATCACAGGCCAGGACCGTCGGCGCGAAATTGCCCAGCGGGGAGAAGCCCTGCGTGATCCGCAGTTCTATGGAATGGGCAGTCCCGGGAAAGGCGTGGTACTGGCCCAGGGGGCCGTCGTAGGCGACTCCGGCGGCACTCAGCATGCCGACGCAGATACCGTTGCCCAGCGTCCAGGCCGGGGCCGTCCGGACCTCTGTCATGGCGCAGGTACGGGGTCCGACATTGGACGCCCCGAGCTGGCAGGGATCGGCGGCGCCCGCGACGCCCGGCGCAGTCACGGCCATCGCTGCACCAACGAGTCCGGTAGCTGCTGTGGTAGCCAATTTTCGTGCGATCGTCATGCACGGATGATCGTGCACTGCCTCGTATGTATTACATTTCGCTCCGTCTCGGGATCGATCTCCCGGAGCGCTGTGGAGACAGGAATCGGACCTGCTGTTCTCGCCGGTAACGCCGTAGAATTGCGGTACCGACCCCGCGTATCGGACCGGCCACCTGGAAGGCAGGTGCACCAATGACGCATCACCATGATCCCCTTGCCGCCGGCATGCACACCGCACACACCTGGCTGCGGGCCGTCGCCGACGCACTGGGTACCGAAGATCTCACCTTCGCGCTACGTGCGCTGCGCGCGTGGATGCACACCGTCCGGGACCGGATAAGCGTGCCCAATTCCGCGCATCTCACCGCCCAACTACCCGATTTCCTGCGCGGCATCTGGTACGAGGGATGGGTGCCGAGCCGGGTACCGGGAAACCACGGCGTCGCGCAGTTCGTCGACGAGTTCGCGGAGCGCGCCGGAATCTCGGCGGGTGATGTGGCGTTCACCGCCGGCTGCGTCACTTCCGCGCTGGACCGGATGATGTCGCCCGGTCAGCTGAATCACGTGTTCGCCGTGTTCCCGGATCGCCTCGGCGTCGTGTTGCGCGGTGCGCGGCCGATGG
This sequence comes from Nocardia sp. NBC_01329, assembly GCF_035956715.1. Classification (NCBI taxonomy): domain Bacteria; kingdom Bacillati; phylum Actinomycetota; class Actinomycetes; order Mycobacteriales; family Nocardiaceae; genus Nocardia; species Nocardia sp. NBC_01329. The sequence continues at coordinate 673,945 of NZ_CP108381.1, read as the reverse complement.
CCGAGGCCTGACGCACCGCCGCCCGCCCCGAGCCCCCGGGTTCACCGAGCCGAAGGGACGGATATGCGCACCACATCGAACGAAGTCTGGCCGGCGCTACGGGTGGACGACTGGACCGATACCCGCGACACACTGCACATGTGGACGCAGATAGTCGGCAAACTCCGCCTGGCCCGCGCCCCGATGGTCAATCACTGGTGGCAGGTGACCCTTTATGTCTCCGCACGCGGATTGACCACCTCGGCGATCCCCTACGACCGCGGGATCTTCGATATCGAATTCGACTTCATCGACCACCAGCTACACATCCGGTCCTGCACCGGCGCGCGGCATCGGATCAATCTGGAGCCCAAGACCGTGGCCGCGTTCTACGAGGAAGTGATGGCCGCCCTGCGCGCGCTGGGTATCGACATCACGATCCTGGCCCGGCCGGTGGAGGTGGAACGCGCGATTCCGTTCGCCGAGGACACCACGCATGCCGCCTACGACCGGGACCACGCCAATACCTTCTGGCGCCAGTTGGTGGCCGCCGATCGCGTCCTGAACCGGTTCCGCGGGGAGTTCGTCGGCAAGGCCAGCCCCGTGCACTTCTTCTGGGGCGCGATGGACCTGGCCTATACCCGCTTCTCCGGGCGCAGCGCCCCACCACATCCGGGTGGGGCCCCGAACTGCGCCGACTGGGTCATGGTCGAAGGCTATTCACACGAACTGGCCAGTACCGGTTTCTGGCCCGGCGGCTCGGCCGAGGGCAGTTTCTACGCCTACGCCTATCCCGAGCCCGATGGATACGCGCAGACACCGATCCGGCCGCAGGCCGGCTACTACGACGCCTCCATCCATGAGTTCCTGCTTCCCTATGAAGCGGTGCGCACCGCCGACGAGCCCGAAGCCACCGTGCTGGAGTTCCTCCGATCCACCTACGATGCCGCCGCCGACGCCGCGGGCTGGGACCGCGAACACCTGAACGCGTTCGCGCCGCGGATGCGGTGACGCCACCACGAGAGAAGGGCCCACATCCTCGTGGATGCGGACCCTTCTCGTCAGTACACGTCACCCTTACACGTCACCCTTCGATCAGCTTGCGGCGCAGTCCCTCGGTGGCCACGACTATGGCGGGGACCAGCGTCAGGTGGGTGATCGACAGCGCGACCGTGGACGCGGTGTCGAAGTCGGCACCCACCGTCCCGCCGATGGTCGCGACGGCGAGCGCCGAACCGGTCACCGCGGCGACGCGCAGCACACCGATCCACCTGTAGGACAGCAGCGCGGCCGCGCCGAGACCGATCAGCATCGGGACCACGGTCATCATGATGATTCCGCCGGGAGCGACACTCTGCGCCTGGCCCGCATCGGCCGTTTCGAATGTGCCGCCGGCGGCCGCGCCGATCAGCCAGACGACGAGATTGGCCAGGAGAGCGGCGCCGATCGCACCGAAGACGGCGACAGGACGATTCAGTGCGGGGATGCGGACGGCGGTGCCGGAGAGAGTGGTCGCGGTGCTCATGATGATCTCCTGAGTTGTGCAGTTCGTGTGAAACCATCCTGAAACCTAAACAATTATTGAGGTCAATCCGATGAGGTCGAGACGTGCCGCAGATCACTCAGCACAGGATTCCGGCCCGCTCCGCCGGACACCACCGGCAGCACCGGCAGCACCGGCAGCACCGGCAGCACCGGCATCGGATCGCCCGCGGCCTCCGCGTCATCCATCAACCCGACCGGATCGCAGAACACGGCGCGCAATCGATCGACGACATCATCGACCCGGTGGCGCGGATGCCGATAGCCCGACAGCCACCGCAGGTTCGCCACCACCACCGGGTTCGGTGTGCCGCCTCCAGCCGTAGCAACCAGGCATCCGACAGCGCCAGCCCGGCCTGGCCACCAGCCGAGGTCACATACGCCAACTCGAACCCTTCGAGGTCCGCCGCTCCACCACCGAGCGACGTCGGCACCGACGTCACGGCCGCCAATTCTGCTACAGACCAACCGCATTCGGGGTTGCTTCGCCGAAGAGGCCCGAACTTCGCCAACTATCCCCGACACGACACTTCGGCCGACGCCGCCGTGTGTAATGTGGCCGGAAACCCGTTAGGCGATACGGCAGCTACTTCGGCCGGGAGGGAATCGGTTTCGATGTCCACACTGGTACTCAACGTCCGGTTCACTGCGCAGCCCGGCCGCGGGGAAGAAATGCGTGAGGTCCTGTTGGCAATGATCGAGCCGACCCTCGCCGAGGCGGGATGCGTCGGCTACGAACTCTTCTTCCACCCCGCCGACCCGACCCGCGCAGTGCTGATCGAGGAATGGGCCGACCGAGCGGCCCTGATCTCCCATTTCGAAACACCGCACCTGACAGCGTGTATCGCAGCCATGGACGATATCTTGGCCGAGCCGTTGCAGGTGCGGCAGTTCACCGAGGTCACGTAGAACTCGGTTCAGAATGAGTGCGCCGAGGGACAGATTCACCCGAGCCCTGCCGATACTCGAACGCGCGTCCGGCGTCGCGTTGATCGTGCTGGTATCCGGCCTCCTGCTGATGTGCGCCGGGACGCATCCTCGACTTCTCGAGCAGCGCGCCATAGGCCGTGGAGTACGCGACCCAGATCGCCGGCGCCTCCGTGACTCCGAGCCCGGCAGACCGGGCCGATGTCCGGGGCGGGCGATCAGCCCTCTTGCCACCGCGACGAGGGGGGAGCAGTGTGAAGGGACCGGTGGCGCCACCGGGGCGCCGCCTCGAGCAGAGAGGGGGTGGATCGTGTTCGCGCGATCTACCACCATTCAGGCGCGCCCCTCAGCTATCGATGCCGGGATTGCGCATATGCGAGATGTCGTTCTGCCCGCATTACGGGAGATCCCCGGGTGTATCGGGCTGTCGCTGCTGGTCGACCGGGACAACGGGCACTGCATCGCCACCAGTGCCTGGGAGTCCGAGGACGCGATGAACGACAATATGGAACAGGTCGGGCTGCTTCGTGACCGCGCAATGACGACGTTCGGTGGCAGCGCACAGATCGAGGAATGGGAGATCGCCGGTCTGCACAGGGCTCATCACGCGGATGAAGGAGCATGCGTGCGGGCGACGTGGGTCAAAACCGATCCGAGCCGTCTCGATTCGGCTGTCGAGATCTACAAGGCCGCCACCCTGCCCGCCATGGAGGACTTGGAGGGGTTCTGCAGTGCGAGCCTGATGATCAACCGGAAGTCCGGCCGCGCCGTATCGTGCACCAGCTATGACAGCGCCGAGGCGATGCGAGCCGGCCGTGAGCAGTCGGCTTCGCTGCGGGTCGATGCCGCCCGCCGGACCGGTGTCGAGGCCCTCGATGTGCGGGAGTTCGAACTGGCGCTCGCTCATCTCCGGGTTCCGGAAATGGCCTGATCGAATCGATCTCGGGCGAGCACCCGACAATGCCTTCACCGGTACCGCGCACCGCCACCGGATCCGAACGTGAGTGGCTGTTCGCGATGCTGGGAGGCTGCGGGCTACCCTCGGCATCCTCGCCAGACCGTTGGGCAGCAACCGATCTCGCCGCGCCGAGAAATGCTCGCCATGATTCTGGACCTGTGTCTCCCGCCGGGCATGCCATAGGGTTCGGTCGCCCTGTCTGTCACCGGCTACCGGAACCGGAGGATCGCCTCGTCGTCGCGGCGCCTCCCGGCCGTCGACCGGCCGTGCGATCACAGCTCGAACTCGTCGCCGGCACCCGCCGCTCGTCGCACGGTCGGCCGACGCCCCGGAAGGAGACCGATGTCATCAGTGCGTGGCCCCGCGATCGGGTTGTCCGTCTTCGGTGTCGTCGCACTGTGTTGCCTGAGCCTCGTCATGACCCGAGTGCGTGAACCGGTCGACAGCGCTGACGCCGAATACACGGCGGTCTTCGCCGATGTTTCCGGGCTGACCGCCGGTAGCGGTGTGCAGCTGGCCGGGGCCCGGATCGGAACCGTCACCGCGATCGATATCGCCGACGACACCACGGCGCAGTTGGAATTCTCCATCGACCGTGGCCGATCGGTCCTGGATACCACCCACGCCGCGGTCCGATATCAGAGCCTGCTCGGGCAGTACTACCTGGAACTGTTCGAGTCCCGGCCCGGAGGGTCCCCGCTTGCCGCCGGGGCGACGATTCCGCGCGAGCGGACCGGGCCGGGTTTCGACGTCTCGCGGCTGTTCGACGGGTTCCGACCCCTGTTCACGGCGCTCGACGTCGAGGAGCTGGGTCGGTTGGCGCAGAATGTGATTCGTGTCCTGCAGGGTGACAACGCGGGTATCGGACCGATCCTGACGGGTCTGGGCGACCTACTGCAGAATGCGACGAACGAACACGCGGCCGTCGCGGTGCTGATCCACAATCTGGGAAAGATCGCCGCCGAGATCGGCGGCACGGTCGAACAGGTCGCCGTGCTGATCGAGCGGATAGCCGGCCTCATCGAGCTGTTCGGCAACGCCGGCAAACTGGTGGAGTCGCTGTTCGCGGAGGATTCGACGATCGAGGGCGGACTTCTCGCTGAACCGGAATCTCGCATCGAAGGCGATCACCCGTCGCTGCACGAGCAGTTGCAGTTGCTCGCTTCCCGCCCCGATCAGCTCGTGGAAGTCCTGTCGCTGAAGCCGGAACTGATCGACGGGTTGGACTCGGATCATCCTGCGGGAAGCACGGTATCCGCTACCACCTGCCCGACCTGGCCGTTCGCCCCAGGGGGCCTGGCCGGAACGCAGGATCGGGCGGTATGTCGATGAAGGTCACCCAGAAGTGAGCGATACACAGCAGCGTGGCGGAGAGCGGATGCCCGACGAGCAACGCGCGTCCGGTTCGTGGGCCACCATCTCGGCGTGGGGGCTCGCCGCGGCGGCGTCCGCCGCCCTGGTGGTACTCCTCGGCTGGCGCTGGCATTCCGCCGAAACCGAGTTGGACGACCTGCGCGGCCGCATCGCCGATCGCGACCGTGCGGCCGCAGTCGCGGCGGACTACACCGAACGCTCGTTGACCTACGACTTCCGCAGTCTCGACGCCTTCTTCGCCGGTGTCCGGCAAGGAACTACCGCCGGGTTGTCCCATCGCTACGACACCGTCGGCGACACCCTCACGAAGGTCATGACCGAGGCCGAGGTCGTCGCGCAGGGCGAGGTCGTGAGCACCGCGATCGACGCCCTCGACGGCGACAACTTCATCGTCACGGTCTTCGCGAACCAGCAGACCCGCAATGTTCGGCACCCGGAACCGGTCGCCGCCTCCACCTTGGTCACCGTGAATGTGCAGCGCGTCGGCGATGAATGGCTTGTCGCCGACTATCGCCGGCGCTGAGCCGTCCCCTGGCGCGGCGGTCACCGAAGCTCGTGTCCCGGTCGAGAGATTTCTCAGGTCTGGCAACCGGATGTCTTGGGCCGCAGCACAACTGTGCAATGGTGGATCCCATGAGTGAGGAACGATTCGACGTCCGGCGTCAGATCGCGGCAACACCGGCCGAGATCTTCGCATTGTTGCGCTCGCCCGCCGGGCACGTGGCGATCGACAGTTCGGGCATGCTGCGGTCGGCGGAGGGCGGGCCCGTCACCGGGGTCGGGGACGAGTTCATCGTCCACATGGACCGTGAATCGCTCAACGACTTTCCGATGGGACGATACGACGTCACGGTGCTCATCACCGCATTCGAGGAGAACGCTCACCTCGAATGGACGGTCGTCGGCGTCTCCGACCCGCCGGTCGAACATCTCTACGGTTACCGCTTGGAGCCCAGCGAGATCGGCACCCTGGTGACGTCGTATTACGACTGGAGTCGGATCGCACCGCAATATCGTGAAATGGACATCTTCCCGCTCATTCCCGAAGCGGGACTGCGGGCCACCCTCGGTATCCTCGCCAGGACCGTCGAGAAGGATTAGCCGATCGACGACCGCCCTCGATGAGCCCCGCGATCAGGCGGGCCTCGACGAGCGGTGACCTGCCGAGACAGCTGCCTCGAGTGCGGCCGCCGGGGCGGTAGCGTGCTCACCGCCGTCCGCGGTGCTCATGTCGGTGGCGGATCTGCTGGCGCAGCACGCGATTCCGGAGGTCGATCTCCCGGTCGGCGCCGTCACCGTCTGTCTCGGTGGCGGATACCTGGTCTGGCTGCTCATCCGGGAGACCCGGCGCTGGTGAGCGACGGCGAGTACCGCCGGGCCGCCGCTCGACTTGAAACGGAACGGAACATTCCGCTATGCTTAAAACAGAAGGAAGCATTCCGTTCCAAAGGAGATCTCATGACCACCATCGACCCCTTCGTTGTCGACATTCCGCAGCCGGATGTGGACGACCTGCGCGAGCGACTGACCCGGGCACGCTGGACACCCGCCCTCCCGGGCACGAACTGGAGCCGCGGGGTACCGGTGGATTACCTGCGCGAGCTGGCCGACTACTGGCGGGACGAATTCGATTGGCGCGAGGCCGAGGCGGAACTGAACCGGTGGCCGCAGTTCACCACCGAGATCGACGGTCAGCGGATCCACTTCAAGCACATCCGCAGTGAGCGCCCGGCAGCGAAGGCCCTGTTGCTGCTGCACGACAATCCCGGCGGCGCAATGGGTTTGCTCGATGTGATCGAGCCGCTCTCGCGAGACTTCCACCTGGTGATCCCGTTCATGCCCGGTTTCGGGTTCTCCACCCCGCTGGCCGATACCGGGTGGACCGTGCCGCGGACCGCATCGGTATTCGCCGAGTTGATGACACGGCTGGGCTATGAGCGGTTCGGCGCCCACGGCGGTGGTGGCGGCGCGAACCTGTCCCTCGAGCTGGGCCGACAGGTGCCGGACCGGCTGATCGGCCTGCACGTCAACGCCTATGTCGCGATGCCGGACGAGAACGTCGACGGGCTCACCGAGGACGAACAGCGGCGGATGGCGGCGATCGACACATTCATGCGGGACGGGATCGGCTTCAACATCATCATGTCGACCAGACCGCAGACGATCGCGCACGGTCTCAACGACTCACCCATCGGCTTGCTCGCCTGGGTGGTAGAGAAGTTCAAGGAGTGGAGTGACCCGCAGGCCGACCTGCCCGAACGAGCGATCTCCAAGGACCAGATGCTCACCGATGTCAGCGTCCAATGGTTCACCGGCACATCGGGCTCGATCGCGCAGAGCTACCACGACCTGGCCCACGACCCGGCAGCCTGGGCGCCCAAGCCGCAGGTGACGGTGCCGACCGCGTTCGTCGTCGCGGCCGGCGACGTCACCGTCCGGCGGTTCGCCGAACGGGACACCACGGTGGCCCGATGGACCGAGATCGACAAAGCCGGCGCCTACCTCGCGCTGGAGCAGCCCGCTCTCCTCGTCGGCGACATCCGCGCCTTCTTCGGCGACCGGTGAACCGGAGACCGGCCCCGTCTCACAGCCGGTGAGAGCTCACAAACCCAGACCACGCGGCCTCCGGGTACGGTGGCTACCGCCCCCGAACACGGTGCGGTATTCCTGCTGACCAAAACTGGAAGTTATAGATGAGTTCTACCGCCGAAAAACTCGCCGACCTGCGTAAGAAGCTGGAGATCGCGCATGAACCGGCCGGCGAGGCGGGCGCCGCCAAACGAGCACGTAAGGGCATACCGTCCGCCCGCGACCGTATCGATATGCTGCTGGACCCGGGCACCTTCGTCGAACTCGGCGCGCTCGTGCGCAACCCCGCCGACAAGGACGCCCTGTACGGGGACGGCGTGGTGACCGGGCGCGGTCTGGTCGACGGACGACCGGTCGCTGTGTTCTCCCATGATCAGACGGTGTACGGCGGCACCATCGGCGAGATGTTCGGCCGCAAGGTCGCGGCGATCATGGAACTGGCGGGGAAGATGGGCTGCCCGCTGATCGGTATCAACGACTCCGGTGGCGCGCGTGTCCAGGAGGCCGTGACATCGCTGCGCTGGTACGGCGAGCTGGCGACCATGATGGAACCGCTCTCGGGTGCGGTGCCGATGGTTTCGCTCATTCTGGGCAACTGCGCGGCCGGGGCGGTTTACCAGCCGATCTGTACCGATGTCGTGGTGGCCACCGAGAGCGCGCATATGTTCGTCACCGGTCCCAAGATCATCGAGGACGCCATCGGTGAAAAGGTGGACATGGAGGAGTTGGGCGGGGCCTACAACCAGGCCGGCTACGGCAATATCCACCATGTCGCAAAGGACGAGGCGGCCGCCTTCGCGTGGGTCCGCAACTACCTGAGCTACCTGCCGTCGAGTGCCGTCGAGCTGCCGCCGGTCGTGAACCCCGGGCTGGAGCCGCAGGTCACCGAATCCGATCTGACGCTGAACACGCTCGTCCCCGACTCGGACAACGCGGTTTACGATATGCACGACGTACTGCTGCGGATCTTCGACGACGGCGAGTTCCACGAGATCGGCGCGGCGGCCACCAAGAATCTGATCACCGGTTTCGCCCGTGTCGACGGCAAGCCGGTGGGTGTGGTCGCCAACCAGCCCACTGTGCTGGCGGGTGCGCTCGACGCCAAAGCCAGTGACAAGGCAGCGCATTTCATCCATATCTGCAACGCCTTCGAGATCCCGCTGGTGCTGGTGGTCGATACCCCCGGCTTCCTTCCCGGCGTGGAACAGGAGAAAGTCGGCGTCATCAAACGAGGCGGCCGGTTCCTGTTCGCCTATGTGGAAGCCACCGTCCCCAAGGTGACCGTGGTGATCCGCAAAGCCTACGGCGGCGGGTGGGCCGTTATGGGCGCCAAGGCCCTCGGCTGCGATATCTACCTGGCCTGGCCCACCGCCCGTATCGCGGTCATGGGCGCGGAAAGCGCCGTCGGCCTGACCCAGCGAAAGGTGCTCGATGCCACCCCCGAGGATCAGCGCGACGAACTTCGCCGGCAGATGATCAACTTCTACAACGCGACCGTCGCGACCCCCTGGATCGCGGCCGAGCGCGGCTACATCGACAGTGTGATCGAGCCGTCGGCCACCCGCCTGGAACTCCGGCGTGCCTTGAGCCTGCTTCGCGACAAGAAGGTCATCCGCTACCCGCGTAAGCATCACCTGCTGCCGCTGTGAAACAGGTTCCGGCGGCACCGGATAGGCAGTGCCGGTGCCGGCTCGGAATGTTCGTCGACGCCGGGCGCGCGGCGTCCGATATCGGGTACGAGCAATGTAACGAAGCGGCACCTACGACCGAAACACGGAGCAGCGCACGCGTTCAGGGGTGCGTCACGGAAATCGAGGGGCGATCCATGCGTGGACACCGTTCGATGATCGATTCCGACAACTGAGAAAGATCGATATGCCCAGCTTCCTGAAGTACATCATTTTTCTGAACATCCTGACCATGCTCTCCAGTAGCTACTACTGATCCAGCCCCGGCGCGGCCGGTTTCCGGTCGCCGCCGCGGAGGGGCGCCCCGACACGGTGCAGATGCCCCAGCGCCTCGCGGTACGAGGAGATCAACCCGGTCTCGTGGTAGGGCACGCCGATTTCGGCACAGTAATCGCGGACAATCACCTGGGCGTGACGCAGATTCGGCGTCGGCATGCTCGGGAACAGATGGTGCTCGATCTGATAGTTGAGCCCGCCGAGGGCGATATCGGTCAACACGCCACCCCGGACGTTGCGGGAGGTCAGTACCTGCCGGCGTAGATAGTCCGGACGGTCGTCGCCGGTCAGGGTCGGCATGCCCTTGTGGTTCGGTGCGAAGGTGCAGCCCATGTACAGGCCGAACAAGGCCTGATGGACAGCGAGGAACGCGAAACCCTTGTCGGCGGGCAGAACCGCGAAAACCGCGGCCAGGTAGGCGGCGAAGTGACCGAAGAGCAGCGCGCCTTCGAGTAGGCGATGCTTCACCGACCGATTGCCGAGTGCCCGTACACCCGCTACATGGAGGTTCAGGCCCTCCAGCAGCAGTAGCGGGAAGAAGAGGAACGCCTGCGCCCGCCCGAGGAGACGAGCCAGACCACGGCTGGCCCGGGCCTGCCGTTGGGACCAGAGCAGAATATCGGGCGCGACATCGGGATCGAGCTCCTCGTGGTTCGGGTTGGCGTGATGCCGGGTGTGTTTGTCCTGCCACCAGCCGTAGGCCAGGCCGATACCGGCGTTGCCGACGACCCGGCCCACGATCGCCGTGGGCCGCCGCAGCCGGAACACCTGGCGGTGCGCGACATCGTGCATGACAAGTGCGACCTGGGCGAACACAACGGCCATGACCGCCGCGACCGCGAGCGTCCACCATGAGTCGCCGACCAGGACGAACGCCGCCCAGCCTGCCACGAACGCAAGCCCGACCAGGCTGAGCCGGACGCTGTAATAGGCGGGCCGCCGCTCCATCAATCCGGCGTCGGAGATCCGGCGCAGCAGACGGGCGTAATCACCGTCGGCGCCGCTGCGCCGCCGTGAACGTGGAGGTGAGTCGGGGATCAATGCCGGTGTCGTCATAGCTCTTCCTGAGTGTTGAGTCGGGGCCTGCCCCCACACGCTCGGGTTGCCGACCGGCCGATATCGATCGGAGATCTTATCCGGCGGATACCGTTCGGCGCGTAGGGACCGGACGACGAATTCTATGTAGGAGACGCTATCGGCCGGATTCTCGTCCCGGGTAATCCCCTGGTATGACGAGAGATCGCGCTGTGGTGTGGTATCCACATCGACGCGCCCCTGACTCCGGGAACTCCCTCCCGGACTGTTCCGGCCGGCCCGTCAGGCCGATGTCCCGATATCGACCACCCGCGCCCACTCCGGTGGCCCACTCCGAACGTACTCGGGATCGTGTTCGCTCCACGAGATCTTCCGGCGGAACAGCCCGACCACGGTCCGGCACCCGGGGCGGCTACTCGGCCAGGGAGTCTGACCGTCGGTCAGTACCACGAGCACATCGGGGGCGGGTCTGCTGCGAAGCGCTCTGGCGAACCCGGTGCGCAGATCCGTACCTCCCCCGCCCACCAGAGGTATCCCCTCCGCCCGGCACAACGGATGCACCACCTGTGCCGCGGCATCGCACGACAGCACGGTGACGAGATCGCGGCGACCGCCCACCGCACGGGAGATGGCCGCCACCTCGAGTAGCGCGCTTCCCAGTTCGGCGTCGCTGACCGAGCCCGAGGTATCGATGATCACGCTGACCCGGGGTGGCGCGCGCCGCAGGCTGGGCAGCACGGCGCCGGGCACCCCGGCCGAGCGGCGCGCCGGCCGGCCGTAGGTGTAGTCCTGACCTGCTCCGGGCGCGGAGGCCGCCGAGCGGAGAGCAGCACCCAGCAGGTCCCGCCACGGCTGCGGCGGGTGCAACGCCTCCTCGGCCCAGCGGCGCCACCCTTCGGGCGCGTTCCCCGGACGGCCGACGATCCCCTGCGCCACCCGGAAGCGGACCCCGGCGCGTTCCTGTTCGGTGAGACCGTCCGCGCCGTCGGGCCCCAGCTCCCATTCTCGGTCCAGCCCGTCCGCGCCGCTACCGCAGTCGAGCCAGGCCAGATCATCCGGGAAGTTCCCGAGCCGGAATTGCCGCAGATAGTCCTCCATGAGCTCGCCGGCGGACAACCCCAGAGTCTTCGGCAAAACCGCGCCTTCGGGCCGGACCAGCCCGTCGCCGAAGGCGTCGTCGTTGATCTCGGCATCGGCAGCGATGTTCATCCGCAGTCTTTCCGCCGGGCCGGTCAGGTCGTGCCGGCGGGCGAATCGGTCGCTGCGACCGTGATGGTCGCGCAGCAGATGCGACACCTCGTGCACCAGCACCGAGGCCAGCTCCTCCACCGGCGTGCAATCCACGAAGGCGGGCGAAACATAACACCGCCAGTACTTGTCCACGCCCATCGTCGGTACGCGTCGCGACTCGACGATATGCAGCGCGTAGAGGGCCGTCGCCAGATAGGGCCGGGCCCGGGCCGCCTGCAGGCGGGCGGCGAAGAGTTTGCCGGAGTCGAGCTCCGGGGCGTCGGTCATCGGCCGGTCTGCGCGGCGACGCGGGCCGCGCCGCGGTCCGCCCCCTGGGATACCGCGACCACGCCGGCGAGTTGTTCGATCGACGCCGGTACCTCCCAATTGTCGCCCCGCAAGGTGGCGAGCGTGGTCGCGGGCACGACCACCAGGTCCGGCGGGCCCGTTTCCGCCGCCTTGACGAGTACCGCCCACGCCGCGTCCCAGCGGGATTTCTCCGGACGCCGCCGGACGGCCGCCACCACCCCGTCGAGCACCGCTTGACGCAGATCACCGCGTTCGGGCAGGTCGACGGCGGAGGGGTCGGCCAGGAGTGTTTCGGGGTCCGGGAGGTCCATGCGGTCGATACTGCTCAGCAGTTCGAACCCGGGGCCGTCTCCCACAGTGCCGCGGACCAGCAGGGAGAGCACCTCCTGGGATGCGCCGGCCGCGGTGGCGAACGCGATCAGCCGCAATGTCATATCCCAGCTGCGTGGGGACGGCCAAGCACCGCCCCGGCGTGTTTCGCTGCTGGGGATCTGATGTACGAGGTTGGGGCGGGCCGCGAGAAGCCCGCATACCGCGCGGCGCGCGAACATCACCGCGTCGGCGAACTTCTCCGGCTCGAGTCGGGGCATAGTCGCGCGCGGCCAGATACCGCCGAGGCCGCGCACGACGACCTCGTGGTCGTGGATCCATTGCAGATGTACAAACCGGTTGGCCAGCGGTGGGCTCAGCTCCCAGCCGTCGGCCGCCGAGGAACGTGGGTTGGCCGCGGCCACGATCCGGACATCGGGCGGTAGTCGCAATGCGCCGATTCGTCGTTCGAGGACGAGGCGGAGCAGGGCGGCCTGTACGGCGGGCGGTGCCGTCGACAGTTCGTCCAGGAACAGCAGGCCCTGGCCGGCCCGCACCAGCCGCACCGCCCAGTCCGGCGGCGCCATCGGCACACCGTGTTGCGCGGGGTCGTCGCCGATGATGGGCAGGCCGGAGAAGTCGGACGGCTCGTGCACACTCGCGATCACCGTGGTCAGCGGAAGATCCAGGGATTCGGCGAGCTGAGTGAGGGCCGCCGTTTTTCCGATTCCCGGTTCGCCCCACAGGAGCACCGGCAGGTCGGCGGCCACCGCGAGCGTCAAGGCCTCCAGTTGGTCGTCGGTACGCACTTCGGTGGTCGAATCGTTCAGCAGGGTCAGCAGGTCGCCGGCGATATCGAGTTGGGAGAGGTGAGCTCGATCCGAGACAGGAGCGCTCTGGAGGTAAGCGGGCATATGTGAATCACCTTTGGGTCGTGAGGAATCGAACGGCGGCGGGGTTGCGCCGAGGGAGTGGGCTGTTGTTCAGCGTGCGGAGGCGTGGCGTGGATGCGCTCGGCGATCGCCGGGTCGCTGGTCGGTTTTGTTGCGGATGGGCGCGGCCCCGGACAGCCCTGCCCGGAACAGTCCGTAGGTGATCCGCTGTCGCGCGCACGCTTCCAGCTCGTTCCGCAACGGGCCCTCGCGCAGAACGGCGCCGGGGCCCAGCAGATCTTCGACGACGGCCAGCGCACCGGCGATGTCACCGTGGTCGAGACGCTCACGAACGCCGGCGAGACAGTCCGGCCGACGATGAGCCCGATCGATGGCCTGCAGACACGGCAGCGGAGTCCCGGTCAGGGCGACCAGCAGTTCCTCTCGGCGGATCTCGGCCGGGTCGTGATCGAGCGCGACCAGCACACCGCCGACCAGACCGATTCGGTGCTGCTCGCCCCGGCACTCCACCAGGTGCGCCCGGTCCGACCGCTGCGGAGCCCGATACGAATCGACCGGCGAACGATCCGGTACCAGCGCGGCGGCGACCAGCGGATGCAGCCGGTCGGCTGTGATCGCACCGGCGTGGATCAGTTCCAGGTCGGGCGCCGTCCAGGTCGCCGCATCGGGTAGGACGGGGAGTGCCGACACCGCACCACGCGGATACGACTCGGCGATCCGCACTGTGGGCGGATCGCCGCTGTCCGCGACGAGTTCGACGACGAGGTCTCGTCGTGCTCCGATCCGCACCCGCAGCGGCCCGCCGTGATGTCCTTCGGCCCGTAGCATTATCCGAGCCTCGTCCGCCCACCGCCCGACAGCGCAGCCTTCGGGCAGATTCTCCGGCAGTTCGGGTCTGGAGCCACCGGTATCCGAGAATTGATCCGCCCCGCAACGTAGCCGGAACTCATGGGCGCGTCGTGTGTCCCACAGGTGGCGGTGGAGATCGAACCGGAATCGCCGGTCCGGGCGGGGATGCGGACCGGTGCCGTCCCACAGCGCGAGGCCGACCCGCTGAACAGTATTCGCCCACGCGGGGGCGGTTCGAGCCACGAGATAGACCGAACCTGTTCTGCTGCCGTGCTTTCGACCGTCCGGCGATCCGTATCGTGCCAGCGCGATGGTCAGATCCGGCCGAAGCAACCCGTCGGGAGCGACTCTGGGCAGGTGCCAGCGCAACAGATCGGGAGCCAGATGGCTCAGATCCGCCCGGATCTCGGCTGCGAGATCTCGGCCGTACCGACGGGTCGATGACCGGATATCGATATCGACATCGAAACCCGCTGCGGCACAAGCCCCTGCCCAATCGCCGATATTGCGGCGGGCGGTCGCGGTTTCGATCATGGAGGGCGGCACGGCGAACTCACGCACGCGCCGCCAGAAGGAAATGCGGGAATCGTCCCTGTTCGTAATCGGAGTGCGCATCAGCACTCACCGTGTACGGACAGGACCCCCGATCTTTGCTCGGAGCAAGTAATCACAGGGTCGATCATATCGCTCTCCGCCGATGCCGACCATCCGAGACCCGCGAAAAGTATCGAATACCTTCACAGACAACAGGTTTCGGCAACCGACCGACCCTGGGCAGCACCGTCAATGGGCACCGAGCGCGTCGAGGATCATCGGCCGGGCGGTAGCGATCGCCTGCCCCCAGTAGGGCCAGGTGTGGGTGCCGGGGACGATATCGACACGAGCCGGGATACCCAGCGACGCGACTCGATCCCGGAAAATTCCGGCGGCTGCCGCGGCCATCGATTCCAAGGCCATCGCGTTCACCGTATTGCCGACCCCGTACGGCACATCCGGCGACCCGGGCAGGCCGTTTCCGGCCGAGATGTACATCGGCAGACCGCGCAGCAATTCCGCCTGCGTGGTCGGATCGTTGCGCTGCCAGGCGGGATCACCGGCCGGGCCCCACATATCGTCCACATTGAACCTGCCCTCGTCCCACAGCGCGGCGCGAACCGCTTCGTTCCACAGCGGGAAGGTCGGATTGACGAAACCGGAGAAGGAGCCGGCGAACTTGAACTGATCCCGGTGGTGCGCGGCCAGGGTCAGGGCCGCACCTCCGCCCATCGAGGCACCCACGATCGCGTTGTTCGTCCGCGAGACCCCATATCTCGCCAGGTAGGCAGGCAATTCCTCGGTGAGGAAGGTTTCCCATTTGTACGGGGTGACCTGGCCGTTGGTACTGCTCGGCCGATACCAGTCCGCGTAGAAACTGGAATGGCCGCCGACGGGGAACACCAGCGTGACGTTGTCGCCGGCGAACTGCCGCAGTACATCGGTATCGGTGGTCCACTGACTGTGATCGCGCGGTGCGCGCAGTCCGTCGAGCACGTAGAGCGCCGAACGGCCGCCACGCGCCGCCCACTGCACCTGAACTTCGATCGGGCCCATCCCCGACGGCACCACGAGTTTCTCGTACCCACCGGCCGGGGCCCGTAGTGCGGGGGCGACGATCGGCGCCGCATTCGCCATCGCCCCGGACAGCCCGGACAGCCCGGACAGCAGTGTCACCGCCGCGACAGCCGCACCGATCTTCCGCAGCCGCCCCGACACAACCCGCCGATTCTCCACTTGCACCCTGTACCCACCGTCGGTCTCGTATCGCGTCCAGCTGAGCACGGTACCGACCCGGACCCGACCTCCGCGCCCTCGGTATTTCCACCGCTGACAACCCCGGTAACCCTCGGGCCCACCGGAGCGCCGATCCAGACGCTCCGGGCGCACCCGAAGGGAGTCCGAAGTATCGCGTGTGCCGCTGATACGCGAATGCCTTGCGGCACCTCGAATCCGGCGGCGCGGGCGGACGGTGGCCGCTCGATCCCGGCGACAGCGGCCCGGTCGCCGTCGGCGAGCTCGCGGATCGCCGGTGCCATGACGGTGCCCCGTTCCGCTCCCCTGGTAGACGCGGCACCTACCGGTGTGTCAACGTTGTAGATCTACTGAATATCCGGGGATCGGAGCCACCTCGTGAAAGCTGAACCGTCCAACAATCGCAGAAAGGCCGCAGCCGGTCACCGGGACAGTCCGGTAACTCGGGCGGCGGTGCTGAACGCGGCGCTCGGGATCGTCGATCGCGACGGTGTCGACGGGCTGTCGATGCGACGCCTGGCCGAGGCCGTGGGCCGTGATCCGATGGTGATCTACCGGCATGTGCCGAACAAGGCCGCCGTCCTCGACGGTGTCGCCGAGGTCGTCTTCGCGGAATTATCGGTCGATGCCGCGGCGTCGGATTGGGTTGCCGAGATGCGACGGGTGGCCCGGGAGTTCCGGCGGGTGGCGTTGGCGCATCCGCGGGTGGTGCCGCTCCTGGTGACCCGACCGCTGGCGACCCCGCTCGGACAGCGGCCGGCGGTGGTGGTGCGGCCACTCGAGGACATGCTCGCCCTGCTCACGCGTGTGGGCTACACCGAGGTCGACGCGCTGCACATCTACCGGGCACTGTTCGGATTCCTGTACGGGCATGTCCTCAACGAGTTGCAGGAGATCGTGGAACGCCCGGAGGAAACCGACGATCTGCTGCGGCTGGGTTTGTATCGACTTTCGATCGGCGAGTTCCCGCTGGTACGAGGATTGGCATCGGCACTGGCGACCTATGACGGCGCCGTGGAACTCGAGCGCGGGCTCGATATCCTGCTGGCCGGTCTCGCGGCGACGTTGCCCGGGCCGGTTCCCGCCGCTGCGCCCGCTCCCGGCGACGCCACGCTGCCCGGACCGGATGACGCTCCCGCCACTCGGTGACAGGGCGTCTCGGGTCAGCCCGGGAACTGCTGCCGTGGCGCGACCGGGGTGAGGGTGGCGTCGAGGCCGGCGAGCAGGGCGTCGAGGCCACGTTCCAGCTCGGTGCCGCCGTCGTAGGCGGCCAGTTGCGAGGCGAGTCCGCGCAACAGCGGGAACTCGCCGATCGGCAGGTGGTGCAGACCGAGCCGCAGCAGGTCAGTGGCCTCTTCGGGGCGGTCGACGATTTCCTGTACCTCGTCGAGAGCATGTCCGTACAGGAATCCGAACAGTGCCCGGTAGATGCGCAACGCGTCGATTCCGCTGAAGTCGGCCCGGGTGAGCAGATCCAGAATATGTTCCAGTGGGCGCAGGGTGCCCGGCGGCCGCAGGCCGAGCGGGGTGGCCAACGGGTGGGTGACCAGGAGTGGCACCACATGCGGGTGCGCCATGGCGAGCCTGCGGAAGTCCCGGGCGACCATCCGTAACTGATGACGCCAGTCGGGATCGGCAGCATCGACTGTCAGTTGCCCGAGCACGAATTCGGTGACGCCGTCGAGGAGCGCGGCCTTGTTGTCGGCGTGCCGGTAGAGCGCCGCCGGGTCGCGGCCGAGCCGGTCGCCCAGACGCCGCATCGACAGCCGTTCGACACTGTCGCAGTCGATGATCTCGAGCGCGGCGGCCAGCATCATCTGGCGAGTCAGCGGAACGGCGCCGCAGTTGCCGGTGCGATCGCCCGGCCGGTGCCGGTCGGGCGGATGTGCTGTCGTGTCGTTCATCGCACGCTCCGCCTGTTCATCTATCGTTGATAACAGCGTAATTCTACACTGTAGACAGACGGTGTATTCGAGTCTAGTCTGTGGAGATAACCTGGATTCATGTGTCGACCGGTCGTCCGATCCGGGCGACCGCGACCGGACACGCATTCGGAGACGGGACCATTTCGATGGCCGCGAACAACACGATCACCGACCGATTTCGGGCAGCGAAAGCGAACCCGGCCGAACTGTGAGCGATTCCTCTCGCATGCGGGATGTTCGCACCGGCGACCGCTATCGATCAGGCCACGGCACGACACCCGGCGATTCGAGGGCATGAACAATGGCAATCACCGAAGTCGGTGCCTACGCGCACCTGAGCCCCACCGATATCGAAGCCCTCGGCGTCGAACTCGACGCGATCCGATGTGACATCGTCGATCAGCGAGGCAGCCGGGACGCGGCCTACATCCGCCGCACCATCGCCTTCCAGCGGGGACTGGACGCGTCGTCCCGGTTGGCGATCGCACTCAGCCGGAGCAGAGCGGGCTGGGTGCTGGGTACCGCCGGATTGGCGGTAGCCAAGAGTATCGAGAACATGGAACTCGGCCACAACGTCGGCCACGGTCAATGGGATTGGATGAACGACCCCGAAATCCATTCCGGCACCTGGGAGTGGGATATGGTCGGGCTGTCGTCGCAATGGCGCTACTCCCACAATTTCCGCCACCATATGTTCACCAATGTGGTCGGCATGGACGACGATATCGGCTTCGGCGTGATGCGCGTGACCCGAGACCAGCCGTGGCGGCCACGGCTGCTGTTGCAGCCGCTCCAGAATCTGCTGCTGGCGGCCGTGTTCGAGTGGGGCATCGCCCTGCACGACCTGTATTCCGAACGCGACCGCGCGGCCGGCCCCGAGGGAAAGACCGCGGAAACCAGGGCGTTCCTCACGAAGATCGGCAGGCAGCTCGGTAAGGATTATCTACTGTTCCCCGCGCTGAGCCGACGACGATGGCGTCGCACCCTCACCGCGAACGCGGCCGCCAATACCGCACGAAACCTGTGGGCCTATGTCGTGATCTTCTGCGGCCACTTTCCCGACGGGGCGGAGAAATTCGCTCCCACCGTGGTCGAGGAAGAATCGAAGGCCGAGTGGTATCTGCGCCAGATGCTGGGCACCGCCAATTTCGACGCCGGTCCGGTACTGGCATTCCTGAGCGGAAACCTGTGCTATCAGATCGAACACCACCTCTTCCCGGACCTGCCCAGCAACCGCTACGCCGAGATGAGTCGCCGGGTGCGGGCGTTATGCGACAAATACGATCTCCCGTACACCACCGGTCCCCTGCTGCGCCAATATCTATTGACCCTGCGCACCATTCACAAACTCGCTCTCCCGGACCATTTCCTGACCGCGACCAGCGACGACGCACCCGAGACGGCCTCGGAGAGGAAATTCCGGGACCGAAGCGAATCCGGCAACACCGACCTCGGTGGCCCGATCGGCCGGTGGGGCCTGCGCTCGGCACTTCGCGCGATGGCTGCCCGCCCGACCGACGGCGCGGCAGGCGGACGACGCGGCGGAGACCGGCAGCATCGACGGCGCCGGATGGCCTCGTAGCGATACGCACTTCGAGTCGCACAGCGGCACGAACAGCCGGCCCGACGGCTCCCGGCAGCGCCGCAGCCGACGTCGGCCGGATAAAGAAAGGTGAACATGTGCAAATCCGAACCAGCGGACCTCCGATTACCCACGAGGGCCGGTTTCGTTCACCGTGCAGCGGTCTGGGGCTGAGCATATGACTACGATCACCGTCTCCTACGCGCATCTGTTCCGGCTCAGTGACGAATGCGGGATCTTCGAACACGCGAGACTCACCGAACCCCTTGTCGAATACGGCTACTGCGTGGACGATGTCGCGCGCGGCCTCGTCGTCGCCATTCGTGAAGCCGAGCCCACCCAACAGCTGCTCGACCTCATCCAGGTGTATTTCGACTTCGTGGTCGATGCGCTCACTCCGGACGGACGTTGTCACAACCGGCGCGGATCGGACCGGCACTGGCAGGACGAACCGAGCCTCGACGATCACTGGGGCCGCGCGTTGTGGGCCCTGGGCACCGTTGTGGCACACCGGCCCGACCTGGCGCAGACCGCGCTGGCGCATTTCACGGTCGCTGCCCGGCAACGACCCCGTTCTGCTCGTGCGATGGCTTTCGGTGCGCTGGGCGCGGCCGAGGTCTTGCGCGCACACCCGGGAAATCACTGTGCCCGTGATTATTTGGACGATACGGCGATACTGATCGGTGCGCCCACCCGTCGATTCGACTGGCGGTGGCCCGAGTCACGACTGGAATACGCCAACGCCGTACTGGCCGAAGCGTTGCTCGTGGTCGGCTCGTTACCCGGCAGAGAGCGAATACAGGCGGACGGACTGGCGATGTTGCGCTGGCTACTCGAAACCGAGACGGCCGGCGATCACCTCTCGGTGACCCCGATCGACGGCTGGGCGACCGGGGAACCTCGCCCCGGTTTCGACCAGCAGCCCGTCGAGGTCGCATGTCTGGCCGATGCCTGCGCCCGCGCCTACGATGCCACCGCCGACCGCCGGTGGAAGGACGCGGTCATGCTGTGCGAAGCCTGGTTCCGGGGCGCCAACGATGTCGGCACCCCGCTGCTCGACCCGGACAGCTCCGGCTGTTCCGACGGATTGGACCACACCGGGAGCAACGAGAATCAAGGCGCTGAAGCGACTCTCGCGCTGCTCTCCACCCAGCAACAGGCCCGGCGACTGAGCCGGGAGTCGTAGGTACTGTGCGACACGTCGCGCGACAGGAGTGTCGATCATGACGCCACAACCGAACGGATTCAGCGCTCGCCGCCCGGAGTGGTCGGCCCGCCGCCTGCGGCTCGAGCTGGATGCCGCGGGCGGGGACGCCGACGGCGTCTGGTGGCCGCACAGCCGTGATCTCGTCGTCGAACTCGCACTCCTGTTCCGGGCGCTGCAACCCGGATTCGGTCCGGTCCGGCGCGTGATCTATCACCTCGACGAGTGGTCCACCGCACCGCGGGAGCTGGACAGCGGCGGGCGATGTATACGGCTCGACGGTTACCGGCGTCGGCCCGCGCGCGTTCTCGATATCGTCGGGGCCGGCACCACACTGACCCTTCGGCTCCTCACCCCGGTCGTCGAGGCCGGCGTGAGCACGGCCCGGCAGCTCAGGGATCCCGACGGTGGGTCGGAACTGGAAATCGCCACGTGGCTCAGAGCCCGTCAGCGCACTGCAGCGCGCCGAAGCGGATGAGAACGGCGACCGACAGGCCATATCCGGGCCCTATGGCGTAGACCTACACTGTTGACATCGAGCCCGGGTCAGCGTGTACTGGAAGTACCGAACAGATCCGAGAGATCGTCATGATCGTTATAGGGGCCGCTACCCGGTCCCGGTCAGGAGCGTCGCGATGACGCTACAACAGAAGAAGATCCCGCTGGAGCACCCAGCACGTTTCTCCCTCCGCAGCGGCGCGGCGCCGGCGTCGCGGCGGCTGCCGACACCGAGGGCACCGCGGCCCGGGATCGTGGACGGTGCCTGGTGGCCCCGTACCGACGATCTGGTCACCGAGCTCGCCGGTCTCGCGGCATTGCAGCGCGGACGGGCGGGCGCAGTCGATCGAATCATGTACGACACGGATACTTGGGGGCCGGCACCGAAGCGTACGACGGTCGGTGGGTGTCCGGTTCGCCTCGACGGATACCGGCATCTACCCGCGCACACTCTCTGTTTCCTGGGCTCGGACCGTACCCGCCGCGTTCTACTGGTGATCCCCGCGGAAACCGAGGCCGCGACCGCACAGGCGCTGCTGTCCGCCGCGTCCCGGCCCGGCAACGAACTCACCGCCGAAGAACTGATGTCAGCCGCCGAAGGCAACAGCCCGGAGCGCACCGCGGATGCCGCCGCGTTCCACCGCTGGGACAACGAAGGTGGCCACGGCGCGCCACCGCTTCGCACGCTCGCGCGAACCTCCGGTAGGCGGATATGACAGATGACCCGCAGGGCACGAGCGGTGGTCGCGCACCCGAGCGCGGCGACGGCCACCCCCGGACCCCGGCCGACGGCAGCCAGCCCTTCGCCGCACCCACCCGCACGCCGCGACTGGTGCTCGGCGACCCCGCCGCACCCACCGGGAGCCTCGACGGTGCGTGGTGGCCCAGGACCGACAATCTCACGACCGAATTGCACGACCTGATCACCGCCCTCACCACGCGCTTGGGGGCGACCACCCGGATCGCCTTCGACTGGAACCGGCTGAGCCTGTCTCAGCGAGGCATCGATCCTTCCGACGGGATCGAGGTCACCGGACCGCTTCCGGACCAGCCGCTCGAGGTGATGTATGTCTTCGGCGCGCACAATCGGCGAATACGAATACTGGTGATCCCGCCCGCCACGCCCGCTGACGCCGCGGAGACACAGATGCGCACGGCCGTGAGCGGCGCCGCGGACCATCCGAAGGCGTGAGGTTCCGCCCCGCGTTCTTTCGGCGGCGACGGGATCAGCGCCCGCGGCACTATCCGAACGCGCGTCCTTGCTCCCGATCGAGTTCTGTCTCGCTCTTGTTCTTCAGACCGAACACGTATACCAGCAGCGAAGCGAAGATGACGACGGTCACATACACGATGAACCACGTCACCTGCCCGCCGTTCTTCGCAGCCTGATAGATCATCGGCGCGGTCCCGCCGAACACCGAATTGGCCAGGGCGTAACCGACTCCCACTCCGAGGGCTCGGATACGAGAGGGAAACAGTTCGGCCTTGACGATGGCATTGATGGAGGTGTAACCGGTGAGCAGGACGTAGCCGACGCAGATCACCGACAGAGTCCCCACCACCGATGTCGCGTCCTGGAGGAAACCGATGAGGAACCAGGTGTAGGCGACGCCACCGATCCCGAAGAACACCAGGACGGGTTTGCGGCCCACCTTGTCGCTGATCAGCCCACCGACCGGCTGCAACACCATGAGGAAGATCAATCCGGCGAGGTTGATCCAGGTGGCCGTCATGCCCCGATCTTCGAAAGCGGTCTTGACCATGGCCGGAGCGTTCACGCTGTAGGTGTAGAACGCGAGGGTGCCACCCATGGTGACCAGGAAACAGAGCAGCAGCGGCCGCCAGTACTCGCGCAGCAGTACCCGAAGCGAGCCCGATTCGGTGTCCTCACCGCGCCGGACCGCGTCGAGCTGCTCCTCGGTGAGCGATTCGTCCATACTGCGGCGCAGCCAGAACACCACGACAGCGGCCACGCCGCCGATGAAGAAGGCTATCCGCCAGCCGAAATCGGAGATCTCCTGCTTGTCCAGGAACACCTGGAGTACCAACAGGGTGAGCTGGGCCAGCACATGACCACCGATCAGGGTCACGTACTGGAACGACGAGAAGAATCCGCGACGTTCCCGCGTGGCGGCCTCGGACATATAGGTGGCCGAGGCGCCGTACTCGCCACCGGTCGCGAACCCCTGCACCAGCCTGCACAGCACCAGGATCACGGCCGCCCCCAAGCCGATCGTCTCCCGGCCCGGCACGATCGCGATCACCATCGAACACGCCGCCATGAGGGAAACGCTGAAGGTCAGCGCCGCCCGCCGGCCGCGGCGATCGGCGTAGCGGCCGAAGAACCACGAGCCGACCGGACGCATGAGAAATGTGACGGCGAAGATCGCGTACACGTAGACGGTGGAGTTCTTGTCCGCCGAATCGAAGAAATGACTTTCGAAGTACGAGGCGAACACCGTGTAGACGTAGACGTCGTACCACTCGACGAGATTGCCCGAAGATCCGCGCAGCGTGTTCCAGACAGCGCGACGAGTCGCCGCCCGTGACGATGTGGGTTCGGCGGCCGGTGTTCCCCCGGTGGACACGTCCGGGTCCGGGGTGGTGGTCTCTGACATTCGTGATCCCTCTCGTTCACTCGTGCACAGAGTGCGCGGTGACCGGAGTCACGCGCCGCTCGCCACTCAGTGTGCAGGTAGGAACCACTTCACGGTGGCGGGGTCCGAAATATCGGGACTGGTCGGCGGCCTCACCAGCGGTTCCGCGTCGCCTCCGCCCCACCGACCACACCGTCGAGCTCCAGCCGGCGGTCGTCGTCGGCCCCGCCGTGTATCGCGAGAACGCCCGCACGCACGCACGCCGTTTTCTCCGGCATACCGTCCGGCTGTGCTCGGCGTCGCCGGGAACCGGGGACGTGGAATAGTAGTCCCGGTGAATACGCCGGTGACGGCAGCCGTTGTTGCGCTACGCAAAGGAAGTCGCCGCATCGAGGCGTCGGTGGGCCGAGCAGGTAGGAGCCTCAGGGCTACGGGGCACAGGCTGGCAGGCACGGTACGTAGTGCCGCAGAGACCTTCCGGCTCTCCGATCGGGAGATGGCTCGCCGCTTCGACGGGAGAATCGTTCCCGAGACGTTCGGTAACGCCCGGGGCAACCTCTGGCGACCCGAATTCGTCGTCGTGACCGGTCAATCGGCGGCGGGCAAGTCGACGGTCATTCGAGAGGTCGCCGACTCCTTCCGGAACCGGGGCGGCGCTGTCGTGCTGATCGGCGACGATCTGATGAAATTTCACCCGCGGTACGCGGAACTGCGGGTCCGCGACGATTTCACCGCTGGTGACCACATTTATCCCACGGCGGAGAGATGGCTCGACATGGCCATCGACCGTGCGATCGCCCAGCGCCACAACGTCATTCTCGAGGAGGGCGTGGGTGATCTCGCGCGCGCGGTTCGAACCATGCGCAAGTTCGACCACAACGACTACGGAGCACGGGTCGAGGCGCTCGCCGTCCGCCGGTTGCAGAGTCGGCTGTCCAACCTGAACCGCTTCCTGCGGGAACGCCTGGCGAGCGGCACCGGCCGATACGTTCCCACCGGCGCGCAGGACGCGTGTTACAACGGCTCCGCCGATCTGGTTCGAGTACTCGAGTCCGCGGAGCCGCCGGTATCGATCGAGGGCCTGCGGGTACGGTCGCGCACCGACGTGTTGTTCGAGAACGACCGGCTGTCGTCGGGTTCGTGGTCCAAGCAGCCGGAGGGATCGGAGTTGATGGAGTACGAGCGCAATCGACCGATGACGGCGGTCGAGCAGCGTAGCTTCGTCGATCAGCTGAAGGACCTGGACGAAGGCATCGCCCTCGGTCGGCAGCTTCGCCCCGACGAGGAACCGGTCTGGGAACGCTTGAGCACAGAGGCCGATGTGATCAAACAGTCGGCGATCCCGCTGCTCGGCCGGTTCGCGGAGTCGCTGTAGTGGCCGGGCCGCCTTCCGAATGGGAGCAGGTGCTGCACTACGAGGCCGCGGTGGATATCTTCACCAGCCTCATGGCGCAGTGCACAGCGGTCGAGTCGCTGGCCGAGCGCGCCGGCGACGTCATTGCGCGCGAGGAGATGCGGTCTCTGCGTCGGGCATACCTCGCCGAGTTGTCCGAACTCGATCCCCGCAACCGCGCGGCGGTCGACGAGACGATTCGTGAGTACGGCACCATCCTGGCGAGGAAAGTCGAGGCACCGCGGCCGGATCCGCCCGCGCGAAGCGGGCCACGTACCCGCGGACTCGACCGAGAAACGCGCGCCGCCCTGTTCCGGGATCGGATCGCACCGGAAACGATCGGGACGCCGTACCCCCGGGCGCGACCGGTGGCGGTGATCGTCACCGGTCCGCCGGGATCCGGGAAGACCACCGCATTGCGCCGCCGGTACCGCGACTGGGACGGTATCGCCCCGGCATTGATCGATCCGGGTAGCTATCGGGCATATCACCCGCATTGCTGGGATCTCGTCCTCGCCACCGATGCGCACGCCGACGACGTGCTCGGGCCGGACCTGCTGAAGTGGGCCGCCATGGCGGTCGACCACACTGTCGGCGACCGCGGCGACGTGCTGCTCGCGATCGGAACCGGTGGTCCGGACACTGCGGACGCCTACGCCACCGAGTTTCGCGCCGCCGGTTACCGAGTGGAGACCGAGGCGCTGACCGTCCCGGAGGACACCGCCGATCACGCGCTCTCGCTCCGCCACCGCTGCCGCTGCGGCAACTGGCCCGCCCTGGATATCCCGCCCGCGGTTACGGAGTAGGTTCCGCGGCGACGGGTTTCGGCGTGGATGGATCCGTGGCAGAAGATCGATCGGATCTCCCGGGGGTCTCGTCGCTCTGACACGGCGGCCGGGGCCGGTCGACCCGCGTCAGGAACACCTTCGTCTTCGGAGCGGCTACGGCGGGCCGGGCCGACCAGGGGGTGTCCGCCGGGGTGCGGAGGACGACAGGACCGGCGCGACGTTCGGCGCGACGGCGCGGCGGTCGCCGCGGCGAGCGGCCCGGCTGACCCGATCGCTCCGACCGACTCCAGGGCGTGGACCTCACGTTGTCGTCGGATTGCGGGCGATTCGGGGCGGCCGCCCGCGAACTCCCGTGGTCGCCGCCGGCGGCCGGCGCATTCCGATCGATCTGATCCGATGCCACCACGAGATGCGGTCCGGTGTCGGCTGTGGCCGGGGCGGCCGCTCGGAGATCGGCGTTGCCGCCGGGCGACGAGCCGGCCGTGCTGTCGAGCCGCTCCGGGGCTTCGGGCGCCGAGCGTTCGAACGTGCGAGAGATGCCGCTCCTGTCCGGATGCTCCCTTCCGCCGGTCGGGGACGAGTCGTCGCGAACGGATGTCACCGGACTGCGGGCCCAGGAGTTCACCGCCCGGGACGCGTCGTTCCCCGCCCGCTCGCCCGGTGCCGGTGCAGGTGCAGGGGCGTCCGGTTGCCGCGGTGGCGACGGCAACACATCCGTGCGAGACCACGAGGACGATGCGTCCGGCCCCGGCGACGCGGACAACGCATCAGCCCGCTCCGACGAGGCAGGTGTGCGAACCGTGGACTCCGGGGCCGTCGAACTGTCCGGGCCGGATGCTGTCCGCCCGACGGCCGGGCCCGGATCGCCTGGCCGCGATGGGGTGGTGAAGTCCAGCGACGCAACGTTATCGACGAACCGCACAGCGTGGTCCAGAACATCGTCGGCGTAATCGTCGAGCACCTGCGCGTAGCGCAGCACCTCGTCCGGTTCGATGCGCAATTCGGACTGGTTCGTACTCGGTGGCGGCACGCCGAGGGCGTCGGCGGCCTCGTCGACGACACCCTTGACCATGCGGGAGACGACGTCCTCCAGCGGTTCGACAGCCTTGCCGATCACCTCCGCGATGATGTAGCCGAGCAACATCTGCTCCAGCGCCGACACCACCCTGGTCGCGGCTTCCCGGATCGCGGCGGTGAGTGCCGCCGACACCCCCGCGGTCGCCACCGAGGCGGCCATCAGGCCGGCGTAACCGGCCGCCAATGCGGCGAGTTCGGCCAGCACTACAACCTTCACCACGGTGATCACCTGCGCGGCCGTGTCGAGTACCCGCGCCGCGATCCGGCAGGCGCGGTCGAGACCCGCCAGGTGGTCGGCGCTGATCCGCCCCCATGTCGCGACCAGCTGCTCATAGGAGTAGCCCGAGTACACCGAACCCATCTGCTGGATCGCGCCGGTCACCGACTCGTGGGTGCTCGCTACGCGGGTGGCGAAATCCCGTACCTGCCGCGCGAGTTCACGGATCTGATCCTCATCGATGTCCGGGTAGGGGACTCCCATGATGTTGAGGAACAGTGCTACCTCATGCGGTACTTCGACCGCCACGTCACGCCACCGAAACCGAATCTCTTTCCGACACATGCCAACGTTACGTCATCCCACCGCGGAGACTTCGCGCTCCCATGAGACGGTCGGTGCGGTCGGGGATGACACCCGGACCGGGCGGGTGAACGACAACCGGTCGGGATCTCGACGACGATGGAACTGATACTTTCAGGAGCCGTTGCCGACGACCTATTGTCCGGTCCGTGGCGCGAAACCCTCACCGCCGCTGCGGTGTCGAAGCCCTTCCGACGCGACCGCAATCACCTACGAGAGGTACTCGGGGTGCACTGTCGGCGAATCTCCGGCCACCAACGGCTTCGACCAGCAGGAATACTCCGGCGATGCCCTCGGCGGCGTTGGCCGATCGGACCCCCTCGCTACGTCGTGACAGATGACCTACCGGTCGCTCGACACGGCCGTTGATCCGGCAATCGCAGCAACCGACTCATTCATCGTCTCACTGACTGTCGGCAAGATCATAAGCAACGGACCGATCCAGCGGATCAAGCACGATTGAACAGGCATTTCCCGCGCCCCCCACCAGTTACGACAACACCTGTTTCATGTACCGTTAGATGACGGTACAGTTGTCGACGGCAATGTTTCGCAGGCCTTGACCCTGTGGACATCTCTCGATCGACAAACAGGGGAGGAAGCACCATGAGCCGACGCGCCGGCGTTGTCGAGTGTCGCCGATTGCCCCTTGCCCAGATCTGGCGAGCTCCAGGAAACGGCTCAGCTGAGCCGATACCAACGATCACCGAGGCTCGGGAGCTGGCGCCAGCGATCTTTTCGACCATCAGCACTTCTCGTAGTTTCGACAGGCCCTGGACCCCGAGTCCGATGCCCGCAACCGAGATGGCCGGTCGCGCACCAACCCGCTTGACCCAAAACTTCGCCGCGCCTACTACGTGAGCTCCGATGACACTCAACGGATTCGGCGACCGAGGTGAGAAGCGTAGCCGGCGAGCGCTACAAGGCGATTTCGGAAATGTGGACAAGATCGCCGGACCGAGAAAGTTGATTTTCGAAAATTCCAGCGCCGAGAAGGCCGGGTATCGGCCTGTAGGTAAATCACCTCGCGAGTGGAGAGATGACATATGACTTCCATAGCAGAATTAAAAAAACCAGCTGACTTCACGCCGGGAAAGATGACCGCAATGGACCAGCTCCGAGCCGAGAAAAGAGCTCTGAGACTTTCACTACTCGTCATCGGGACAATTATATTCGGAGTAGCCACCGAGTTTCTGGTGAAATCTTCGCTGGGCGCAGCGAGCTGGAATGTACTTGCGGAAGGAATTTCCCTTCACACCGGCATGACGTTCGGATGGGCCACCAATACTATTGCTGTCACCGTACTGCTCCTTTGGATTCCATTGAAAGAGAGGCCGGGACTCGGGACACTCTTGAATGTCTTTCTCGTGGGCATTGCCGCCGACGCGACAGCCGAACTCATACCCTATGCCGATTCTTTCCAGCAGCAGTTGCTGTATTATAGCGCCGGCCTGGTGATGCTATCTTTCTCTTGCGCGCTCTATCTCGGAGCACAGTTCGGTGCCGGCCCTCGCGATGGTCTCATGACCGGACTCGTTCGAGCGACAGGTAAACCTATCTGGATCGTTCGCACCATTATCGAACTCTTTGTAGTCGCTATCGGCTTCCTGTTAGGTGGAGTGGTCGGCTTCGGCACTTTATTGATCGCGATCGCGATGGGACCCTTGGTGCAGCTGTTCTTACGGTGGACCACGGTGCGACTGGCCCACAACGTATAGCAGTTGCTGGTAGCGGTCCCGAACCGAGGAGGAGCGACAACGGCGTCAGCTCCGACTCCGATGATTCGACAACGCCCTCGAACGAGCAGATGGTTGGTTCTTACCGGTCAGCTCCGCCGCGCGCCGACACTCGACGGCTGCATTTGCAGCGTCGGCGCGGATGGCCACCGGATCAGCTCCCGTGGGGCGGCAGGCCAGTTCGCCGCCGCGATACACAGCAGGATCACCAGATGCAGTGGCGCCGAAACCTCTTCGTAGACCGGCGCGTCGTCGATGACATGCGTTGTTACTGCGCCGGTGAGTAGCAACACCAACCCCGCAGCGCCGAGGAATCGGGACTGCCGGCGTGGAATAACCAACAGAATCGCACAAACCAGCTCCATCAGCCCGACCAGGTAACGCATATTCGGGTCGAAGCCCCAGTCGGCGAACTTCTCGGAATAGGCCGGGCCGAAGAAGGTCTCCCCAGGCCAGAATTTGGTTGCGAACCCCATAAAGAACTCGAAAGCCAAGAACCAGTACAAGCCGGTACGCAACCATGTTGGCACAGTGCGGCGTTTCAGCATTTTATTTCCTCCGGAAGTGCATGGACGATTCCCACCGTCCGGGGCGGGAACGGGTTCTTCCCGTTCGCAGATATGACAGTCCGGCTGCCGCGAATGTGACTCCTCGACGACACGACCTCGTGCCCGTCGCGGATGTCGTCGACAGTCAAGAAAGGGCGACGCCGGTCAGCCCCTTGGCGTACCCGTTGAGCTCGAGCCCGACCTGTTGGCCGCCCAGCCCGAACTGGATGTAGTACGGCTCGTCCACCACTGGTTCGACGCCCGGTAGCGTGCCGTAGAGCCCCTTTGCCTCGGCGAGGTTCGTTACGGGGAATATCAGGGTTCACCGGCGAGGTCACGGCTTCGTATCTCCTCTGTGCATCGTTGTCACACCGGCTCGGTTCGGCCGGTCATAGGTACTGACAGATCCCCCGGAAGGAATGTGACCGATGGACTACACCGAGTGGCTTATCAGAGAGTTCGAGGCCAACAGAACGCATCTGCGTGCCGTGGCATATCGCATGCTGGGGTCGGTCACCGACGCTGAGGATGCGGTGCAGGAGGCATGGATACGATTGAGCAGAGCCGACGTCGCCGACGTCGACAATCTGGCCGGCTGGCTGACCACGGTAGTCTCGCGGGTTTCCCTGAACGAGCTGCAACGCCGCAAGAGCCGCCGAGAACAGCTTTCCGGCACCGACGTGGTAGACGACAGGGCGGAGCGAGCCACCACGATCTCCCCCGAGCAGGAAACGATGATGGCCGATTCGGTCGGCTCGGCACTCTTGGTCGTCCTCGATACCCTCTCTCCGGCTGAACGACTCGCGTTCGTGTTGCACGACATGTTCGCTGTGCCATTCGACGAGATAGCCGAGATCGTCGGCCGTTCCAGCACAGCGACGCGTCAACTCGCCAGCCGCGCGCGACGCCGGGTCCACGGAATCGATCAACCCGCGGCGATCGACACCGCGCAGCGGAAACAGATCGTCGACGCATTCTTACGGGCCGCACGAACGGGCCGGTTCGACACCCTCCTCGAACTCCTCGACCCCGATGTGGTGGTGCGTGCGGACAACACCGTCGTCGCAGCCGGAGCCGCAGCGGAAGTCATCGGTGCCGACGCCGTGGCCCGAACCTTCACCGGCCGCGCACAGGGTGCCCGACCGGCCCTGGTCGACCGGGAACCGGGTGCGATCTGGACAGTCGGCGGTCGCCCGCGCATCGTCTTCACGTTCGCGATCCTGGACGCGAAGATCGTCGGCATCGAGATGATCGGCGATCCGGAAAAGATCGTCAGCATGGGTCTCTCCGACTACTGACGGCGACCGGCTCCGCCGTCAGCAGGCCGCGCTCGTCTGTCACATCGGGGCCTCCGGCGCGGTCAGATCGGTGTCAATGGAATCCGCCGTGGTCGGCGGAACACTTTCGAGGACCGATATGACCGAGATCCTGCGCATCGCGGCGAACAGCCGCTACCGAAGCGTTGTCTACTGGATAACCACCGCGATCGTCGCGTTCGAATCCGCGATGGGCGGTATATGGGACATCCTGCAGATCGATATCGTCCGCGACGTCGCCGTCGATCAGCTCGGCTACCCGCCCTACATCCTGGTGATTCTGGGAGTCGCCAAGATCCCCGGAGCCTTCGTGCTGGTGGCGCCGCGACTGCCGCGTCTGAAGGAATGGGTATATGCGGGTGTCTTTTTCATCTATCTCGGGGCGGCGATCTCGCTGGCGGTCCAGGGCGATCCCGCCGCAGTGGGGCCCCTCGGTTTTGCCACGATGACTTGTCTGTCGTGGGCAACCCGTCCCCGGGACCGCAGAACAATCGCGACCGGATCGTGGACACCAGGACGAGCCGACTCCAGCGACAAACCGAGATCGGCGACCACCATCGGCTTCTGGGCGACGACCGGCGTCGTGGCCATCGTCCTCTTCAGTGGTGGCATGGCCGATCTGCTGGGACGCGGTGCGACGGTCGCGGGAATGCTGGAGCTGGGATACCCCACGTATTTCATCACCATGCTCGGGGTTTGGAAGATATCGGGAGCCCTGGTGATACTCGCGCCCCGCCTCGGACGACTGAAAGAATGGGCATACGCTGGAGCGTTCTATAACTTTGCCGGCGCATTCGCCTCTCACATCGCGGCCGGATCATCCGTCGAACACCTCTGGTGGACGGCCTCGTTCGCGCTGTGCGTACTGACCTCATGGGCCCTGCGCCCCGCCTCGCGAAGCCTCGCGGCGGCATGAGAATGTCACAGGCGACTATCGCCTTGGAGTTGAATGGCTTGGCGGATTCGGGGTGCGGCCAGCTCGATTCGCTTGCGTACGACAGCGACGGGGATGAGGGCTTTGCCAGTGCTTCCGAGGTGTTCGGCGTGGTCGTAGTAGCACATCCAGGCGGGGTCTTCGGCGTGGTTGCGGGCGGCGAAGTGTTCGTCGGCGCGGGCGACTAGCGGCCCCAGTCGTGATTTCGCGGGCTGGTCGAGGCGGGCTTACTCTTTGATCTTTTCCAGTGGATACCCGGCGATGGAGAAGACGATGATCGAGTAGACAGCGATGCCGATCAAGACCGGGAGGGGTATACGGCGTTCGGGGTCGAGGGCGATGTAGATCGCGTAGGCGGCGGGCGGCAGGCAGAGCAGCGCTGCCGCGGTTTCCCAGTACGCGACGAGTTTGTTCGCCTTTTTCCGGCGTTCGGGGTCTGTCAGTGTCGTGTCGGGTATCCCTTCGCCGTATCCCTCCCGGTGGCTGGTCGCGACTCCCCGATAGCCCTTGGCAGCCGAATTCATGCAGGCCAGTGCCGCAACCGCGAAAATGAGAGCAACGATGAAAGCCTGCACTGAGTTTCCCTTCGGTGTCGGATGGCTCTTCGTCCTCCGGGCGGGCGGGTGCGGGCACCGGTGCTGTCTCCGATCTTTCGGATTGTGCGCCGATTCCTGGAGGCGCCTCGGGGGCGAGGGTCAGTTGTCGAGGTCGCGGCGTGTGTAGCCGTACAGTCCGGCCATCGTCATGGCGAGGGCTATCGCGGTGAGGGCGAGGGTCGCGCCGGGGTCCGGGGTGGTGTCGGGTACGGGGGCGAGGTGGGCGAAGGGGGAGATCTGGAGTACCCAGGCGGGGGCGCCCGCGCTTCGGGCGATGACGTCGAGGAGGAAGCCGCCGGCGACAGGGAGTGCGCCGAGGGCACCGACCGCGTTCGGGTACCAGCCCAGTGCGAGTACGGCGGCGCCGAGTGCCAGCAGGGCTACCGGGGCGATGTTGACTGCGCCGGCCAGGGCTTGTCCCGGTCCGAGCGGGGCGCCGGTGAGTGCCGCTCCGGCCCACAGACTGCCCGCCGCCGTTACCAGCAGGATCGCGATCCCGGTGGTGGTGGCGGCGATTTCGGCGCCGGCGAGCTGGTATCGGGACAGGGGCAAGCTGTGCAGGATGGTCGAACGGCGGGTTTTCTCGTCGGCGGCCACGGCCGCGATGCGGGTGGCGGCGTAGAGGCCGGTGGGAATGGCCAGGAGGGCGAACATCGCGGCGGCGAACCCTGGGGCCGAGCCGAGACCGCCGAATCCGGCGGTGGCGGCGAGTTCGGCGAATCTGGGTTTGTCGGTGAGGAATTCCAGAATCGAGGTGATCACCGCGCCGATGACCAGGAAGTAGGCGGCGATGCCTACCGCCCATCCGGTGGTGGGAGCCAGGGCACGGCGCGCGGCGAAACCGGTCACCGAACCCAGCAGCCGGGTGCGGGCGGGCCGTCTGTCCGGCACCTGGATCACCGCGGCGCCGAGCTCGCGGCGACGGGCGGTGGCCAGCGCGGCGAGTACCGATGCTGCGGCGGCGCCGATGAGGATCAGGACCGGCGCCAGATGGTTGCCGGCGTAGGGGGCGGCGCGGGCAGCGAGCCCGAAGGGGGTGAACCAGGTCAGCCAGGAGAGCGCGGAGACACCGTCGGCGAGCATGCGCAGTAGCAGGCCGACCCCGAGTACGGCGGAGGCGAGCCCGGTGGCCGCGCTTCGGGAGGGCAGCAGTTGCGCGGTGAGCAGCCCTGTCCCGGCGAAGGCTGTGGTGGCGCCGAATACGCAGAGGGCGTGGACGAGCGCGCCGGTGGTGTCGGTGCCGGTCGCGGTCAGGGCGATCCCCACTCCGGCGGCGATGGCGGCTGCGGCGAGGGTGAGTGTGACGGCGCTGCGCGTGACCAGGTCGAGCAGTCGGGCACGTCCGGCCAGCAGCAGGTCCCAGCGGCCACTGTCCTCTTCGCCGCGGGTCAGGCGGGTGGCGGCCAGCAGTGCCCACAGCCCGCACAGCACGAAGACGGGGGTGCCGGTGCGCCATACGGTGAAACCGCCGGGATCGTCGAGGGCGCGAGCGGCGCCGAACAGGACTCGGACGGCGGGGTTCTCGGTGAGCGCGCGCATGGCCTCGGAGTCGAGGGCGTCGGCGAACGTCGCCTGGTATTGGGCGGCGACGACGGCGGTCAGCCCGCCGGCGGTGAGAGCGACCAGTGCCGCGCTGCGCCGTAGTTGGCGCACGGTGAGTCGCGACAGTGCTCGCCCGGCTGCTGTTGTGGCAGTGGAGAGCTGGAGCGTGGCGGCGGTCATCGGGTGGCCTGGCCGTAGTAGTCGAGGAAGATCTCTTCGAGGGTGGGTTCGCGCAGTGACAGTGCCGTCACCTGGATTTCGGCGAGGGCGCGCAGCGCGGGCGCGGGTGGTCCGGACAGGGTGAACCGTATCCGGGTGCTGCCGATCTGCTCGATGGCGAGCACTCCGTCCACCCCGGCCAGTTCCGGTGGGTGGCCGTCGTAGGAGACCTCGACGGCGGTGCGTTGAAGTCGCCGCAACTCGGCCAGGCTGGCGATGTCGACGAGTCGGCCGGCGCGCAGGATCGCGACCCGGTCGCAGAGTGCTTCGACCTCACCGAGTTGGTGTGAACTCAAGAACACGGTCTGGCCGCGGTCGCGGGCTTCGGTGACGCAGCGGCGGAACTGGTGCTCCATCAGCGGGTCCAGGCCGCTGGTCGGTTCGTCGAGGACCAGCAGCGGGGCCCGGGTGGCGAACGCGGCGACCAACGCGACTTTCTGCCGGTTACCGGTGGAGTAGGTTTTGCCGGGCTTGTCCAGGTCGAGCGCGAACCGGTCGACCAGCTCGGTGCGGTAGCCGGTGTCGATGCCGGGTCCCACGCGGGCGAGCAGCTCCAGGATCTCGGCGCCGGTCAGCGTCGGCCACAGCGCCACATCGGCGGGTACGTAGGCGAGGTGGCGGTGTGCGGCGCGGACACCGCCGGCGTCGTCGCCGAAGATCCGGGCGGTGCCTGTGGTGGGTCGGATGAGGCCGAGCAGCATGCGGATGGTGGTCGATTTTCCGGCGCCGTTGGGGCCGAGGAAACCGAACACCTCGCCCGGGTTCACGGTCAAGGTGAGGTCGTCGACGGCGAGGGTGCGGCCGAATCGTTTGGACAGATGTTCGATCGAGATCGCCGCGCGGGTATCGCGGGCGGGCGCGGGCAGCGCCGCAGTGGTGGACATCGGAAGCCCTTCCGGGGTCGGCGAATATGACATTGCCGACCAGACTTCCCGGCGCACCTGGTGATGAGGCTACTCCGGTGCGGGCGCGCAACGGAGGGCTTTTCGACGAGATGGCCGACCCGGGGTCCGCAGGTCCGCATTTGCCCTGACAGGGGTCTTTACGGCATCTTTACGGTAGGAGAGCCGGGAAGTCTGGTCGGCACAGCCTGGTCCGGGAACGGGCCGGGCCCGTCAGCGATAGGTGAAGACCCTGCTCTCCTCATTCAGTACTTTCCCCGCCGCCGACCAGCGGCTTCTCCGGCCCGTAGCGGCCGATACCTGTTGGTGGACCGCCGAACCTCGCTTCTGGTTCTTCGAGCACGCCACTACTGCGGTGGACCGGCGGCCATCCGGCCCCGCCCCGCGGTGCAGCCATCGCGGTGAGCGTCGTTCAGCGGTCCGGCCGCGGCCTGTGTCACTCCGGCCGGCACCTGCGGTGAAGGCGGGACAGCGCCGATGAGCACCCCTGAGCCCCGCCCCGCTCTCCTGTCCCGCGGCTCCTGGCCGGAAGCTCGGCGGATCGCTTCGATCCTGCGCACCGAGACCGCCGGCGGGATTCTACTGATCATCGCCGCGGCGATCGGGCTGATCTGGGCCAATACGCCGTGGTCGCATGCTTATGAGGCCCTGCGCGATTTCGAGCTGGGACCGGTCGGGCTGCACTTGAACCTGTCGTTGGAGACCTGGGCGGCCGACGGGTTGCTCGCGGTGTTCTTCTTCGTGGTCGGCCTCGAACTCAAACGCGAGTTCGTCGCCGGCGACCTCCGCGATCCGCGCCGGGCGGCGCTGCCGGTCGTGGCCGCGATCGGCGGGATGATCGGCCCCGCGCTGATCTTCGTGGCATTCAATCTCGGCAACGGTGACGCCGTGCGGGGATGGGCGATCCCGACGGCGACAGACATCGCTTTCGCACTGGCGGTCCTCGCGGTGGTCAGCTCACATCTGCCCACCGCGCTGCGTACCTTTCTGCTCACCCTCGCCGTGGTCGACGACCTGCTCGCGGTCACCGTGATCGCGATCTTCTACACCGACGAACTGCATCTGCCCTACCTGGGACTGGCGGTGATTCCGCTTGCCGCGTTCGCGTTCGCGTTCGCGGTCCAGCGCCGGATCCGCTCACCGTGGGTACTGATACCGCTGGCACTGCTCACCTGGTGGCTGGTGCACCAGTCCGGAGTACATGCCACCGTGGCCGGAGTACTGCTGGGCTTCACCGTGCCCGTCCTGGCCACCCGCGCGGGCCCGGGCAACCCCTCACCGCAGGATCCGGGCCTGGCCGAAGCGTTCGAGCACCGGATCCGGCCGATCACCGCCGGGGTCGCGGTACCGATATTCGCGTTCTTCGCCGCCGGGGTCACCATCGGCGGAATCAGCGGGATCACCGATTCCCTCACCGACCGGGTCACGCTCGGCATCGTCGTGGGTCTGGTGGCCGGCAAGGCACTGGGCATCCTGTCCACCACCTTCCTGACCGCGAAACTCACCCGCGCCGAGCTGGACACGGATCTGAGCTGGGTCGACGTCGCCGGAGTGGCACTGCTCGGCGGTATCGGGTTCACGGTCTCGTTGCTGATCGGGGAACTGGCCTTCACCGATCAGCCGCTGCGCGAAGACCACGTCCGGATCGGGATCCTCATCGGCACCCTGACCGCGGCACTGCTGGCGACCGTCGTGCTGCGGCTGCGTAACCGCACCTACCGACGCATCGCCGAAGAAGAATCACGCGACGCCGACCACGACGGTATCCCCGACGTCTACCAGCAGAAGGACTGAAATAGAAGTTCCGGGTCAGGCATACAGCAGCACACTCAGCAGCACAGCGTGAGCCAGACCGAGCGCTGCGCCGACGAGTGCGCCTCGGATCGCGGTGTGCCCGACGGTGGTCCAGGTCAGAGGATATGGCCGGTTGCTGGAGTAGCTGACTCGGACGGGTACCTGTTGTCCTACGGGGTACTCACCGGGCACCGCGTATCGACGCCGCCGCCAGTCCGCGCCCTGATATTCCAACAGGGTGCGGCGAGAGCGCCGCGAGCACACGCACGAAGAAGACTCGTGCCCGGACCTACAGGTATGCGCCAGGACCACCGCCTCACGCCGACCGGTATAGCTGGGAGCGGACTTACTGCGCAGCGCCTCGTTGAACGGCACCAGCACGTGAAAGTAAGCCGCCCCGCACACCGCCCCCGCGGCCGCGGTGACAGCCACACCAGCGATCATCGCGACCAGGAACACCTCGGCATCGTATGGCAGCGCGAGATCAGCGGTTCCGGCAACAAGCGCGGCGCCGGAGCTTCGAGCTCCGGCGCCGCGCTGCTTTCACCTGCCTTACCCGTTCAGGTGCTCACCGGCTCCGAGGCCGGGGTCGAGGTGCGGCGGCGGCCGAAGTAGAGCAGTCCCGTGGCAAGCGCACCGATGAACAGTGCGAGCATGCCCGCGAACAGCGCGCCGGCACCGAAATTGGCGATCACAGGGATCGCGCCGGCGGTGACCAGCCCGCCGCCGAAGAACGGCTCCAGAATCAGCTGTTTGTAGCCGAATGCCTGGTATGCGGGCGTTTTCAGATCCGGGTCGGCGACGCGCAGCAGGATCAGACCGGTGGACGTCACCCCCATCGCCTGCCCGACATCAGCGATACCGCGTTCGAACCAGAAGTCGGGCAGCATCCGCCGAGCCAGGAACACGAACGCACCCACCGTCCACACCAGACCGGTGACCGCCAACAGTACGAACGGGCCCAGATTGGCGGCGATGGATTGCAGCGACAGGGTTCCCAGGGCAGCGATGACCAGGACATCGAGACTGAATCCCTGCAAACGTTCGATCAGCTGCACATCGACGATCTCTTCCTTGTCGAACACCTGGATCAAACCCTGCACGATGATGCCGCCGATCATCGCGATCGGGAACAGCGGCACATGCGCGAACAACTCCAAGGTGTCGGCCCACAGTTTCGACTCCAGCCACTGCAGCCCCGACAGGATCAGCCACCCGATCAGCACCGCCACCGCGAGCAACCCGAAATGCAGCGTCAACGGCTCGATCGAGGACGGATTGACCGTCAACGTCCCGGCCGAACGCCGCCGCTCCTTTTCCACCAGACCCGCCTGCTCCGACACCGACGGAGCAGCATTCGACTTCAACTCAGCGGTCTTGCCTGTGCGGACACCCCAGTTGATCAGCGCGATCCCGCACACCACACCGGACAGAATGCCGACGGTCGCCAGCCCCAGCGCCAGGTCCTGGCCTTCGGGGAAGTTGAATTCCTCGAACGTCCCGGCCATACCGGCCGCGGTCCCGTGCCCGCCCTCGAACCCGATCTCGATCAACGTGCCCGCCATCGCCGGCAGCCCGAACACCGGGCCCAGCACCAGCATCGCCAGCAGCAACCCGAACACGTACTGGCCGCTGGCGATAGTGATACCGAAGGTGATCTGCGGGCCCGCGACCCGGAACGCCTCGCGGGGCGACGGCAGCTTGTGCCCCATCAGCAAACCCGCGAACACCAGCGAGATCAACAGTCCCGGCAGCGTTTTCCACACGTCCAAGATCTCGGAGGTGAACAACCCCGACTCGGCGAACCGGTCCGTGCCCAACGCGGAAGCGATCCGCCCCAACACATCCGGGCCGATCAGCAACGCCAGCGCGCCACCGATGATCGAACTCGGAATGAACAGCTTCTGCGTCAGCCGCCACTTCACCCTGATGATCTTCGAAATCAGCATCATCACGCCGATCATCAGCAGCGCGAAACCGATCACTTCCGGGGACATTCCAACCCGCTTTCCTCGTAGTGTCGCCGCTCACACCTGAAACCGTGCTGGTCCGGCTGTGACGAACAGCAACCTTGCCGTTGTTTGACGGTACGATATACAACGGCCCAAAGACTTGTAAGGCGTTCTCCTCGATGGGAATACGTGCCTGCTACCGATCGACGAGCCGGACCCCGTGCGTCGCCGGCACCCACGAAGGAGCGGCCGCCGCCCGACCACGCGGACAGCGCTGCGGCCTGCCAACGGCTATGACTGCTGCTCCAGAAGCTACCGGACCCCATAACACCGGCCCTGCCGACCGAGGAACGGCCCACGCTGCGGCGGGCACGGCAACTCGACACAGAAGAAGTCGCGGAACTGATCGCCGGCTACCAGGCCGGAGCAACCGTGTACGAACTGGCCGCCCGTTTTGGCATCGAACGACGTACGGTCAGCACCATCCTCCACCGGCACCAGGTGCCCATGCGCCGCTGCGGTCTGTCTCCTGACCAGGTCGACACCGCCATCCACCTCTACCGGCTCGGCTGGTCACTGACACGCGTCGGCAACCACCTCGACGTCGCCCACACCACCGTCCTGGCCGCACTACGCCGACACGGAATACCCACCCGCGACTCCCACGGACGAGCACGACCGTCCTGAGTCGGCCACGTGGATGAGCGCCACCCGCACACGGCGTGGAAGAGCCTCGCATTACAGTGTCGATAGATCCGGCTGACCAGCCCCGAAAGGCGGCCACCAGCTATGCGGGTTGGGATCGGTTGGACTCGGCCGATGAGGTGTCCGGAGTCAGCGGAACCGCTGGGTGGCCTGCTCGATGGCGGTGTAGGAGATGCGTTCTTGCTCCAGCCGCACGGACCTGCCCAGAACCCCCTCCGCAAGGTCGGTGTAAAGGCTCGCTTCGTCCGGGCTGAGTAACTCGAGGTGCTCGCGGGTGGGGTTCGGCTCGGCGCCCCAGTGACTCTCGTGGGCAAGGGGACTGGTGCGGTCCATGAGCATGGACCGCGCACCTGCAAATGAGCGGCGCACGCTGTTCAGGATCGCGAATCCGTGGGTGTCGATGTCGCCCCAGTAGACGAGATTCTTCTGATCCAGCCACTTCAAGGGCTGCAACCGGGATGCTGCGTAGCCCTCACCGAAGATGACGACAGCGTCCTCGACAGACGGGAAAGCGAGGTAGGTGATCTCGTGCGGTCTAGCTGCTCGACGCCACGTCAGGCGCCCTGATCGGAAACAGTGGCGAGTCGCCCACCGCCGTCTATGTTGATGTGTCGCCGAGGAATCGCACGACATCGTCGACGAAATCCGAATGTGAGACCGCACCCATATGGCCGGTACCCGGATACCGGACCAGCCGCCCGTCCGGGATGCCGTCGGCGGTCTGCCGGAAGCTCTCGGCGCTGTAGGAGGTATCGCGCTCACCGCCGATGATCAAGGCCGGGACCATGATCTCGCCGAGGCGTTCGGTGACATCGAAACCATCTTCGGCAAGCAGGAAATGGTGGGTGTCGGCAGGCGACTTCGGCCGAACCAGCGGATCGACCAACCACATCGCCGCACCGACCAAACGCGCGCCCACCGGGTTGCCGACGGTGGTGAGCGCCATATGGTGCAGGCCGCGCCTGCCCGCCAGCACCGCCTCGGCGTAGCGCCGCTGACCGATCCGCAGCGCTGGATCCAGTCGGCAGGCCGCCGACACCACCACGAGCTTGCGCACCACGTCGGGATGATCGACGGCCAGTTGCAACGCGATCGAACCACCGGAGGACACCCCGAGGACATCGACCGGCTCACCGAACTCGGCACGCAACGCCTCGGCGTGTTCACCGGCGAGGTCGGCCATGGTGGCTCCGGCCGCCGTTCCCGGCGCCCGGCTCACCGCGTACACCCGGAAATTCCGTGCGAGCCCGGCCAGCTTTTTCAGCTCCGAGGACCGCATCCACCCGGTCGGATTCGCATGATCGGGAGTGAACCAGCGCAGGAAGACCAGCGGCCGTCCGTTACCCAACGCCAGATACGGCATTCCGTGCCGCAGCACGCCCTCGGTCACCGCGAACTCGTCGCCGCTCTTGCCCATCATCGCTCCGATCGTCGAATTGCTGTCGGCACCGACGCTGATCGCGCCGGTGCCCTCAAGAGATGACCTCTGAGGTCATGGATGCAGATCGTCCCGGTGGCTCCGGATCAACGCCTCCGGTCCGCGTCCGGAGGCGACGGTTGCGGAACGGGTGTTGCCCTGGTCTGCGATCGAGCAGCTCGGCGGACATTCCGGAAGGGCCAGTCATCGACCGGTCTCCTTCCATGTTCGGGTGCCTTATGTTCGGGAGTCCAAGCCCGGGATGATCACTGCGAAGGCCCGATCGGTCAAGTCGGCGGGGTCCGCTGCGCCGTCGCTGTCGCTCCAGCATTGGAGGACCGTGTTGAAGGCGGTCAGCGCCATTCCGGCAGCCATCCGCGGATAAAGATCGCGGTCAGGGTCGAGGTCGTGCCTGCGGGCTACTTGCGCGGTCAGGTCTCGGTGCCACTGCACCTGGCGTTCCAGGAAGCGCGAGCGGAGGGCGGGTGTACGCAGGATCAGTTGGACTACTCGGAGCGCCCGGTCGGCGTGATCGCCGCAGGCGGCGATGGGGACCCAGACAGCGTGCCGCCAGGCGACGGATGGGGGCTCGGCGATGGGGCGTGCGGCCAGTTCAGCGTGGATTCTCGTACCCATCTCGGCCAGGAACTGGACGACCACGTCCTCCTTCGACTCGAAATAGCGAAAAAAGGTGCGTTTGGAAACACCTGCAGCAGTGGTGATTTCGTCGACGGTGACCGCTTCGAAGCCCTTGCTCACCAGTAGCTGTAGCGCCGATTCGGTCAGCTCGCCGGCGACAAGTCGGCGTTTGCGCTCGGCCATGGTGATTCCGGCGGGATCAGTCACTCGACAAGCGTAGCGCACCATGCCGCATATGACACTTGCAGCCAGATTGACACTAAGTGACACTCCAGTCATCATGTGCCGTATGACTGAGCGAACATCCTGGGACGCCACGACGATTCCTGATCAGACCGGGCGGCTTTTCGTCATTACCGGGGCCAACAGCGGCCTCGGCCTGGCGACCACCCGGGCGATCGCCAGCAGGGGTGGGCGAGTGATCCTCGCCGTACGTGACAAGAACAAGGGACACCGCGCGGCCGCACGGATCAGCGCCGAGCAGCCAGGAGCTCGCCTGGAAGTTCGCAGCGTCGACTTGGCCGACCTCGATTCGATCCGAGCGTTCGCCGACCTAATTCGGGCAGACCATGACCGGCTGGATGTGCTGATCAACAACGCGGGCGTGCTGGCGCCACCACGCACCCTCAGTGCGCAGGGACACGAATTACAATTCGCCGCAAACCATCTCGGCCACTTCGCCCTCACCGGCCTGCTGCTCGACCTGCTCACCGGCGACGATTCACGAGTGGTCACGGTGACCTCGGCCAATCACCGTCAGGGACGGTTGTTCTTCGACGACCTCGCAGGCGAGCGCAAACTACGCGCCGATGCGTTTCTACAACCAGTCCAAGCTGGCCAACGCCGTCTTCGGCTGGGAGCTACACCGGCGACTGACTGCGCAGGGCAGTCAGGTCCGCAGCGTGCTCGCACACCCTGGTTACGCCGCCACCAACCTGCAGCGCGGCACACCCGTCGGCGCGATCCGGATGGTGTACGGCCGGATCCTCAGCCCGCTCGCCCAATCCCCGGACCAGGGCGCGTTACCGCAGCTGTTTGCCGCGACCGCACCCGAAGTGCGCGGCGGCGAGTTCATCGGGCCGGGCGGCGCGGGCGAATTGCGTGGCGCACCGAAGCGGGTGCGACTGTCCGCGGCGGCGACCGACATCGGAATAGGGCAGCGGCTCTGGGCGGTCTCGGAAAACTTGACGACCGTTCGATACACCTGAAGACACTCCTGCACCAGGGTCGGCCGCCGCAGGCGGTGTGTGGGCGAGCGTAGTTGTAGCGCTCGAACCATTGAGCGAGTGCGTCGTGGCGGGCCCGGACGCGACGGACCTCGACAACCGTGACCGGCGAAGAACAAGGCGGCGGCTTTCAGGAACCCCTAAGCCACGCTATGGGAACTCAGTATTCTCCGGTGGGCGGGCGGCGGTCGCCAGACGCTCGGCGAGGATATGCAGTTCGTCGCGAAGTTCGGGTGGCGCGTCGAGGGTGAAGGGTGCGTCGAGGGCGATGAGGGCCGTGGCGATCTTTTCGGGTGAGTCCGCGTGGATCGAGGCGGGTGTGTGCTGGCAGCAGGTCATCGACGCGGCGGCCGGTCACGGGCTGGCCCCGCTGAGTGGTTCGCTACCGCAAGTCGGTGCCGTGTCCTACAGCCTGGGGGGGCGGAATCGGACTGCTGGCCCGGCGATACGGTTACGCCGCCGATCAGGTGCGCCGCCTCGAACTCGTCACCGCCGACGGCCGGCTGCGTGAA
The DNA here is from genome assembly GCF_035956715.1 of Nocardia sp. NBC_01329. Lineage (NCBI taxonomy): Bacteria > Bacillati > Actinomycetota > Actinomycetes > Mycobacteriales > Nocardiaceae > Nocardia > Nocardia sp. NBC_01329. The sequence goes on along the minus strand of NZ_CP108381.1, from coordinate 630,517 downwards.
GTGACGGCCGAGTTCGAGCCGGACCTGTTCTGGGCGTTGCGTGGCGGCGGCGGCAATTTCGGGGTGGTCACCGGCATGGAGATCGCCCTGGTACCGGTGCCGCGACTGTACGGGGGCGGGCTCTACTTCGACGCCGGCCCGGCGATTCTGGATGGCTGGCTGCGCTGGACGGCTTCCGTTCCGGAGGAGATGACCTCGGCGATACTGCTGATCCCGTTCCCCGACATCCCGGAAGTCCCCGACCCGCTGCGAGGACGTCTGGTCGCCCACATCCAGCTCGCCTACGCCGGAGACTCCGACGCGGGCGAGACAGTGATCGCGCCGCTGCGTGATCTCGGTACCTGTCTCGTGGACACCGTCCGCGATATGGCCTTCGCCGAGTCGGCCGCTGTATTCGACGATCCCTCCGACCCGCACTCCTATCAGGGCACCAACATCTTCCTCCGCGAAGGCACCGGGACAACCGAAACTATTCTGGCGCAGACCGGCTCGGAGCTGCCGCTCATCATCGGCCTACGCCATCTCGGCGGCGCGTTGTCCAGGCCACCGCAAGAACCCAGCGCGGTCGGCCACCGCGACGCCCGCTACCTGCTCAGCGTCCTGTCACCCGCGGACGGACTCGACCCCGACCTCCTGGGCACCGCGCACAACGGTGTCCTCGACGCGATACAGCCCTGGACGACCGGCGGATTCTCGCTGAACTTCCAGTTCGGGCCGGCCGACCCCACACGCATACCGGCCGGATACGCACCAGGGGACTACCAGCGCCTCCTCGACCTGAAAAAGCAGGTCGCCCCGATATTCCTCTTCCGGGGCGGCAACACCATCCCCGCCACCGCCCTCGGCAACGACTGAACCTTCGATACCGCCCAAAGGAACAGAAATGACAGAAAACTCGACGCGAGCGGCAGACGAAATTGAGGTGCCCGGCTCCCTCCGGACAGTGACCCTGATAAGGCGGTTACGGAAATGTGAGGGAAAATAGGTCGTGGCTCATCAGCGGAAGAAGTACTCGCCCGAGTACAAAGACGAGGCCGTGGCGCATGTGGACGAATGGGTTTCCACGATGCTGGAGACGGGCTCGATGAAGGGCAAGCCACTGGAGCCGTCGACGGTCCGGTTGGCGCTCGTCATGGTCCAGGAGGTCACCGAGTACGCGACCCGGCAAGGAATGATCCCCCGTGACCCTGCCGAATACGTGGATGCTCCGCGGCAGCGGCCGGGCAAGGTCACCTCCGCGGATGTGTGGACCCGCGAGCAGGTGCACACGTTCGCCGAGAAGGCGAAGGAGGATCGGCTGTATGCGGCTTTCCTGCTGTCGACCTACGGGCTTCGCCGATCGGAGGTGTGCGGCCTGCGCTGGTCCGACATCGACCTCACGCGAGAGACGTTGAGTATCGAGCAGGGGCACGTGGAGGTCGAGGGCAAGGAGCACGCGGTCGACGAGCCGAAAACGACGCGCTCGCGCCGTACGTTGCCGCTGCCGGCAGAGGCGGCTACGGCCTTGCGTGAACTGCGGACCCAGCAGGAAAAGGAGCGGGCGGCGTTGGGGCTGCCGTGGGATGAGGGCGCGCACATGTGTTCCTCGTTCGATGGTCGCCCGGTACTGCCGCGCACGTTCACAGGGTGGTTTCACCGCATCCGTATTGCAGCGGAGCTGCCCCGAATCACGCTGCGCAACCTCCGGCACACGTCGGTGTCAGTGATGCTGCACGCCAATGTTCCGGCGTCGACGGTCGCGGCGTGGCATGGTCACGATGTGCGGATGACGACCGCTGTCTACAACCGGGTGTATGACGAGGGTTTGACGACTGCGGCGGCGGCGATGTTCGGAGACATGGCCGAGGCTGTCTAGCTGGGCGCGGGCGGAAATCGAGTCCCCGCGCATTGGCAAGATCTTGGCACGCTGGCCGTGAAAAGAAAACAGGGCCGGTACAAATACCGGCCCTGATCTGCGTAAATGTAGTGGAGCTAAGGGGACTCGAACCCCTGACCCCCACACTGCCAGTGTGGTGCGCTACCAGCTGCGCCATAGCCCCGGATATTTGCCGCCGGTTCCCCGGCTGCCTGAACGAAGTTACACCACGTCGACACCAGGAACCAAATCGCCTGGATTCCGGGGGAACGCCGAGGTCACGGGGCCAGCTGCTGCACCCAGTCCGGCTCGTTGACATCGATCTTGGTAGCGACGTCGAACACACTGGGCGTGGCTGCGGCGCCGTCGAGGGCGGCCGTCAGATCGTCGAGTGTGGCGGCGGCCTGATCGGCTATCTGACCACGGCGGGCGCCGGAGGTGATGCATTCGCGGGCGGGTTCGGTGGCACCGGATTCGGTCGCGATGGTGAGCAGTTCGTCATCGCTGAGCTCGGAGCCCTCGTCCGGTTGCCGGGTGGTGAACAGGGTCTCGTGGAACTTCGAGTAGGTGGGGCCGGAACCGGTCTCCGCGACGCACTGCAGGGCGGCGATCGCGCGGGTGGAGTAGTCGCCGCTGGAGGATTTGGGGTCGAGGAAATTGACGAACCGGTAGCGGACGGCGAGTTTGCCCTCGTCGAGCTTCTGCGCGAGTTCCTGACCGTAGAGGGTTTCCAGGGTGCCGCAGGACGGGCACATGGGGTCCTCGTAGACCTCGATCGTCTTGGGGGCTTCCGGGTGGCCGAGGCGGACGCCGCCGTCGCTCTGCAGCGCCGCGGTCACCGCCTCGTTGTGTACCGTGCCGTAGCCGTCGTTGCGGACCTGGGCTTCCTCACGGCTGCCCCAGCGGTAGGCGAAGACCACGATCAGCGCGATCAGGACCAGGGCCAGTGCGCCGAGCGCGTAGGTGGTCCGGTTGGACATCGGCCGCGGCGTGTAGTCGGGCGACGAGTTGCTCACGCGACCACTCTGCCGTATCCGGGCGAACCGGTCACGTGTGAATCCGGCAGGCGCGAGTCAGGGCCGGGTTTCCGGCCGGCGGTCGAGACCGGTGGAGCGCGGAGAACCCGCGGCCGTGTCGACGGCGATGGCGCCGTTGTCCGTAGACTTCGATACGGAGACGCCGGAGCGCTCGGAGACGTTGTCCGGCGCCGGGGCCGCGGGGGCGCGGTCCATCGGTTCGGGGACGACCAGCCAGGCCAGTGCCGCGACGGCGAGCAAGGATCCGGTGACCGCGAGACCGGCACCGTAGGACAGCCGCTGTGCGATCGCGCCGACCACGATGGGTCCCAGGACCGTCCCCAGATCCTGGGCCATCTGGAATCCGGCGAGCATGGTGCCGCCACGGGCGCGGTTGCCGATGATATCGCCGACGGCGGCCTGCTGAGCGGGAGTGAACAGACCGGACCCGATACCGGCGACGAACGAGGTGGCCAGCAGCCAGGTCATATTCGGGGCGAGCCCTAGACCGGTGGTGCCGATCGCGCACACCAGGGCGCCGGAGATGAGCAGCGGGCGACGGCCGTGACGGTCGGACAACCGGCCGGAGAAGAACAGCACCGTCGCGTTGCCGGCGGCGAAAACGGTGAGCGCGACACCGGCCATTCCGGGCGATTGGCCCAGCACCTCCACCACCAGCAGCGGGACCAGCGCCATCCGGACGCCGAACACTGCGGCGCCGCTGGCGAAGTTGGAGAACAGGGCGGCCCGGTACTCCGGCCGCGCCAGCCCCTGCCGGAAACTGACGGTTGCCGCGTCGCGGCCCGATTCGAATTCGGTGATACGGGAGTCGCGCAGGTTGAAATAGACGACCGCGACGGCCAGCAGCAGGGCGACCGCGTAGATCAGGAACGGGGCACGCAGCCCGAAGCCGGCGAGGGCACCGCCGATCAGCGGCCCCGAGAGCCCGCCGATCAGGAAGCAGGTCGACCACAGCCCGGTGACCCGGCCTCGTTCGGTGGGCGGGGAGAGCCGGATCACCAACGCCATAGACGAGACGGTGAACATGGTGGAGCCGACTCCGCCGAGTGATCGCAGCACCATCAGTTGCCAGTAGGTCTGGGCGAAGGCGCTCGCACCCGTGGACACCGCGACGATCAGCAGACCGACCAGGTAGATCCGCCGCTCCCCCAGCAACTGCACCAACCGGCCGCTGACCGGCGCGAACAGCAGCCGCATGGCGGCGAAGGCGCTCACGATCGCCGAGGCGGCCGCCACTCCCACTCCGAAGCTGAGCGCGAACTGCGGCAGTACCGGCGACACCAGGCCGAATCCGATCGCGACACAGAAGGCGGCGCTGATCAGTACCCATATCTCGCTGGGGAGCGGGGGCTTCGCCGACGGGTTCGCACGCCGGCGGACCGGGAAGAGGCGGCGGAGTCGCGACGAGAGCACCGTGGCCTGCTCACCCGATCCGTTCGTACTCCCGGACCCGGGTCGATCATCTGCCACGGCCTCACCACTCACCCCGACAGTCAACGCCGGGGCGGACCCCGCAATTCCCCGCGTCTACGCGGGGTTTACCGGTCCGCGGGTCGGCAGGTGCCGGTCAGCACACCCCGCCGGCCCCGGCGATCTACCCGTCGGCCAGTACCCGCCCGACCATCTCCCGGGCTGCCTCCTGAACCTGCGCGAGGTGTTCGGTTCCGTGGAAGGACTCGGCGTAGATCTTGTATTTGTTCTCGGTACCCGAGGGCCGCGCCGCGAACCAGGCGTTCTCGGTGCTCACCTTCAATCCACCCAGTTCCGCGCCGTTGCCCCGGGCACGGGTGGCCACCTCGGTGATCGGTTCGCCCGCGATCTCGTCGCCGCTCACCTGTTCGGGACTGAGGCCGGCGAGCAATTTCTTCTGCTCGGGTTCGGCGGGAGCGTCGATACGGGCGTAGGCGGGGCTGCCGTAGCGGCGTTCGAGCTCGTGATAGCGGGTGGACGGGCTCTGCCCGGTGACCGCGGCGATCTCGGCGGCGAGCAGGGCCAGCAGGATGCCGTCCTTCTCGGTGGTCCACACGGTGCCGTCCATCCGCAGGAACGACGCACCCGCGCTCTCCTCACCACCGAACGCGAGACTGCCGCTGAACAGGCCCGGAACGAACCATTTGAAGCCGACCGGCACCTCGTGGACGTCTCGGCCGAGCACACTCACCACTCGGTCGATCATCGAGGAGGTGACCGCGGTTTTACCGATCTTGGTGAGTGCGTCCCAGCCGCGCCGGTTGGCCACCAGGTACTCGATGGCCACCGCCAGGTAATGGTTCGGGTTCATCAGTCCGCCGTCCGGAGTGACGATGCCGTGCCGGTCGGCGTCGGCATCGTTACCGGTGGAGATGTCGTAGTCGTCGCGGATGGCCACCAGCGAGGCCATGGCGTGCGGGGACGAGGGGTCCATCCGGATCTGTCCGTCGCTGTCGAGCGTCATGAAACGCCAGGTGGGGTCGACGCTCGGATTCACCACCTCGAGATCGAGGTCGTAACGCTGGCCGATCTCCTCCCAATAGTCGACGCTGGCGCCGCCCATGGGATCGGCGCCGAGCCGGATCCCCGCGCCGCGGATCGCGTCGAGGTTCAGCACCGCGGGCAGATCGGCGATGTAATGGTCGAGGTAGTCGTAACGGCCGACCGCGTCCATCGCCCGGGTGAGCGGGGCGCGCTTCACTCCGGCGAGGCCACCGTGCAACAGTTCGTTGGCGCGTGCGGCGATGCTGTCCGTAGCGCCGGTATCGGCCGGGCCACCGTGTGGGGGGTTGTATTTGATCCCGCCGTCGCGGGGCGGATTGTGCGACGGGGTCACCACGATGCCGTCGGCCTGATGCCGCGCGCCGTCCCGATTGTGGCGCACCACCGCGTGACTCAGCGCGGGCGTCGGGGTGTAGCGGCCGCGGGAATCGACCACGGCGCCGATATCGTTGCCGGCCAGCACTTCCAGAACGGTGGTCCAGGCAGGTTCGGACAAAGCGTGGGTGTCGCGGGCCAGATACACCGGACCGGTGATCCCCCGGGTCGCTCGATATTCGACGACAGCCTGCGTGATGGCCAGGATATGCGCTTCGTTGAAGGTGGCGTCCAGGCTGGAACCGCGGTGCCCCGAGGTACCGAAGATCACTCGCTGGTTGGGGTCGGCGGGGTCGGGAACCCGGCTGTAATACGCGGTCACCAGTCCCGGAACATCCACCAGATCGCTGGGGCGGGCGGGCCGTCCGGCTCGATTGTGGGCCATGCTCGGGTCTCCCTTCGTGGTCGGCCGCACGCGGCTGGTCATCGTGATCACCGGAACGGCCCCGGGGTCGTGGCCGCGACTTGTACCGCGTGGAGCCGGATCCCGGTGCGCACGACGGTGTCGAGCATGTGCGCACGTGCGCCGCCGGTGGCGATCCCGGCCCTCTCACACCCGGAAGCACCGCAGGCGGTGCGCGCACCGTGGAGTCCGAGCCGCATCCCCGTCGGCGCCTCTCGAAGCGTATGCGCACCGATGGACGCATCCGGCTGCGTCGAGCACACAATGCTAACCGCCGATGTGCGCCCGGGCAGCCGGGATTCGCCGGGCGTGGTGCCCGCGGCGGTCCCCGGGCACCGAGACACAGCATCGTGCAAACCGGCAGGCACCCCATATCCCGCGGTCGGCGCGCGCACCACCGCGGCCGATGATCCGGACCTTCCCGAAACACTCATGACCCGACCCCTCTCGCTCGTACCGTCCTACGTTGCGCTCGTGCCGACTGCGTTGCCCCGCTGCGCCGTCCGGTCGCCCACCGGGTGGCCGGCGTTCCAGCCGCGGACGGGGTCGGTGGACGACGATCACCGCGGCACGCGCCGGTGAGCCCCGCGGCGAGGGCTCCTGATCCGAGCAGTGTACGAACCCGGCCGGGGCGACCGGAAAGTGCGGTGAACCCACCCCCACATCCGGCACCGGAAACCGTGCGAATGGGTCGAAATGGGGCCGGAATTTCAGTGACCAGCAGCTTCGCCCGTCCAGTGGCCGGCGGCGCGATGCGGGTGCGCACCGGATCATCCGCTGCGGCAATTGCTCCCGATGCGAACGGCAGGTCGTGATCACCGGCAGCTGCCACGTCGGAGGACTTCGGCTGCCCGGCCGACGTTCCGGATCCACGCCGCCGATGGTTGTTCCGGGATCGGGTCGGCGGGATCGAAACCGATTCCCGCTGATTCGCGCGGCACCCGGGCCGCGCGTTCACCGCCGCCGCCACTGACGGTGAACGCGCTCAACGCGTGGCCGAGGTCGAGCAGGCCGAGACGGCGGAGCGGGGGCTTTCCTCACCCGCCTACGGCCCGCGGCCGGCGATTCTTCTCCGCGTCTCCTTCTCCACGTTGCCGCACACCGGCGGCCGTTTTCCCCTAGAGTTGGACGGGTGACCAAGTTATGGGTGAACTGGGCCGGTGACCAGCGCTGCACACCGGCACGGCTGTGCGCACCGCGCGATCACACAGAACTGGCCGCCGAACTCGCCCGGGCGAGCGAGGACGGCCATCGTGTCCGCGTCGCCGGTTCGGGCCATTCGTTCACCGACACCTGCCTCACCGACGGCGTGCTGCTGGACCTGTCCCGTATGAACCGCGCACTCGACGTCGATCGCGAGGCCGGGCTCGCCCGGGTGCAGGCCGGTATGACACTCGCGGCACTCAACAGCCGGCTCGACGAGCACGGCCTGGCGTTTCCCAACCTCGGCGATATCGACGTCCAGACGATCGCGGGCGCCACCGCGACCGCGACTCACGGCACCGGCGGGCGGCTGCCGAATATCTCCGCGGCCCTGCACGCGGTGGAACTGATGACGGCCGACGGCCGGATCGTGGAACTGACCGAGGAAACCGATGCCCAGGCCTGGCGGGCGGCCCGGGTGGGACTCGGCGCCCTGGGCGTGGTCACCGCGTTCACACTGCGATTGGTGCCCTCGTTCGTCCTCGAAGGTATCGAACGCCCGGTCCCGGTCGAAGAATTGCTCACGGACCTCGACACCTACATCGACGGCAACGACCATTTCGAGTTCTATATGTTCGCGCACAGCCCGATAGCGATGACCAAACGCAACAATCGCGTCGATCTGGCCCCGGCGCCACGACCCGAATCGGTGGATTGGTTCGCCGATATCCTGCTGTCCAACCACGTTTTCGACGGACTGTGCCGGCTCGCCCGCCGCAGACCTTCGCTCATTCCCTGGATCCAACGCGGCGCCGCTTACGCCGGTAGCTACCGTCGCCAGGTCGACCGGTCGTATCGGGTGTTCACCAGCCCCCGCCTGTTCCGGTTCACCGAGATGGAATACGCGATCCCTCGCGAGGATTCGGTCGCAGCGATCAGCGAGATCAAAGAGACAGCGAAGCGCTTCGACAGCCCGATGCCGATCGAGGTGCGCTGGGTGGCGGGCGACGATGCGTTCCTCTCCCCCGCGAGCGGCCGGGCGACCTGCTATATCGCGGTGCACCAGTACGAGGGGATGGACCACGAGCCGTTCTTCCGCGCTTGCGAGGCGATCTTCGACAGGTACGACGGGCGGCCGCACTGGGGCAAACGCCACTATCAGACGGCGGAGACCCTGCGTCGTCGTTACCCCGAATGGGACCGTTTCACGGCGGTTCGCCGGCGCTACGACCCCGCCGGCCGGTTCACCAACGACTATCTCGACCGGATACTCGGCCCGGTCTCAGCGGCCGAGGATGCGGTCGACCAGCGCGGGTAACGCGGCACCGATGGGTTCGCGCACTACTTCGGTCGCCAGCGAATCGTAGGGCGTGGGTTCGGCGTTGACGACGATCAGATCAGCCCCCGCCGCCACCGCCCGTCCGCACAGCAACGCCGCCGGTTCCACCTGCAACGAGGTGCCGACGGCCAGGAAGATATCCGCGGTCTCGGCGGCCAGCGTCGCTTTGACCAGCGTGCGGTGATCCAGGGCCTGGCCGAACATGATGACATCGGCCTTGAGCACACCACCGCACACCGGACAGGGCGGATCGGCTTCGCCCGCGGCCACCCGTTCCAGAGCGCCGGCCATGGAGGCGGAGTAGTCGCATTGCACGCAGACCACGTCGAACATATTGCCGTGGATCTCCACCACCCGCTTCGGCGTGGAACCGGCACGCTGATGCAGCCGGTCGATGTTCTGGGTGACGATCGTGAGCGCCCGGCCGGCCCGTTCCAGATCCACCAGGGCGCGGTGGGCACCGTTGGGTTCGGCCTTCCACGCGGGATTGTCGCGGCGGGCGAGCCAGGATTTCCGGCGTAGCTCCGGGTCGGCCAGATAGTGGTCGTAGGTGGACAGCAGTTCTGCGATCGGATCCTCGGTCCAGACCCCGCGTGGGCCGCGGAAATCGGGGATACCGCTGTCAGTGGAGATTCCGGCACCGGTGAGAGCGGCGAGACGACCGGTGCGCTCGTACCACTCGGTCACCGCTGCGCACCCGCGTCCGGAACCGGCCACCCGTGCAGTGCGCGGGACCACGGTGCCCGCCGGATTGGATTGCACATACCACGAGCTTAGGCAGCAGGTTCAGCACCCGGCATCGAGGCATTCCCGGGCCGATTTCAGTTAATAATCAGCAACATTTCGCGGCGTCCGGTCCACTGGAGGCCACCTTCGGATTCCCCCGGTCGCGTCAACCCACCCGAAACCAACTTGATGTCCTGGAACAGGCAATTTTGCTGAAAGATCACAAGCAGATCGCACCACCGAACCGTTGACCGAGGCCTACTGTGATGGTTGTCTCCAGATTTGCTGACAGGTGTCCAGGAGGAGATTTCTCCGTTACTGTGAAGTAGGTCGCCGCACCGACTCCGAAACGGAGGTTTTGCCATGGCTCGCCACCGCACACCCCGTACGGCAGACCTGCGGGTCGATTACCATATTTCCGGTGATTACGGCAGTAACGGTTTGATAACCCACGGCGCCGGGTACTCCGAAAATATGACAGCACTGCGTAACCGACCTGCCCGGATCGCCGGTATGGAATGGGGCACCGCGCTGCTGGCTCTCGCCACGTGCCTCATCTTCAGCACCGGTATCGCCGCTCTGACCCAGTCCTTCGCCACCGCACTGGTCGCCACCGCGAGCATCCTCGTCGGCCTCGGGATCGCGCTGCGGATCCTGAGATCCGCTCGCTGACACCGTATTCGCGCGCCCCGTCCGCGAATATCTGCCCGCACAGCTAGTCTGCGTGCATGGTATCCGGGGACGGGTCCGAGGACACCATCGGCGGGGACGGGGCCGATCGCTCCGGCGAACCCGCGGACGGCCCGCCACGGACCCGGAACACAGACCCGGCGGTCGAGAGCAGCTGGCTCGACCGCCGAATCCTTCCGACCGGCAGCGGCAGGCCACGCCTGTCCACGGTGCTGCTGGTCATCGCCTTCGCGGGGGTCTTCGTCCTCTATCTGGTACTCCAACCCGGCTGACCGGCCACCGGGAATAACCGGCTTGCCGCGGCCGCTTAAGGTTGTCGATATGAAGGAGAACGGGCGCAAGGTCATCGCGACCAACCGCCGGGCACGGCACAACTACACGATCCTGGACATCTACGAGGCCGGGATCGCGTTGGTCGGTACCGAGGTCAAGAGTCTGCGTGAGAGCAAGGCCTCACTGGTGGACGCCTTCGCGACCGTGGACAACGGGGAAGTATGGCTACGCGGCCTGCACATCCCCGAGTTCAGTCACGGCACCTGGACCAACCACGCACCGCGCCGGGTCCGCAAGCTGCTGCTGCACAAACGGGAGATCGAACGCCTGGTCGGCAAATCCCGCGAGGGAAACCAGACCCTGGTACCGCTGTCGATGTACTTCTCCGACGGCAAGGTGAAGGTCGAGCTCGCCCTCGCCAAAGGTAAGCAGGACTACGACAAACGGCAAGATCTGGCCCGGCGCACCGCTGAACGCGAGGTCACCCGTGAGATCGGCCGCCGCATCAAGGGCATGCGCTGAGCGGCCCGGCGACGCCGTAAATGGGAATGAACCGGGGTGGGTCAGGTGTTAACATGACAAGCCCGGCAAAGTGCCGGGACGCACGGGGCTGAACGGTTTCGACTGCGTACGTAGATTCAGGGGAAGCGTGTCGGTGCAGGCAGGAGACCACCGTAAGCGTCGCTGCAACCAATTAAGCGCCGATTCCAATCAGCGCGAGTACGCTCTCGCTGCCTAAGCGATAGCGTCTCTGTCGGCCCGAGGTTTGCCCTCGGCTTCGGTGCCGGCATCAGCTAGAGGGCTCACCGTGCGATTCGGTCGCGGAGTAGTACGGGACATCCAACAGCGACTGGGATCGTCATCCCGGCTTGTTCGCGAGACCGGGAGATCCGAGTAGAGGCCCAGCGAACTGCACACGGAGAAGCCTTGATGAAGCGGCGGAGGACCCGGGTTCGATTCCCGGCAGCTCCACTGAACTCCCCATCTGTTTCGGCAGGTGGGGAGTTGTTTTTTGCCACAAGCAGCCCGTCCAAGCGCAAAACAAGCGCATCCAAGTCGTCGGCGAACAGGTGCCCATAGAGATCCAGGGTCATGGTTGCGGACTTGTGGCCTAGCTGGCGCTGCACGACCTTGACGTTGGCACCAGTGGAGATCATGAGGCTCGCGGCCGTGTGGCGTAGTTGGTGCGCGGTCACCCGGGGAAAGGTGGGGTCGGCATCTTGGCATCGACGTACGGCGGCAGCAAACCAGTGGGTCGTGGTCGGCGGGCGCAGCGGCTCACCATCGGGACGCGACCAGACCAGCGCGTCAGCAGACTTACCGAGCAGCGGCCCGAGCATGTCCATAACGCCCCCGGTACCGCAATAGTGCGCCGTTCCCAGGTTTTCGGTGTGGTCATCACGGAGCGGCTGTTGACCTTGCTTGCCGACCGAACGATGTGGATGCGCCGGGCCTCGATATCGCGCGGTCGGAGTGCTGCCATCTCGCCCCAGCGCAGCCCCGAGTACGCCAGCAGGGCCACAATCTCCGGATGCTTGGCTTCGGCGACCAGCGCGGCAACTTGGGCATGCGTTAGGTAGTTGTGCTCGGTGGCCGAACGTCTGGGCAGCTTCACCCCGCGCGCCGGATTGGTCGGTATGCGGCTCTCCTCCACGGCCCGATCCAGGACGGCGCACAACACGGTGTGGATATCGGCGACGGTAGAGGGTGCGCGGTCGATTCCCGCTATCCAGTCGGTAACCTCCGGCCGGGTGATGGATGCGACCGAGCGCTCGCCCCAGAACGGCTCGACATGCACCCTCCACAGGCTCTCGCGCCGCGTAGACCATGAGACCTTGACATGCGCCTGCCGGGGTAGACCGAGTTCGCTCACCGTGATCCTGCCGCGCGCCGGGGCGATATAGGTCCGATCCAGCTTGGCCACCTCGACGGTGTTGGCGAACTGCTGGGCGGCTTGTCGGGTCTTGAAGCCGTTGCGCGCGGTCGTCCGGCCGTTGGGTTGGCGGTATCGGACCCGATATCTGCGCCCGGCCTTGATCGCGTAGCGCTGCACGCTGGCCACACCCCGACCCTAGACCCCGATGGTGGATGGTGGGAGCGCTACATCCATCCGTTTCGCAGCCGCCGACGCCGATATCGGGATAGATCGCGGTACGGGTCCGCCGGTATTTCCAGTTGGGGGCCAGGTACTCCCAGACCGGCACGCGCGACCCCGTACTTGGTGGATTGAGAGCTGATAGAGTTTCGGCAGTCGAAAGGGGGCGCTGTGGGCCGAATCTGGTTGCCGCTGTTGGCTTGCGCGGGACTGCTGGTCGCGGGTTGCGGAGAGACCACCGTCGAGGGGAGCCCGACCACCACAGAACGGCCGACCACAGTTGCGTTCAACCCATGCAGTGACCTGCCCGACGATGCACTGCGCGCGGCTGGACTGGACCCCGCAACTAAGAAGACCTCTGTCGACACTCCGACCGGCGGCGGCACCTGGAAGATCTGTTTCTGGCGGCCTGTCGACAAGACGCCCTATGCGGTGAGCATCGGCACGACCACGTTCACCCAGGATGATCTACCGGGTAACCCGACGATTACCGGCCTCTCGGATGTTCAGATCGGCTCGAGGGCCGGGAAAACCTACCGCCAGGCGAACAGCCCGTTGATGCTCCGGTGCTACGTCTCGATGCCGAGCGGCGGGGGCATGGCGAACGTCATCGTCGATTGGGATGCGTCGGAGAGGGAGACAGCCCCCGAGAAGCCACCGTGCAGTCTGGCGGTCGAGCAAGCTACCGAGCTGGAGCCATTTCTACCGAACTAAGGGGCGGCCGTGGCCGACGATCAAGAAGACCAGCTCAAGTACTGGCAGAACCTGCGGACCCAAGCCGAGAACGGCGAACTGCGGATGGACAAGACCGTCGGGGAGGCCCTGGCGAAGCGCTGCGACACGTTCATCGGCCAGCTAAACGACATGGTGGTCCAGGCTACGAACCTCCAATACATCTCGGGGTTCGGCGGGTTGCGGTCGGCGACTCAGCTATCGGACAAGTTCGCCAAGAAGGCGCTCGGGGATGAAGACTCGGCCGTGAACCGACTCACCAAGGCCATCGAGATCACCGGGCTGATGAAGCAAACCTTCGAGCTGTCGGTCAAGCAGATAGCAGAGACCGACGACCAGACCTCGAGCGCGCTGGGCAATGCCGGTCCGTCCTGAGTGTCTGAACCGGGGGGTGCGACAGTGCGCGACAGTGGGGCCGTTCGGACGGAGCGTCGACGCTGCGTCGACGGAGCGTCCCATTCCGCAAGGGCCCAAATACCCGGCACTACCTGCGTAAACAGCCGGATTTCCAATGCGCGGGCGTGGTCTAAGAGAAGGTAATCTTCTCTTACCCTCCTAAAGAGGGTATAGAGAAGTATTCCTTCCGGCGGAACCCCGCCGTCGGGGTATTCGCCCCTCTGGGGGGCTCACCCCTCCGAGCGGGGCCGCCGGGCAAGAAAGCGCAAAGACACCCGGGGGACGCTGGCCAGACCGCGCACCGCAAATACCCGCGAACACCCGCGCACCGAGAATACCCAGGCGCCCCGGCGCACCGAAGAATTCCCTGGGGCAGGACACACCCACGCCCACCGCACCCCGGACAGTCGACAGGCATAGCCCGCCCTGAGTACAGGGAGAGCCATAGGGCCGCGAAAATCGACTCTGGGTAGGTCGGCATACCCCGAGGCAATTTCAGTCTCCCAGAATGCCGATATTAGTTTGACGATTAAGTGTCAAAGGGGGCTCGGCAGTCGAATTCAGAGCCGGTGCGATTACGTGTACCAAACACGACGATTGCACACTCCACGGCAGATACGCGGTGGCCACTGGTTTAATTGCTAGTGGATTTAGATACCACAAACCTGACGACATCCCTCGGAAGAAATCGAACAATTATGATGCCGCCCCTCTCCGCGCCCGCCACCCAGCGCACCCGAGCAGCCCGAACCGCGCTTGCTCAGCTGTACCGCAAGGACCGCCGAGGAACCGCAGCTCAGATTGCCGACGCCCGCCGACACTACGCACACGTACGGCTGTTGGACTGGATCGCAGCCCTGACGAGCGATGACGACGGTCTGCGGGGGCCGGTCGCGCCGTTTACCGCCGAGCAGGTCGCCAGCCTCACCGAGACGATCAAGGCCGCCGGTAACAGGCGATGAGCAGGCAGCGACGCAGGCCGTTCGCGGCGCTCATCGACACAAAGCTGCTCGGCGACGCCGCCAGGCTATCCGTGTCGGCAAAGCTGCTCCGGGTCGAGCTATTCGCCCACTCGGCAGCCAACGGCACCAACGGCACCGTCACCCGCGACGACATCACGAGCGCGGCCTCGATTGCCAAACCCTGGCGTGCGGCCGTTCCGGCACTTATCGAGTCGGGCAGGCTGGTCGAGGTCGGGCCGGGCATGTGGAAGCTCACCGAGTGGGACGACACCCAGGCCTCGACTAAGCAGCTCGAAGAAAAAGCCAAGGCCAAGCGCGACCAGTACAAGCCGAGAGCCAAGAGGTCGAAGCCGGCCGCGCCCCAGAGCTCCGATTCGGAGCCGAAAACCGTTGTGCCACTACTTACTCCCGGCGAAGCCGTCGACAAGCACACAGCCGGGGAGTTGACCCAGAAGCAGGCGCGGGCGGCCATTCTCGACTACGAAGACCACCGGGCCGATGAGCTGGCGCAGGCGTGGGCGGCGCTCCAATTCACGGGCAAGAGAGATGGTCTCGAGGTCCGCCTAACGAAAGCCGCCTACCAGCTGTATAAGAACCGGGGCGAAGACGAGCCCATGCCCATGCTGCTGCATCACGCCCGGCGCCTGGCCCTGGAACTAACCGATCAGCCGCCGTGGGCCGAAGCGATAGAGCCCGAAGCCGGGTGGCCGATTCGAATGGTTGTGAACGAATCCCGCGACATCCCGGAAGAGTTCGGCCAGACCTCCGCCGACGCCGTGCGATGGGCAGAGGAGCAGCGCGATGCCACTATCCGGCAAGAGCTGTGCTCGGAAATCGCACTGAGCGGGCTCCCCGGGTGGGACCGGTCCAAGATCCCCGCCGATGAACAGCGGCCAATTCCCGCCCTGAGCTGATCGCGATCAAGAGTTCACATCCGATACGCGCCTGCTGAACCGAAAGCAGCCCGCCCTTACGCCCCCTATTTTGCCCATGAAATTCGAGGGGGCTTTCATTAACTCGACCGGAGGCTTACGCAAATGAACGACCACAGCGACGATCTCAAATTTACTGTGCCCGACGCCATCCAGGTCTTCCACCGCAAGGACGGGAGCATCGGGCTAATGGAGGTGTACGCCTACCTCGACGGGGAAGCCGATGTCGCCGTCCTCGAAAGCTATGGCGCGGGCAGCTGGTAATACCGCCGCAATGACCACCAGCACCACCACCCGCGCCCGCCGAGCCATGCGCCGCATCAGGAAAGCCGACTACCAAGCCCTGCTGTCGATCCTGGGCCCTGAGCGCACGCCGCCCGAGATCCTCGCCTGGTTGAAGCGCCACGAGCCCACCAAAAGCCGCAACGAGGGCACCGGAGGAGCAGCATGAACACGCCGGACATGATGGCCCAGGCGCCGACCCCGTTCGACATCAAGGTGCGCCAGATCATCGCCTGGGCCGTGAACCGGCTCGAACCCGACAACAAGGCTCGACGCATCCAAGAGGGCGATCGGCCACGCATTCACCCCGGCGAGTATTTGACCCGCTTCACCTGGGGGCGCGATTTCCGGGGTGAGCCACTGGACTTGATCCTGGTTCCGACCTTGGCGTTACGGGACGACTCGGTTACCGCCGAGGAGATGTCCGAACATGCCGAGTCGATACCGACCGCGCCGGACGATTCCGGATGAGTGGGACGCCTGATCACGACGATACCCACTCGTGCCGACAGGAAAATACCCCCCTAGGGTATACTAGTAGTTATAGATTCACGACAGGCCGGGATTCAGATTCCACCGTCGCCGAACGAGTCCGCTGGACCACCGGAGACCAAGCCAGTCGAACAAAGGCTGGAAGGC